>NZ_HE610718.1:38871-140349 GCF_000321025.1 Peptoniphilus senegalensis JC140
TAAAAAAATTATTCACAAAAAAATAAATAGATAGTATATGTTTATAAATATCCTAATAATTATATTATAAATAAAAGATGGTATTAAAGAAGGGAATTAACCCTTCTACATACCATCCTTTTATATTTTCCATTTTTACAAAGACCCTCAAATAAAATAAATAGAACCAAAGTCTTCTATGGGATCTTTTGACAAAATTTCAATTTCATAATTATATTTCTTTATAATTTTTAAAATTTCTTCATGGGAGGAGTGATGAGAAAAATCTCCTGTGAAGAAAATTTTTTTGCCCAAGACTCCACTTGCCCCGCCGATGAAACCATAATTAAAGTTTTGAAGTCTAATCTCCCCATGATTTATCTTATAAATTGGTATAAAATCCCTTAGGCTTTCATAAATTCCTCCGTCGCTTGTAATTATAAAGTCGTTAGTAACAAGGCAGGAGCACTTGCCATAGCCTTGCTTAATATTTATCATCTCATAGCCAGAATTTTTGTAATAATCTAAAAGAACTTTATCTGTAAATTTTAAATTGTGAATGAAATAATTTTTAAAGGAAAAGGCATTTAGGGGAACATCTTTTGGATACTTTTTTGACAAAATTGAGTTAGAGGGAAGGATATTTTTGTCTGGAAAAATTTTTTTGTAGTATTCAAAATTTTCCCTATCGACAACAAGCTCTCCACTGGGAATCGGATGGACTAATATATCTGTGTGCGAGTCAAGCCCCTTTAAAAGGTTTTTGTTGGCACGAGTCCTCACTACTTCTCCGTAGGCTTTTAATTTTTCGGCAGAGTCTTCTGGAAAGTTTTCTGCAACTAATATATAAGTCATTTCATCATCTCGTAAATTATAATTGATGCCGCAACATTGGCATTGAGAGAGTCAACATTCTCTGAGATTGGAATATTTAAAAAACTCTTTGCATGAGACATTAAAAAGTCGGATACTCCCTTTGCCTCGTTGCCAATTACAACAATGTCCTTATCCTTAAATTTATAGTCCCTTGTAGAAGTGGAATTGTCAAGTGAAGTCGAAATGATGTTAAAGTCTAAAGCGACTAAATCTTCTCGGCTCATAAAATAAATTGGAACCCTAAAAATTGATGACATGGAAGATCTAACTGTTTTTGGATTGTATAAATCGCAGGAGTTTGGCGAAATTATTAGTCCGTCAAGTCCAAAGGCATCAGCAGATCTTATCATACCTCCAAGGTTTCCCGGCTCTCTTATGTCATCTAAGTACAAAAATTTTCCAGAATTTTCATTAAATTCTCTGTGGACTTCACTGTAATAGGCGATTATGCCAGGCGAAGTCACTGCATCACAAAGATTTTTGAAAATATTGTCTGAAAAAATAAATAAATTCTCTTCTTTTACCTTTTTTGTTATATGTGCAAATTTATTTTCTTTATATATAGACTCCTTAATGGCAATGTACTTTGGTCTAAAGTCTCTCGCCTCTTCAATCACCACTGGCTTTTCCACCATAAAAAGTCCATGCTCTTGTCTATATTTTTTCTCTTTTAAAGACTTTAGAAACTTAAATGTATCATTATTTTTACTTGTGATTAGCATTTTTCTCCTCTATTCATTAAAGAAAAAAGCCCCGAAGGGCTCTTCACTTTTGTTTTATTTAAAATTACTTTTTTCTTTTAAATATTCTTTGACATCAATTACTTCTCCATTTTCCATAATTATTTTAAAGGAGTAGTCATAGACATAGGCTGCAGAAAGTCCAATAAGTGATGCAGGAAGTGCCAAAATCATTCCAATTGCAGATGTAGTTAGGGAAAGAGATAGGACTGTTTCATTGTCTTTTTCAACAAGAAGTCTGCTTGCATTGCCCTTTCTCCAAATTTCTTTAATTGCATCTACAATTTCGTCAAGATAATTTATAACTTCGTCAACATATTCTCTGCCTGTTTTATTTTCACGACTTTCATAGGATTCTTTTTCTTCTTCGCTTTCAAATACCTCTGAAGCTTCAGCGCCTTCATCGTATTTTCCTTCGTTTATAAATTTTATAGCTTCGTCAACATCGCCGTCGCTGTCTAAAAGTGCCTTTCTTACAATTTCATAGGATGCTCCAGTGGCATTTATTACATAATCAATTTTTGTCATATTAATCATAATATCACCTCGTGCTTATATTTACCCAAGAAAAATATTTTAAAAAATTATTTTTTTGCAGTTTCTCTTTCCGACTTTGCATTAGTATTTGCAGAAGAAGAATCTTGACCTTCTTGACCTTCAGCTTGTGGAACTTGGTAAACTGCATCCTTTTCTTCATCAACTATAGAAAAGAAAGTTCTGCCTGGATAAAATTTAACTTCCGTACCATCAAGATATTTTAAAATTGTTCTAGCATCTTCATTTTCCTTTTCCCAAGTTATAGGAGCAAGTTTTCCCTTTTGAAGAAGAAGTCCTGAGCCGCTACCTATGTTTGCCATTTTTAAAGTTCCCTTAGGTCCAGCGACAACTCCCTTTTGGAAGAGGACTACAAGATTGTCTGTGGAAAATTCTTCCCCTGTTGCTTCGTCAATTACAGGTTTATCTTGGCGGATGTACTTATACTTTCCACTTGCTTCGTCGTAAATGAAATTAGTCTTATACCTATTGTTGAAATTTAAAGTTATTTCCTTTACATCTAGGCCTTCAATTTCTGCAATCTTATCATAAAAATTTAGTGATACAGCATTGTCATTTACATCAATTTGCTTTTTCTCTACTAAATAATTCTCAAGTTCAGGTAGAGAAATGTATCCATTATGAGGTGCTCGCTTGCCAACATTTTTATTTCTGTGAAAGACTATTCCTTCAAGGGCAATTCCATCAAGGTCAACAACATTTCTACTTCTAACTTCAGCAAGCCCTGCTTCAGAACCACCCCAGTGAGCATAAATTGCATTGTATTCCTTGGCAGTTTGCACAAAGTAAGGCCTTGCAGAACGAACTGGTCCAACATTTTCTGGGAAATTACTTTGGAAAAGTGCCATATATCTTGTGAACTCACCTTCAACTCTGTACTCATAAATTATGTCAGCCTTAGAAATTTGTGCTTGAGGTCTTGCATCATCGTGATTGTCAAGCATAACTGCAAAAATCTTTTTCTTTGCTTGCTCTTCATTGTCTCTTTCTTCATGAGTAAGTGGTGTGTAATAAACTATTTTTTCTGGTTCTTTTTTTCTTCTTCCTTAGGTGCATTGGCTGTGTCTGTGTTTTTGTTGCAGGCAATTAGTGAAGTTGCCACTAAAGTCATAAGTAAAAGTTTTTTTAATTTTTTCATTGTCTCTCCTCTTTCTAGTTCTTTTATGTATTAACTTAATTGTAGTTTATAAAGCTCAATATGTAAACAAAGTATTCTTCAAAATATTTTTTCTTATGATAAAATTAAAATAGGAGGTGTTTTTATGATTAAATATCTTGAAATATGTGTCTATTTTGTTGCTTTATTTGGATACTTTTTGACTAAATACACAAAAATAATTCCAGACGAAAAACTTAGAGGCAAAGTCTCTTATGTCTTTAACCTCATAGCTTGGCTTCTGCTTGTCTATGAATTAGTCCTAAAAAAATTTTTATAAAAATCCGCAAAAAAATAAGGACTAAGTAGCCCTTAATTTTTTTCTGTGAATTTTTTAATATCCTTATCTGAACCTAAAACTGTTAGAGTGTCATCCTCTTTTATCTTAAAAGATGCTTCTGGATTAACAAAGTTTTCTCCAGCTCTTTTTACAATCAAGATATTAAAATTATAAGTTTCTCTAAGCTTTAAATCTTTAAGTTCCTTGCCGTTCATCTGTGGATTTACCTTGAAGTCATAAATACTATAACCCTTGGAAATTTCATTGGCATCAAGAAGGCTGTCATTAGACAAATTATTTGCAAGTCTAAATCCCATATCTCTCTCAGGGAAAATTATTTTGTCAGCTCCACACTTTAACAAAATTTTTCCAAACCTATAATTAGGTGCCTTTGCAATAACTTTTTCTACTCCTGCTTCCTTTGATGCAAGAACTGCCATAATTGCAGCTTGCAAATTTTCTCCAATGGCAACAACTGCAACATCATAATTTTTTAATGCAAGCTCTGTCATTGCCTTTTCATCTTCAAGATCGCATACAACTGCTTCTGTAACATTTTCTGAAATAGCATCAATTTTTTCTTCATCAGAATCTACAATTACAACATCATTTTTTAAATCATATAATCTTGTAGCTACAGTCGAACCAAATCTACCACAACCAAATACAATAAATGTCTTCATAATTACCCCACTATAATTTTTCCTTCAGAATATCTCGTATGTTTTTTTCTACTTCTATTTAAAATACCTATTCCTAAAGTTGCTGCTCCAACTCTTCCAAGATACATCAAAACAATTAAAATTACTTTTGAAAGAGAACTTAAATCACTTGTAATTCCCCTTGTTATTCCTACAGTGCCAAAGGCAGATACAATTTCATATAAAATATCTAAATATAAGAACTTTCCTTGTTCAAGGATTGTAATAAAAAGAGAAGAGAATATTACCAAGGCAGAACCTAAGGAAAAGATGCAAAGAGATTTTAATAGGGCATCTCTCGGTATTGTCTTATGAAATATTTCTGTCTCCTTATTTCCCCTCAAAACTGAAATTGTTGAAAATAATAAAATACCAAAAGTTGTAGTCTTTATTCCTCCACCAGTTGATGCAGGCGATGCTCCAATAAACATGAGCATAATTGTCACAATAATAGAGCCTTCTTGCATCTTTCCTATGTCAATTGTATTAAATCCCGCCGTTCTTGCTGTAGAAGACATAAAGAAAGAAGCTAAAATTCTACTCTTTAAAGTCAATCCTTCCATAGCTGGACTATTGTATTCAATTAGGAAAAAAGCAATAGTACCAATTATTAGTAATATCAAAGTAATCGAAATAACAACTTTTGAGTGAAGAGTTAGGTTTTTAAAATTTTTCTTTCTAAAGACGTCAATAAAAACTGTAAAACCTAAACCACCAAAAATTATTAAGAGAGAAATAACTATGTTGACAGTAAAACTATCTACATAAGTTACCAGTGAATCTCCCAAAATGTCAAAGCCTGCATTACAAAAAGCAGAAACAGAATGAAATAGAGAATATAAAATTCCTTTTTCTAGACCAAAGTCAGGTATAAATCTAGTGGCAAGTAAAATTGCTCCAATAAATTCAACTGTCAAAGAAAACTTTATTATATAAATTACAAGTCTAATAATTCCCTTGCTGGTGTCAGCTGAAGTCTGCTCAACGATAATTCTTCTCTCTGTTATACCTATCTTCTTATTTAAAGCCATGGCAATAAGTGATAAAAATACCATTGTGCCTAGTCCACCAATTTGAATTAAAAGAATAATTACAACTTTGCCAAAGGCTGTCCAATGTTCTGCAGTATTAACTACTATAAGCCCAGTTACACAAGATGCAGATGTGGATGTGAAAAAGGCATTTAAAAATCCGAGGCTCTCTCCATTTGCACTAGCTATGGGAAGGTCCAATAGCAAGGCCCCCAAAAATATTAGGGCAAAAAAGGAAAGGCAAACAATGAGAGGTGGATTCTTTTTTAAATTTCTAAACATAATAACCTCTTTTAAATATTTTATATAATTATTATACAAAAATTTTCATAAAAAAAGCTCCCTAGTGGGAGCATAAAATTAATTTTCTTTTGCAATCTCAACTAATTTTGCAAAACCAGCTGGGTCATTAATTGCCATTTCAGAAAGCATCTTTCTGTTAATATTAACATTAGCTTTCTTTAGACCACTAATGAATTTTGAATAGCTCATGCCATTAAGTCTAGCAGCTGCATTAATTCTTGTTATCCAAAGTTTTCTAAAATCTCTTTTTCTTTGTTTTCTACCAATGTATGAATAGTTAAGAGATTTCATAACAGCTTGGTTAGCAGTTCTAAATAATTTTGATTTTGCACCAAAATATCCCTTAGCTTGTTTTAGGATATTCTTATGTCTTTTTTTAGCGTTAACGCCTCTTTTTACTCTAGCCATCTTTACCTCCTATTAAGGGATCATGTGATCAATTCTCTTTTGATCACCTTTAGAAACTAAACTGCCCTTTCTAAGTTTTCTTAGTCTCTTAGCAGTCTTCTTACCTGTTAAATGTCCTTTATAAGCATAAAATCTTCTAAGCTTTCCGGAACCAGTTCTCTTAAACCTCTTTGCGGAAGCTCTGTGAGTTTTCATTTTTGCCATAAAAATCCTCCTTTAATTATCAGACTTATCATTGTCTTTTCTCTCTGAAAGGAACATTACAAGATTTCTTCCTTCCAGTTTAGGTTTTTTGTCCACAACTCCATACTCAGAAACTAAATCATAGAACTTGTCGAGAACTTCTTGTCCTAAATCAGTGTGACCCATTTCTCTACCTCTAAATCTTACTGAAACCTTAACTCTATCACCATTTTTTAAGAAATCAATAGCTCTATTGGCTTTAGTATTCAAGTCATGATCTTCAATATTTGGAGTAAATCTAAGCTCCTTAATATTGATAACCTTTTGTTTTTTTCTAGCTTCTTTTTCTTTCTTCTCTTGTTCGTATCTGTATTTACCATAGTCCATTATACGACATACTGGTGGTTTTGCGTTTGGAGCAACATTTACTAAGTCCAGCTTTTTAGATATAGCCAAATCAAGGGCTTGCATCCTAGGTACAAGACCTAATTGATTGCCTTCATCATCTACTAATCTGACTTCCTTCTCTCTTATCTCTTCATTGATTTGAAGTTCTTTAATTTCTAAGCACCTCCGTAAATTAAAAAAGCAGGCACACAAAGATGCCCGCAAATTCATCATAATTTTAAAACAACCTAAATGACTTTGCCATTAGGTGAGAAGCGGACTTCTTCTTTAATAACATGTGATATGATAACACATAGTTTTTATATTGTCAAATACTTTTTATACTAAAGATTTAATTTTTTGATATAACAGGTCAATGGCAACTTCATTCTCTCCACCTTCAGGTACGATAACATCCGCATATCTCTTAGAGGGCTCAACAAATTGAAGATGAGAAGGTCTAACTGTGGAAAGATACTGATCTATAACAGAATCAAGAGATCTTCCTCTTTCTTCCATATCTCTCTTTATTCTTCTAATAATTCTCACATCAGCGTCTGTATCAACAAAAACTTTTATATCCATAATATCAATTAAATTCACTTCATTGAAAATCAAAATTCCTTCCAAAATTATAATTGGCTTTGGATATACTTTCTCTTTTTCCTTTTTTCTATTGTGAAGTGAAAAGTCATAAATTGGCTTTTCAATTTCCTTTCCATCTTTTAACATCTTTAAGTGTTCGTATAAAAGGTCATTGTCAAAGGCAAGTGGATGATCATAGTTAGTCTTTACCCTATCTTCAAATACGAGATTTGACTGATCTTTGTAATAAGAATCCTGCTCAATTACAGACACATTATCTTTACCTATAAGCTCAATTAATTTTTTTGTGACAGTGCTCTTTCCACTACCACTTCCACCACATATACCAATAATGCAGGCTTTAGTCTTCATTTTCTCTCCTCAAAATAAATCCTTTTTTAATAGGCTCGTCTATTTTTATCTTAAAAATTTGCTTTGCCTTATTTGCAACTTCTATTTCTCTATCCTTATCATCTAACATCTTTTCGATTTTGTAGTCAAAGTGTTTTATTCCTGGTCCAAAAATTTCTATTTCATCGCCAACAAAAACTCTATTTCTTTGCTCAATAGTTGCGATTTTAGTATCTTTGTCATAATTAAGGACAATTCCAACAAAGTCATAGCCTCTGATGTAAGAATTATCTTCATAAACTTGTGAATTTTCATTAGCTTTGCCATAGAAAAATCCCGTTGTAAAATCTCTGTGACTAACTTTTTTTATCTCATTTAAAAGATAAGGATCATACTTATAATTTTCCTTGTCAGCATAATAAGTATCAATTGCCATTCTATAAGACCTTATAACTGTTGCAAGATAATATTCACTTTTAACTCTACCCTCGATTTTTAAGCTAGAAATACCTGCTTCGATTAAGTCATCAATATGCTCAATCATTGAGAGGTCCTTGGAGTTCATTATAAAAGTTCCTTCGTCATGTTCTTCTATTGGGAAATATTCGCCAGGTCTCTTCTCCTCAACTAAATGATATTTGTACCTGCAAGGTTGTGCACAGTCGCCCATATTAGCATCTCTTCCAGTCATATAATTTGACAAAAGGCATCTGCCTGAGTAAGACATACACATTGCCCCATGAGCAAAGGTTTCAATTTCAATGGAATCTCCAACTTCCTTTATTATATCAGAAACTTCCTTTAAACTTAACTCCCTTGCCATTACAACTCTTTCTGCTCCAAGTTTTTGCCAAAATTTTACTGTTTGGGCATTTGTAACTGAGCCTTGAGTTGAAATGTGAATTGGAAAATCTGGTGCCACTTCCTTTACCTTCATAAACATACCAGGGTCTGCAACAATTAGTGCGTCAACTCCAATTTCATATAACTTCTTGATATAATCTTCTACTCCCGCCATGTCTTTATCGTGAGGAATAATATTTAATGTAACATGAAGAGTTTTTCCCCTCTCATGTAAATAATCTGCTGCCCACTTAATATCTTCTAGAGAAAAATTCTTTGATGCCTTTCTAAGTCCAAAGCTTTCTCCACCAAGATAAACTGCATCGGCACCATACTCCACTGCAGTTTTTAATTTATTAATATCACCAGCTGGTGCTAAAAGTTCAATCTTCTTCATCTTTTCTCCTAACTAAAAGTACTCCGTCTCCAATGGGAACTACGGAAGATATAAATCTCTCATCTTCTGAAATATCTTTTAAAAATTTTCTAAGTCTTTTAACTATAGTTATTTTTCTTCTCTTAACTAATGAATTTTCTGCAATCATGCCCTTAAAGAGCACATTATCGCAAATGATAAGGCCCTTTTTATTTAGATTTTTCAGTGCTGACTCAAAATACTTTTCGTACTGACCCTTTGCCGCATCAATAAAAATTAAGTCATAGGACTCTTTTAAGTCCTCCAAAAAATCATAGGCATCACTTAGGTAAACAGTAATAACATTATCTAAGCCAACATCAGAAATATTTTTCTTGGCAATTTCTGCCATTTCTTCCTTTAATTCTACGCTGTCAATTTTTTCTACACACTTATTTCTCATTGCGAAGGAAATAGATGAGTAGCCAATAGCTGTGCCTAGCTCAAGAATTTTTTTTGGCTTTTGCATAGAAATCAAAAAATTTAAAAATTCTTCACTTTCTCTCTCTATGATTGGCACGTGATTTTTTTCAGCATAATCAAACATTTCTCTTAATTTGTCATCTTTTATGTCTTTTAAATCTCTAAGATAATTTTCTATATAATCATAATTTATATTTGGCATAATTCCTCTAAAAAAGGGAACCTAACAGATTCCCTAAATATCCTAAACCTCCATAATAATTGGTAAAATCATAGGATTTCTCTTTGTATTTTTGAAAATGTAAGACCTCAAATTATCTCTGATGTCTGACTTGAGTCCATTCCAATCCTTTAAATTGTCTCTTGAGTTGTCATTTAAAATTTTTCTAACAACATTTTTTGCATCTTCAATTAAATCTTCAGATTCTCTAACATAGACAAATCCTCTTGATATTATGTCTGGTCCTGAAACAACTTTTCCTTCTTTTGTAATAGTTATTACAACTATTATGAGTCCATCTTCAGAAAGATGTCTTCTGTCTCTTAATACAATATTTCCGACATCGCCAACACCAAGTCCATCAACTAAAATATTTCCTGAAGGAACATCGCCAACTAATTTAGCTTCTTTTTGTGAAATTTCTAGACAATTTCCATTTTCCATAATGAAAATATTCTCTTCTGACATTCCCATTTGAGTTGCAATCTTAGCATGTTTCATCAAGTGTCTAACTTCGCCGTGAGCAGGAATAAAATATTTTGGCTTTACTAGGCTTAAAATTAATTTTAATTCTTCTTGACAAGCGTGACCTGAAACGTGAATTTCTGAAAGAGTCTCATAAATTACCTTTGCTCCTCTTTCAAGAAGTCTATTTATAACTTTTGTAACTGCATTTTCATTTCCAGGAATTGGAGTCGCCGAAAGAATTATTGCATCATTTGGAGTAAGCTCTATCTTTCTGTGTTCGCCATAAGCAATTCTAGTAAGAGCAGACATTGGCTCCCCTTGTGAACCAGTTGTTATTAATACAATTTCACTGTCATCATACTTATCCATATCTTTTATGTCAACAAAAGTATCTTTTTTAACTCTAAATTGTCCAAGTTTTCTTGCAGTCTCCGTTACATTTACCATTGACCTGCCAGAAAGTACAACTTTTCTGCCATATTTTTCTGCAGAGTTTATAATTTGTTGAACTCTATGGACATTTGATGCAAATGTCGCAATGATAATCCTGTTGTCTTGTAAGTTTTGGAAAAGTCTATTAAAAGTTTCTCCAACCTTGGATTCACTCATTGTGTAACCTGGTCTTAGTACATTTGTACTTTCGCCAATCATTGCAAGTACACCTTTTTCTCCTATTTCAGCAATCCTAGTTAGGTTAATTGGCTTTCCACTAATTGGTGTAAAGTCAACTTTAAAGTCTCCTGAATGATAAACATAGCCAAGAGGTGTCTTTATAGCTAAGGCACAAGAATCTGGTATGGAGTGGTTTACATTTATCCATTCAACTTCCATTTTTCCAAGTTTTACAACATTTCCTGCATTAACTACATGGAGTTTGTCTTTTGAAAGTCTATGCTCTTTTAACTTGTTTTCCAAAAGTCCAATAGTAAGACCTGTTCCATAAATGTCTAAATCTATCTTTCTTAATACGTATGGAATTGCACCAATGTGGTCTTCGTGACCGTGAGTTAATACAAGTCCTCTAATCTTGTGCTTATTATTTTCCAAATAAGTTACATCTGGTATTACTACATCAATACCAAGCATTTCGTCTTCTGGGAAAGTCATACCACAGTCGATAATAATAATATCATCCCTGTATTCTATAACTGTAAGATTTTTTCCAATCTCGTGAAGTCCTCCCAGGGGAATAATCTTCACTTTATTAGTATTTTTCATTAATTTGCTTTCTCCTCAAATTCGTGGCGGCAGTCTTCGCAATAACCCATAAATTTTAGAGTGTGGTCAATAATTTTAAAATTCTTCTCTTTTTCAACTTTAGCTTCTAATTCATTCAAATTGTCGATGTCAACTTCTTCAACTTTTCCACAATTTATGCAAACAAGATGATGATGTCTATGTCCTTCACTTGGGACTCTAAGCTCATATCTTATAATATTGTCATCAAATACAATTTGGTCTAAAACGCCAAGTTTGTGAAACAATTGGACAGTTCTATATATAGTTGCAATACCCATTTCAGGATCTTTTTTTGCAACTAAATTATAAACCTCTTCAGTTGTCATGTGTTTATCTTTATTGTCCAAGAAAATTTCATAAACTTTTGCTCTTTGTTTAGTGTATTTGTAACCACTATCTTTTAAGATTTTTTTAACAGGCTCAATATTAAAATCCATATAATCACCTATTCCAATTCATCTAAAAGTTCTTCATAAGCTTTTTTTGCATCTTCAAGTTCATCGTCATCAATGCCAGCAAGAAGCTCATTGCCATCTTCATCTTCTATCACTTTCAATATATAGATTTCTGGTTCTTCTTCATCTGTATAGAGGGCAACATAGTCTGTGTCTTCAATTGAAAACTTTGCATCTACAAAAAATTCAACTTCAACATCATTTTCATCATATAATTTTATTTTTTCCATTTTATCACCTATAAATTAATTCTATCCAGATAGGATTGCAGAATATATGTCGCTGCAATTTTATCTATATATTTTTTTCTATTTTCTCTGCGAACAGAACCTTCTATTAGAACTTGCTGTGCCATTAAAGTAGTCATTCTCTCGTCAACATACTCAATTTCAATATTAAATTTATTTTTTAATTTTTCTGCAAACTTCATGACTTTTTCACTTTGAGGTCCAATAGTGTTGTTCATGTTCTTTGGAAGACCTACCACTATTTTTTCTACATCATTTTCTTTTATTATGTCATGAATTTTATCATAGGCAATCTTATTTGACTCTCTCTTAATTGTCATAAGAGGTTGGGCTGTGAGCATTAAAGCATCTGATATAGCTACTCCTATCCACACATCTCCAACGTCAAGGCCTAAAATTCTATTCATATAACCACAACCTTTACAGGTACATATATAATATGTAAAAGAGATGGTCTAGCCATCTCAAATCTTTTCTAAATAAACTTTTAACATTTCTTGTAAAAGCTCGTCACGCTCTATTTCTTGTATCATGGATCTTGCATTATCATGGCTTGTAATATATGTTGGATCGCCAGATAGTATATATCCAATAATTTGGTCAGAAGGATTGTATCCTTTTTCCTCTAGAGCATTGTAAACAACTTTTAAAATACTCTTAATTCTTTCTTGCTCCAAACTGTTTTTTTCAAAAATTTGTGTATTATTGTTTTGACCCATAATTACCTCCAAATAGATTATATCATAAATTATCTATTTTGATAATATTATAATAGCTCGCTTAGCTTATTTAGAGCTTCTTTAACCTTTCCTAAGTCTTTAGCACCAGCAGTTGCCATATCAGGTCTGCCTCCGCCTCCGCCACCAGCTACTTTTGCAATTTCTTTAATAATTTTTCCAGCAGCGATTTTCTTTTCTACTAAGTCTTTTGAAACTGCACATACAAAGTTTAGTTTATTATCATTTACTGTTGCAAATAAAACTACAACTGAACCAATTTTATTTCTAACTTCATCAGCTAAGTCCCTAAGTGTATTTACATCTACTCCTTCAAATTTCTTTACAACATAATTTATGCCATTTTTATTCTTTACAGAATCTATAAGTCCAGAAATTTGGTCCTTTGCCTTATCGTGCTCAAGTCTTTCAATTTCTTTATTTGCTTCTTTAAGACTCTTAATATTTAATTTAATCTTCTGTAGAATTTCTTCTTTATTTGATTTTAATTCCTTAGCTATTTCTTCTTGCTCATCTTTTAATTCATTTAGATATTTCAAAACAGAAGGACCAGTAATAGATTCAATTCTTCTAATCCCATTACTTATACCACTTTCAGATAAGATTTTAAACATTGAAATTTGAGAAGTATTTGACACATGAGTACCTCCACAAAGTTCACGAGAATAATCTCCCATAGAAAGAACTCTAACTTCTTCATGATATTTGTCTTCAAAAAGTCCTATTGCTCCCATTTCTTTAGCATCATCTAAGCTTGTTATTTTAGTATTAACTGGTAAAGCTTCAAAAATCTTTTCATTTACTATTTTTTCTACTTTTTCAATTTCTTCTTTAGACATAGCTTCAAAGTGTGAAAAGTCAAATCTCATTCTGTCTGGCATAACAAGTGATCCAGCTTGATTTACATGATTTCCTAAAACATCTTTTAGTGCTCTATGAAGTAAGTGAGTTACAGAGTGATTTCTTCTTATATTATTTCTTCTATTTACATCAATAGTAATCTTTACAGGAGCTTTTTCTAGATTTCCTTCTTCTACTTCTACAAAGTGTAGATGAAGTCCATCCTTAGTTTTTTTAGTGTCAGTAACTTTTAATTTGAATTTATCAGAAATAATTTCTCCAGTGTCTCCTACTTGTCCACCACTTTCGCCATAGAAAGTAGTTTTATCTAGGATAACAATTCCCTTTTCTCCTTCATTTATAGAGTCAACAATTTCGTCATCATCAGAAATTATTCTTATAATATTTCCTTGGCATTCATCTTTTTCGTAGCCTAAAAATTCATTAGAAAGTCCTTCAAATAGGTGCTTGTTGTCTTGGTTTGCCCAGCCAACATTTTTGTCATCTCTCGCAGCTCTTGCTCTATTCTTTTGAAGATTCATCTCTTCTTCAAAACCAGCCATATCAACATCAAGACCTTCTTCTTTAAGAATTTCCTCTGTCAAATCAACAGGGAAACCATAAGTGTCATAGAGTTTAAAAGCTTTTTTGCCGTCAAGCAGCTTTTCGCCACTTTCCTTCATTTCTTCGATATGAGCATTAAGTCTAACAAGTCCACCATCAATAGTTTCTAAGAACTTTTCTTCTTCTCTTCTGATTATTTCCTTGATAGATTCTCTATTTTCCTTTAATTCTTTGTATTGTTCGCCCCAAGAGTCCATTACCATGTCTGCAATTTCAAATAAGAAGGCTCTCTTTATTCCCAATTTTCTTCCATGTCTTGCAGCTCTTCTTATAAGTCTTCTTAAGACATAGCCTCTTCCTTCATTTGATGGCACAATTGTGTCAGAAATCATGAAAGTCATTGCTCTTATGTGGTCTGTAATAACTCTAAAGGAAATGTCCGCCTTTTTATCTTCGCCATATTTTTTGCCTGAAACTTTAGCAATTTCCCCAATAATATCTTTAATTGCATCAATTTCAAAAATATTGTCAGTCTTTTGTAAAACTGTGGCAATTCTTTCAAGACCCATTCCTGTATCAATGTTTGGATGTGAAAGTGGATTGTAATTTCCTTCTTCATCTTTATCAAATTGTGTGAAAACTAAATTCCATACTTCGATGAATCTGTCTCCTTCTCCTCCTGGTCTTTCATCTTCTGAGCCATATTCTAGTCCTCTATCAACATAAATTTCTGAACATGGACCAGATGGACCAACTTCAAGTTCCCAGAAGTTATCATCTTTTCCAAGTCTAATTATTTTTTCTTCAGGTATTCCAATAACGTCTTTCCAAATATTATAGGCTTCATCATCTTCATGATAAACAGTTACCCAAAGATCTTCCTTTGGAATTTCAAGATTAACTGTCAAAAATTCCCAAGCCCAAGGAATTACTTCGTGTTTAAAGTAATCTCCAAAGGAAAAATTGCCAAGCATTTCAAAAAATGTTGCGTGTCTATCTGTTAAGCCTACATTGTCTATATCGCCAGTTCTAATACATTTTTGGCAAGTTGTAACTCTTTTTGAAGGTGGAACTTCTTCTCCAGTGAAAAATTTTTTCATTGGCGCCATTCCTGCTCCAATTAAAAGTAATGATTTGTCATTTTTTGGAATTAGTGAAAAACTTGGTAGTATCAAATGTCCCTTTGATTCAAAAAATTTTAAAAATTCAGTTCTTATATCGTGTAAACCTAAATATTTCATAAACAACTCCTATTAAAAATCCTCCCATACCCTGGGAGGATGTGCTATAAATATTATAATTATAAAGAATATGATTGTCAATTAGAGCTATATTTGTCATTGTATTTTATTTTTGCAAAATCAATTAGTATAAAGATAATTGATGTAATTGGAACAGAAATTACCATTCCCCAAACACCAAAAATACCTCCACCAATAATTATTGAAATTAAAATTAATAGTGGATTTAGTCCTGTACTGTCTCCAATTAGTTTTGGTGCTAAAATATTATTTTCAACCCATTGAACTAATATGAAAAGAACTAAAACCCAAAAGGCTTTTACTGGCGAATCCATAAAGGCAAACAAAACAGCTGGCACACATCCTAAGAAAGGTCCCACAAAAGGAATAATATCTGCCACGCAAGTTATAAGTCCAATAATAATTGCAAAATCTACTCTCAAAATAAGTAGATATATCATTGTAATTATTCCTACGAATATTGCCATTAGCATTCTTCCCCTAATAAATTGTTGGAGAGCTATATCAATTCTATTTGACAAAAATGAAATATCATCTCTATATTTATTTGGAATAGCTTTTTTTACTTTATGCGTAAATTTTTCTTTATCAACTGAGAAGTAAAAAGAAAAAATAATTATTAAAACAAGTCTAAAGGCAGATGTCACAGCTCCATAAACCTTTGAAAAAACTCCAGATATAGAACTCATTAGTGAACCTTGAACTTTTGCCACTAAGTCAGTTAAAGTCTTTGTCATTGAATTTAATATATTTGACACAATCTGTGGTGTTTCAACATTTCCCTCTACCTTTGGGTTTGACTCCTTATAAATATCTATAAAGTTCTCTGGAAGTTCAATGTTAAACTTTGCAAAAATTTCTGTCAAAAAATTATTTGCATTTCTTGTAAGTGTATCAATCATTGCAGGCAGACTAGTAAGTAAATTTGAAATTTCATTAATGGTCTTTGGAATAACAGAAACTATTAAAATTCCAAAAATTAAAAGAGCTGTAATATAAACAATTATTACACCAAAGGGTCTCTTAACTCCCTTTCTTTCCAAATAATTTACTATGGGATCTATTATGTAAGCAAAAATAATTGCAATAATAGCCGACGAAATAGTATAGCCTAAAATTGGAAATTTATTAAAAATTATTGTTATTAAATAGAGAATTAAAATCCCTAAAAATATTTTTGTAATGAAATGCAAGTCTATGTTTATTCTCTTTTTGCCTTCTATATATCTATTTCCAATATTTATTAGATAGTAAATCGCCAAAAATATTAGAAGGATAGATAGTATGACAAGAGCATAAACCATAAATCTAGCAGCATTACCTGAAATTTGCCCCAACATATTATCACCTGTTCTTGAACTTTTTCATCCCTTGACTTATTTTTTCCACTACATAATCACATTCATCCTTTGTGTTGTTGTGATTTAGTGAAAGCCTAAGCATTGAAAGTGAATCCTCTTCGCTTCTTCCAATTGCCCTAAGTACATGAGATGGATTTATGCTTCCTGCTGCACAAGCAGATCCAGAAGATGTGCATATATCATACATATCAAGATACTGCACCATGGTTTGTGGCTTAGTGTCCCTTAGTGTGATATTAATATTTCCAGGAAGTCTCTTTTCTCTTGGACCATTTAAAATAATTCCATCAATGTTTAAAAGTTTTTCAATAGTATAATCTCTCAAATCACTTGTGTAACTTATATTTTCATCAATGTCTTTATAGGCATCTTCTATTGCCTTTGCAAGACCTACTATGGACGCCACATTTTCTGTTGAGGCTCTCATGCCCCTCTCTTGTTCTCCGCCATTTATAAATGGAGAAATTTCTGTGCCATCTTTGATGTATAAAATTCCAATCCCCTTGGGAGCACCAAGTTTGTGACCAGATAGAGAAAGCATATCTAGGTCTAAATCCTTTAGATTAAATTTGACATTTCCCATAGCTTGCACTGCATCTGTGTGCAGTAAAATATTTTTATCTCTCGCAATTTTTGAAATTTCTTCTATTGGCTCAATAGTACCTATTTCATTATTTGCAAACATAATGGAAATTAATTTTGTATTTCCCTTAATCTTTTCACTTAATTCATCTAAAATTACAAAGCCTTCTTCATCAACTGAAAGTAGAGAATAGTCTGCTCCCCATTTTTTTACTGCTTTAAGTGAATTTAAAATAGCTGGATGTTCTATCTTTGATGATATTATATGATTTTTTTCCCTTGGATTCAATGATTCTTTTATAACCCAGTTATCTGACTCAGAGCCAGAGGATGTAAAATAAATTTCACTTGGCTTAGTTTTTAAAATTTCTGCAATTTTTATTCTTGAATTTTCAATTGCCGCCCTAGATTTTTGACCCAGAGAATAAATTGCCGATGCATTCCCATAATTTTCTCTCAAATATGGGAGCATGGCATTAAAAACATTCTCTGTTACTTTTGTTGTGGCAGCATTGTCCATGTAAATCATAAATACCTCACATGTCTGCCAGAGTCATGGACTCCATTACATCTTCAATTTTTCCTTGAAGTTTTGATAAAATATCTCTAGTTGCACAGTCCTTTAGCTTGCCACAATTGGAATTTTTGCCAAGGTCACAACAAGAAAGAGACATATCGCCTTCAAGGGCATTTATTATTTCTCCTATTGCAATCTCCTTTGGATCTCTCGACAATACATAGCCGCCACCTGCTCCTCTTATGGATTTCACAAGGTCAGCTTTGCGTAACATAGTGAAGAGTTGTTCCAAATAAGATTCAGATAAATTTTCCTCTTTTGCAATATCCTTTAGTGCAATAGGGCCCTTGCCCATATTTTCTTTTAAATTATACATCGCCATTAAACCATAACGGCCTTTTGTAGAAAGTTTCATTTAATCACCTCTTATGATGGAATAAAAGAGCCTTCTTCTTTATTATTTTCTAACATATCCTTTAATGTGTACCATGATAGGACTGCACACTTTACTCTAGCAGGAAGGGTCCTAATAGATTCAAAGGCAATAGCATCATCAAGGTCTTCTAGTTCATCTGGGTCAGTGACCTCTCCCTTAACCATTCCAATAAATTTTTTTGCCCTTTCAATAGCATCTTCAACTTTTATTCCCTTTACATTGTCACACATTATAGATGTTGAAGCTTGTGAAATTGCACAGCCGTGTCCCATGTAGGAGATGTCCTTTATTATTCCATCTTCTACCTTTAATTCAAGAGTTATTTCATCGCCGCAACTTGGATTATGACCAAGTTCCTTATGAGTGTAGTCCTCTAGTTCATGTCTATTGTGTTTATTTCTTGAGTGCTCCAAAATTAATTCTGTGTAAATATTATCAAGATTCAATTCCTAAAATCCTCCTTACATCTTCAAGATGTTCTACGAAATAATCAATTTCTTCCACTGTGTTATAAATGGCAAAACTTGCCCTACATGAGAAGTTTGAACCCAAAAATCTGTGAAGTGGTTGGGCACAGTGATGACCTGATCTTATGGCAATGCCAAAAGTGTCAAGGATTGATGCAACATCGTGAGGATGAGCTTCTTTAAAGTTAAAAGATATTACTGGTGCTCTGTTTTTGTTACTTGTTGTGTAAACTTCAAGATAATCTAATTTTTTTAATTTGTCATAACAATAGTCAGTCAAATATCTTTCGTACTCGTCGATTTTTTCCATGCCATATTTATTTATAAAATCAATGGCTGCTGCAAGGTTTACTGCACCTTCAACATTTGCCGTTCCTGCTTCAAACCTTTGTGGTGCATCTAAGAAAGTTGTATGATCCTCGTAGACATATTCAATCATGTCGCCACCTGCTAGGAAGGGTTCTATTTGGTTTAATAAATTTTCTTTTCCATAAAGGACGCCAATTCCTAGAGCAGAATACATTTTGTGACCTGAAAATGCTAAAAAGTCCACATCAAGCTGGCTGACATTTACTTTTCTGTGAGGCACAAGTTGTGCGCCGTCTAAAATAATTTTTGCATGAGAATGCTCTCTTGCGTATTTCACAATTTTTTCAATGTCAGGATTTGTTCCAACTACATTAGACGCTCCAGTGATTGATAAAATTTTTGTCTTTTCAGTAACTTTTTCTTCTATTTCAGAAAAAGGAATTTGCTTATCATCATCAATGTATAAATATTTTAATTTTGCACCAGTTTTTTTAGCAACTTCTTGCCAAGTAACTAAGTTTGAGTGGTGCTCCATTATTGAAATTAAAATTTCGTCGTCTTGGCTTAAATTGTTAAGTCCATAGGAATAGGCAACTAAATTTAGGGCTTCCGTTGCATTTCTCAAAAATACAATTTCTGATGCCTTTTTTGCTCCCACGAAGTCTGCCACTTTTTGTCTTGCATTTTCATAAACTTCAGTGGACTTCATGGCAAGATAGTGAGCTCCCCTGTGAGGGTTTCCATTTTCATTTTCATAAAAATTCTTTATATTTTCTATAATTTCACGAGGCTTTTGTGTCGTTGCCCCATTGTCAAAATAGACAATGTCCTTGCCATTTGCTTTTAATTTTAAAAAGGGAAACTCTTTTCTAATATCTTCAATTTCATTTTTGGTAAACATATTAATTCCCTCTCTTTATAATTTTTCTAACTGAAGTCCAAACTTCTTCTTTCAATTTTTCATCAGAAAGAGCATCAATTGCACGAGAAAATTTTGATTCAACTATTAAGGCTTCAGCTTCTTCGTGGCTAATTCCTCTACTCATGAGATAAAAAATTTGTTCCATGTCAAGCTTTCCCGCACTTGATGCGTGATTACCAACTACATCATCTTCGTGAGCAAGCATTAGAGGAACTGAAACAGAATGAACTGTGTCATCAAGCAATATTGAATACTCTTCTTCTGAACCAACAGCTCCCTTTGCACCTTCTATAAATTGTAAGTTTGACTTAAAGTTTTTAAAGGCTTTATCCTTTAAGGCACCATTTACTAAAATATCTGATTCAGTCTTCTTTCCTCTATGAATCATGTCGTAGTTCATGTTTAGATATTCGTCCTTTTGTCCAAAATAAATTGAATCTACTATTGATGAAGATTTTACTCCAATCAGCTCACATTTATAATTTGTGTAAAGTTTTGCTGCGCCAAGTTCATATTGATGAAGAGTTACCTTTGCGCCATCTTCTGTATAAATGCCAATAGATTCAAGGACAAGGGACTTGTCATCATCTCTTGCAATGACAAAAACTTCTACTTCAGAATTTTCCTTTGCAAGAACTTTTATTACAGAATTTCTAAATTTTTCGTCTTGACCACAAGATGTGTAATCAAGAACTACCTTTAATTTTGAATTTTTTTCTGCAAGAATGTGATGAAGGTCGAAGAGTTCAGAATAATCATCATCTAATTCAAATAATTTATAATCTTCTTTTTCTTCATTTTCCTTTGTAGCATAAGAATTATAATAATTCAAAAATTTTCTATTTAATTCTAGTGCATCTTCTGAAATTCCATATTTTATTTTTTCAAATCCAGAAATTTCTGTAGGATTTTTTTCTCCCATTTCTCTATATAATTTTCCCTTAATTTCAGGAATTTTTATTTCAGTTTCATTTACCTTTAAAAAACTATAAGTCTTAAAGGCAATTTCATTTCCAATTATATTCATCTTTCACCTACCCAATTGCTCCAACAAGTTCAAGGTTAATAAGGTTATTCATTTCAACTGCATATTCCATAGGAAGTTCCTTTGCAATCGGCTCTGCAAATCCTCTTACAACCATTTCCTTTGCTTCTTGTTCAGATATTCCCCTTGACATCAAATAAAATATTACTGAGTCAGAAATTCTTCCAATTTTTGCTTCGTGTCCAATGTCAATATCATTATTTTCAATTTTTATTGTAGGAATTGTATCTGACCTAGACTTACTATCAAGCATCAAGGATTCACATGATGTAGAGTTCTTTGAACCAACAGCATTTTCTTTTATTTCAACAAGGCCTCTATAAATTGCAATTCCACCAGACTTTGAAATTGACTTAGTGTTTATAGTTGACTTAGTGTGTGGTGCTGCATGAACAACTTGTGCACCTGTATCAAGATTTTGTCCTTCGCCTGCAAATGAAATTCCAGTAAACTCACTGGATGCATTTTCTCCAACTAAAATTGATGCAGGGTAAAGCATAGAAACCTTTGAGCCAAAGGAACCTGAAACCCATTCGATTTTTCCATTTTTTTCTACAATGGCTCTCTTTGTATTTAAGTTGTACATATTTCTTGACCAATTTTCAATTGTCGAATATCTAAGAGTTGCATTTTCGCCAACAAAAAGTTCAACTGCACCTGCGTGCAAGTTTATTACATTGTACTTTGGAGCAGAGCAGCCTTCGATGAAGTGACAATAAGCACCCTCTTCTACAATAATAAGTGTGTGTTCAAATTGACCTGCACCTGGGGCGTTAAGTCTAAAGTAAGATTGTAGAGGAATATCTACATTTACTCCCTTTGGCACATAGACAAAAGACCCACCAGACCAAACTGCATAGTGAAGAGCAGCATACTTGTGAAGATTTGGTGTAATACATTTACTAAAATATTTTTTTACAATTTCTGGATATTTTTTAAGTCCACTTTCAAAGTCAGTATAGATTACTCCTTGGTCAGACAAATATTTTTGAATGTTGTGATATACAACTTCAGAGTCATATTGTGCTCCAACACCAGAAAGCATTGATTCTTTTTCTGCCTCAGGTATACCAAGCTTATCAAAGGTATCTCTTATTTCATCAGGAACATTTTTCCAATCGTCAGACATATCTGCATCAGGTCTGATGTAAGTTGTGATTTTATCCATGTCCACTTCAGAAACATCTGGCCCCCACTCTGGATTTTTCTTTTCATTAAAAATCTTTAGAGCCTTTAGTCTGCTTTCAAGCATCCATTCTGGTTCGTCTTTCTCCTTAGAAATTTGTCTTACAATTTCTTCTGTAAGTCCCTTTTCAGTTTTTGATCTAAAAGTGAATTTATTTTTAATATCATAGACGCCACGGTCCATGTCTTCTACATAAGTTTTTTCTGTCTTAGTCAATTATTTCACCTCTTCTCTTATCCAATTAAATCCTTCTTTTTCGATTTTATCTATTAGAGAAGCGTCTCCTTCTTTTACAATTTGTCCGTCTAAAACTACATGGACAAAGTCAGGTTTAATGTTATCTATTAACTCTTTGTGGTGAGTGATAATCAAAACTGCATTGTCTTTATTTAAAAACTTCTCAATTCCACTGGAAACAATTCTTGTTGCATCAACATCAAGTCCTGAATCTGTTTCATCAAGAATGGCAAGTTTTGGATTTAACATAAGCATTTGAAGAATTTCATTTTTCTTTTTTTCTCCACCAGAAAAACCAACATTTAAGTATCTTTCTGCGTAGGAGGAGTCCATCTTTAACTCTTCCATTTCCTTTTGAATTTCCTTTTTGAATTTTAAAATAGAAATATTCTTATCTTCCTTTAAAGATTTTGCTGTTCTAATAAAATTTTCTACAGAAATTCCTGGCACTTCTTCTGGAGTTTGGAAAGACATAAAAAGTCCCTTGTTAGCTCTCTTATCAGTTGAAAGTTCACTTATATCTTCTCCATCTAAAAATATTTTTCCACTTGTAACATTATAAACAGGATTGTCCATTATTACATTGGCAAGTGTAGATTTACCTGAACCATTTGGTCCCATAATTACGTGAACTTCGCCGTAATTAATCTTTAAATTAATATTTTTTAAAATCTCTTTATCTTCTACGCCTGCACTTAAATTTTCTATTCTCAATAACTCTGTCATACTTCCTCCATTTATAAAAAATAATTCATACAAAATTACTATGTTTTTTCTATTAACTATAATAACACAAGTTATTTAATAATCAAATATTTATTGCAATAAAAAAACTAGGCTTAACCTAGTTTATGAAAGCATAAATGCCGATTCTATGTGATTGATTTCCTTTTCCTTAAAATAAATTTCAATTATATCAAAACGCACCATTATATCAAAAAGATTTTTCTCCATAATATAGGCTGTTGCCGTTTGAATAATGTTTTGCATTTTAAATTCAGTGACAGCTTCATAGGCGTCTCCATATTTTCTAGAGTTACGCGACTTAACTTCTACAAAAACAAGCTCGTCCTTATCTCTTGCAATAATATCTATCTCTGTTCCAAGAGCTCTATAATTTCTTTCTAATATAATGTAGCCCTTCTTCTCCAAAAATTTTGTGGCAATGTCCTCCCCACGATTTCCAAAAAATAAATTGTGTCCTACCATAATTTTATATTCTTCAAAAATGATTTTCTGTGCATTTCTGTTGGCCCATAAGTCTTTAAAGCTTCCCTGTGATACTTCGTGGCATAACCCTTGTGCTTTTCAATGCCATAATTTGGATATTTTTCTGCCCACTTATTGCAAAGATTATCTCTATAAACTTTTGCAATTATTGAGGCACAGGCTATAGAGTAGCATGACTCGTCGCCCTTAATAATTGCTTTTTGAAAAATCCCAGTTTCAATTGTCTCCGCATCTATTAATACACAGTCTGTAATAATTTTTTTGCCTTCCTTATCACGTAAATTTTCAAGTGCATTTATCATGGAAATGTGAGTAGCCATTTTAATGTTAACTTTATCAATTATATCTGGGTTTGCCCTGCCAATGCCAACGGCAATAGAACTTTCCAAAATTTTTGTGTAGAGTTCTTCTCTCTTTTTGGGACTAAGTTTCTTTGAATCATTTACTCCGTCGATATACTCATCCTTTGGCATAATAATTGCGCAGGAAACTACATCGCCAAAGAGACAACCTCTTCCAACTTCGTCTATGCCACAAATAAATTTATATCCCTTTTCGTAATATTCATTTTCAAAATTATAAAAACTCATTTGGCTCCTCCAAAGTTATTCTTCCAAGAGTCCCTTTTCTAAATTCGTCTAAAATTATTCCAGAAACTTTTTCATAATCTATAAAACCGCCGCGCATAAGTGCCCCTCTGTTTTTGCCTATTTCATCCATAATTTCAATACCTGACATAGCTTCAATGTCAGAAAGTCTATATCTTTCTTCAAGGGAAGATGGAGCAATATTTTTTAATTTTTCAATTAATTTTAGGGCTAGAGTCTCTCTATCCATAATCTCATCTTTAATTGCACCAGTAAAGGCAAGATTTAATCCAACTTTTTCTTGGAACTTTGGCCACAAAACTCCTGGTGTGTCTAAGAGATGAAGTTTTGAGTGAATTTTTATCCACTGATTAGTCTTTGTTACTCCTGGTCTATTGCCAGTCTTTGCAGACTTTGTGCCAGAAATTGAATTTATAAAGGTTGACTTGCCAGAATTTGGTATGCCCACAATCATCGCTCGAAGTGGACCTTTTTTTAGACCCTTGTCCTCATATTTTTTTATCTCTTCTGCCATGAGCTCTTCAGATTTTTTTACAACTAAATTTACATTTGGCTTCATTGCATTGTAGGAAATGGCAAAGTTATTTTCGTCAGTAATCTTTTCCATCCACTCTTCATTTAATTTTGGATTCGATAAATCTGACTTATTAAATATCAAAAGTCTCTTTTTATTTTTTAAAAGGTCATTAAAGAGAGGATTCCTACTTGAATAAGGAATGCGAGAGTCAATTATTTCAATTACAAAATCAACTAGCTTTAATTTTTTCTCTATGTCCTCAATGGTCTTTTTCATGTGACCTGGATACCAGTTAATATTCATTTAATCACCAAACAAAACCTTGTCTAAAATTTTTACTGCGCCATTATTGTTGTTATCATAATCAGATATGACACTTGCAACTTCTCTTAGCCTTTCAACACCATTTTTCATGGCAATGCCAAGTCCAACATTTTCTATTAACATAACATCATTGGAGTCATCCCCAATTGCGGCAACATCTTTTAAATCCACATTCCTAATTTCTGCGTATTTTTTTACTCCATAAAATTTGTCGCCAGATTTTTGCAAAACTTCCAGCATCCACTTTGGCTCTCTTTTAATTTTCATGATGTGAAAATTAAATCTGTCAGAAATTTTATCTCTCATTCTATTTCTTAGATGAACTAAATCGTCATGACTTCCGGCAAAAACAATAGAAAGAGGATTGCCCTCTAAGTTGTCGAAATTATCAAGTCCCAAATTTCTTCCTCTAAAGGCATCAACATAAGTACCCTCTAAGTTTGAGAAATTCTTTTTCTTATAGACAAGGTCAATGCCATCATCTCTTTGTATATGAAGAGAAGTGTAAATATTGTCATTGTCATCAAAGGCCATTACTTTTTTCAAATCTTCATCCTTAATTGGATTAACATATTTGACTTTGCCACTTAAATTATCTCTAATTACATTTCCATTGTTGCAAATTAAATCTATGTCTACATTATTTCCCACAAATTTATGAGCAGAATAGTATTCTCTTCCCGTAGCCACTACTGGGATAATATTATTTGATTTTAGTTTTTGTACAAAGGATTCAAAACTCTTTGTAATTACTTTATCAGTAGTCAATAGAGTTTCATCTAAATCCATAGAAACCATTTTAATCATAAATCACCTATACATTAAACTTAAATACAATTACATCGCCATCTTCAACGACATAATCCTTTCCTTCACTTCTTATTAGTCCCTTTTCTCTTGCCACAGCAACTGAACCTGATTCAACTAAGTCCTTGTAGCTAACTGTATCAGCTTTAATAAAGCCTCTTTCCATATCAGTGTGGATTTTTCCTGCAGCTGTTGGAGCCTTTGAGCCCTTTTTAATAGTCCAAGCTCTAGTTTCCATTTCGCCAGTTGTCAAGAAAGAAATTAGTCCAAGAAGTTTGTAAGAAGATTTAATTAATTTGTCGAGACCAGATGAATCAAGACCAAGTTCTTCAAGGAAAAGCTCTTTTTCGTCTTCATCAAGAGATGCAATTTCTGCTTCGATTTCTGCAGAGATGACAACAACTTCGTCGCCAGATTTTTCTGCATATTCTCTTACTTTTTTTACATATTCATTGTCTTCTCTTTTTAATTCATCTTCAGACACATTGCAGACATAGATCACTGGCTTTGCACTTAAAAGAGAATAATTTTTTATGATCTTTTCTTCTTCGTCATCAAGCTCAAGTTCTCTTGCAGCTCTTCCCTCTTCTAAGGCATTTTTTATTTTTTCTAAAAGCTCTTTTTCCTTAGCAAGAGATTTTTCTGCCCTTGCTTTTTTTGCAACTTTTCCATACCTATTTTCAATTTGTTCAAGGTCAGAGAAGATTAATTCCAAATTTATATTTTCTATATCTCGAAGAGGATCAATAGACCCATCAACATGAATAATATTCTCATCATCAAAGCATCTTACTACATGGACAATGGCATCAACTTCACGAATATTTGCTAAAAATTGATTTCCAAGTCCTTCGCCCTTGCTGGCACCCTTAACAAGACCAGCTATGTCATAAAATTCTATATTAGTGTGAACAATTTTTTCTGACTTACTCAATTTTGCAAGCACGTCTAATCGTTCATCAGGTACATTTACAACCCCAACATTTGGCTCAATAGTTGCAAAAGGATAATTTGCAGCTTCAGCACCAGCACTTGTTAGGGCATTAAATAAAGTTGACTTACCTACATTGGGAAGTCCCACGATTCCAAGTTTCATTAGAAAACCTCCATTCAGAATAAAATTATATCACAAGAAAAGATAATGGTCATTTAATTTTCATTCTTTGCCTTTCCTAATAGCTTTCTTTATAAGAATTTTTAAATATAAAAAGACTTTTCATTAAGACTTCTTCTAAAAATTTTTCAAAATTAAAAATTTCTATACAAGTATTTGATGCAAATAAAAGATAAAAGCCTAGTCTTAACTTTTATTTACTTATTTTTTATTGTATAATGAGTTTATCAATTATTAAAGAGGTGAATAGTATGAGTGCCATCGTCATAAATGACCTGACAAAAGGCAAGGGCAAGGAAAAAGTCTTATCAAATTTAAATTTAGAAATTTTAGATGGCGAATTTTTCTCTCTTCTTGGAACAGAAAGCTCCGGAAAGACAACTCTTGCAAGAATTATTATGGGATACTTAAAACCTGGTAGAGGATCTATTAGGGTTTATGATATGGATTCATTTAAAGAATCAAAGGAAATAAAAGAAACTGTGTCCTTCGTTTCTGAAGATATGATTTTCGATTCAAAGATAAAATCTTATGCTTTATTAAAGAAGACACTTAGCACACATGGTTTGTCTAACACAGAAGACATTGATGTCCTTTGTGATTATTTTGAATTTAATTCAAATCTAAGAATTTGCGATTTAAGAGATAGGGAAAGAAAGTTATTAGCTATTATTAACGCTCTTGTTATTAAGCCAAGACTTTTAATTTTAGACTCTCCTGCTAAATTCTTAGAAGAAAAAGATATAGATAGACTCTTTTCTCATGTGAAAAAATTAAATGAGAGTGAAGGCTTAACAGTTTTACTTTTATCCGACTCTCTTAGACAGGCAAAAAAATATTCTTCACGAATTGCCTACTTGTCTGATGGAAAAATTCAAGACACTGAATACAACAATGTAAAGGCAGCAGGAGATAAAGTTTTGAAAATTGACTCTTACAGAGGAAATTTGAATTACTTTACATCTATTGGCGCAAGAATTATTAAAGACGAAGAAGATGAAACCATCCTCTACTTTGATGGAGCTTTGCCTGAGCTTTCAAAGGTAATCTACGAAGAGGCTCTTGAAAATTATGTACTTGAAGACGCAAAATTATCTGACAAGGTCAATGCTTATTACAAGGGAGAAAATGCAAAACTTCCTAGGAAAAAAGTTGAATCAATAAAGACCGAAGTAGTAGAAAGTCCTACAGAAAAAATTTCTGAAAATGGTCTTGAAACTTCTGAAATTAATGATGTTACTGAAAGCACAGTAAAAATCAATGAAGCAGGAAATAACTTCCCTGAAGCTCAATCTGTTAATTTAGAAAATTCTGAAAAAGATATAATTCACAACACTAAGACAAATCTTTTTGTAGATGACGAATACAAGGAAGTAGTTATTGGTAAAGAAGAAAATCCTTCTAGTGAAATAAGTAATGAAATAAAAGAAAATGATACACCAAATGAAACTATTGTCCTTGACAATACTTTCAACACTATGGAAACTGAAACAAATAAGGATACAATTATTTTTAATACCTCTGATGAAGGCGTCTTTAATGCAACAGAAGAGACAAAGCTAAAGGAGGATAAAGATGATATTTAATATGGAATTCAAATCAAATTTTGCAAAGATGATATCTTGGGCAATCGTCCTAATAATTTTACTTGGACTTATGCTTGCCTTTTATCCTTTCCTTGCAGAATCACAAATGAACTCATTATTTAATTCCGTAATGGAAAGTTTTAATGAGCCAACTAGAAATATTTTAGGTATTTATGAAGGCATGGATATAGTAAATATTGGCGACTACATTGCCCTTGTTTACCATTACCTTGCAGTTTTAATTTTTGTATTTGCAATGCAACTTGGAGCAAATTCCCTTGCAAAGGAACAAAGTTCAGGCAACATTGAATACATTTATTCAAACCCAATTTCAAAATCAGAAATTGTGACAGGAAAAATTGCTGCCAACTTATTAACTTACATTTTATTCTTAATAATAATGGCACTTGCAACAGTTGGACTCGTCCTTGGAATTTCTTCAATAGGGATTGGCGCAGAAGGTGCAGCTGATATAACAAGCTTTGAAATTTTTGAAGCAGTAATAAAAGTTTTCGTTGGACTTCTTGGCTCTGGTCTTGTGTTTATGTCCATTGGCTACTTCTTCTCATCAATGTCAAAATCTTCACTACACCAAGATGCAGTAGCTGCCCTATTTGTATTCTTAATTGTACTACTTACAATTGTTGGGAAAGTTATGGGCGATGTCTTTGGCATGGTTGTTTCTTACTTCCCTAACGAAGCCTTTAGACCTTACAGCTTTGTTAGTGCAAACCTAAACTTAGTTTCATTAATTGCAAACTTAGTTATCTTTATACTAATGATAGTATTGACTTACACAATCTATTCAAATAAAGAACTTAAATATTAATTTTAGAAAACTATTTTGGTTAAGCCAAAGTAGTTTTTTTATGCTCAAAATTATTTTTCATAAATTTTAATTTTAAAAATTTGTCAGAATTATTATCTCTATCACGAATATATTAGTGAAGGAGGAAATATGGATAATAAAGACTTGATAGAAAGGCTAAAAAAGAAAGATGAAAATGCCCTCTACATATTTATTGAAGATTACGGAAAAATATTAAAGGGAGTTATTTCAAAAACACTTTGGAAATATCCAAACCTTTGGGAAGAAGCCATGAATGACGCCCTTTTAAGTATATGGCAAAATATTGATTACTTTGATTCAAGTAGGTCTACTTTTAAAAATTGGTGTGCCCTTGTTGCAAAATACAGAGCCATAGATATTCTTAGAAAAGAATTTAAATTTGAAAGCCTTAGACTAGATGAAAATTCAAAAATTGTCGATTCAGATTTATCTTCAAATCTAGAAGTAGAAGAAATCCTTTCACTTTTAAATGATGAAGATAAAAAACTTTTTGAAAATATTTTTATCCAGGGGCTCTCCTATAAAGAAGCAGCATCAAAGCAAAATATTTCCACAGCAAATGCCTATAAAAAAGTTAGCAGAGGAAGAAATTTATTAAAAAAATGGAGGGAAAGTTTTTATGAAAAATAATATTTATGATGAATTAAACGACATGAAAATAGATTATGAAGAAGTTCCTCTTAATGATTTTGAAAGAGAAAATCTCAATAAAACTGTTAAATCATTAAGGATAAAAAATAAAAAGAATAAGTTAAATAAAAAAATTCTTGCTATTGCAGCATCACTTATTTTAGTTTTTGGCATATCAAACTACACATCAAAGGGCTATGTCTTTGCTAAGACTAGAGAATTAGCAAGTACCCTTAAAATTACTTTATCTAATGCCATGGGTCTTTCAAGAGAAGTTGATAAATACAGCGTAGATTTAAATGAAGCTTTTGAAATAAATGGAAAAAAATATATTCTAGATAAATTTATTATTGAAGATAACAATTTATACACAGTTATTTTGAGCCTAAATGACTCAGAAAAAATGCCTTCTGGAGAAGTTGCTTTAACTGAACTTAAGGTTAATGGCAAGGAAAATAGAATTTTTAGTTCTAGTGGCTCTGCTTATACCTTACCTGAAGATAAAAAAATAAATGTTAATTCTCTTAAATATGTTTTAGAAGACTCATTGCCAAAAGAAGGCATAGTTAATTTAGAATTTTCCTTTGATGAATTTTTAGGGAACAAGAAAAAAATTACTCTCTCAACAAATATAGATATGTCACAAATGAAAATGAAGAAAAATCTTATAGTAAGGGACTTTACCATTCCAGATACTAATAACATTGTAATAGAAAGCTTTACTACAAGTCCAGCTTCACAAAAAATCCTATTGACCTATCCTGACACCGAAAACGGCTATATTTATTCAATAAAAGCAAGAGATTCCAAGGACAGATTTGTTTATTTTGAAACTCTTGAAGGAGAAAAAAATACTTCCTCCCTATATTTTTCACCAGTCACTAGCAAGGTCTCTGCTGATGAACTTTTAAATGAAATTAAAACACTAAAATGCCAATTATACAGAGTGACTGTCCACAGCTATGATGAGAAACTGCCTGTTGGAGAACAAGCAATTGGCGACGAATTCACTCTCACACTAAAATAAAATTTTATATTAAGGAAAAAGTCCTACCCGACAAAAGGTAGGACTTTTTTCCATGCAATTATTTTATGAGGTTTATGCAATTTTTTCTACTTGTTTCATATTTTCTATTTCTTCAATCTTTTGTGATTCTAAGTTACTTGTCTCTTCGATTTTTTCGTTGTAAATTCTATTTAATTCTTCTTCTGTAACTTCATTTGGAAGGATGTCTAAGACAACTTTTCCCTTATTTAGCATTATTATTCTGTCAGAATATTCTATGGCGTTTTTCAAGTTGTGTGTGATCATAAGGGTTGTTATTTTTTCTTTTTTTATAAGGTCATTGGTCTTATCCATAATTAGCTTTGATGTCTTTGGGTCAAGGGCTGCTGTATGTTCGTCAAGTAAAAGTATTTTTGGTTTTTTTACTGTCGCCATTAAAAGAGATAGTGATTGTCTTTGTCCACCTGATAAAAATTTTACTTGTGTCTTTAATTTATTTTCAAGTCCAAGGTCAAGGCTCTTTAGTTTTTCAATTATTTTTTCATTGTTAGCCTTGTCGATTAATTTTTTGAAGGTAAATTTATGTCCCTTTTTAAAAGCCATAGACATGTTTTCTAAAATATTTAGGCTTTGGCAAACTCCCTTTGAAGGGTCTTGGTTTACCTTTCCAATGTCAATTGCCCTCTTGTCTTCAGATAATTTTGCAATGTCTACATGGTCTAAGAGAATTTCTCCCTTATCTGGGTTAAGTGATCCAGAAATCATATTAAATAATGTAGACTTGCCACATCCATTTGGTCCTAAAATTGCAACGCACTTATTTTCTTCAATATCAAGGGAAAAGTTATTAAATACTTGATTTTCTTCTTCCATTCCCTTGTAAAAAGTTTTTGATATATCTTTAATTTGTAGCATTTTCTTCCCTCTTTCCCTTTAATACAGATAGTCCCTTGGAGGAGACATTATTATAAACTATAAAGAATACAACTATTATTGCAGTTATTCCCTTTAAATCACTTGGAGCAAGTCCAAGGTAAAGAGCTATGCCGTAGATGATTCTATAAATTATTGCTCCTATTATTGCTCTTGTAGTTCTATTTAAAAAGTTTGCGTTCTTTAAAAAGGCATCGCCTATAATAACTGATGCAAGAGCAGATACGATTATGGCTTGACCCATAGTAATGTCAGCGTATCCATTTGACTGTGCCATTAAGGCTCCTGCCAAGGCTGCCAATGCATTTGAAATTATAAGACCTATAGCAATATACTTGTCTGGATTTTTGCCAAGAGCTTTTACTAGAGTTTCATTGTCGCCAGTTGCCAAAAGTAAATATCCTTTTTCTGTTTTTAAAAACCAATCTAAAATAATTTTTATTATTAGGGTCATGACAATTAAAATTACAATTTTTGGCAGGCTTTCAAAAAGTTGAAAAACAGTTTTATAATCAAAGAAGGTAACATTTGGCGTGCCAGTAATTCTCAAATTAACTGAATATAAAAATGTCATAGTCAAAATCCCTGCAAGTATTGCCTGAATTTTAAATTTTCTAAATAAAATATAAGTTATATATCCACCAAGACCACCTGCAATAAGTGAAACTAACATTGCAAGTAGTGGATTCATACCAAGAGTTAGCATCTTTGCAAAGGCAAAAGCTCCCAGTGGAAAGGTGCCTTCCACAGACATATCTGGAAAATCTAAAATTTTAAATGTTATTACTACTCCTATTGTCAATATGGAAAATATAAGTCCCATGACAATGGATTCCATTATTACTGAATTCAACTTTCTTCCTCCTAAAATTTATTACAATTTTTTATTCAACGACCTTTGCGTCTTTCATTAAATTATCTTCATTACTTAGTCCAAGGGCCTCAGCAGTTTTTTTGTTTACAACTTTTCTTGTGTCAGTTGAAAATACTACTGGAAGTTCAGAAACTTTTTTGCCGCCAAGAATTTCACTTGCCATGCCTGCTGCTTTCTTTCCAAGATCTACATAGTCAACACCTGCACTAAATAGTATTCCATTTTCTACAGGTCCTTCTTCTGATGCAAAGGAAGGAATTTTTGCTTCCTTTAAAGATTCTGCTATTATTGTTGAGGCAGATGAAACTGTGTTATCTGTAATCGCCATAAAGATGTCAATCTTTGGCTCTATTGTCTTTATTGCAGTTGACACGTCATTAATATTATTTACTCCAACTTCAACTACATTTAATCCAAAACCTGCAGCTGCTTTTTTAAGTTCTTCTACTTGGAATTTTGAATTGGCTTCGTTTGTAGAAAACATAACGCCAACATTTTTAACATCTGGGAAAATACTTATCATTTCTTCAAGTTGTGCAGAGATTGAAAAATAATCGCTAACGCCTGTAATATTTCCTTCAGGTTCTTCCAAATTTTTAACAAGATCAGCACTTTCAGGATCAGTTACTGCGTTAAAAATAATTGGAACTTCCTTTTCGCCATTTTTTGCACCTTGTGCAGCTGGTGTTGCAATTGCATAAATCAAATCAACTTTTTTATCTTGAAAAGATTTAATAATTGATGGTACAACTGTCAAATCTCCATTGGCATTTTTTGAAATAATTTCAACATCTGGGTTAGTCTTTTTTATTTCATCTTCAAAACCTTGTCTTGCTCTTTCAAGAGCAATGTGGTCTGCAATTTGAATGACACCAATTTTTTTTGCACTGCTAGTTTCCTTAGCAGTTTCTTCTTTCACATTTTCACTATTTCCACTTTTGCCACAAGCTACAAGGACAAGGGACATAATAAGTAAAACAAACAACTTTCTAAATTTCATAAAAAACCTCCATAAAATAAAAAAAAGCCTTTCATCCACATTGGGACGAAAGACTGACTTCGCGGTACCACCCGATTTTATAATCTAAAAAGATTACCTCACTTTAAGGTCTAACAACCTCTAGCCTCAGTTAACGGTGGCTTCCGTACTTGCCTACTAATTTCAACAAATAAGCTTTAGAGTGTATGTTAAATTTTTGTGTATTGCCTCGCACCAGACGGCAACTCTCTTAAATCATCAAAAATTCTTTTTTCTCTTTCAACGCTTTTATTAAATTAAAATGATTATATTCTAGTAGCAGAACAAAGTCAAGCCTTTTTTTATTTTTCCCAAAAAATTTTTTATTTAGTTTTATTGAATGAAATTCATTTAAATTATTTTAAAATTTCAGCATCCTTTAAATTTTCGTTGTTTAAGTCAAGTCCAAGAGCCTCTGCAGTTTTTCCATTTACCTTTTTCTTTGAAGCCTTGTTGTCTTCTGCGTGAATATTTTTAATGTCTTCGCCCTTTAAAATTTTTATGGCAAGATCAGCTGCTTGTCTTCCATGTTCGTAGTAGTCAACGCCTTCGCTCATGAGTAGTCCCTTAGAAACTTGTCCTTCTTCTGCTGAAAGAGATGGGATTTTTTCTTTTAATAAATTTTCAGCAACTATTGGACCAGCTGATGCAACTGTGTTATCAGTTAGGGCATAGTAAGCGTCAATCTTTCCTGTTAAAGTTGAAAGAGCTTGACCAATGTCATTGATATTATTTATTCCAACAGTTTCAAGTTTAAGTCCAAGCTCGTCACAAGCCTTCTCTAAAGCTTCCACTTGTACCTTTGAATTAGCTTCATTAGTTGAGAAAATTGTTCCTATAGTTTTTACATTAGGATAAATTTTTAAGAAGGATTCAATTTGAGCCTTGGCAGAAACTGCATCATTAACTCCTGTTATGTTTGTAATTTTATCTGGTCCTTCAATTAGCCCTGCTTCCACTGGATCTGTAACTGCTGAATAGACAATATATTTATTTGGAAGAGCAGTCTTTGCTCCCTGTGCAGCTGGAGTAGAAATAGCGTAAACTAATTTGTAGTCATCGCCTTCAAATTTTTTTGGCCCAGTAGTAGTTAAAGCTTGGTCGCCTTGCAAATTTTCCACTTCAACTTCTGCCTCAATGCCTTCTTCCTTTAACCTATCCTCAAAACCCTTTAGGGCATTGTCAAGGGACACGTGTTCAATATACTGAATGGCGCCAATTTTTATTTTTCCATCTTCTTTTTCTGCTTTCTTATCGCCTGCACATCCAACAAGTGAAAGTGCAAGGGCACCAATACTTATAACTTTTACCATTTTCTTTAAATTTTTCATTTTTGTCCTCCAAAAAAATTATTTAAAATAATAAAAAAATCCTCCACCCATATAGGGCGAAGGATTCGCTGTACCACCTAAGTTCGAAATATAAATATTTCCTCATTAAAGATCTAACAATCTCTAGTCCATGATAACGGTGACTGCCGTGAAGATCTACTTTTTTTCAATCTTCATGCTTTAGAGTGAATATATGATACTAACTTGTCTGTGGGCTCTCACCATCCCCACTCTCTTTAAGACTTATTAAATACCTTTTTCTCTTTCTTCGCATTTATTATTTTATTAGAAAGTATTATAGGCACAGGAAAATTATTTGTCAAGAACTTTTTTTATTTTTTATTTTTTCTATGACAAAATAAGTTAATATATATAAGACAAAAACTATTATGGCAATTATAAGTTTGTGATCCTCGTAACTTCCAAACTTGTAAATAAAAATTTTTCTAACAAAGACTAAGTAAGCAAGTAAGACTGAGGCATTTTTGATGTATTTTTTCAACTTATCTCTTTCTCCTTGAAATGATATAAATAATAAGCCAAGTTATTAGATAAACTCCTATGCCAAAAAGATCATATTTTATTACATCATGATTTAAACTCCCCGTTTTGTAATAAATAAATCCTTCAAAAATTATCATACAGAATATTAAAATAAATAAATTTTTAATCCTATCTTTTAACATTTAAACCAGCTTTAAATAAATTTTAGATTTCAAATTTTGGAGTCATTACTCTCTTATGCTCTGAATTTTTGTGCATTCTGTCGATTTTTTCTTTTACATCAGGCTCTGGAACTTTTTCTCCCCTGATGTAGGCGTCAAGAACTTCATAAGTAAAGCCCATTTCATCTTCGTCAGTTTGTCCCACCCAAAGTCCTGCTGATGGTTTTTTATTTATTACAAATTCTGGCAGTCCAAGTTCCTTTGCTATTTCAAAAATATCTGTCTTTAAAATATTTGCTATTGGCATGATGTCTGCACCAGAGTCGCCATATTTTGTTGAATAGCCAAGATACCATTCGCTGGCATTTGATGGACCGAGGACTAAGTAGCCAAGGTCTTGGGCATAATAATAGAGTGTAGTCATCCTAAGTCTTGGCTTGATGTTTGACCTTGCCATCTTGTTTTCTGATGTAAAGGATGCCTTCATAAGCTCTTCAAAGGTGCCTGTAAGATCAATTGTCTTTGTCTCTAAATTTATTGCTTCGGCAACTTTTAGGGCATCTTCTCTGTCCTTATCTATGCTGTCGCAGGGCATAATTAGTCCAAGAGAATTTTCTGGGAAAACTCTTTTTGCTATGGCAGCGATAACTGCTGAATCAATTCCACCTGATAGACCAAAAATAAATCCCTTGGCGCCAACTTTTTTTGCATAATCTTCTACCCATTTTACTAAATTTTCTGTAACTTTTTTATAATCCATAATGTCTCCTAAATTTTTAATAAATAATTTTTCCTTCAATAGTTGGAAGTTCAATTTCTTCTAAGTCTTCTTTTATAAAATTTGCAGAGGTCAAATCTCTAATTTTATCTAAAATGCTTTTGTCATCATCAATATCAATTGTGACCTCAACTTTATCTGTATAATTTTCTTCTAGAGTTTTAAAATTTTCATTGGTTAATAAATTAATTATAGCGCCGTGAAAGGTGTAATCATAAATTATTTTTGTCCTTGTAAATTTTTTTCTCACAACTCTTCTGGCTTGGTCAAGGGCCTTTACAACTGAATCCGTATAAGCACGAACAAGTCCGCCTGCTCCAAGTTTTGTGCCGCCAAAGTAACGAGTGACAATGACGAGGACATTTTTCATATCTTCTTTTTTTAGGACTTCAAGCATGGGAACTCCAGCTGTGCCAGATGGCTCTCCATCGTCAGAATATCTCTGTGTAAGTCCATCTTCGCCAATTATATAAGCGTGGCAGTTGTGAGTTGCAGACCTCTCCTCTTCCTTTACACTTTTTAAAATTTCAAGGGCTTCCTCTTCACTCTTTACGAAAAAAGCTCTTCCAATAAAAATAGATTTTTTTATTTCAATTTCAGCCTTTCCATTTTTTAAAATTGTCTTATACATTTACAACATAACCCTTTACTTTTTCGTATTCCCTTTCTTCAAGTCTTAGTTCTAAATAAATTCCGTCATCTTCATAGAGAGGTTTTGCATCAAATTTTTCCACTAATTTGTAAAGTAAATCTGTATCATCATAGGCAAATTTTAATTTCACATCAAAATATTTTTCCTCGAGATTGTCTTCGATAACTTTTAAAAGCTCATCCATATTCTCGTCCTTCTTTGCAGAAATATACACTTTTTTATCTGGAAGAACTTTTAGTGGTAAATTTATATCGTAGATATTTATCTTGTCCACCTTGTTAAAAACTGTAATTATATTTTTATCCAAGACATCAATATCCTTTAAAATTCCCATAGTGGTGTTGTACTGAATTTCCAAGTCCTCACTTGATGCGTCAATTACATGAAGAATTAAATCAGAATACTTAATTTCTTCAAGAGTTGACTTAAAAGCCTCGACGATTTTTGTAGGAAGCTTTGAAACAAAGCCAACAGTATCAGAAATTATAAACTCGCGACCAGAAAGGAGCCTTGCCTTTCTTGAAGACGGGTCAAGTGTTTCAAAGAGCATATTTCTCACAGAGACCTCTCCAGAGTCTTCATCCTTTAATCTATTTAAGATTGTGGACTTGCCTGCGTTGGTGTAGCCAACAAGGGAAACAATTGGAATGTTAGAATCAAGTCTTCTAGTCCTCGTCGTGTCTCTAGTTTTTTTTGCCTTCTCAAGCTTTTCCTTAATCTTGTCGATTTCTCTTTTTAACCTTCTCCTGTCAGTTTCAATAATTTGCTCGCCTGGTCCTCTAGTACCAATTCCACCACCAGTCCTTGACCATCCGTCAATTCCAAGAAGTCTAGGCAGTTGATATTCAAGCATGGCAAGTTCAACTTGAAGCTTAGCCTCATAAGTAGTGGCACGAAGTCCAAAAATATCTAAAATTAAATTTGTCCTGTCAATTACTTTCTTCTTAATTCTCTTTTCTAAGTTTCTAACTTGAATGCCAGAAAGTTCATCATTAAATACAACGGCATCAACTTCTAAAAGCTCAACCATTTCCTTTATCTCGTCGACTTTACCTGACCCAATTAAATATTTTGGATTGAACTTTAAAATATTTTGCGTAACTTCTCCCACAACCTCTGCCCCATCTGCAAAGACAAGGTCACTAAGCTCCTTCATAGAAGTCTCAAGACTGTGAGGGTAGGCACCAATATTTGTGCCAACAATAATAACTCTCTCTAATTTTTTATTTGAATTCAAATTCTCTAAATAAACATTATCCATAACTACATTATACTACATAATGACAAATTCCTCTTTTAAAAAAATTTGCATAATAAAAAACAAGGCTTAAATAGCCTTGTCTAATAAAATTTAAACTTCTACAGCCTCATCAAAACTCTTTATAGCTTTTTCTGTTTCAAAAAACTCTTCATAACATCTAATAGCTTCCTTAAAATCTTCTTTTAATTCTTCTAAATTTTTTCCATCGTAAAGAACAAGTGCGTAAATTCCTAGAATTTTCCCATAATACAAATTATCTTCTTTAGAAAAATTAATATCTCCTATATAAACATTGTGTTTTAAATATTTCATATTACACCCCTAGCTTATTTAAGGTTAATCAATAACATTTTAATTTATAAAATTTTTATTTTCAACAAAACTATGCTACACTCATTTCATAAAAAAATAAGGGAATACTATTTAGCTTATTAACATAATAGTAATCATCTTCTTAAAATGTTATAATTGAAAAAAGGAGTAACTATGAAAAATTTTGCACATGTAAAAAATAATTTTAAAAATTTAGATAAAAAACAAAAAATTAAAATTGGACTTTTAATTCTACTTTTAATTTTTGTTTTAATTATTTCACTTTTTTCAGCACTCATTGTTTCAATTATTTCAAAAACTCCTGCCACAGACTTAAATAATTTGAGCTCATCCTTTAATCAGAGCTCCTATATTTATTCTAAAGAAGGAAATCTAATTGAAAAAATTGAATCACTGGAATATAGAACTTTAATTGACATAAATGATATTCCAGATAACGTAAAAAATTCTTTTGTCGCAATCGAAGACCACAGATTTTACAAACATAAGGGTCTTGACCCCATTGGCATTATGTCTTCTATTGCCGCAAATATAAAGTCTCACTCCCTTATACGTGGAGGGTCTACTATTACACAACAATTGGTGCGTTCAGTATATCTCACTAACCAAAAAACTCTCGGCAGAAAAATTCAAGAGGCATATTTGTCTCTACGCGTTGAGGATGTCCTAGAAAAAAATGAAATTTTGGAAGCCTACTTAAATAGAATTAACCTTGGACAAGGTGCCTATGGAATTGAAGCTGCTGCTCAAACTTATTTTTCTAAGGACGCAGTGGACTTAAACATTGCAGAAGCTGCACTCCTTGCTGGCATACCAAAATCTCCAACAAATTATTCTCCCTTTAAATCTGTCCCAGAAGAATATTTAAAGGATGACTTTAAAGTAATTGGCACTCGTGAAATTGACGGCAAAGATTTATACATGGTCTTAAATGATGATGCCTTTAAGAGACAAAAAATTGTCTTGATGAGAATGCACGAGCTTGGCTACATTGACGATAAAGAGTATGAGCGTGCCAAAAACTATGATATTGTAAATGCCCTAAACCCACGAAATTTTAAAAATCACACAATGTCTACCTATTCCACTGACTACATAAAAAAAGAAGCTTCTAGATACCTTGCTGATTTTTATAAGACATCTTTGGAAGAAGGCGAGCACAAACTTTTCACTGGTGGCTACAAGGTTTATTCCACAATTGATGAAAATATTCAAAAGGACTTAGAAGACAAGTACGAAAACTTCAAAAGCTTTTTGTTAAATAGGTCATCAAGTGGTGGCAGCAGAATGTTGAACCTAAACTTCGATGATGGCAACAATATTATTTTTGGCGACGAGATTTTGTATTTTGCACGCAACAATATTTTAGATGAGAACTTTAATTTGGTAATTCCAAAATCATCTTACAGCATTTCATCTCATGACGATTTAAAAATTAAGAGCCTTTACTTCAAAGACTTAGGACAAAGAATTGACATCATAGATGCCTATATCATTGACAAAAATAAAATTTTAAACACTTATGAAATTGGCGGCCTAAAAATTGAAGAAGGAGCTGGGGAACTTAAAAATAATTATTTAATTATTGACGGAGCCTACTTAAAGGACTATCCAGACTTTTATAGAGTTGAAAATGACAACTTGATTATTTCAAATAAATATTTTGACTTCAATCCAAGCCCTCTTATGCAACCACAATCTGCAATGATCGTTGTCAACAATGACAGTGGCTTTGTGGAGGGAATAATTGGCGGTCTCGATGTAAGGACAAAGAATGCAAAAATTTTAAATCGTGCAACGGACTCCTATAGACAAGCCGGCTCTGCCCTTACACCTTTTTCTGTCTACCTACCTGCCCTTATGGAGGGAAAAACTCTTGGCGACGTTTATGACGATGTTCCAACAACTGTTGACGGAATGTTTTGGCCACACAATTATTATGATTCCTTTAAGGGTCTCATGACTCTTCGCCTTGCCATGGAAAATTCATCTAATGTCATTGCAGCTGAAGTCCTAAAGGAAATTGGAAAGGACAAGGCCATGGATGTCCTTAAAAAATTTGAAATAATAAGAGAAGATGGCGACGATTATTTTATAAATCACAGTGAAAATAAAAAGAAAAATGACGAAAATTTAGAGTCCCTTGCCCTTGGCAATATGCAAGTTGGTATCAGCTTATCTCAATTATCAAAAATGCATCAGACAATTTCAAATGGTGGAGTATATAAAGAAGAGACGGCAATTTTAAAAATTGAAGACCCTAGCGGAAACATAATTATTGACAACTCCAACAAGGAGAAAAAACTTTTTGACGAAAAGACTTCCCACCTTCTTAAAGATGTATTTATTTCTAACAGCCAAAGAGGTAACGCAAAGGGTGTCCACATTGGCAAGTCAGAAACTGGTGCTTACCTGGGACAAAATAAAACCAATTCAGATTATTTTGTTAACGGATTTAATAAGAGTCACACAATTTCTCTTTGGGTTGGTGCCGACTCGCCAAAAATTTCTCTAACTTCAGACAAGTCTGCGGCAATTGATTTATTTAACACAATGACAAAAAATTTGAGCAAGGCTGAAAATTTTGATGAAGACCCATCCTATATTGTAACGAGAAAAATTTCATCAAAGAGCGGCAAACTTGCCACAAAGATGAGCGATTACGCAGGTGCATCTTACAGTGAAAAATATATTTCTGGCACTGAACCAAGTGAGCAAGATGACTTGTTTAAAAAATATTTAATTTGCAAAGACTCCAATAAACTTGCTACGCAGTTTTGCCCAAGTGAGTCAGTCCTATATACAGTTCGTTTTGAAAGAAAAGATAAATATGACGCCAAGGACCACTACGGCATCTATCCTGATGACTATATGACTCTTCCAAAGGAACACTGCGATGTTCATACTAGAGAGTGGTATAATGAATTTGGCGAAGAAGAAAATAATTCGCCAAAAAAAGATAAAGCTAAAAAATCATCAAAACAAGAAAAATCAAAAAAATCTTCAGATAAAATAAAGACAAGCAAAACAAGTAAGAAGAAAAAATAGGAGGAAATATGAAAAAATTAAAGAGCTTAATAAAATTAATTGCCTTTATAAGATTTATAAAGCCTAAAAGAAGAAGGAGAATAATAAAACTAATGCCCCTCTTAAACCCAAAGAGGGCAGGCAAAGTTGCTTATCACGCTGGAAGAATAAGAATGAGAAACGAAATAAAAAGATTGTTATACTAAAAAAAGGATCTGCACTTCAAATGCAGGTCCTTTTCTAAATTTATTCACTATGTTTTTATCTTTCAATCCACTCTTTATTTTTCTTTTTTAAAACTTTAACTACGCAATCGTTAAGAGCAGAAATAGTCACATCAAGCTCCTTATCCTTTATAAAGTCTCTTATTGTGTAGACTGCCACTTCTGCTGCTTCATCTAGGGGATAACCATAGATGCCTGAGGATAGAAGTGGAAATACCACGCTCTTTAAATTATTTTCCACTGCTAGGGAAAGAGCAGACCTATATGCCGCTTCTAGAGTTTCTCTTTCCCCCTTATTGCCATCAAAATAAATTGGTCCAACTGAATGAATTATGTGTTTTGATTTTAAATTATAGCCCCTTGTAATAACAGCTTGGCCTGGTTTTATTGGTGCAAGTTTATTACATTCTTCTTCTAAGCCTTTGTCGCTGGCTTCTTTAAAAATTTGTCCGCAAACTCCGCCGCCTCTTTTTAATTCTGCATTTGCTGCATTCACTATTGCGTCAACTTCGTAATCTAAAATATTTTTCTTTTCAATTTGAAAGCTCATAATGCACCCCTTATATTTCTTATTTTAAATATATACCACTTTATTTTATTTTTAAAGTAATATATAAAAGTTTTTTTCAAATTTTTAATATATCTCAAAAAAAAGACTAACACGAAGTTAGCCTTAAAAATTAATTTTCAATTTTCAAATATTTATTTATTGTCATTCTCTTTAACACAAATACAATTACTGCAAGTATTACTATTCCAATTGGAAGTGTAAGTGCTGGCTTTCCTATTATGCCTGATATTAAGAAGGCAAGAGCTGACGCACAGCCTACGCTAATTGCATAGGGAAGCTGACTGGACACATGGGCTATGTGGTCACAGCCTGCTCCTGCTGATGACAAAATTGTTGTGTCAGAAATTGGTGAGCAGTGGTCTCCAAATACTGAACCAGAAAAAATTGCCGCAAGGACAATTGTAAGGAAGTGCATGTGGTCTGTGTGCATTAGGATTGGCACAATTATTGGAATTAAAATACCAAAAGTTCCCCATGCTGTTCCTGTTGAGAAGGACAAAAATGCTCCAACTACAAAAATTATTGCTGGTAAAAGCCACATTGGCATTGTTGAATTAGAAATAAGAGACGCAATGTAGGATCCTGTGTTTAAAAATTCGTCGCTTGTTATTCCTCCAATTGTCCATGCAAGAGAAAGAATTACTATGGCAGATACCATTGTCTTCATTCCTTCTACGATTCCCTTCATAAATTCTTCAAACTTTAAAAGTTTTCTTGGAATATATAATACAAAGGAAACGACAATTGCAAAGAAGGCTCCTATTACTAGGGACAAGTTTACATTTGCATCGCCAAAGGCAGCTGCTGCTCCCACTCCATCAGAGAAAAATCCTCCAGTCTTTAGCATCATCATTACTGTTACAAAAATTAATACTACAATTGGCACTACAAGGTCATAAACTTTTCCATTTTTTGAATACTCATAACCTACATCTTCTTTTTCAATTATTCTTGATGTGTCATTTAATTCATACTTTTCCATTACTCCCATTTCTATATCTGTTGTTGAAAAATATAGGATTAAAAGAAGAGTAAGTATGGGATAGACATTCATAGGTATTGTGCTTAAAAATATACTCATTGGGTTTTTTACGCCAGTATCTCCTATTACTGCAACTACTGATGCTGCCCAAGATGATACTGGTGCAAGAATACATACAGGCGCTGCTGTGGAGTCAATTATGTGGGCAAGTTTTGCCCTTGAGACTTTGTTTTCGTCAATAATTGGCTTCATAACTGCACCGACTGTTAGGCAGTTAAAGTAATCGTCGATAAAAATTAACATTCCAAGAAAAGCTGTGGCTAGTTTTGCCATTTTTTTGCTTTTAATCTTTTTACTTGCCCACTTTCCATAGGCAAAAGATCCCCCTGCCATATTCATTACCATTACAAGAGAGCCAAGCATGGTCAAAAAGACTAGCATTAAGGCGTTGTCGCCCAGCTTAGTTCCCATTAAATCAAAAACTGTTTCTAAGGCGGCAATAATATTTCCACCAGTGTAAATAAGTCCTCCAGATAAAATGCCAATTAAAAGTGAAGTTATTACTTCTTTAGTTATAAGTGCCAAGGCAATGGCAACTATTGGAGGAACTATTGATAAAATTCCAAATTCCATTTCTTCCCCTTTATTTCTCCTTTTCTTTCATGTTAAATCTATACTTATCCATAACTTCTGAAAAAATTTCAGAGCTTGACTGTGGTGTATAAGTGATGGCATTTGCTCCTGCGTCTATTGTCTCAAGTATATGCTCATCTGTATGTCCACCTGTTGCGATAATTGGGAATTCATCTCCAAGTATCTTTCTTGTATATTTTACTAATTCTGCAGTCTTTTTGCCGCCAGCAATATTTAAAACTCTTGCTCCTGCATCTACCTTGCCCTTTATGTCATCATACTTCGTTATTACTGTTGCAATAACTGCTATGTCTAGGGTCTTTGAAATTAGTTCTATGTTTTCATTTGACATTGGTGCATTTACTACAACTCCTGTTGCTCCAAGTAGCTCTGCTTGTAGTCCAATGTTTACTGATCTTAATCCTGATGTCGTTCCGCCACCTATTCCAACAAAAACTGGAACTGATGCAACTTCTATTATTGCTGATATTATTTTTAGTTGTGGAGTAAAAGGATAGACAGACATAATTGCCTGTGCGTTGTTATTTACTACAACTGGAATATCATTTGTAAACATGAGAGATTTTATTCGCTTTCCCATAAAATTTATTCCACTTGCCCTATATGTAACTTCAGGAACAGACACTTGTCTTCTTCTAAGTTCAGTCTCTATACTTGGAACAAATTTCTTTTTCTTTTCTATATTTTCGAAATTAGTTTCAAAATTTTCCATATTTCCTCCATATAAGTAAAATTTCTAATTATATCTATAATAATAAAATTTTGACTAAAATGTCAATTCAAATTATATCACATTATAAAAACAATAAATCTATGATATACTTTTTTTATAATTAAAATGAAAGAAGGATGACAATGCTTCCTAATTTAAAAAGATTTGGATTTGAATTTGAAAATTGCGAAAATAGAATTTCTTATTCAATTTATCACGAAAATAAACCAATTAAACTAACAGAAGAGATGACAAAAATTTTGGAATACCTCCTTTGGTATGTCCCCAACATAAACTCAATTCAATCGCCAGAAAATGAACTCACATCTTCTATTAATTTTGAAAATTTTGTCTTTGGCATAATAAAATCTTATATGAATTTAGAAAATAAGGATGTTGCCTTTTTAGATTACATAGACAAAGACATTGTAAAATTTTATGAGAAGAAAATTTGTCCTCACTCACAAAAGATAATTTTGATTCAAGGAGAAAGGGAATCTAAAACTGACTCCCTCCTTCGTCACATAAGAAATGCCCTTGCTCATGGACACTTTACAATAGTGGAGGATATGTTAATTGGCTTCGACTATAAAACTGCAACAGAGGGCAGAGAAGTTTGTACAGGAATCTTTAAAATTTTCCCACAAAATCTCTTGCGAGGACTTTCAAGCCTTGACGAAGAAATAACAGCAGAAAAGCTAGCACAAATTTCCCTTCAAAGAACTGGCTACATAGTTGAAAGATTTAAAAATACAAGGAAAGATGCTTCTTTTGACTTTTATGTTAAAAAGGGCAAAAAGAGATATGCTCTTGAAATAAAAAAATACAATAACATCGAAGTTTTACCAGAGTCTGAAGTAAAATCCTTAGTCAATAAATTTTCTAATTTATATCAAGGCATCACTCCCGTTCTATTTGTAAACACTTCTTTCTTAAAAAAGGAAACTAAGAAAAAATTAAAGGAAGAAAATGTTATAATTTTGGATATAAAAAATATTTTAAAAATGTTGGATAACCGAGATATTTTAGCTGAAATAGATGCCTAAAAAAGGATGCAATTTTTTTTGCATCCTTAATTTTTTATTAAATAAATTGTAAGAGCCATGCCAATGATGTTGGCTATGTAAAATTTTTTCTCACGAGTCTTGTGACGGAAAATCTCCATTCCAAGAAAGCCTCCTAATCCTGCAAAGATTGAAAGTGTCAAAAGAGTTTTTTCGCTTATTCTCCACATATCGTGCTTGGCCTTGTACTTATCTATGCCATACAGAATAAAATTTATGAGGTTTAAAATTATTATATATTTATTTTCCATTAAATCATCCTCAACTTATAAACTACAAAATATAATATCACAAGTTGAATATGAAATTAAAAATTTTTTTAATAAAGGCTTACTCCATCAGTTCATATTTAGCAGCACCAGCTTCAAATTTTTCATTGTCTAAACTTTCAACTAAGTTGTCAAAGTCCTCTTGGCTTTTTTTATAATCATCTACTTCTTTCCCATACTTAATTTTTAAAATTTCATTGGCAAGGTCCTTATCAATTGAAGAAAAGTATAGGTCTTCTCCTGAATACCTAACTTCTTCTGCATCAGTTAAGATAAGTAGGATTACTCCATTTATAAAAGCTTTTTTTAAGGACTCATCTTGGCTTATGTCAGACTCGCCACTTAGTTTAATTTCCAAATCCTTGCTTTTTACTTTATAATCTTCAGGCTTATAGGGTCTCCAGTCAATCCTTCCAACTAATTTCTCTAGACCCCTTTCCTTAGACAAATCTGTCTTCATAGGATAAAGAGATTTATTCTCACAAGCAGTGAGGAAAAGCATTAAGACTCCTAATACAAATAAAAATTTAAAATATTTTTTCATAGAAAGGACTCCTTTAAACTTTATTACTTTACTTAATTATACTCTTCGTCTACTTAATCTACAAATTTTTAAGCATAAAAAATCTGTCAAGTTTTGATGTGTACACATCATTTCCCTGACAGATTTTTAAAATTTGTATTAAAAGTTTTTAGAATACTGAGACATAAGAATCTTTCTTGTCTAAGATAAGCATGTGACCAGGAGCATGAGTGATCATAATTTCTGGTTTAGATGCCATAGCAACAGCCTGAGGTGTTACACCGCAAGCCCAAAATACTGGCACTTCCCCTTCTTTAATTTCACTTCTTTCGCCAAAGTCTGGCTTGTCAATGTCTTTGATTCCTATAACAGCTGGATCTCCAATGTGAATTGGTGCGCCATGAGTTGCTGGGAATCTTGCTGTTACAGTTGTTGCTCTTACAATGTCCTTGTAAGGGATTGGTCTCATTGATACAACTGTGTTTCCATGGAAAATTCCTGCTGGCTCTGTCGCTATATTTGTTATATACATTGGCACATTGTGTTCATCTTCAATATGTCTTACGGGCACATCTGCTTCAAGCATTGCCTTTTCAAAGGAGAAGGAACAACCAATTACAAAGGTAACGAAATCATCTTGCCATACATCTTTTAAGTCCTTAACTTCTTCTACGAATTCGCCATTTTTATAAATTCTATACCTTGGCACATCAGTCCTAATGTCGGCACCATCTGCCATAATTTTTGTAAGAGGACTTCCTTCGTCTAATACTTCAAGTATTGGACATGGCTTTGGATTTCTTTGTGCAAAGAGCAAAAAGTCATAGGCATATTTTCTTGGAAGTATAGCAAGGTTAGCTTGCAAATATCCTTCACTCATACCTGAAGTTGGAAGATCAACTTCGCCCTTTCTTATGAGTTCTCTAACATCCTTTGGATACATTTTTGCAAGTTGGCTTAATTTCATATTATTGACTCCTTCTTTATATCATCAAATTTGTTTTTATAATCAATAGTTAACTTTTGAGCTTCTTCAATGGTAACTTTTTGGAAAAGAACCTTGTCCAAGAAAGTCATTTGTGCAAGCTTTGGAAGGTCTGGTGTAATTACATTTCCAATTTTTGTATAGCCACCAGTAGTTTGTCTGTCTGCAACAAGGATAATTGGTTGACCATTTGCTGGCACTTGGATTGAGCCGAAATTAGTTCCGTCAGAAATAATATCTGCTGTCTCTTTGTGTTCAATTTCAGTTCCCTTTAATCTAATTCCCATTCTGTCAAAGTCCTTAGTCACTTGGTAGCCACCTGACCTAAATAGGTCGTGGATTCCCTTTTCAGTGAAATAATCATCTTGAGGTCCAAGGACAACTCTTAAAATATTGCAATGCGAAAACTTTGGAAGATATTTTTCAGGTATTCTTCTCATTGTCTTTTCTCTAGACTTTTTGATGTTTAAAGTATCCTTTGCTTTTAAAGCTCTGCCATCAATTCCACCCATTTTTGTCTTGATGTGAGTTGACTTTGAGCCGTTTACCATAGGCACATCAATAGAACCGCCAAAGGCTAAATAAGACCTTATGCCTTCATTTACTTTTCCAAATTGAAGAGTGTCCCCTGCTTTTACTTTTATAGTTTCAAACATTGGAATAGCTTGTCCATTAATCTTTGGACTCATATCAGAACCTGTTATTGCAAGAGTTAAATCTTCGTTAAATTTCAAAGTTGGTCCAAAGTAAGTCATTTCAAGTACAGCTTCGTCAAGTTTATTTCCTACTAAAATATTTGCAAGTCTAAAGTTGTAATCATCCATGGCTCCTGATGTAGGAATACCCAATTCTTGATAACCGTATCTACCAGAATCTTGAATTGTTGTAAGAATTCCACCATTTATTACATCAATACTACTCATGAAGATCACCCCTCTTTACTTTTTTAATTGAAACTTTATAGGTATCATTTTCCACTTCTTTTGCTATCTTGTCATATTCATTTTTATCAATTGAGACGTATCTAATGTAGTCTCCAGCTTGGATAAATACTGGCGGCTCCTTAGTATCATCGTAAAGTTTAAGTGGAGTTCTGCCAATTAATTGCCAACCTCCAGGTGATTCTAGTGGATACATACCAGTTTGGTTGGCTGCAATACCAACAGAGCCTGGTTCAATTTTGAGTCTAGGACTCTTTAATCTAGGAGTAGCAATTCTTTCATCAAGACCACCAAGATAAGTGAAGCCTGGCATAAAGCCCATCATATAAACTAAATAATCTGTGCCAGAGTGAATTTTTATAACTTCCTCTATGCTAAGATTTGCATTTTCAGCAACAAAGTCAATATCTGGACCATATTCTTTTCCATAAAGTGTAGGAATTTCAATTAGTCTAACTTCATCACTTTCTTTATTTGAATCCGCCTCGCTAAGTCCCTTTAGAATATCTACCATTTCGCCATAAGAAATTTTTACTGGGTCATAATTAATTAGTACTGACCTATAAGTTGGCAAAATATCCAAGATTCCATCTAATTTTTTCTTTTTTAAATTTTCTACAACTGCGGCAATTTTTGCATTGATTTCTTTTTCAATTGTATTGCCAAATTCCATGACAATGGCGGAATCGCCAGCAGTTAGAAATTTTATTTTATCATACATTTTTATCTCCTAACTTAGCCAAATAGTTTTCCAATATTTGCTATTACAGTTTGAACTCCCATGAATGCAGTAACTGCAACTACAATCCAACCAAGAATGAAAAGTAGATTAGAGTGAACATAGTCCCCAACGATTTTCTTGTTCTTTGATGCAAGTAAAATTACTGCAAGAGTTATGGGAAGAATAAAACCATTAAGTGTACCAACTACTACTAATAGAGTTTGTGGTTGTCCAATAAAGATAAACATAATTGTAGATAATACGATAAAGGCAATTGTAACTATATTTTCATGATCAGCTACAAATTTGAATAATGTCTTTAAAAAAGATACTGAAGTATAAGCTGCACCTACTACTGAAGTAAAGGCTGCTGCTGCAAATACAAATCCAAAAATCTTATATCCAATTACACCTGATGCAGCTAAAAATGAAGATGCTGCAATGTTATCAGGGTCAATTTGTGCTCCTGCCATTTTTGTAACACCAAGAATTGCTAGGAATAGTAAAACTCTAACGATAAAAGCAACACCAATACCAAGTGATGCAGATTTTGTAACTTGTGAAAGATTTTCTTCTCCAGTGATTCCTGCATCAATAAGTCTGTGTCCACCTGAGAATATAATATAACCACCAACAGTTCCTCCGATTAGAGTAAGAGTTGGTTGTAAAATACTATTAAATCCACCTGAAGGTCCTACTGCTGATTTTAAAGCTTCTCCAACTGGTGGTTGAGTCTTAATTGCTACAAAGGCAATTAGGATAATCATAAGTGCACCTAAAACTTGTGTAACTCTATCCATAATTGAAGATGCAGATTTAGATGAGAATAAAATTATACCAATTACTCCACCAATAGCTGCACCGATTTTTACATCAACTCCAAAAATTACATTAAGTCCAAGTCCAGCACCGCCGACATTACCAATATTAAATGCCAAACCGCCAAGAGCAACTAAAAATGCAATTACATATCCAAGTCCAGGAAGTACATTGTTTGCAATGTCTTGTCCTCTCATTTTAGAAACTGCAATAACTCTCCATACATTAAGCTGTGCTATGTATGAAAAGATTATTGAAATTAAAATTACAGCTGCGAAGTCTGCTCCAATTTTTGTAGTAAAAGTAGCAGTTTGTGTCATAAATCCAGGTCCTATGGCAGATGTTGCCATTAGGAAAGCTGCTCCTAATAGGACTGATAAATTATTTTTATTTTTTTCCATATTTTTCTCCTTATTTTAAGAAAGAAGTTAAAGATTTAATTTCAATACCTTCTGCCTTAAGTCCTTCTCTAATATTCTTTACAAATTCAAGAGCTTCTGGATTATCCCCATGAACACAAATAGAATCTGCAACAATGTCAATTTCCTTACCGCTCGCAGTAGTAACTTTATTTTCTTTTATCATCTTTACTACTCTTGGGATTGCTTCTTTTGGATCTTTTACAAAAGCGCCAGGCAGAGCTCTATTTACAAGAGTTCCGTCTTCGTTATATCCCCTGTCAGCAAAGACTTCTTGAGCAACTCTAAGCCCTCTTCTCTTTCCTTCTTTTGCAATGTATGAACCACTAAGTACCATTAAGATTAAATCTTTATCATATTCTTCTACTGCATCTAAAACTGCATTTGCAAGTTTTTCGTCATTGCAAGCAGTATTGTAAAATGCTCCATGAAGTTTCATGTGTTGAAGTTTTTTGCCATGAGCTTTTGCAAATGCAGCAAGTGCTCCTACTTGATAAAGCATATATGCTCTTGCTTCTTCAGGTTTGACATCAATTTTTCTTCTGCCAAATCCCATTAAATCTGGATAGCCAGGGTGAGCACCAATTTCTACACCATTTTCTGCAGCTGCCTTACAAGTTGCATCCATGATAAGTGGGTCTCCTGCGTGATAACCACAAGCACAGTTAATGCTAGTTACATACTTGACAATTTCTGAATCCATTCCAAGCTTATAAGCACCAAAAGATTCTCCAATGTCGCTGTTTAAATCTACAAAATATTGCATTAAATTCCTCCTCTTTCTAAATAAAAAATTGAAATAGCCTAAGTAAATTATAATAAAATTTATTAAAATATGCAAACATTCCCAAATGCTATTTAATAAGCTTATACCAATAATAGATAAACAAAAAACGAGGAAATTTCCTCGTTTAAATTATTTTATCAAGTTTTTCTATAATGTATTTTTTATACTCAATAAATTTTTTATTTTCAAAAAAGTTTTCTTGAAAATCTTCATTGATTTCAATTTCATCAATTATTGTTCCTGGATTTTTCCCCAAAATATAAATTCTATCAGATAGCTTAACTGCTTCTTCAATGTCGTGAGTTATAAAAATTGTAGAAATTTTCATTTCGCTAATAATATTTTTATACCACTTGTGAATTGAAGCCTTTGTTATAGCATCAAGTGCAGAGAAGGGTTCATCTAAAAGTGCAACTTCATTGCTAAATACATAAGTCCTGAGAAGGGCAGCACGCTGTGCCATTCCTCCAGAGAGTTGTGATGGGAATTTATCTTCACATCCCTCAAGTCCAAAATCAGCAAAAAGCTCTCTAACTTCTTCACGAGCAACTTTTTTCTTTTTACCACGAAGAATTAGGGGAAGAGATACATTGTCAATGATTGTCATATAGGGAAGAAGAAGATCTTTTTGTAGCATATAAGAAACTTTCCCTGCAATACCTGTGATTTCTTCCCCCTTTAAAAAAACTTTTCCCTTATCTGGTTTCGAAAGACCCGCTATTATATTAAATAGCGTAGTCTTTCCAGAGCCAGAAACTCCAACAAGAGATACTAACTCCCCCTCATTTAATTTAATGTTTATATCCTTTAAGACAAGTTTGTCTCCAAAGGATTTATCAACATCAGTAACTTTTAAAATTTCTAACTTGTCACTCATTTTAATTTTTCTGGATTTACAAAATCATTAGTGAAACCGAAGTCCTTTGGAATTTCTTTGTCAATTAGTTTGTTTTCCCATAACCAAGCGTAGAAATCGTTCCATCTTTCTGGATTAATTTCGCCAAAGTAATTTGCATCATCTTTGTATTTGTCAGCAATATATTCCATTGCCTTTATTGTGTAATCTTTATCAAGTTCTGGATTTAATTTAACTAGAATTTCTGCAGCTTCTTTAGGATTTTCTGCTGCATATTCATAGCCTTTAGAGAAGGCTCGCATAAATCTCTTTGCCACATCTTCCTTGTTCTTTAAGAAGTCATTATTTGCAATTAAAATTGGTGTGTAGTAGTCAAAAATTGGGTTGATGTCTTTGAAAGCAAAATAATTAATTGGCACATTTTCCATTCCAGCTCTTACGCCATCTACTGGGTAAAAAATCCAAACTGTGTCAATGTCCTTTCCTTGGATTGCTGCAATATTATTTGTAACGTCACCAGGAACTAAATTAACTTTAGAGAAATCTCCACCATCATCTTCTACAACTTGCTTTAAAATTGCTTGTTCAATAGGAAGTCCCCAAGTTGAATGATTGTGATTTTCCATATCCTTAGGTCTTTCAATATTTTTGTCCTTTGCAGAAAAAATACCTGAAGTGTTGTGATTTATTATTGCAGCAAGAGCAGTAACTGGAAGTGGTTCATCACTTGCAAAAGCTGGTGCAATTGTGTCTTGGAAAGATACTCCGAAGTCAGCCTTGCCTGATGCAACAAGAGCTTCAACTCCATTTGCCGGTGGTTGGTTTACTTCAACTTCAATGCCTTCATCTGCAAAAAATCCCTTGTCCATTGCAACATAAAGTCCTGCATGATTTACATTTGGGTCCCAATCAAGCAAAAAGCTAACTCTTTCTGTTGGAAGGTCTTTTTTTTCTTCAACTTTTTTATTTTCTGTTTTGCCACAAGCTGTAAGCATAAGGCCTGCCAATAATAAAACTGATAATTTCTTTAAATTTTTCATTTTTCCTCCATCCACGGCATCATCTTTTTTTGTAAAAAGCCAACTAACTTCATCAATAAAAGAGAAATTGCCGAAATTAAAAATATAACTGCAAACATCTTATCAAAGGAGTAATTTTTTTGAACTCTAATCATATATACTCCCAAACCTTTGTAACCACCTAGCCACTCTGCAATAACTGCTCCTACAACTGAATAGGAGACTGCTATTTTAAAAGCAGAGAAAAAATTCCCTAAACTTTCTGGCAGCTTAATGTATCTATAAATTTCCGCCTTTCCAGCACCCATTGCCTTTAATAATTTTATCTTGTCTTGGTCCACCTGCTTAAAGGCCTCAAGAAGAGAAACAGCAACTGGAAAAAATGTCACAATTACAATAAGTGCAATCTTTGGCGCTATACCATAGCCCATCCACAAGACTAATAAAGGTGCTATTGCAACTGTTGGCACAGTCTGTGTCAAAACTAAAATCGGATAAAGTGCAGAATAAATAGTGGCTGATAAATCCATTAAAAGTGCTGCAATAAAACCTAGGCTCACGCCAACAAATAAACCTAAAAAGGCTTCTGTAAGTGTCGTGCCTAAGTGCGATAAAATTGTAGGAAAATCTGTCACAAAGGCTTTAATTACATCAAAGGGCTTAGGAAGTAAATATGGTCCTACAATCCCTCTAGTAGTTATAAAATGCCAAATAACTAAAATGACTATTATCAAAGAAGCTGCTGAGATATTATCCTTGATACTTGCCTGTTTTTTCTTCAATTGTCAAAATCCCCTTTTCAGAATAAAAAGTCTTGGAATAACAAGCAACTTGTTGTGAAATTTCTCCTGCTATCTTCACGCAATTTTTTAAAATTTCAAAGGCTTTGTCAAAGTCATCTAATTCTATAACTGTTTCAAAGGGCGTAACAACATAATTTACCTTTTGACTTATAATATATTCAATTACCTTATCTACAACTGCAACTACAGATTCTGTTGTGCCTTCTTTAGTTGTAGGAAGAATTTGTATCGCTATTGATATTTTCATAATAACCTCCTCAAATAAATTTGCAAAAATAAATTTTTGCATAAAAAAAGTCCCCAAAGGGAGACATACTTTTCCCGAGACAGCATTACCTGTCCTGGTCCAAAGGGTTTAAGGATAAACCTAATCTCAGCAAAAGCTCCCCTGATACTTTTATTATAGTCATAAGAATTTTTTATTACAAGGGCCAGTTAAAAGAAAAAAGTAGACTCTCGCCTACTTTTTATATTACCTTTATTCAATTACTCTTAAAATTTCATCAATAGGCTTTTTATCCTTTTTTTCTGGTTCTTCTTCGATTTTTCCAAAGGGCATTTCTGCAATAAGTTCCCATGAGTCAGGAATTTCATATAATTCCTTTACCCAAGAGTCAATAACAGGATTGTAATGTTGATTGCTTGCTCCAATTTCTTCATCTCTAAGAGCTTGCCAAATATTTAGCTGAATCATGGCAGCTGAATGGTGTCCCCAAGTTTCAAAATATTCTTTGTAGGAAGGCATATCTTTTTCTTGGGACTTAATTTCATCCTTGTCCATAAAAATTAGTGCAGTTCCCTTGGCATGATAAAATCCATGGAACTTTTCTTCATTAATTTTATTGTCAAAAGTTTCATTAACTCTCTTCCAAAAGTCCTTTGAATTGTCATCAAAAAGCAAGAGGACTCTAGTTGTTTGTGAATTCATGTGTGATGGAGTTGTGTTTAAGACATCCTCAATTAAATATTTTATCTCTTCATTGGACAGTTCTACATTCTCTGACAAATTGTAATAAGACCTTCTCTTTTTAATAATTTCTATATAATTTTGCATAATACACCTCGCTATTGTCTTCTTATTTTTATACTTAGTAAGATAATACCCCAAACTTTATTTATTATTCTAATCTGCCACCCTTAGTGTAGAGGTTGTAATAATAAGCCTTCTTTTCCATTAGCTCTTTGTGACTTCCTCTCTCAACAATACCGTCTCTTGTCATTACAATAATTAAATCTGCATTTTGAACTGTTGTAAGTCTGTGGGCAATAGTTATAGTAGTCCTTCCCTTGGAAAGTTTTTCTATGGAATCTTGGACCACAATTTCACTTTTGTTGTCAAGAGCAGAAGTTGCTTCGTCTAAAATTAAAATTGGTGGATTTTTTAAAAAGACTCTTGCAATGGAAATTCTCTGTTTTTGTCCACCAGATAATTTTACTCCACGCTCTCCAACATAAGTGTCAAAACCATCAGGCAAATTTTTTATAAATTCATAGGCCCCTGCAAGTTTTGCCGCTTCAATAATTTCTCTTTCACTAGCATCGCTTTTACCGTAGCCAATATTGTCTCTAACTGTACCAGAAAATAAATAAACATCCTGTTGTACAATGCCAATATTTTCTCTCAAAGATTTTATTTTTATGTCTCTGACATCAATTCCATCAACTGTAACAGATCCACTATTAACATCATAAAACCTTGGGATGAGATTGCAAATTGTAGTCTTTCCTGCACCACTTGGCCCAACTATGGCAAGTTTTTCGCCCTGAGTGATGTCAACAGAAAAATTATCCAAAACTTTGCCTTCTCCCTTTCCATAAGAAAAGTCCACATGATTAAAGGAAATCTCTCCCTTAACATTTTTAATTTCAAGGGAATCTTCCTTGTCCAAAATGTCAGATTCAATGGACATAATCTCTGCGAATCTTTCAATGCCTGTCATTCCCTTTTGGAACTGTTCAGTAAATTCAATAATTCTTCTAACAGTAGCAAGAAGTGATTGGATAAACATTACATAGACGATTAAGTCCTCTGGACCAATTTCTCTCTTCATTAAAAAGTAGCCGCCACTTGCAATTAAAATCAAATACATTAGTCCATCGAAAATTCTATTAACTGTGTTAAAGCCAGCCATAGACTTGTAATATCTCTTTTTGATGCCAAGAAATTTATTGTTCTCGTGAGTAAATTTCTTGCTTTCCACCTCTTCATTGGCAAAGGACTTTACAACCTTTATGCCAAGAAGAGAATCTTCAATAGCTGAATTTAAGTTCCCAATGTGAACTCTTTGCTCCTTTTGTGCCCTTCGCATTTTATTTCTAAAGTGTCCAGAAAAATATATCATAAGTGGAATCATAATATAAATTAAAATAGTCATCTTCACATTAATTGTAAGAAGAATAATTAAGGAAATAATTATTTTTATAGCTCCAATAAAATATTCTTCGGGACAATGGTGGGCAAACTCTGTTATGTCAAAGAGGTCGTTTGTAATCCTTGACATAATGACGCCAACCTTTGTCTCATTATAAAAAGTATCAGAAAGAGATTGGAGATGAGCATATAGGTCTCTTCTCATATCTGTCTCTATGCGAGCACCCATTATGTGCCCAATACTTGTCATAAAATATTGAGCCACTACTTCTACTGTCTTTATTCCTATATAAATTAGTGAGAGCTTTAATATAAAGTCAGAAGTAATTAAAGCTATGTCCTCCATTCCCCTGCTTGTAAGTGCACGAAGAAGAAGTGGCAAAATCATTTCACTTGCAGTAGTAAGCCCCGCACAAAATAAATCCAAGAAAACTGTCATTCTGTATTTATTAAAATAGGGCAGAACTTTTTTTATCAAATTTCTATTTTTCATTTTTCCTCCCTTAATCATTTTTATAATAATAATAACACATAATTACCTTTCTTTAAAACCGCAGAAATCTACCTTACTTGACATAAAAATTTAAACAAATTATAATTTTATAAGACTTATAAAGGAGATTTTAAATGGAAAATAAAAGTAGCGCAGGCTCAAGAATTGCAAAATCCACTATTGCCATAATTGTCTTTTTATTAATTGGAAAAGTTTTTGGTTTTTTTAGAGAATCACTGACTGCTTCTGTCTTTGGGGCAGGAAAAGAAATGGATGCCTTTTCTCTTGCACAGGCTGCAACAGCAATGATTGCAGGTTTTGTAACACAAGCAATAGCAACAACTTATATACCTTCTGCCCAAAAAGCAGAAAGCGATCATGGCCCAAGTAGAAAAAATTATTTCACAAATAACTTGTTAATGGTTACATCACTTGTGTCCTTTTTCCTAATAATTCTTGGAATTCTTTTTCCAAATCAAATTGCACTTTTAACTGCATCACAAGCTGATCCAGAAACATATGCAATTGTAGTTAAATTAATACAAGTTGGCATGCCCGTTGTATTATTCTCTTCTTGGGTTGGAGTAATGGAAGGCTACTTGCAACATGGAGGTAAATTTGCAGCAACTGGTGCCATTGCCATTCCACTTAACTTAACCTATATAATATATCTTGCATTATTTTCTCGTCATGTAGGTATAATGGGTCTTACTATTGCATCAGTCCTAGGAATACTTGCACAATTTTTATTTTTGCTACCAAATGCAATGAAAATTGGTTATAGACCTAAATTTGTGGCAGACTTTAAAGATGAATATGTAAGAGAAGCAATCGTCCTTGCCCTTCCAGTTTTTGTTTCTGTTTCAGTTAACGACATAAACACAATTGTAAATAGAAACCTTGCATCAGGTATGGGCGAAGGTGCAGCCTCAATTTTATACTACTCAAATAAAATGAACACAATGATTATTGGGATTTTCATAACTGCAATAACTGCCATAGTTTTCCCAATCCTTACAAAAACTTTGGGATCAGGAGATATGAAGCTTGGCAAAAAAGTTATGAACGCATCAATAAAAACAGTTTTATTTATAACAGTACCAGCGACTGTTGGGCTAATAATTTTGGCAAGACCAATAATAGAAATTGCCTTTGTACGTGGTTACTTTACACCAGCCGATGGTGTTGCTGCAACTTCAACGCTTAGATTTTATTCCCTATCACTTATTTCAATTTCAGTAATAAATGTACTAAATAGAATTTATTATTCCATTGAAGACACAAAGACGCCTTTCTATGTTGGCGTGACTAATGTGGCAATAAATGTAGGCTTAAACCTTTTGGTAGCAAGACACTATGGTACAAATGGACTTGCGGCATCAGTTTCCATTGCAACAACACTTGCACTTTTTATTTCCTTCATACTATTAAAAAGGAAAATTGGAAATCTTGGAACAAAGTCCTATATAAGAGCTTCAATAAAAACTTTTATGGCATCACTTGCCATGGGACTTGTGACTTTATCCTACTTCCCTTATGAAAAACTAATAATGTCCTTTACAAATGGAAGAATCCAAACACTATTGAGACTAATACTCCTTATGCTAATAGTCTTTATAGCAGCTTGTGTCTATGTCCTCTGCCTATATCACTTAGGTGTGCGTGAAGTTCGCGACATATCAAAAATTGTTAAAGATAAAATCGAAAATAGAAAATTAAAAAGTATAGAAAGTTAATTATTTTGGCTCGAGAAATCGAGTCTTTTTTTATTAAAACTTTTTTAAATTTTTTTATAAATTTATCAAGTTAATGTATTTATTTTCTATTTAAGTGGTATAATATAACTTAATTGGAGGTGTTTATTATGGGCGGTTTAATAGTTGTTGTCATTATTGTGATCCTTTGCTTTATCATTTGGAAAAAGAATCAAGGCAAAAATACTCCTGCTGCGAAAAAATCTATAGAAAATAGAGAAAAGCCAGCTGATGAAAAGCTACATAAGGAAGAAGATCTTAAAAACCTTGAAGATTCTGTAAAATCTTTTGAAGTAAGAGAAGAACAAAAATACGATGGTTCTAGGAAAAAGGATCGTGGCAAAAAGAGAAGAGAAAAGAGAAGGGCAGAAGCTGAAGAGATAAAAGAAGCACCTGCTACAAAAATTGAAGATAAAAAAGTTGAAGCTAAAGCTGAAGTTAAAAAAGAAACTGTAAAACCAGTTGAAAAAACTGAAGTTAAAACTGAAAAAGCTCCAGAAAAAATTGAAACTAAGGCTGAAAAGTTTGAACCAAAGATAGAAGAGGCTAAGGCAAAAGTTAATGAGCCTGTGAAAAAGCTTGAGCCTAAGGTTGATAAAGTCGAAGCTAAGGCTGAAATTAAAAAAGAAACTGTAAAACCAGTTGAAAAAACTAAAGTTAAAACTGAAAAAGCTCCCGAAAAAACTGAAGCTAAGGTTGAAAAGATTGAACTAAAAATAGAAGAAACTAAGGCAAAAGTTAATGAACCTGTGAAAAAGCTTGAACCTAAGGTTGATAAAGTCGAAGCAAAGCCTGAAATTAAAAAAGAAACTGTAAAACCAGTTGAAAAAGCTCCAGAAAAAACTGAAGCTAAGGTTGAAAAGGTTGAAGCAAAGATAGAAGAGGCTAAGGCAAAAGTTAATGAACCTGTGAAAAAAGTTGAGCTAAAGGTTGAAAAAGTTGAAGAAAAGCCTGAGGCTAAAGAAAAAATTGATAAGCCAGTGGAAAAACCACAACCACAAAAAATTATTTCTACTAACGAAAAATACAGCGACATTATAAAAGCCCTTAGCGAAAATCCTTGGGATCTTGCAAGTGAAAAGATAAACATCAAAGTAGAAGACCTTAAAACTAAAAAACCTTTAGATGAAAATTATTCAGTTGAAGATCTTAAAAAATCACTTACAAGAGAAAACTTATCTGAATTTTTAAATATGGTAAAGACTAATCCAACAATCTTAAAGAGAAAAGACAATATGACTTACGAATTTACAGTTAAAAGTGCAGATGAAATCAAAAAAATTGCAGATAGATATTCTCTAACTTCTTCTAATTTTGAAAAGGCAAGTTCTGTAATCACTGTTGACAAAGAAAACTTTAAGTTGTTAGAAGTCACAGATATTTTGACAGATGGCGAAAAGAGAATTTACTTTGAAACAAAATTTTAGTAATATATAAAAGTCATAGCAATATGACTTTTATTTTTTTTGCAAAAATATTTAAAGCAAAAAATTTTAAATGTCTTAAAAATTTAACAAAACCTTTGAAATAATTTTACTTTTATAGATTAGAATAAGACTGAGGAGATTTTATGAATAACAAAGAAAAACTTGAAGAAATCATCGCCTTCCTAAGTGAGAACACGCGATTTGATGAAACAAAAAATTTCATACAGCATGGCAACACTTCTGTCTACACTCATGTTATTTCTGTTGCAAAAAAATCCATTGAGATTGCAGAAAAATACAATTTGGATGTGGACATGGACTCCATGATAAGGGGTGCCCTTCTTCATGACTATTTCCTATACGATTGGCACGATGGCAAAAAGGAAAGGTGGATTCATGGCTTTACTCATCCCATGAAGGCTTATAAGAATGCTAAGAGTGAATTAAATCTCAATAGACTTGAGAGAGATATTATAATAAAGCACATGTTCCCCCTAACTATTATTCCCCCAAGGTATTTGGAATCTTGGATTGTAACTTGTGCTGACAAATATGTTTCTGCTGTGGAAACTGTTTCGTCAAGATTTGTGAAAGTAGGTTTTGAAAATTTATGAAAATTTCAGAATTATATCTAATATTTTTTATCTACTCTTTTATTGGCTGGTGCTGGGAGAGTTTCCCCTGTTCCACTATTGAGCTAGATAGATTTTATAACAGAGGATTTCTTATTGGTCCATCTTGCCCCATCTATGGCATTGGCGCAACACTTTCTTACTTGATGCTTAAAAATTTTGAATCAAACTTTTATATTTTTCTTTACTCAGCATTTTTATCATGCACAATTGAGTACATCATAGGATATTTTTTGGAAAGATTTTTTCACAAAAAATGGTGGGACTACAGTGCCTATCCATTCCAAATTAAAAGTAGAGTTTGCCTATATGGCTTATTAATTTTTGGCGTTGCCAATATAGTAATTGTCAAGTACCTAACACCTATTATGTTGCTCTTCTTCTCTGCTGCAGATGACAAGGTAATCGAAACTACAGTTTCTGTATTTTCTTTCCTATTTGTAGGAGATCTTATCTTGACACTAAATCACTTGCTTGGACTTTCTTCTAAGTTGGAAAAAATTTATTATGCCCTTGATGAAAAAAGTGAAAATTATTTTAACTATCTAAATGAGTCAGATCGCCTAGCAAATTTAAAATTAATGTCTGAATCAAAAAAGTTTAAGGTAAAATTTGAAAATTTTAATTCAAATCTAAAGGACAGAGAAGAAAATTTAAAAAGAATTAATTACACAAAAATAAAAGACCTCTTTAGTGATAATTTTTAATAATCACTAAAGAGGTCTTTTTTTTTGCAAATTTTTATTATATAAAGTTTTTATCTTCTAACAGTGCCATCCATTGGCTCTATTGTTATCAAGTCTCCAGTATTTATTTTTTCTGTAATATCTTTTACGCCAACTATGGCAGTCTTGCCGAGAGAAATTGCCGCTACTGCTCCATTTGATGTGAAGCCTGCCTCTTCTGTTATAAATCCAGAGGATTTTTCCATGTAAGGAATCATCCTGCCGTCAGTTCCCATGCAAACTATGATGTCCTTGGTCTTAAAGTCTCTTTCTAAATCTTCAATTGTATTTGCAACTACGGCTCTTGCCTTCTTTTTCTTTTTGCCAATAGCTGTGCCTCTTCCCAAAATTTCTGATACTGTTTCAATTTTAAGAAGATTAGTTGAACCAGCTATCCCTGTAGGCACTCCTGCTGTTAAAACTACTAAGTCTCCAGATTTTAAGAAGCCCTTTGTGACAGCAACTTCCATTGATGCGTCAATTAAATTGTCTGTGTCCTTGAAGTTTAAAACTTTTACAGGAGAGATGCCCCATACAAGACTAAGTTGATTTTTAACTTTTTCAAAGGGTGTGGATGCAATTATTGGAGTCTCTGGTCTAAATTTTGCAATGGCTCTTGAAGTGTTGCCCGAAGTTGTCGCTGTGATTATAGCCTGAGCACCAAGGTCTCTTGCAATTACGCAGGCACTTTTTCCTATGGAATTTGTCATGGAATTTTCCACATCCCTAATTCGACTTTCCAAGATTTCATCGTGGTCAATAGTATTTTCTGTGTATTCCAAAATTTTTCTCATTGTAACAACTGACTCAATTGGATATTTGCCACTTGCAGTTTCTCCTGAAAGCATAACAGCACTTGTCCCATCAAGGACTGCATTGGCAACATCATTTGTTTCTGCACGAGTTGGTCTTGGATTTCTAATCATGGAGTCAAGCATTTGCGTTGCAGTGATTACACTTTTTCCAACTATGTTACATTTTTTTATAATTTCCTTTTGCACAATTGGCACTGCCTCTGTCTCGATTTCAACGCCCAAATCTCCCCTGGCAACCATAATTCCGTCAGAAACTTCTATTATCTCGTCAATTAATTCCACTGCCTTTTGAGATTCAATCTTGGAAATAATTTTTGTAGTGTAGTCCCTTTCTTCTTCAAGAACTTTTCTTATGGCGAGGACATCTTCTCTAGACCTTACAAAGGATGCCGCTATAAAATCAATATCTTCCTTCACTCCAAATTTTATATCGTCAATGTCTCTTCCAGTTAGGGCTGGAAGATTTAAGTTGGCTCCAGGCACATTTACTCCCTTGTGAGATGAAATTGCACCAGAATTTTTTACTTCTGTAACTATTTCTTCTCCACGAATTTCTTTCACAAGAAGCTCCACAAGTCCATCATCAATTAAAATCTTGTCGCCCTCTTTTACATCCTTGTAGAGTTCCTTATAGGATATACTAGAAATTTTCTCATTTCCAAGTAAATCCTTGTTAGTTAAAATAAATTCTTCGCCACTTTGAAGAACCACTTCTCCATTAACTTCTCCAAGTCTAATTTCTGGTCCTTTTGTATCAAGCATTATGCCAATAGGAAGATCCATTTCCCTTCTCAATTTTTTTATCCTATCAATTTTTATCTTGTGTTCCTCGTGGCTTCCATGAGAAAAATTTAGTCTTGCAAGGTTGACTCCCTCTGTGAATAATTGCCTTAACACTTCTTCACTTTCACTTGCCGGTCCAATTGTAGCAACTATTTTTGTCTTTTTCATAAAACACCTCATATTGAAACAGTTTTTAGTATATCTAATAAATCTTTTCTAAAAACTTTTTTAACTTCAAAAATTTCGTCAAAGCTCATGGTCATTGCTTTTCCATCTTTAAATCCAAGGGCTAAAGAATTTCCTTTTTTTGCTTCTTTTACTGACAAGTAGCCAAGCTCTGATGCCAAAATCCTGTCAAAAATGCTTGGTGCTCCTCCCCTTTGGATATATCCAAGAACAGTAACCTTTGTGTCAATTCCAGTTAAGTTTTCAAATTTCTCTGCAAAGTCAAAGGCAGAGCCACAGCCTTCAGCCATAATAATTATATGATGTCTCTTGCCTCTGTTTTTTCCCATGATTGCCTTCTCAGCTATTTCATTTATATCCATGGGAATTTCTGGCACTATAATGGACTCTGCTCCAGATGAAACTCCAGAGTAAAGAGCAATGTCGCCGCATTCTCTTCCCATTACTTCAACTATATTTGCCCTACCATGTGATTCCGTTGTATCTCTTATGTGACTAATTGCTTCAGTAACAGTTTCCACTGCCGTCATAAATCCTATGGTAAAATCTGTGTAGGCAAGGTCATTGTCTATGGAACAAGGAATGCCAATAACATTTATGCCTCTATCCATAAGCATTTTTGCTCCTCTAAGACTGCCATCGCCTCCAAGGACAATTAGGGCATCAATTTCAAAAATTTTTAGTGAAGAAATTGCCTTCTCTAAGCCCTCTTCTGTCATAAATCTTTCAGACCTTGAAGTAGATAAAATTGTTCCTCCTCTTTGTATTATGTCGGCAACAGAAGACTGAACTAATTTTTCAAACTTAGCATCAATTAAGCCTTCGTAACCTCCACTTATGCCAAAAACTTCTATTCCTTCGTATATACAAGTCCTAGTCACTGCTCTTATTGTGGCATTCATGCCTGGAGCATCGCCGCCACTTGTTAAAATTGCAATTCTCATAAACACCTACTTTAAAATAATTTTATCTCTACTCTTTGTAAACACTGCTAATTTATCTTGAATTTCTGTAAAAGATTTTTCATCAATCCACAAATTTGATTCAGTCCCAAAGGCCCTCCTCGTCTCTTCTTCAAAAAATATTACAGGAGTGCTACCTTCATATTCTCTTAAAATATTTTTCATTTCGCCAAGTTTTTCATTTTTCATAGAATCAATGGAAATGTATAATTTATTTTTTGTGGGCATCTTAATCTTTGAAATAGCATCCACTAAAATTTTTGGTTCTTCAACTTCTGACTCTTGAAAATGTCCTTCTATAAAGACCATATTTTCATCTTCAATTAAATCCTTGTACTTTGAAAATACATTTGGAAAAATAACAAGCTCAATTGTGCCAAAAAGATCTTCTAGGGCTGCAAAAGCCATCATCTTGTTGTTCTTTGTAATCATAGTTTTTTTTGCCTTTAAAATCCCACCGACTTTTACCTTGCTAGTCCTCAAGAGATTTTCTCTATACTTCTCAAAAATTTGGTTAGTATTAATATTTGTAGACTTCTCAATTAATTCTCTATAAGGGTCAAGGGGATGACCAGAGATATACATGCCAATGACTTCCTTTTCCATGTCAAGCTTGTCCTTTTGCCTAAAGTCTCTTAGTTCAGGCAAATCTTCATGAAAGGATGTCTCTTCGAAAAGAGAAAATTGTCCAAGGACATTATTCTTTGCAGTATTAGATGAAGATGAGAGAACTGACTCATAAATGGCAAGGTACTGTGCCCTATTGCCCTCAAAATCGTCCATAGCTCCACACCTTATTAGAGACTCAAGAGCCCTTTTATTTAAGACAGACTTGTCAATTGCATTAATCCTATCTACAAAGTCCTTTAATGACTTATACTTACCCTTTTCTCTTGCCCTTACAATTACATCTATTAAGTTGTCGCCAACATTTTTTACTGCCTTTAGTCCAAAACGAATTTTATCTCCTTCAACTGTAAAGTTTTTAAAAGAATAATTTATATTTGGTGGCAAAATTTCTATGCCAAGTCTCTTTATCTCTTCGATGTATAGACTTACCTGCTTGATGTCATTGGTGTAAGTGGAAATTTGTGCCGCCATAAATTCTCTTGGATAATAATATTTTAGCCAAGCAGTCCTGTAGGCAACTACTGAATAGGCAACTGAGTGAGACTTGTTAAAGGCGTAGTCGGCAAAATCTATAATCAAATCATAAATTTCATTGGCAGCCTTTTCATCAACTCCATTGGCAATTGCCCCGCAAACTCCTTCGGCTGCGTTGCCATAGATAAAATTTTGCCTTTCCTCTTCCATGACCTTCATCTTTTTCTTGGAGATGGCACGTCTTACTATGTCGGCTCTGCCAAGAGAGTAGCCACCAATTTGCTGAACGATTTGCATTACCTGCTCTTGGTAAACAATACAGCCGTAGGTGGACTTTAGTATTGGCTCAAGCTTTGGATGAAGGTAAGAAATTTTACTCTTGTCATGCTTTGATGATACAAATTTTGGAATTTGCTTCATTGGTCCTGGTCTAAAGAGGGCATTGGCTGCAACTAAATCTAAAAATTCGTCTGGCTTTAACTCTTTCAAAAAGGCTCTCATGCCAGAGGATTCAAATTGAAATACTCCAAGAGTTTCTGATTTTGCAAACATCTTTAAGACATCTGGGTCATTGTAGTCAAACTTTTCAAAGGAAATAGTCTTGCCCTCATTTTCTCTTATTAAATTTATTGCATCTCGAATGACAGTTAAAGTTCTAAGTCCCAAGAAGTCCATCTTTAGTAGACCAAGCTCTTCAAGTTCAATCATATTAAACTGCGTTGCAATTATCTTGTCGTTACGAGTTAGGGGCACATACTCTGTCAGCTCATCTTTTGAAATCACAACACCTGCTGCATGAGTTGACGTGTGCCTTGGAAGACCTTCCAGCTTTAATGCCATATCAATTAATAATCTTGAGTCCTCTTCAGAGTCATAAATCCCCTTAAAAGTTTCAGAAATTTCCAGAGCTTTTTCAATAGTCATGTTGAGTACCTGTGGAACTTGCTTTGCAATGTAGTCCACCTTGGCATAGGACATATCAAGGGCTCTACCCACATCTCTTATGGCATTTCTCGCCGCCATTGTTCCAAAGGTTGCTATTTGTGCAACATGGGAGTCGCCATACTTTCTGTTGACATATTCAATAACTTCTTCACGCCTTTCATAGCAGAAGTCGATGTCAATATCAGGCATGGAAACTCTCTCTGGATTTAAAAATCTTTCGAATAGGAGGTCAAACTTTAGGGGGTCAACATCTGTTATGCCAAGGCAAAAAGAAATTACGCTACCAGCAGCTGAACCTCTACCCGGTCCAACTTGTATTTCGTGTTTTCTCGCATACCTAATAAAGTCCCAAACTATTAAAAAATAATCCACGAAGCCCATATTTTTTATGGTATTAAATTCAAAATCAAATCTTTCTTTTATCTCATCAGTTACATTTTCATAGCGAGCATACATTCCATCAGTAGCAAGTTTTTTTAAATAGTCCTCGTGAGTGTAGCCCTCTGGCACAGTAAATTCAGGCAAATGTTGCTCATGAAACTTTATATCAACATTGCATCTCTTGGCAATTTTAACAGTATTCTCTAGAGCATCTTTATTTTCTGGAAAAATTGCCGCCATCTCATCTGGAGATTTCAAATAAAATTCATCTGATGGGAACTTCATCCTATTTTCTTCGTTAATAGTTTTGCCCGTTTGAATACACAAGAGGACATCGTGACTCTTTGCATCATCCTTGTTTAAGTAGTGAACATCATTTGATGCTATAAGTGGAATGTTTAGGTCCTCTGATAATTTTACAAGTTCACGATTTACACGAGCTTGTTCTGGCATGCCATGGTCTTGAAGCTCCAAGAAAAAATTATTTTCTCCAAAGATTTCTCTGTATTCAAGGGCAGCAGATCTTGCAGCTTCTAAGTCTCTATCTAAAATAAATCTCTGCACTTCGCCTCCAAGGCAAGCTGATGTGGCAATTACTCCCTTAGCATATTTTTTTAAAACATCCTTATCAACTCTTGGCTTGTAATAATATCCCTCAACAAAACCTAGAGAGACTATTTTCATAATATTTTTGAAGCCTTCATTGTTCTCTGCCAAGAGAATTAAATGAAACCTCTTGTTGGTCTTGTCCTTTATGGTCATGTCCTTCTCAGATACATAAACTTCGCAGCCCAAAATTGCTTTAATGCCTTCATCTTTGCAGGCTTTGTAAAAGGCAATAGCACCATACATATTGCCATGGTCTGTTAGGGCAACTGCATCCATGCCAAGTTCTTTAACTCTTTTTGGCAAAATATTTATTCTAGTTGAGCCGTCTAAAAGAGAATACTCGCTGTGAAGATGCAAATGCACAAAATTATTCATAGAATCATCCTTTAATCTATATCTAAATCTTTTTTTAATCTTGAAAATTTTTTAATCCTTAAAAACTTTTCATTTCACAAGACAATTTCTTTTGGAAATTTTTTATAACTTATAAACAAATCTTAGCTATATTTTATCAAAGCAAGGAAACAAATAAAAGGACATGAAAAAAGAGTTTCGTAAAAAGCGAAACTCTTAAAAAAGTACCATTAAAGATTTATAAATTCTTTTTCAACTATGTAAGACAGTCTTGCAACAGCTTCTTCTTCATCGGCGCCTTCAGCTTCAATAACTATCTCTTCTCCAGAAAAAGCACCAAGAGACATTATCCCAATAATGCTCTTGCCATTGACTTTATCATCATGAGCCTCTAAATTAATGTCAGATGCAAACTTATTTGCTTCTCTGACAAAAAGTGCAGCAGCTCTTGCATGAAGTCCGTCGCTATTATTAAGTACAACTTTTTTACTTGTCATTTCATACACCCCTCAACTTGTTTGCAATATTCCTAAGTTTTTTAAATCTATAATTAACAGTGGACTTTGAGACTTTAGGCTCTAATGAATTTGCAATGTCATTTAAACTCATAGACCTATTATTAAGTCTTAAAATCGCAATAGCTTTAAGTTCCTCGTCTAAATTCTTTATACCAATTTCTCTATCAATTAACTTAATGTCTTCAACTTGGTCATAAGAAGACTTCACAGTTTTGTTTAAATTTGCAGTTTCACAATTTACAATTCTGTTGACATTGTTTCTCATTTCTTTTATAACTCTAATATTTTCATACTTCAAAACGGAGTTATAAGCACCAATGAGAGATAGAAAATCTGAAATTTTTTCCGAGTCCTTAATGTAGACTATGTACTTTTCCTTTCTCATAATAATCTTAGAATTAAATCCAAATTCATTAATTACATCCATAAGAAAATATGCGTTGGATTCGTTTTCAGAGACAAATTCCAAATGATATCCCTTATTTGGGTTTGTAATCGAACCTGAACCCATAAAGGCACCGCGTATATATGCCTTTTTCTCATTCACAGTTTTTATGAGATCAGTGGGCACATAATTTATCATAAATACGCTTGCACCCTTTATATATTTTAACTCATCAAGTAACAACCTGCAAGACTCATCTTGAGATATATAGATAATAAATACATTTTTTTTAAGTTGAGTTGACCTTACATTTTTTACTTCAACATCAAATCCAAAGGATCTTCTCAAAAAAGTAAAAATTCTTCTCGCCACAGGGGCATTTTCCGTGATATATTCCATGGAAATTTTATTATTTTTAAAGTTTAAAACTCCACACATAGGAGTGATGCCCGCAAGTTCAGATAGAATAATTTCATAATTATCAACTTTTATCTTTGCGACCTCATCCTTAACTTCAGATGAAAAACTCATGACTCCACCTCACTACTGAAATCCTTTTACCCTATTATAACAGATTTGAAAATTTATATTTACCTATAATTCCTTTATTAAAGTTTTTTAACTAATTTACATAATTTTAATAAAATAAAAAACCTGTTTGAGACTAAATTAATTTAACATTAATCTCAAGTCAGGTTTTAAATTATAAATTAAAATTCAAAAAATTTCAAATCTTATTTAGTTTTGTTTTCTGCTTTTGCATTTGCCTTAGCATTAGCTTCTTTGTTAGCAGTTTTGTTTTCAGCCTTTGCATTAGCTTTTACATTTGCAGCTTCATCTTCTTTTGCTATTTTTCCAAAGTTTTTGTATTCATCTGGAAGTTCAACTTCCTTTGAAGTGTCAACAAAAGATTTAATTTTTGCATCTTTCTTAACCTTGTCGATATATTCTTTAAATTTATCTTGTTGAAGAGTTGCCTTTATTTGGTCTTTAACTGCATCAAATTCAAGAGGAGTTTTTTCGTCAAGTTTGATAATGTGGTAACCAAATTGAGTTTGAATTGGTTCAGAGATATCTCCTGCCTTCATCTTTGCAACTTGTTCATCGAAAGCTTGTACCATTTGACCATTTGTAAATTCGCCAAGAGAACCACCATTTTGAGCACTTCCTGTGTCCTTAGAGTTTTCTTTTGCAACCTTAGCAAAATCTTCGCCCTTTAAAATTTGTTTTCTTAGCACATTTGCTTCTTTTAAATCATCTACTAAAATGTGAGATGCCTTAGCCTTGTAGAATTTGTCCTTGTTGTCTTCATAATATTTTTTAACTTCTTCTTCAGTTGGTTCAAGTTCTTTTGTTTTTTCTTGAGTGTACTTGCCAACTAACATTTGATTCTTCATATTTTCAACAACATAATCCTTTGGAAGACCATTTTCTTCTAAGAACTTATTAAAAGCTTCTTCGCCGCCAAGTTGTGTTTGAATTTCTCCAATCTTTTTGTTTACTTCTTCATCTGTAACTGTAATTTTTGATTTTTCTGCATCTTGTTTTAATGCTTCAGTTGTTGTCAAGTCAGTGATTGCTTGTTCTCTTAAAAGTTCATCAGTAGATTTTTTTCCATCTGCTTTATTTGCAAGAACATCTTCGCCATACATTGAAATAAGTTGATTTACTCTGGCTGCATAAGATTTGTAGTAATCTTCCATTGGAATATCAACTCCACCAACTGTTGCTGCTACTCCTTCTTTTTTTCCATTACAAGCAACTAATGTCCCAGCAAGGGCAATAGCTACTGCTAATTTACTAAATTTTTTAAAATTCATAATTCTCTCCTTACTATATTTTTCTAAATAATAACTATATTATACACTACTTTTTAGATGTTTTTGTGTCCTTTTTGTGTAAATACAAAATAGTAACAAGTTTTTTAAGTTCATCTAGTGGATATTTTAACTTGGTAAGTATAATTTCATTCTCATCGCCCATTGAATAAGAAATATTTTCAAATTCATTATTCATTTCCATAATCGCTTCAAGAGAAACTTCTCCTTCTACTTTTATTCTATACTCTCCATTTTTTTCTGAAATAACAGATACATTTGCCCTTTGTGCCTTGTTTTTCAAAAGGGCAATGTCCATTAAGTTTGAAACTTCATCAGGAAAATCTGAAAATCTGTCGATTAACTCTTCTACTAAATCAGAGTAAGCCTCTTCTGTGTCAATTACAGAAATTTTTTTATAAATCTCAAGCCTTGTCTTGTCATCTTCAATATATTCTTTTGGTATAAAGGAATCCAGTTTTAAATCAATTGTTGTGTCAACTTTTTCTTCCACCTCAAGACCCTTTAACTTCATGACTGCATCTTTTAGGTACTTCATATATAAGTCATAGCCAATTTTCTCAATGTGACCAGATTGTCTTGAACCTAAAATCGAGCCAGAACCCCTTATCTCAAGGTCTCTCTCTGCAATTTTGTGACCTGAACCAAACTCAGTAAATTCTTTTATGGCTTGAAGTCTCTTTTGTGCAATTTCAGAAATTGATGTGGACCTATCGTAAGTGAAGTAGGCATAGGCAATCCTAGATGATCTGCCAATTCTTCCACGAAGCTGATAAAGTTGTGAAAGACCTAGGCGATTTGAATCTGTGATTATCATTGTGTTGGCATTTGGAACATCCATGCCTGTCTCAACAATCGTAGAGCAAACTAATACATCAATATTTCCCTCTATGAAGTCAATCATTGTATCTTCGAGAGCTTTTTCACTCATTTGACCATTTGCCATAGAAAAAGTCGCTTCGGGCACAAGTTTTCTTAATTCCAAGAGTTTATTTTCCATGTTAGAAACCTTGTTGTATAAGAAATAAACTTGTCCTCCTCTTTCAATTTCCTTTAAAATTGCCTCACGCACCATTAAATTGTTATATTCCAAGACATAGGTCTCAACAGGAAATCTCTCTTCTGGTGGCTCGTCGATTACGGACATATCCCTTATGCCAATCATGGACATTTGTAGGGTCCTTGGTATTGGCGTAGCTGTTAAAGTTAGTGTGTCCACATTTTCCTTTAACATCCTTAACTTTTCCTTGTGACGAACACCAAATCTCTGCTCTTCATCTATTATTAAAAGTCCCAAGTCTTTAAAATGAACATCTTTGGAAAGAAGTCTGTGAGTCCCGACTATTATGTCAATATTTCCATTTTTTAAGCCTTCAAGGTCTGATTTTTGGTCTTTCTTACTTCTAAATCTCGACAAAAGTCCAACCCCAACTGGGAAATTTTTAAATCTCTCCTTAATTGTGTTGTAATGTTGTTGGGCAAGAATTGTCGTTGGAACAAGTAGTGCCACTTGCTTGCCATCTAGGATTGCCTTAAAGGCAGCACGAAGAGCAACTTCAGTCTTGCCATATCCAACATCAGCACAGAGAAGTCTATCCATAGGCACTGGCTTTTCCATGTCCTCCTTTATCTCTTCAGAAGAAGTTAGCTGTCCACTTGTCTCTTCGTAGATAAAGGCATCTTCAAACTCTCTTTGGTACTGAGAGTCCTCGCTAAAGGCAAAACCCTTTGTATTTTCACGAGTTGCATAAAGTTTTATTAGCTCATCTGCCATGTCATCAATAGATTTCTTTGCGTGAGCCTTTTTCTTTTTCCAGTCGAGAGAATTTAATTTATTTACCTTGGGCTCTCTCTTGCCATCTTGGACATACTTATAAATTGAGTCAAGTGATTCAATCGGAAGAAATAATTTATCCTCGCCGCCATATTCAATAACAATGTAGTCCTTTTGTATTCCAGAGACAGCAAGTCTTGTTGTCCCCACATACTTGCCAACTCCATGAGCCTCGTGGACAACATAGTCCCCAATTTTTAAATCATCAAAATTTAAGGATTTTTTCTTGGCTGGCTTATTTTTTTTCTTCTTAGAAAAAGAGCCATAAATTTCAGAATAATTTATAAAGACAGTTCTTGAATCAGAAAACTCTATACCATCATTTAAAGCACCTGTTGTTACAACTAAATTGGCATACTTTTTAAAACTGCCAAAGTCCTTTGCAAGTTCTGGCGAATAACCAAGCTCTACTAAATGTTCAAAGAGTCTCTTTGCCCTTTTTTCTGTAGCACCAAGAAGAATTACCTTAAAATCATTTTTTGCATAATAGTCCAAATCTTCCTTAAATAGCTTTATCTTGGACATATAATTTGTAACGCTCTTTACCTTTATATTTACAATATCTTGTGGATTAAACATCTTAGGTGGCTTTAGAAGTGCGTTAAAAGTTATAAGGCTCTTTTCATTTAATTTATCTACAAGATCTTTGTAGGAGTAAAAAGTTTTTTCGTGAGACTTTGTCACTTCTCCATTTTCTATTAAGATGGCAAACTTTTCTCCATTTGAGACCAAAAGCTCATCTTCTCTTTCCACAATCCTCGTAGGCTCATCAATTAAAAAAATAAAATCATCTAAGTAATCTAAAAATGATGAAGTTTCATCCTCATCCACATAGGGAAGAATTAAGTCCTTGTTTAAAATACTCTCATCATTTTCTAGCCTATCTACATATCTCAAAAACTTTTCTGTAAGCCTATCTTTTTCTTTCCCTGTGAGTTTTGTCTTCGCTATATCCTTTTTTATCTTCTCAGCAATTTTTTTCTTATCATGGCTTTTTAAAATCAAATCTTCAATGGGAAAAATATTTATTTCCTCGTGCCTTTCAATAGACCTTTGACTTTCAATTTCAAAGCTTCTTATAGAGTCCACTTCATCGTCAAAGAGTTCAATCCTATAGTTTGCATCATAAGTTGCAATATCAATAATTGACCCTCTTATGGAAAATTGACCTAGACCTTCAACACTTGGAAATCTTTCATAACCCATTTCAATTAACTTTACTCTTAAATCTTCAAGAGAAATTTGTGCTCCAGACTTTATATTTATCTTATAGTTAGAAAATATTTCTCTCTTAGAAATTTTCGCTGTAAGAGCATTTAGTGTAGTCACAACAATATCTGCCTTGTCGCTAGAAACTTCTGCCATTGCCTCAAGTCTCTTCTTTGTGTTTTCCTTTGACTTTGAATCTCTGTCATAGAAGAAGACATCTTTTTCTGGATAGAGCACACATTTTTTTCTGGAAATACTTGAAATATCTTCATAAGCCTTTCGAGCAGTGACTCTATTTTGCGAAATTACGCAAACTTTTTTGCCAAGCTCATTAAAGGTAGGCGCAAAAAGAGAGAGCACTGCCTCTTCTGAACCAAATACAGCAGTGTTCTTTGAATTTTTTATTAAATTATCTAACTCTTTAAAAGACCTTAAATTCTTTACACTATCTATTAAAAAATTCAAAATTCACCTCAATAAATATTGTTGTTGTAAGAATTCATAGCTTTGTCAATACCAGACTCAACTGCATTAATTATTGCATCGGCACAGGCATCTATTGCATCTTCAATATGTTTTTTATCCTTGGCAGGAAAAGTGGACAGCACAAAATTTGCCAAATCTTCATTTGGGTGTTTCTTGCCAACACCAACCTTAAACCTGGCAAAATCTTTACTTCCTGTTAAATTGACAATTGACTTTAAACCATTGTGAGTGCCTGCAGAGCCATTTTTCTTTATCTTTAGCTGTGCAAACTCAATGTCTATATCGTCAACTACTACTATTAAATCTTCTGGCTTTAATTTATAAAAATTTAAAATTTCAACTATTGACTCGCCAGAATTATTCATAAAAGTATGGGGCTTTAGGAGAATAACCTTCTCTGCCGCTATTCTCCCTTCACCTACAAGCCCCTTAAATTTAATCTTATTTACTTTTATGTTTAATTTGTCAGCAAGTCTATCAATAGTATTAAAACCAATATTGTGTCTAGTATCCTCGTACTTTTTGCCGGGATTTCCAAGACCTGCTATTATATACACTTAATCACCTTATTCAAACATTTCACTAACTGATGTTGCAGTGTTGATTCTCTTAATTGCAGATGCAAAAATTTGAGCAACAGAAACAACATCAATTTTATCAATCTTCTTTTCTTCTGGAAGTTCAATCGTATCAGTGATTACGAATTTTTCAAGAGAAGAATTTTTTATTCTTTCGATAGCAGGACCAGATAATACACCGTGAGTTGCTGCGCCGTAAACATATTTTGCCCCTCTAGCTTTTAGAGCATCAGCAGCCTTAGTAATAGTTCCTGCAGTATCTGCAATGTCATCAACTAAAATTACAGACTTGCCATCAACATCTCCAATTATATTCATAACTTCAGATACATTTGCCTTTGGTCTTCTCTTTTCAATAATTGCAATTGGAAGATTTAATTCATTGGCAAATTTTCTTGTTCTTGTAACTCCGCCTAAGTCTGGAGAAACAACTACGAAGTCATCTTCTTTAACAATATCCTTGAAATATCTAGCAAGATAAGGAATTGCAGTTAAGTGGTCAACAGGAATGTCAAAGTAACCTTGAATTTGTCCTGCGTGAAGATCCATTGCAACAACTCTATCTGCTCCAGCCTTAGTTAAAAGGTCTGCAACAAGTTTTGATGTAATAGGTTCTCTTGCCTTAGTCTTTCTATCTTGTCTTGCATATCCATAATAAGGAATAACTGCATTAATTCTTCCCGCAGATGCTCTCTTTAGGGCATCAATTAAAATTAAAAGTTCCATTAAATTTGTATTTACTGGTGAAGAAGTTGATTGGATTACAAAAACATCCTTACCTCTTACAGAAACTCCAATATCAATAGAAATTTCTCCATCAGAAAAAGTTGAAACAGTACAAGCACCCTTTTCAATTCCTAAATTTTCACAAATCTTATCTACAAGACTTAAATTAGAATTTCCTGTAAATACTACAATATCTCCGTTAACAGTATTCATTACTATGTCCTCCTATTTGACAAATCCTTTTCTTTTAACCCAACCATCTATATTTTTTTGAGGTGCTCTCTCAAGAGAAAGCTGACCCTTCAAAACATTTTTAGTAATTGTGGATCCAGCAGCTATATATGCCTCATCTTCCACTTCAATTGGCGCAACTAAATTGGAATTAGAGCCTATAAAGGCATTGTCGCCAACTTTTGCTCTAAATTTTTCTCTGCCATTATAATTTACAAATACAACTCCGCAGCCAATGTTAACGCCAGATCCCACATCGGCATCGCCAATATAAGCAAGATGACTCATCTTAGAGCCATTGCCAACATTAGAATTTTTAACTTCAACGAAGTTTCCAATTTTACAATTTTCTCCAACATTTGAATTAGGTCGAAGGTGTGCATAAGGTCCAACAGTAGTTCCCCTTCCAACAGAAGAGTCTTCGATTTCAGAGCTTCTTATAATTACATCTTCGCCAATTACAGAATTTTTAATAGTAGAAGAATAAATTTCTGCGCCTTCTTTTATGACAGAATTTCTGTCAATGCGAGTGCCAGGATAAATCATTACATCTCTATCAATTTCTGCACCCCATTCAATATAAGTGGACTTTGAATCAATTATGCCAACGCCCTTTAACATATATTCCTTATTAATTTTTTCTTGCAAAATTTCTGCTGCAATAGAAAGCTCATACCTTGAATTTACTCCCAAAATTTCTCTAGTATCTCTAAGTTTAAAGGAATCAACCTTTTTACCAGCCTTTACTAAAATCTCAAGAGCATCAGTTATATACATTTCATTTGCTGCATTATCTGTGTCAATCTTTGAAAGAGCAAACTTTAGTGACTCTCCCCTAAAGGCAAAAATCCCAGAATTAATTTCGCGAATTAACTTTTGCTTTTCACTTGCATCCTTTTCTTCAACAATTGCAACTACATTAGCATTTTCATCACGAACAATTCTTCCATAATTTGTAGGATCCTTCATGTCAGCAGATAAAACTGTGACATCATTGTTTTTCTCTTCGTGGAATTTCAAAAAGCAAGAAATAGTTGAATTTGAAATTAAGGGTGTATCCCCATTTAAAATAATAACTGTATCTTCATCATTTATTTTATCAAGAGCATTTAACACAGCGTAACCAGTGCCATAGGGCACACCTTCGCCAATAGGTTGCTCAATAAATTCAACATCTTTATCATTCTTAAAAGCATTGCACACTTTTTCCTTGTTGTGCCCAACAACTACAAGATTCTTTTCAATTTGCGAATGCTTGCAAGAATTTAGGACATAAAAAAGCATGGGTCTTCCAAGAATTTCATGAAGTACCTTTGGTTTTTTGGACTTCATTCTCGTTCCCTCTCCTGCTGCCAGGATAACTGAAACTTTCATAAAACACCTCTTTTTATTTACTTATTACATTATAACTAAGTTGTCCTATTATATTCAAGAAAATTCGAGAATTAAATAAAAAGAAAAGAAAAATTATTAAAAGCTTCGCTTTTAAAACTAATAAAAAAATTTTTTATTTAAAGCCTCGCGGTTTTTGATTGAAAAATGTGTAAGAATTTTTCCTTATAAAATTTTTTCTAAAGCTCTGCTTTAATTGTTTTTAAGGAGGGGGTAAAGGGGGCGGCAATGACACCTGCGTGCCCGAATGGGTGCTCTACCCTATCCAATAATAAAATTTTTCTTTTCCTTGACAAAACAAAAAAATAATAGTATAGTATGACCCATATTTATGAGGCGATAAAAATGAAAAACTTTAAAAACTTTAAAAATTTCACAAGCCAAGCATTCTGTTGTTGTTCTATAAAAAATTTTATAGAACTTATTTGAATGTGAATCAATATTTTAAGATTTTTTAAGAAAAAGAAAGATTTTGAGAGTATATGAATTCATATACTCTCTTTTTTTATTTAGTTTTAGGAGGAAAAAATGACAAAATTATTAGAAACAGTTGGAGAATCAAAATTAGTACAATTAGAAAATATTGGCGCCGGAAAAATTTTTGTGAAGGTTGAAAAATCTAATCCTGCAGGCTCAATTAAAGATAGAGCTGCTCTTTACATGATAAAGGGTGCTATTAAAGATGGCTCACTTAAAGAGGGAATGGAAATTGTTGAGCCTACAAGTGGCAACACTGGCATAGCTATTGCTATGATTGGTCGTGCTCTTGGTTACAAAGTAAATATAGTAATGCCTTCTTCAATGTCTGTTGAAAGAAGAAATTTAATCGCATCCTTTGGTGCAAACTTAATTTTAACTGGAGAAGGTGGAATGCAGGCTGCTCTTGACAAAGCAAAAGAACTTGTTGCAACAGGAAATTACTTCATGCCAAACCAATTTGAAAATAAATATAATGCTCTTGCTCACGAAGAAACTACTGGTCCAGAAATTTATAGAGACTTAAAAGATATTTCTGGTTTCATCGCAGGTATTGGCACTGGTGGAACAGTTACTGGCGTTGGAAAATATTTAAAGACTCAAAACAAAGAGATACAAATTTGGGGTCTTGAACCAGATGAATCCCCTCTTATAACAAAAGGTCATGCTGGTGGACACAAAATTCAAGGAATTGGTGCAAACTTTATTCCTGGAGTTTTAAATCAAGAAATTCTTGATAAGACTATAACAGTAAAATCAGACGGAGCAATAGAAATGGCAAGAAGACTTTCTCGCCAAGAAGGACTTTCAGTGGGAATATCTGCTGGTGCAAATGTAGTGGGTGCACTAAAGATGCAAAAAGAAACCGGCGGCAACATTGTTACAGTTGCTCCTGACACTGCAGAAAGGTATATGTCTACTGACTTATTTAAAAATGAATAATTTTTTTGAAGAATTAAAATCCTATGGGAAATTTATTTTAAGAGAAGACCCTGCCTGCAAAAGCTTATTTGAAGCTATATTTATGTATCCCATTGTGTCTGCCATGATTAGACACAGAATTGCCCACTACTTTTACGAAAAAAACCACACCACTCTTGCTAGATGGATTTCTCAAAAATCTCGCAAGAAAACAGGCATAGAAATTCATCCTGGTGCAAAAATTGGCAAAAATTTATTTATAGATCATGGTATGGCTGTTGTCATAGGAGAAACTGCAGAAATTGGCGACAACTGTCACATGTATCACAACATAACTCTTGGTGGTACGGGGAATGAAAAAGAAAAGAAGAGACATCCCACAGTAGGAAACAACGTTATAATAGGAACTGGTGCAACAATTCTTGGTCCAGTTGTAATTGGAGATGGGGCAAAAATTGGTGCAGGTGCTCTTGTTTTAAAGGACATTCCTGCAAACTCAACTGCCGTTGGAGTGCCAGCTGAAGTTGTAAAATTTCACGATCCCAGCGAAAATAAGTTCCACTAAACTTTTATAAAGTAAAACTCGGGAACCCCCGAGTTTTTTATTGCAAGAAAAAAACTGCCACGAGGGCAGTATTTTTATAATTTGAATTAAATTATTTAACTTCTACAGTTGCTCCAGCTTCTTCAAGTTTAGCTTTGATATCGTCAGCTTCGTCTTTTGAAACGCCTTCTTTAACTGCTTTAGGAGCTCCGTCAACTACTGCTTTTGCATCTTTAAGTCCAAGTCCAGTTAAGTCTTTAACTACTTTAATAACTTTAACTTTTTCTGCTCCAGCATCTTTGATAATTACATCAAATTCAGTTTTTTCTTCAGCTGCTGCAGGTGCTGCTGCTCCTGCTACTGGTGCTGCTGCTACTGCTGCAGGTGCTGCTGCTGATACTCCGAATTCTTCTTCAAGAGCTTTAACAACTTCTGATAATTCTAATACTGTAAGTTCTTTAACTTCTTCAATTAATTTTTGTACTTTTTCTGACATTTTATTCCTCCGTAATTTTTATAATTCTAATTTTTTGCATATCAATTATGCTGCTTCATTTTCCTTTTTATCAGCGATTTGTGCAATAACTCTTGCGAATCCTGATAATGTTCCATTTAATACATTAGCAAATCCTTGGATTGGTGCATTCAAGCCACCAAGAACTTGAGCAACAAGAACTTCCTTAGATGGTAATTTAGCAAGAGCGTCGATTTCAGAAAGTGATAATACTTTTCCATCAACATAACCTGCTTTAATTTCCAATGCATCATGGTTTTCTGCAAACTCAGATGAAATTTTTGCTGCAGATGCTGGATCTTCCATTCCGAATGCAATAGCGCTTGGTCCCTTTAAAAATTCTTCAAGACCATTAACTCCTAATTCTTCAAAAGCTCGTCTCATCATTGTGTTTTTGTAAACTTTATAGTCAACATTTGCTGCTCTATACTTACTTCTAAGTTCAGTTACTTCTTCAACTGTTAGACCTCTGTAATTTACAAGTACAATTGATTGTGCACCCTCTATTTTTCCTTTAATTTCATCTACTAGGGCTTGTTTTGATTGTAATTTTTCTTCTTTCAATTTGTCACCCCCAAAATAAAAAAATCTCACGCCGCCGTGAGATGTGAAAATCAAATAAATCCGAATTTCAAACCTCGGTAGGACTTATGGCATTGCCACCTACTGTCTGCGGCTTAGTAACATTAGTATTATATATAGTCTTAATTGTTTTGTCAAGAGATTTTTTTTAATTTTTTAATATGTAAAAAACCACAGATCTTAAAGAAAAATCTGTGGTCATAGGTGTTTTTATTTTTCCATTAATTTTGATCCGTTTACTTTGATTCCAGGACCCATTGTTGATGAAACTGTTACTGATTTTAAATAACGACCCTTTGCAGCTGCTGGTTTTGCTTTTATTATAGCATCTGCAATTGTCTTAAAGTTTTCAGCAAGTTTTTCAACTCCAAAAGAAACTTTTCCGATTGGAACATTAATGATTGCAGCTTTGTCTACTCTATATTCAACTTTACCTGCTTTAGTTTCTTTTACAGCTTGTCCTACATCAAATGTAACTGTTCCTGATTTAGGGTTTGGCATAAGTCCCTTTGGTCCAAGAACTCTACCGATTTTACCAACTACGCCCATCATATCTGGAGTTGCAATAATTACATCAAATTCAAACCAGTTTTCGTTTTGAATTTTTTCTACTAATTCTTCTCCACCTGCGTAGTCAGCTCCTGCTGCTTCAGCTTCTTTAATTTTTTCTCCTTTAGCAAGAACAAGAACTCTAATTTCTTTACCTGTTCCATTAGGAAGAACTACAGTACCTCTTACTTGTTGGTCAGCGTGTCTTGGGTCAACACCAAGTCTTACTGCAAGTTCAACTGTTTCGTCAAAGTTTGCCTTAGCAGTTTTTGTAACTAAGTCAAGAGCTTCATTTACATCATATAAATTTGATTTATCTACTAGCTTTGCGCTATCTTGATATTTTTTACCTCTTTTTGGCATATTTACCTCCTTCGTGGTACTTGCGGCTTAGCCTCCCACTTATCTTTCTACTTCTATACCCATACTTCTAGCTGTACCTGCGATCATTTCCATAGCAGCTTCAATGCTTGCTGCGTTAAGATCAGGCATCTTTGTTTTAGCTATTTCTTCTACTTGAGCCTTTGTCAATTTTCCAACTTTTTTCTTGTTAGGTTCACCACTTGCCTTAGCCATATTAAGAGCTTTCTTAATAAGAACTGCAGCTGGTGGAGTCTTAGTGATAAAAGTGAAAGAACGATCTTGATAAACTGTTAGAACAACAGGAATAATCATACCTGCTTGATCTTGAGTCTTTGCGTTAAATTCCTTTGTGAACTGCATGATGTTTACACCATGAGGTCCTAGTGCAGTACCAACTGGTGGAGCTGGTGTAGCTTTTCCTGCAGGAATTTGTAATTTTACTAATGCTATGACTTTTTTTGCCATTTTATTTCCTCCTTGTGGTAATGCGGGTTTACCCTCCCACACATTTCTTACTCTTTAATAATTTGATTGAAATCCAATTCAACAATTGTATCTCTTCCAAACATTGAGATACATACCTTAACCTTAGCTTTGTCATAATTGAAGTCGTCAATTTTGCCAACCAAATCTTTGAATGGTCCATTTATAACTTTGACAACTTCTCCTACTTCGTAATTATCGAATAATTCTTTATTATCCGTTACTCCAAGTAGTAACACTTCTTCATCAGAAAGTGGCACAGGTTTTGAAGCTGGCCCAACGAAACCAGTAACTCCTCTTGTGTTTCTCACAAGATACCATGTTTCGTCATTCATAATCATGTTGACAAGGACATAAGATGGAAACATCTTTCTTTCCTTTGCCTTTGAGACACCATCCTTAGTTTCAACATAGTCTTCCATTGGAATTCTAATGTCAAAGATGACATCTTCCATATTGCGATTGTGAACCATAGCTTCCATATTTGCCTTTACCTTTTTTTCATAACCTGAATAAGTGTGTATTACATACCATTTTGAAGCTTCATTGCTATTAAGTTCTTGTGTATCCAACTAAAACACTCCAATCAATAGATAAAACCAAATAAAAACATTATGATTTTATCATACGCTAATAGTAGTAAAGATGACAATATAACTGCTACAATTACTATTATAGAATATTTGATTACAGTATCCTTAGTAGGCCATACAACTTTTTTGAATTCAGATTTCACACCTCTAAAGTATCTACCTAGACCGCCTTTTTTTTCTTCAGTCTTAGGTGTAGTTTTAGTAGCCATAAATCCTCCTTACTTAGTTTCTTTGTGAGTTGTATGCTCTTTACAGAATTTACAATACTTCTTTAGTTCCAATCTTTCAGTAGTATTTTTCTTGTTCTTATATGTCACATAATTTCTGTTTTTACATTGTGTGCATTCAAGTACTACTCTATCTGCCATAAAAACACCTCCAGTGCTAAAAAAAAGAGCCGCCTTTGGCTCCTTCTAATTTACTAAGTAATACTATCACATAAATCCCCATTTGTAAAGCAATTTATGATATTTTTATCTATTTTTTGTGCAATTTATCCCATTGGAAATTTTCTAACAAATCTATAACTTTTTATGCTAAAAAGATTAAAATTTCAAATATATTTTTGCAGGAAAATAAAAAATCTAAAAAGAAGCCCTATATTAAGAGGGAATGTCTTTATAAGCTCAGGCAAATATTTAATTTCTTGCACTATTTTTTTAAGAATTTTCCTTTCCCTTTGACTAAAAGTAGCTACAAAATCTTTATTTAATAAAAACTGTCCAATAATTAAAATAACTCCCAAGAGTAAACTTATAAATCCTGTTGTCTTATTTATCTCTGCTAATTCAATATTATTTGCCGTAAAAAGATTTTGAAAAAATACTGCAATCCTCAAGGATACAATTGAATTTAAAAAATAGTGAATTATTACGGTATAGGCGATATTTTCTCTTATTGCGTAAATAATTCCTACTGCAATACCAAATAAAAAACCTGATTTATATTTTCCATAATGAAATAGTCCAAAAACTATTGCCATAAATAGTATCCCATAGTCACTTGTGAGATTCATTAATTTTCTTTGGACTAAATATCTAAAGATGTATTCTTCAAATAAGACAAATAATATCATAGTAATGCTTACATATAAATCAATAAAGCTAGTCGAACCATTACCCATTTCTTGTAGAGCATCTAAATTTGTTGTTAAAATAATAATTCCCTGATAAATAAAAACATATTTTAAAAATAAAATTAAGTCTTTTACTTTTATTTCTTTTATTCCCTTGATTAAATCTCTAAAAAAATCCCTAACATGAATACCAAAGAAACAACTAAATCCAATAAAAATGGAAATAGGATTTAAAAGAGACCTAAATACTAAAAAAGAGTCTGAAATTTCTTTAAATTTAATTGATGCCAAAAAAATAAAAATAAGAAAAGAAACTATTACTGCATATCCAATTTTTTCTAGAATTTTTCCCCTATCTAAATTCACTATAAAATCTCCTTTTTACGAAATCCCCTTATATGTTTCAATAATCTTTTCTTTGTAAAAGCTTATCTTTCTTTTGTTTTATATAAATTATTTAACTGATTTACTCCCCATTAACTTATCGGATAACTTAGATAAAACAAAATAAATAGCGAACCATATTACGACTTCATAAATTATATTTAATTCTACAAATTTTCTTATAAGTACAACTATTATCCAAGTAATTAAAGCAATTTTTAGCCCCTTGTTTTTCATATTATTCCCTACTTTTTTTGATTTATATAATAACTTTATTATAGTATAACACAATTGTCCTGCTAAACTGTCTGATTATTAATAATTATAAAATTACAATTTCTAGCAGTTACTGAGTTGTTTTTGTCAATAATAAATTTCTGTAATTTTAATTATTTTTCTCTTCATCAAATTTTTTTAAGATTTCATTAATTTCAACTGAGTCCATAAAGTCATAAATCCTCCAGTGACTTGGTAGTAAAAAGTTGTAAGGTTCAAGGGAAAATCTCTTATCCATTAAAAGAATTTTCCCCTTATCATCTTCTGTTCTTATAACTCTTCCCGCTGACTGCACAACTTTTATCATGCCAGGATAGATGTAGGCGTACTCATAACCTCTCTTGTACTTTTTTTGAAAGTGGCTTTTTAAAATATTTCTCTCATAAGAAAGTCCAGGTAGGCCCACAGTTATTATAGCGACCCCTCTTAATCTCTCGCCAATTAAGTCTATGCCCTCAGAAAAAACTCCTCCCATGACTGCAAAAGCCCTTGTACTAGAAGAAAAGGTAAAATTATTTAAAAATTCTTGGCGCTCACTTTCTGTCATTTCCCTATCTTGTTTTACAGCCTTATCGTCTATTTCAATATATTTTTCGTAGACACTTTCCATAAAGGAATATGATGGGAAGAAGAAAATATAATTTCCATCATCATTGGAAAAGTTTTTAAGATTGTCAATTATTTCATCAATAGAATTTTCCCTGTCCCTATAAACTGTAGAAATCTTATTATTCCTAAGTACAACTAAATTATCTGGGTCAAAGGGCGATTTTATCTTGTAATAGTTTGTCTTTTCATCTGCTCCAAGGAGCTTGCCGTAATATTTTATTGGACTTAGGGTTGCTGAGAAAAATACAGAAGATCTTGGCGTCCTCAAGATATTTTCAAAAATTGGTGCAATATCTAGGGATTTAATCTTTACAGAGTCATCACTCTTTATGGAGACGAAGTCCTTATTGTAGTATTCCAAAATTTTTATGTACTTAAAAACTTTAAAATAAATATCAAGGGTTTCTTCATATCCATCTACTTCTTTGTCCTTGATCAAAAAGTCATTCATTGAAAAAACTAACTTTTCCACTTCTCCATTAAATCTTAAAAAAGAATCATAAGTATAGTATGTTTTATCTCCCAAATTTTTAAATTCTTCAATGGCACTTATGAGATGTTTTCTGCTTGCCTTTCTCTTCTTGGGAAGAAGCTCTAAAAGTTTTTCCAAATCTCCTATAAAAACTTCTGCCGAGTACATTTCCCTGCCCCTCTCCAGAAGGTTGTGGCTCTCGTCAACTAAAAGACTAAACTTTAGCATTGTGTTTTCAAAAAATCTTTTTAAATAAACTGTTGGATCAAATATGTAATTGTAGTCGCAGACAATAAAGTCCGAAAAGTCCAATAAATCTAATTGATATTCAAAGGGGCAGACCATGTGAAGTCTTGCAAATTTTTCAATATTTTCTCTGGAAAAATTGTCGCAGGAATCAAATATGTCTATGATTGCATCGTTGACTCTGTCAAAATGTCCCTTGGCATAGGGACAGTCCTTGGGATTGCAGGAAACTTTGTCATTTAAGCAAATTTTCTCCTTTGCCGTAACAATTGTAATTTTTAGTTTTAATTTTTTATTTAAAAGTCTTTCCAGCGCATCTTTTGCAGCTTGCTTTCCCGTAGACCTTGCCACGAGATAAAAGGCCTTGTCAATTTTATCTTCTCCCATTGCTTTAATTGTTGGGAAAATCGTAGAAATCGACTTCCCAATGCCCGTTGGTGCTTCTACAAATAATTTATTTTCATCTTCAATGGTGTTATAAACTGCAACAGAAAGCTCTCTTTGACCCTTTCTAAACTTTTTAAAGGGGAATTTTAATTTTTTTATTGACTCATCCCTTGTATCTTTCCACTGGACAATTCTCTTGGAAAACTCCAAATACTCCATTAAAGTTCCCATGAAAAAATCTCGAAGTTCTCCAAAGGAAAAAGTCTTTTTTATATTTAAAGTTTCTTCTGTTTCAAGTTGGAAGTAGGTTAGCATGACATTTATGCTGTCTAAATCATTGTTTTTGGCATAAATATAGGCGTAGCACTTTGCCTGTGCCCAGTGCATTATGTTTTCTTCTTTTTCAAGATCTTCCAAGTCCCTTGTAGTTGATTTTATTTCATCAACTGTGACTTCCTCCGAAACTTCAATGCCATCGGCACGACCTTCCACAGTAAAATTTATGTCTTCAATTTCTTCTGTGGTCCTCAAAAAAACTTCTGTCAAAAAATCTTTGGAGTATTCCCTTTGGACTTTTTGGTGTGCTCTTATGCCCTCGACAGCCCTTTTGTTGGAAAAAAATCTCCTGTCGATGTCGCCAGATCTCTTTACGAATTCTATTAAATTTCTTACGGAGATTTTTACTTCCTTCACGCTAACCCTTCCTTATTTAAAATTATTTCTCTAAAAAATTATTCCAAATCTAAAAAGTCAAGTTGCCTCAAAGCTTCGAACAAAATAATATTTGCAGAGTTTGACAAGTTTAAACTCCTGCCATAATCCTTTAACATGGGAATTCTTATTGCCATATCATAATTCTCAAAAATTAAATTTTCTGGCAAACCACGAGTTTCTGGACCAAAGACTATGAAGTCGCCATCCTTAAATTTCACATCAGAATATCTCTTCTTCGCCTTGGTACTTGCAAGATAGAAATTGCTGTCAGGATATTTTTCCACAAGCTCATCATAGGAATCATAATAATTTATGTCTACAAGGTGCCAATAATCAAGTCCTGCCCTCTTTAAATGCCTGTCATCAACTTCAAACCCAAGAGGCTTTATAAGATGAAGTCTCGTATGAGTAAGTCCACAAGTTCTTGCAATTGCACCTGTGTTAAAGGGGATTTCTGGTTCATAAAATACTATATTTAACATTTTTTGTCTCCTTCCAAAATTTCTATGGCACATTTAAGTCCGTCAAGGGCAGAAGAAATTATTCCTCCAGAATAACCTGCGCCTTCTCCTATTGGAAATAAATTCTCCAATCTTATACTTCTATAATTTTCTCTCACAATCCTAACTGGCGAAGATGTCCTCGTCTCAACTCCCGTTAAGATTGCATCATCACTACAAAATCCATGAACTCTTTTATCCATAACCCTTAGGGCATTTTTTATTGCCCGATTAATAGATTCTGGATAAATTTCATTTAAGTCGGCAAAAACATATCCTGGCTTAAAAGTTGGTCTAACTTCTCCAAGTTTTTCCGTCACTCTATTTTCCAAAAAGTCTTTAACTCTTTGCACTGGTGCCTTGCCCTTTCCAATTTCATAGGCTTTTTTTTCAATTTCATCTTGAAAATTCATGCCAGCTAAGTTTCCTTGACCAAAAATTTTCTCATCAATACTTGCAACTACTGCTGAATTTGAATTGTCGCCAGACCTATCGTGATAGGACATGCCATTTACAGCAAGCTTTCCATCTATTGAAGATGAGTTTACAACATAGCCACCTGGACACATACAAAAAGTGTAGACAGAGTGTGCTTCATTTTTATCTGTAACATTAAGCTGATAAGTTGCAGCAGGAAGTTTATCTGAAATCATGCCATACTGTGCCTTCTCAATGTCTTTTCTCTTGTGCTCAATTCTAAAGCCAACTGCAAAGGGCTTTTGCTCAAGTAAATTATATTTATCAAGCATAGAAAAAGTATCTCTCGCAGAGTTTCCAAGAGCCAAGATGTAGGCATCGGCAACATATTCTCCCTTGTCTGTTATTATTTTATTTATTTTTTTATCTTCTATGTCAAAATCTAAAAGTTTTTCATTAAATTTATAAATTGCACCATGACTTTCAATTTCACGTCTCATATTTTTTATCACGTCACGCAAAATATCTGTTCCTATGTGTGGCTTTTGCTCGTATAAAATATCTTCTGGTGCGCCATTTTCCACGAAGATGTCAAATATATGGGAAACTCTCTTGTCCTTTGAGCGAGAAGTAAGTTTGCCGTCAGAAAAAGTTCCTGCCCCACCTTCGCCAAATTGCACATTGGAATTTTCATCTAGCCTTCCATTCTCATGAAGAGCATCAATATCCTTAACTCTTTCATCCACTGCCTTGCCCCTTTCAATTAAGGTTACCTTTACTCCCTCTTTTGAAAGTAAATAGGCAGCAAAAAGTCCTGCAGGTCCACTTCCAACTACCACTGCAGTTTTTATATCATTAATATTTTTAACTTCAAGCTTTTCTTCCTGAAATTCATCAATATTATTCTTTAGCCTTTTTACAACTTTTTTGTCAATGTCTTTCAAATCTAAATCTACTAAAACTTGATAGACGTAATTAATTTCACGCCTAGCATCTAGAGACTTTTTGTAAATTTTATAGTCAAAATCTTTTTTATTTAATTCTTTTTCTATTTTTCCTCGCAAAAATTTTTCGTCCTTGTCATAGGGAACTTTAATATTTCTTAAAATAATCATAATTTCACCAAAAACATTATAACACGAAAAAATCCTATTTTTTCAAATTCTGCTTAATGCTATAATAAAAAAGGAGGTTGTGATGAAAAAAGATTTATCTTACATAAAAATTATAGTTATTGCAATTATACTTGCCCTTATAATAAGAACTTTTCTCTTTAATATAGTTAGGGTTCAGCAAACTTCAATGTATCCAACATTGAAACCCAATGACATAATCTTGTCCTCTTCCCTTTATAGGTTTAAAAAAGATTTCAGGAGAGGCGACATTGTTGTCTTTAAGTCCACTTCTGAAAATAAAATGCTAATCAAAAGAATTGTTGGACTGCCCGGAGAAAAGGTTGAAATTTACGATGGCTCAATATATATTGACGGAGAACTTTTGGAAGAAAAATATTTTAAGGAAAAACCCTACACCCTATCTCCTACAAGGGAATTTAAAGTCCAAGAGGATGAATTATTTGTCCTTGGCGACAACAGAAATCCTGGAGCTTCTGTTGACTCTAGACTTTTTGGACCAATTAAAATAAAAAGCATAAGATCCCATCCTTTTTATAGACTTTTCCCATTAAATTCAAAAAAACTTATAAATGAAATTAACTAAAAAAGAGACTTCACTTAGTCTCTTCTTTTAGTTTCGGCAAAATTATTTCAAAAACTGTCCCAATAATTTCACCCTTTTCATTTTTGTTGTCCATAATTTTTATGTCGCCTTTTAATTTTTTCAGGATGTTCTTCACTAGATTTAAACCAATTCCATAGCCGCCACTTTTTCTGTCTCTTGACTCATCAACTCTATAAAACAAATCAAAAACTTTAACTTTCTCCTCGTCACTGATGCCACAGCCAGTGTCTCTTACTTCAATAAAATAATTTTTCTCATCTTCCCTAAAGTCAAAACTAAGGCTTCCACCATCTTTATTGTAAATTATTCCATTTTTCCCAAGGTTATAAATGGCTCTCTCTAATAAAATGTCGCTGGAATAAATAATTTTATCATCAACACTTGACATAATTTTTACATTTTTTTCTTCTGCCAAGTCTTCCAAATCAAAGACAATTTCATCCACAACTTCCCTTATATTAAAGTCACTTAAAACTGCATTTTCTCTCCTATTTAAAAACAAAAGAGATTCAATTATTTTTGAAATTCTATCTATATTTTCGTCAAAATTTTCTAAGAGGTCTTTGAATTCCCCATCAGCAAGGTCATTTTTCATTAGATAAATTTCTAAAGAGGACTTCATTATGGAAATTGGAGTGTTTAACTCGTGGGCAATGGCTGAGGAAAGTGACTTTTCTCTGGCGTAGCTTGAATAGATTTTATCTAGGGATTTTTCAAAAGCAAGTGAAAGTTCCTCAATCTCTTGGGATTCCCCTGGCATATAGATATTTTCTTCACTCTTTATATTGTCCACATCAATCTCTTGGACTCTATCCTTTAGTATCTTTAATGGCTTTAAAAGTCTTGAAACTAATAAGTAATAGACTAAAGAGCCAAGGGCAATTGTTGCTGTAATTACTAATAGGGAAAAATTTTTTATCTCTCTCGTTGATTTTAATTTTGAATCTTCCAGAACGATAAAATAATCGCTGCCCTTTTTTTCTTCTTCCTGCACAATTTTTTCGCCAATATCTAAAATTCTCTTCTCTTGATACTTGCCTATGATGTAATTTGAAGTCGCAGTCATTATTATAAAAATTAAAATTATTGAAAAAATTAGCTTGAAGACTATTGTGTTCTTAACATTTTTAATTTTCTTCATCAATAATGTAGCCCTTTCCAATTTCGTTTCTTATAATATTTTTGCCAAGCCTTGTCTTTAATTTCTTCCTAAGAGCAGACATGTGGACTCTTACCACATTGGAAAATAAATCAACCTCGTCATTCCAGACGTGTTCCATTAGTTCTTCTGTTGTCACATATCTTCCCAAGTTGAAAAATAAATATTCCAAAATTCCAGCTTCCTTTTGCGTGAGCTTTAACTCCTCTCCAGCAAACTTAAAAGTCCTCTTTGCTGTATCAAAGCTTATGCCACTTGTTTCTATTACTGCATCTTTTATTGTAGTTTGTCTCCTAAGAAGTGACCTGATTCTTGCCTTTATCTCCTCAAAGTGAAAAGGCTTTAGGACATAATCGTTAGCGCCAAGATCAAAGCCCTTTACCCTATCGTCAACATCAGAAAGTGCTGTGAGCATAATAATATTAACTTGGCTATTCTCTTCACGAATTTCTCGTAAAATTTCAAAGCCATCTTTTTTTGGCAAATTTATGTCTAAAATAATTAAATCATAATCATTTGTAAATGCCATAAAAGACCCCTCTTCTCCGTCAAGTGCAGTGTCAACCACATAACCTGAGTGCTCCAAGCCTTCTCTTATGGACTCTAAAAGTTTTTTTTCATCTTCAACAACTAATATTTTCATTTTACTCTCTTCCATTTCTCGTGATAAACTTTATAATTTGGATCTGATATTTCAGTTTTATCAACTAATTTAAAATCATCAAATTCAGGAATAAAGGTATCCGCCCCTTCAACTACTGTGTCAACTCTTGTAACAATTAACTCGTCAAGCCTGTTCCACAAAAGTTTTACAATTTCTGCTCCACCGATTACAAAAACTTCCTTGTCTGGGGATTTTCTTATAATCTCTTCTAGCTTTTCTATTGAATCCACATAGTATAAATCCTTTTTATCTTTTCTATCAGAGCGAGTAAACACTACGGAAATTCTATTGGGAAGCTGTCTTCCAATTTCATCAAAAGTAGTTCTACCCATGACAATAATATTATTATTTGTATAATCTCTAAACATGTGAAGGTCATCATCTATGAATAAAATTTGTTTGCCATCCTTGGCAATAGCATTCTTATTGTCAATTAGTATAAGTAATTTCATTTTATCCTCCAATAAATTAAATTCTTATATTAATCATAGCTTAGCAGAAAAAATATTAAAAGTATTTTGTTTTCAAGGTTTTCAAAAAATTTTTACATAACTGAATTTATTGTAATTTTTATCTTGAAATTTTTATCTTTCTCTGCTATACTAATGTTGTTATGGCGACATAGCCAAGTGGTAAGGCACGGGTCTGCAACACCCTTATCACCGGTTCAAATCCGGTTGTCGCCTCCAAAGTTATCTACTGATTTTTATCAGTAGATTTTTTTTGCAAATTTTTAATGGTTATTAAAAAAGCAGCCCGAGAGCTGCTAATTTTACTTTTCATTTATAATTTCAATTGCCTTTTGAAGTTGAGTGTCTGTGTCCTTATAGTCAATTCCAATTCCCTTAATATCTTCTGGGAGATCAACTTCAATGTCCGGCTCTATTCCCTTCTTATTTATGGACTTGCCACTTGGAGTAAAGTATTCTGAAGTGGTTAGTTTTAGTCCATCGCCCTCAGGTAGTGCCATTACATTTTGTACTACGCCCTTGCCATAAGTTTTCTTTCCAATAATTTTTGCTCGGTCAAGGTCTCTTATGGCTCCTGATAAAATTTCTGATGCAGAAGCTGAGCCTTCGTTGACTAATACAACCATTTTGATGTCATTGTAAGAGTCATCTAATTTATAATCTTGAACCACTTCTCCCTTGTTGTCTTTTAATGTTACAAAAGTGGACTTTGGAAGAATTGCATCGCCAATTTCAACGGCAGCATCAACAACTCCACCAGGATTTCCTCTCATGTCGAGGATTATTCCCTTTACACCTTCCCTTGTAAGTTCCTTTAAAGCCTTTACAAAGTCCTTTCCAGTTTCTTCATCAAACATTGTTATGCCAATGTAGCCAATGTCTCCAATTTTATTTTTAATTACAGAGTCAATTTTAATTTCTTCTCTCTTTATTTCAACTTCTTCTGTCTTCAAATTTTTCTTTTTGAGAAGCAAAATCTTAACAGTAGTTCCTCTTTCGCCCCTCATTTCCTTTGATGCCTCATCAATTTTTTCTGCAGAAAAATCTTTGCCGTTGATTTTTAAAATTTTATCTCCAGATTCAACTCCAGCCCTATCAGCTGGCGAACCCTTTATTGGAGAAACTACAGTTACAGTCCCGTCTTCGTCAGGAGAAATTATAACCCCAATACCTTGAAACTTTCCAGTTGTTGTTTCAGATAATTTTTTCATCTCATCATTAGTTAAGTATTGTGAATAAGGGTCTCCCAATCCTGCTACAAGTCCCTTCAAAAGACCCGACTCTAAATTTTTATCTTTAATATCTTTGTTGTAAAGATAATTCTCTTTCAAATATTTTTCTAATACAATTACCTTTCCAAAATTTTCATTGGAAGATAGAACTTCTCTTACAGTTAATATTCTAGTAACAAAAGCAGTTGTAATTACTAAAAGTACAACTGCTAAGATTTTTAAAAATTTATTATTTTTCATTAAACATATCCCACTGGATTTACAGTAGCTCCATTAACTCTCACTTCAAAGTGCAAATGCGGTCCAGTAGAAAGCCCTGTTGAGCCAATAAAGGCAACTACATCGCCTTCCTTTACAGAATCGCCAACATTTACATTTACTGCTGAACAGTGAGCATAGACTGTAACAGTTTCTCCATGATCAACCATTACCACATTTCCATAACCGCTCATAAGCTTTGCCATAATAACTGTACCAGATTTTGCAGCAACTATAGGTGTTCCTATTGGTGCAGGTATGTCTATTCCAGAATGGAATTTTGAATATCCTAATATTGGATGAACTCTATATCCATAAGGAGAAGAGATAGAATAATGTCCTGGAACTGGCCAAGTATACTTTTGACCATCTCTAGGCCCAGAGGATACGGAAATATTACTGTGAACTCTTGTTGCTCTTCTAGCAGCTTCTTCAGCTTTCTTTTGCTCGGCAATTTCCTTTTGAAGTCTTGCTATTTCTGAATCCAAACTTTCCCAATTTGCCTGAGCTTTTTCAAATTCAGCTTTATATAAATCTAAATTTGACTCTAAAACTTTCATATATTCATTTTTTGCATTAACTGCCGCTTGATAAGTTGCCCTTTCATTTTCAACAGCAGCCTTATTTGCAGATACCTTTGCTCTGTCAATTTGGAGTCTCTCTTTAGCGTCATTTATTGTATCTATTTGTTCTTTTATATACTCGATTAATTCCCTATCAGCCTTTGCTATAGAAGAGATAATTTCATTATTTCTAAGTAATTCTTCGATGTCCCTTGAATTTAAAATAACTTCAAGATAATTTACATTACCTCTTTTGTACATCTCTCTAAGTCTCATGCGAAGTGCATCAGTATTTTCTGATAAATTAACTTGCGCTTCTTCTAATTTCTTTTGATTTTCATCTATGTCAGCATTTAATTTTGAAATTTCACCTTGTAATGATGAAATTTTGGCAGAAGCAACTTGAATCTTTGCGTCTAAACTTTCAATTTCGCCATTGACTGATTTTTTTTCAGTTTCTGTGTTTGAAATATTAGTCTTCTGCTCCTTGATTTTTTTATTTAACTGTGTTTGCTCTTGCTTCTTCTTATTTTTTTCAATAGTCAAAGACTTTGAAGACTTGGCAAGAGCGCCAGTTGGCACTGTCATAAGTGCTGCAAGGCATAGAGCAAGAAATTTTTTCTTACTATACATTCTCTCAATTCACCTACACATCCAAAAATTTCTTAGTTGAAAACAAACTTCCAAAGAAGCCTATTCCAACACCAATACATACAAATATTATATACATATCCATCCTTATAGACAAGGCGGGTATCAAATCTACATTAGTAATATCGTAAAGCTGAGGATTTAACCTATCAAATAAAATTTCATATAGTTTTATAGTTATAAAACCTGCAATAAGAGCACCTAAAGCACCAAAAATAATTCCATCTATCAAGAAAGGCCCTCTAATATATGTGTTAGTAGCACCAACATACTTCATAATATTAATCTCTTTTCTTCGATTTGAAATGGAAATTTTAATAGTGTTGTGGATAATGAGTACAGACACAAGCACAAGTATAAGCACAATACCTGCCCCAACATATTTTACTCCATTTTGAACTTTCATCATTTGAGTGACGAAATCGTAATAATAATTATGGTCTTCAACAATTGGAAGATCCTTGTAAGATTCTTCGACTTCCTTGCCATAAGACAATTCTTTCATTTCAACAGTTACTGAAGCTGGAAGAGGGTTTCCACCTGGAATGTTTTCAAGAATTTCAGAATTTTCTCCAAAACCTTCCTTAAATTCCTTTAAAGCTTCATCTCTTGAAACGTAGGAAACTTTTTTGACCTTTTCATTGCTGTGAAGTTCATCAATAAAGGCATTAACATCACTAGGACTTGCCTCGTCTTTTAAGAAAAATACAACTTTATCTAACTTTTCTCCAGTTTGGTAGACAATTCCATTTAAGTTTAAAATCATTAGCATGACAACTCCAAAGAGTGTTAGCATGGCAGAAATGGAAATTATAGAAGTAAAAGACATTGTCTTATTTCTCCAGATGCCAGAAAAAGATTCTTTCAAAACATTAAAGAATTGGCGTATTACTTTCATAGTAACCTCCCTCTTTAACATCAGATATGATTCGTCCTTCCTCTAGAGTGACAACTCTCTTATTAAATTTATCTACAATATTTACTGCGTGAGTAGCCATAATAACAGTCTTTCCATCGTCATTAATATTTTTTAAAGCACTCATAATGTCCCAAGCAGTGGACTCATCAAGATTTCCTGTTGGCTCGTCGCAAACAAGGTAAGGCGCCTTATTTACTATTGCCCTTGCAATGGAAACTCTTTGTGACTCTCCACCAGAAAGCTCTGATGGATAGTCCTTCTTCTTGTCAGTTAAATTGACAAGATCAAGGGCATAGTCAACTTTTTCATTTATTTCTTTTTTTGACTCTCCAAGAATTTCAAGGGCAAATGCCACATTTTCATAGACAGTCTTTTTTTCTAATAATCTGTAGTCTTGGAAGACAACTGAAATATTTCTCCTAAGCTTAGGTATCATATATTTAGAAAATTTTGTTATGTCATTGTCGCCAATAAAAATTTTTCCACGATTTACTTTTTCTTCTCTAATCAAAAGTTTTATCATAGTAGATTTGCCAGCGCCAGATGGCCCAACTAAAAATACAAAATCGCCTCTAGGTATTTCAATACTTACATTTGAAAGCGCAGTAACGCCGTTGTTGTATTCCTTAAATACATTTTCAAATTTAATCATACTTACACCTTTCTCTAATCTCTAATAATTATATTACAAAGTGGTTACAATTGTACAGTGGATTTGTTAATTTTCTGAAATTTTCCAACATTATTAATATTTTTAAAAAACGCATTAAAATATTTAAAAAATTTTTTTAAAAAAATATTTTACATTTCAAAAGTCTTCGTGTATAATTTTGAAGTAAAAAAGTAATTTATTTTAATGTTATTAAATGTAGGAGGAATTATGCAAAGATACATTGGAACAGTAGTACGTGGAATTCGTACACCGATTGTAAAAAGTGGAGACAATTTAGTTGATATCGTCGTTGATTCCCTAAGTAAGGCTCTTGAATCTGAAAATATTTCTATGAAAGACAGAGATGTAGTTGCTGTAACTGAATCTCTTGTTGCTAGAGCTCAAAACAATTATGTAACTGTAGATGATATAGCAGAAGATATTAATAAGAAATACGACGGAGAAATTGGAATTGTATTCCCTATTCTTAGCCGTAACAGATTTTCAACAATTTTAAGAGGAATTGCAAAATCAGGAAAGAAAATCCATTTTCTATTCTCCTACCCTTCCGATGAAGTTGGAAATTCGTTAATGGATCCAAATCTTATTTACGAAGCAAAGATTAATCCTTTCACTGATGTGTTAGAAGAAAAAGATTATAGAAGAATTTTTGGCGAAGTTGTTAAGCACGAATTCACAGGAATTGACTACGTTACTCTTTACAAAGAAATTTGTGGCGGCAACTGTGAAATCCACTTCTCAAATGACCCTAAGACAATTTTAAATTACACTGATGAAGTTCTTATTGGTTCAACTCATACAAGATTTTCAATCAAGAGACTTTTAAAAGATGAAGGTGCAAAAGTTGTTCTTGGTCTTGACGATATTCTAAATGAATCAATTAATGGCAGTGGTTACAACGAAGAATTTGGTCTACTTGGTTCAAACTTCGCTTCTGAATCAAAATTAAAGTTATTCCCAAGAGATGGAGAAGAATTTGTAAATGCTGTTCAAAAGAAATTAGTTGACAAGTACAATAAAGAAATCGAAGTAATGATTTATGGCGACGGTGCTTTCAAAGATCCAGTAGGAAAAATTTGGGAACTTGCTGACCCAGTAGTTTCCCCTGCTCACACAAAGGGACTTGCTGGCACACCTAGCGAACTTAAAATAAAATATATTGCAGACACTGACCTTAAAGATATGAACACTGAAGAAGCAACTGCTGCAATGAAAGAAAAAATAAATCACAAAAATAAAGATTTAGTTGGAACTGATGAAACTCTTGGAACAACTCCAAGAAGAATTACTGACTTACTTGGAAGTCTTTGCGACCTAACAAGTGGCTCTGGCGACAAGGGAACTCCAGTAATTTTAATCCAAGGCTACTTCGACAACTTCGCAACAGAATAATTAATAGAAAATCATAAAATTTAAGGAGCTTAGGCTCCTTTTTTTTCTTGCCAATTTTTAAATTTCTCATCCACCTTTAAGTATATTATTGTATTATTTTTAAAAAATATCCCCTTTCCTTTGATAAAACCTTTTCATTGTATTACAATGAAATAAGAGGTGGTAGATATGAAGTTAAAAACTATGGGCTTAGATAATGCTCTCTTAAAGAGTTTAAAAGACTACATAGATACTTTTGATAATAAGGAAAACAATATTATTAGTATTCTTCATTACGCTCAAGATATTTTTGGTTACCTACCAAAGGATCTTCAAGTTTATATAGCAAGACTTACTGATCTCCCTGCAAGCAGAATAAATGGCATAGTAACTTTTTATTCCTTTTTCAACGAAAAGAAAATGGGAAAATTTAGAGTCGACGTATGTTTAGGTACAGCTTGCTTTGTAAAGGGTTCCGAAGAAATTATGAAGGCTTTTAAGGATGAATTAAATGTAGACGGCGATGGATTAAGTGAAGACGGTCTCTTCAATGTCAATTCCATTAGATGCCTTGGTGCTTGTGGCATTGGTCCAGTAGTCCGTATAAATGACAAAATTTATGGTCATGTTGAAGTTGAAGATGTAAAAGACATAATAGCTTCTCACAGAAAAGAACTAGAAGAAGCGACTAAATAGAAAAACTTTAAATTCAAAGGAGGTAATTATGACAAAAATAGATTCCTTGGAAAAACTTATTTCTATAAAAGAGTCAAGGCATCATCAAACTATTTTGAGAGATATTGGCGAAATGCAAGACGATGATATTATAGAAATTTTTATAACTGGAAACGAAACAGAAAAATATATAGAAATCGAAAAAGTTTTTGACGACTTAAAAAGTTTTGTCCGCGAAAAGGGTATGCGAAACTGCAAATTTTTATTTAAAGACGATCCAAATCAAAAAGAAAAGTTTAACATTGAAATAAAATTTAACGTCTGTGCAAATGTGAAGAGCAACTCCCTTAACACAGACTCCATTAAAGATTTTATTTTAAATGTTGCTTCTATGAAGAGTCAAACCCTCGAGTACGAAAAAGAGGTGTCACATGAATAATTTGAGATTACAAATACTTATTTGCAAGGGAACTGGTTGTGTCTCTGCAAGAAGTGATTTGATTAAGGAGAATTTTGACAAGGCAATTGAGAAATATAAAATCAGAGATGTTGAGGCAATGATAACTGGTTGCTTTGGCTTTTGTGGAGAAGGCCCCATTGTAAAAGTTGAGCCTGACAATGTCTTTTACACTCATGTAAGTCCAGATGATGTAAATGAAATTGTGGCAGAGCACATTCTTCATGGCAGACCTGTCAAAAGACTTCTCTACAAAAACCCAAAAAATAAAGAGCCAATTTACAATCAAAAAGAAATGAGCTTTTATGGCAAACAAACTCGTGTCGCCCTAAAAAATTGTGGCAAGATTGACCCAGAAAATATTGATGACTACATTTCCTATGATGGCTATCAAGCTCTTTTAAAAGTTTTAACTGAGATGACCCCACAAGAAGTAATTGACATTATAAAAGCATCTGGACTACGTGGTCGTGGCGGTGGTGGTTTTCCTACTGGCATCAAGTGGCAAAATACATATAATTCTCCAGGTCATGAAAAATATATTTTCTGCAACGCTGATGAAGGAGACCCTGGTGCCTTTATGGATAGAAGTATTTTGGAGGGAGACCCAAACTCTATTGTTGAAGCAATGACTATTGGCGGCTATGCAACTTGTGCAAATCATGGAGTTGTTTACATTAGAGCAGAATATCCTTTAGCTATTCACAGACTAAAGACAGCAATTTCTCAAGCTAGAAAGTATGGTTTCTTGGGGAAAAATATTTTTAATTCAGGCTTTGATTTTGATATTGAAATTAGGTATGGCGCCGGAGCCTTTGTCTGTGGCGAAGAAACTGCCCTCATCCACTCTGTTGAAGGTAAGAGAGGCGAACCTACTAGAAAACCACCTTTCCCAAGTGTAAAGGGTTATAGGGGTAAGCCAACAACTGTAAATAATGTAGAAACTTATGCAAATATTCCAAAAATTATTTTGCGTGGAACTGACTGGTTCACTTCCATGGGAACAGAAAAATCTAAGGGCACAAAGGTCTTTGCCCTAGCTGGCAAGGTAAACAATGTTGGACTCGTTGAAGTGCCTATGGGCATAACTATTCGTGAAATTGTCTATGACATCGGTGGTGGTATTACTGACGGCAAAAAGTTTAAGGCAGTACAAATTGGTGGCCCTTCTGGTGGAATGATTACTAAAGAAAATATTGACACGCCAATTGATTATGAAAACTTAAAAGAAATTGGTGCAATGATGGGGTCCGGTGGACTGATTGTCATGGACGAAGACAATGACATGGTTGAGATTGCAAAATTTTATCTTGAATTTACTCAAGATGAGTCCTGCGGCAAATGCACACCTTGTAGAGTTGGGACAAAGAGACTTCTGGAAATGCTAAAAAAACTTTTGGATGATAAGGGCTCTGAAGAAGACCTTCAAAAAATCGAAGACTTATGTCACAACGTAATTAATTCAGCTGCCTGTGGACTTGGACAAACTGCACCTAATCCAATTCTATCTACTATGAAATATTTCCCTGAAGAATACTTAAAATATGCAAGACATCAAATCAAAAGGTCCTATAAGATAAATAAAGATGAGTGCATTGGTTGTCACAGATGTGCAAGGGAATGCCCTGTAAAATGTATATCTGGAAAACCAAAAGAAAAGCATGAAATTGATGAAGACAAGTGCATAGCCTGTGGAACTTGCTTTAAGACATGTCCTGTAGGTGCAGTTGTGGAACCTAAATAGAGGTGAATTATGATAAATTGTGTTATTAATGATAAAAAATTAAAAGTTAAGGAAGGCACGACAATATTAGACGCTGCAAAAGAAATTGGCATAGACATCCCTACACTTTGTCATATGAAACTTCCTAACTTTAATTATGAAAACAAACCTTCAAGCTGTCGAATTTGCATGGTAGAAGTTGTGGGAAGACCAAAACTTTGCACAGCTTGCTCAGAAGAAATAAGTGAAGGAATGATAGTAAAGACAGATACTCCAAAGGCAGTTGAAGCAAGAAAAATTAACCTAGAGCTTCTTCTTTCCAATCATCCAAAGGACTGTCTAGTGTGTCCTAAAAACTTAAACTGTGAACTTCAAGCCTTAGCAGAAAAAATGGGCATAAGAGAAATTGCCTACAAGGGCGAAAGAATGCAGCACAAAGTAGACTCATCTTCAAACTCCATCTATAGAAATCCAAATAAATGTGTAATGTGTAGAAGATGTGAAACAATGTGTAACGAAGTTCAAACTGTTGGCACTCTCAGTGGATTAAATCGTGGCTTTGATGCCATAGTTGCCCCTGCCTTTAACATTCCCCTTGCCGAAAGTTCTTGTACCTTCTGCGGACAATGTGTGGCAGTTTGTCCAACTGGTGCAATAGTAGAAATTGATGCAACGGCAAAAGTCTTTAATGCCATAAAAAATCCAAAGAAACACGTAGTAGTTCAAGTCGCACCATCAATTAGAGTTGCCATAGGAGAACTCTTTGACATGGAAGCTGGCGAAGTTACAAGTGGAAAACTTGTCACAGCCCTTAGAAAACTTGGCTTTGATGTAGTCTTTGACACAGACTTTTCTGCCGATTTAACAGTTATGGAAGAAGCAAGCGAACTTGTTGATAGAATAAAAAACAACAAGACTCTTCCTATTTTGACATCATGTTGCCCTGCTTGGGTTAGATTTATCGAAATGAATTATCCCGATATGTTAGACATACCTTCAAGCTGCAAGTCCCCACAAATTATGATGGGTTCCATGGTAAAAACTTATTACTCAAATAAAACGGGAATACCAGCCAAGGACATTGTCATGGTTTCAGTAATGCCTTGCACAGCAAAAAAAGCTGAAGCTGCAAGATCAGAACTTGGCACAAAAGATATTCGCGACGTGGATTATGTTCTTTCAACTAGAGAACTTGGACGAATGATAAAACTTTACGGAATAGATTTCAACGGGCTTGAAGAAAGTGATTTTGATGAGTTAATGGGCGAATCTTCTGGCGCAGGAACAATTTTTGGCACAACTGGTGGCGTAATAGAAGCCGCTATAAGAACTGCAAGTGAATGGCTCACTGGTCAAGAATTAGATAAAATTGAATTTGACGAACTTAGAGGTCTAAAGGGCATAAGAAAAGCTGAAGTTAAAGTTGGCGACTTAAACTTAAAAGTTGGCATAGCTCATGGACTTGGCAACGCACGAAAATTATTAGATGGTATAAAAAGTAAAAAGTATGATTTTGATGCCATAGAAATTATGGCTTGTCCCGGTGGCTGTATCGGTGGCGGTGGTCAACCTTATCATCATGGTCATGAAGAAATTTTACTAAAGAGACAAAGAGCCCTTTATGACATTGATAAAAATAAAAAAATCCGAAAATCTCATGAAAACCCAATGATAAAAGAAATTTATAAAAATTATCTTGGCAAGCCTTATGGAGAAAGAGCTCACGATTTGCTTCACACATCTTACTCTCCTAGAGAAAAAATTTAAAACAATTTAATTATTACAAAGTAGAAAAGGTGGAGATAACATTTTGTTCTCCACCTTTTCTACTTTGTAATAATTATATAAATCTAAACATAATAAAAATCCACCGGC
>NZ_HE610718.1:140855-158530 GCF_000321025.1 Peptoniphilus senegalensis JC140
CCGCAACAAATGCTGCGGTTTTTAATCATTTATTAACTGTAGGGATTAATACCATCCTCTAAGTTTCATAGCTTTGTCAATTGATCTAATAGCGTACATGTAAACTCCTTCTCTAGGAACTACATCATATTCATCGCAAACTGCGAATACGCCTTTAATAGCCTTCATCATGTCAGCTTCTTGTTTTTCTTCTACTTCAGCTTCTGTCCAGTACATTCCGTATTGGTTTTGAACCCATTCGTAGTAAGAAACTAGAACTCCACCAGAGTTAGTTAAAATATCTGGAGTAAGTTTAATTCCTCTTTCAGTAAGAACTTTATCTCCTTCTGGAGTAGTAGGACCATTAGCTGCTTCACAAACTAATTTAACATTAAGTTTAGCTGCAACGTCACCAGTAATTACGTTTTCTAGAGCTGCTGGAATTAAGATATCCCATTCGCCTGTCCAGAAATCGTCAGCTGAGATTTGTTTTGCATCTGGGTAACCGATTAGTGTGTGGTGTTCTTCTTTGTAAGCAAGAAGTTTTTTGAAGTCTAGTCCATTTTCATTGTATAGAGCGTAGTTTCCTTCTTTTTTGTCCCATTCAGCTAAAGCGTAAACTTTTCCGCCTTGTCTTTCAATGTTTTTAACTGTGAAAGATCCAACGTTACCGAAACCTTGAACTGCAATCTTAGCGTGTTTGAAATCAATTCCTTCACGTTTAGCAGCTTCTCTAGTTACTACTGCAACACCAAATCCTGTTGCTTCGTTTCTTCCTTCAGATCCACCAAGTCCAACTGGTTTACCAGTTAACATTCCAATATCTTGTCTGTCTCCGTTAACTTTAATCCATTCATCAAGGAACCAAGCCATAATTTGTCCATTAGTGTTAACGTCTGGAGCTGGAATATCAATTCTTTCTCCAAGGTATTTGTAAAGTCCTCTGATCCAACCTCTTGAAAGTTGTTCTAATTCTCTATCAGATAGTTCAGATGGGTCAACACAAATTCCACCTTTTCCTCCACCGTATGGAAGGCCAAGTGCGCCACCTTTGAAAGTCATCCAAAGTGAAAGAGCCTTAACTTCATCTAGGCATACATTTGGATGGAATCTAACGCCGCCCTTAGAAGGACCAACTGCTGATGAGTGAGCTGATCTCCAACCTTTGAAAACTTTTACTGAACCGTCATCCATCTTTACTGGAATAGAGATTTCAATAACTCTTTCTGGTTCTTTTAGAAGTTCATAAACTGCTGGGTCGCAACCTAGCTTATCACATGCAGCCTTAACTTTTTGTTGAGCTGCTACTAACGGATTTAAAGTATCTGTCATTTTTAACACTCTCCTTTATGTATAATCATGATAACCATTTCTTACAGTCTTAATTATAGCAAATAGAAATATTAAGTTCAAGGAGTGGAATCAATTTTAACGAATTGTCCATATTTATACTTATAGCTTAAAAATTTACTCTTTTTTTGCAAATAATAATTCAATTCGTAAACAATGGTAAATTTTTCTATCTTTTTTTATTTATTGACCTATATTTTTCTATTTAAAATATTATTAAATATTTTATGATAAAGTTGTGTAATCATTTTCATAAAGTTTTATGTCTGCATACTTTTATAAATCTATCTATTTTTAAAATCAAAAAATTTTTTTATTTTATATTTTTAACTTAAACTTATTTATAATATAGTGTATTATACATTATGGGGTGATTTTGTGAACTCGAATAAAATGAGTTTTAAAAAATGGATTTGTTCAAAAAATTTCCAAAGAAAACTAATATCTGTAATTATATGCTCTTTAATAGTTTCTTTTTCCATTATTTACATAATAAAGCCAAACTTATTAATATCTGGTGGCTTGACTGGTCTTAGTATTTTGGCATCAAATGTCACAGGCCTAAGTCTTCCAATGCTAATAGTTATATTTAATATTCCAACTTCAATTCTAAGCCTCTTTTTCCTTGACAGAGACTTTACATTTTTTTCTATGTTGTCAATATTACTGCTATCTATATTTGCATCCTTTTATGAAAAGATAGCCCCAGATTTTTATTTAACAAAAGATCCAATACTAGCTTGTGTATTTGGCGGGGTTTTAAGTGGAATAGGTATGGGAATTTCCTTTAAAAATGGCACATCTACTGGCGGACTTGACATAATCGCTGCAATATTAAAAAAGAAGTTTAATATAAGCATTGGAAGTATTTTAATGGGAATTAACTTTATGATTGTAGGCACTCTAGGATACTTTTATTCCCTAGATAAAGTTCTTTTTACATTAATTCTAATATTTATAAATTACAATGTTGTAGATAAAATTCAACTTGGCGTTGGAAAGCAAAAACAAGTTATTGCAATTTCCGAAAAAAATGAAGAAATAGCAATAGAAATCTATAAAGAAATAAACAGAGGTGCTACTTTCATAAATGGCATAACATCTTACAAAAGAAAGGATGTCTATATTTTATATGTTGTGTGCTCTTCAAGACAACTTGTAAAAGTAAGACAAATAATAAAAGACAAAGACCCTGAAGCTTTTGTCTCTGTCTCTGAAACATCTGAAATTTTAGGTAATGGCTTTAAGGAGCTTTCAATTTAATAGCCAGACAAAGTTAAATTTAATTCGTAAAAACCACGGGGCTTGTTAATTCAAAACTCGTGGTTTCCTTTATTTTATCATCTGTCCTGCTGTCATATATATTCCTATTAGAGACCAATCGTAAATTATATGAATTAGATAAGTTACACTTAAGTTTTTTGAAAGTACATAAGACATTGTAAGTCCAGTCCTTATTATGGAAATAATTAGGACTGCTTGCAAGATATTAAAATTATATGTTGAAAGGTGCATTGCGCCAAAAATCACTGATGAGACTATAATTGCAAGTGTGGTCTTTACAATTTTATTTTCACTTTTTACTTTATTTATCACAAACAAAAATGGAATTATAAAAATTATCTCTTCTGCAATAAATTGAATTAGCGTAGATATAAAGAAACTCTTAAAATTGTCTGACGTCAATACATCAAAAATTGGATTTGTAGATCCTTCTATGCCAAGATTTGTTACGACAATAGATGAAATTACAACTGCTACTATAGAAAATCCAAGTCCAATAATAAGGTAAAGTAAATCCTTCATCCTAAAGGGCAAAAATATTTTAAATATAAAATTTCTATCAACTATAAGTAATGATAAGAGACACAAGGAACTAACTGCCGTTGCACCAACTATTTCATTTCTTATATTAAATAAATAAAATAAAAGGCTCACTCCATAAAAGGAGGCAATTGAAATTACAAAAGCCAAGAGCCATCTCCAAGTCTTAGCTTCTATCTTTGGGTAGTCTCTTTTCATTTGGCACCAAACTTGATTATACCTTTATCTGTCAATAGATAATTTAATTTTTTGTCATATTCCTCGTGAACAACTTCATCCACGATTTGCTCTGAGTAGCCGATTCCCATTCTTATTGTGTCCACTTTGGCAAAAAATTTGTCATAAAATCCTCCGCCATAGCCAAGTCTATATCCACTTTGGTCAAAAGCAAGTCCTGGTGTAATAGTTAGATCGATATCAGAGACTTCTTCGCCATCCTTTGGCTCAAGTATTCCCATTTTATTTGGCTCTAAGTCTTCTATTCCTTTAACTTCAACAGCAATCATCTCACTGCCCTTTACTAAGGGTACCAAAAGTTTTTTGCCATCCTCTATTATCATGTCAATGATTTTCTTTGTATCAACTTCACTTTTGTAGGATATAAAAACAAAAACTGACTTAGCATTTTTATAGATTTCTAAATTTTTTAAATTATTCCTAATTTTTTTATCTTTTTCTTCTTTATTTTCAATTTCAGCTCTAATTTTTGTGAATTTTTTTCTAAGTTCTTTTTTATCCATCTAAATCTCCTTATTCTCGCAAATTTCCTTATAGTCACAATTTTTGCAATCACTTGTAGAAGTATAATCGCCTGCCATTATGCTATTTGTCATTCTAATTATTTCCTTTTCCACATTTTCTAAAAGAAGGCACAAGTCTTCTTCTGTGAAATAATTTCTCTTGCTGTCATCCTTTGGCAAAATGTCAGAATTTTTTATAACAGTGGAAAGTTCTGCATTTTTAACAGAGCCATAAACCGCACTTGCTATCTTCTTACCCACTTTTTTTCTCGCTATAGCATAAAGTGGCATTTGAAATGACTTTAAATCTTCGATTTCCTTTTTTGTTCTGCCCTTTGACCTCTTGTAATCAATTAAAATCTCATCGTCAGCTAAAGCGTCAATCCTATCAATTCTACCTTTTATCTTTAGTCCATGGACATCAGTTACAAAAGCTTCTTCAAAATATTTTGGCACAAATCCATATTTCCTTTGCTCTTCCAAATCGCTTTCAATATATTTTTTCAAAGTGTTAAAAGTGTTAATGACAGAAATTTTCTCCAAGAAAGATAAATTTTCAAATTTACCCAAGTTTTCTTCTTCAAGAATTAACTCCTTCAAGCTATCCTCATTGAGATTTCTCTCTCTCTTAAAATACTTTTCCAAAATGTGGTGGTACTTATCTCCCATTTTGAGATAATATTTTTCGTCATACTCTTTCTCCAACTTTTCAATCCTATAAACTCTCTCAAAGATAAATCTCCTTGGGCAATCCTTTAAAATATCAAAATCTGTAACAGAATAATTTCTATCCCTAATTTTTTTGTTGATGCCCTGAAGTTCTTCCGCTGAAACTTCGTAATTTATTTCATGAGTTTCAAAATCCTTATCAAGTTTTGATGTGGCATAAATTTTTTCATGCTCAAGAATTTTTAAGTCCAAGTCGCGAATTAATGTATTTAAAAGTTTTGAAAGTCCCTTCTCAGGGTCTTCCACTAAAATAAAAACCTCCTCAGCCATAATTAAATCATAAATCAAATAGATATAGTCCCTCTTAAAGTTGTCTTTCACGAGGCTAATCTTTGCCATGTCCCTTTGGGACTCTCTGTTGTAAATAAAATTATTCTTGTTTTTTATCTCGAAATTTTTGTCAAAACCAATTAAAAATAAATTTTTAAAAGCTTTATAGTAGTTTGACCCATAATTTCCAATTTCAAGGCCCTCTAAATTTTGAACTTCATCAATTTTTGACTTTTCAATATATTTTTTTGCAATTAAAACAAAATCAATTAGAGAAATCTCCCTATAAATAGCTGAAAGATTTTCCATCTTTGAAAAATTTTCTTCCATCTTCTTTGCAAATCTTAGATCCCTAAAGGCCAAAGTATCTAGATTTTTATTTACTTCATCCTTTATTTTTTCCTTTGCCAAAGCCAAAAACTTGCTGAAAAATTTAATGTAATAATCTAAAGTCGCTTTCTCTTCTATTTTTTCTCCTTGCAAAAATTCTACGCCACTTAAAAAATTTTCCACAGAGTCAGACTTTACTTCCAAACTTTTTAATTTTGAAAAATCTATATCATCTATATTCTTAAAATCATAAGTCAAGAGTGCACTTTCAAAGATAACTTCATCACAATTTACTGGAAAATAAGAAAGGTTCACTCTTTTTAAGGTATTTTCTTTACTTTTCTTTAAAAAATATTCCATGAGGACAATAAATTCACTTTTGAGAAGGGATTTTTCACTGCTAGACACATTAAACTCAAGCCCCTCAAAGATTTCACGAGACTTTATCTTATTTGCAAGACTTTTTGACCCCGTTAAGATGTCTATATCACTGACTTTTTTGTCCATGAGCAAAAGTTTTATCTTAGAGAAAAATAAATTGTAAAAATCTTTTTTTGATGAGATGACTTTTATGTCTTTCTTCCTCAAATCAATTTTATAATCTAAAAACTCTGACTTTTCTAAAACAAATCCAAGTTCTTCTAAGCCCTTTATAGTAGATGAAATTAAATTAGATTCACAAAAATTAAAGGGCAAATCTATATAAATATTTTTGTCTTTAGCATGGGAGAGTTTTTTTATTATTTCCTCTTCACTCTTTCTAAATTCCAAAAAGCCAGATATTATTATGCTGTCAAATAGAGAATTTTCCACAGAAGAATCTTTTAGTCTTCCATAAATGTCATAGCCTTTCTCATCAAAATATGCCTTATAAAGCTCAAAAACTTTTCCTAAATCCTTAAAAATTTCTCCATTAATACTATAAATATCTTGACTAGATAAATTATTTTCACAAAGATCATCGAAAAAGTCCAAGACTATGTCAACAGTCTCTGGGAAAATTTCCATGTCAGTAAAATTATTATTCAAAATCTTTGATAAAATTATATATTTTAAAATTGAATCTGGCTTCCTATTACTATTTTTTTTGTCAATACCGTCAAAGGTTTCAAAATCAGTTTTTGTTATGTCTGTTCCCTTTTTTAGCATATCTCTTATGTAAAAATTTATTGCAGACTGAGAAGGCAAGATGACTAAAGTCCTCTCGCCCTTTAAACTTTTAAAATCTAATTTTTCCTTTGGATTTCTAAAAATTATTTTTTTCATTTAATAATTCCCCTAAATTTACATCAAAAATTTCTTCAGCTATATTTGTCATTTTTTCTCCTGGAAGGTAAACAAATTTTTTGCCCTTCAAGTTTTCAAACTCATCACATTCAAAAACAAGGGAATAATTGTGGAGAAACTGGCTGTCTAGTCCCTTAGCCCTAAAAATTTTATTGACCTTTTCTTCTCCATACTTTCTATCGCCAATGATGAATAAATCATTTTCCTTTAAAGAAGCTCTAATTTGATGAGTCCTTCCAGTAATCAAATTCACAGAGAGAAGTGAGTACCCATTTTTATTTTTAAGGACATGAAATTTTGTAATTGATTTCTTGCCTTCACTAGATTTTTTCATGACATTGTTTTTTGTCTTGACTAAATTTATATCCACATCAAAATCTTTTTTCACATCTCCAGATACAATCGTCACATAATATTTTTTTATCCTGCGACTTTTTATTGCATCATTTAAAATTTGTAGAGACTTTAAATTTTTTGCTCCAATTAAAATCCCCGATGTGTTCCTGTCAAGTCTATTTACAAAGGCGGGTCTAAAGGATTTCTCTAGCCTTGGAATGTATTCGCCCTTTGCAATTAAATAGTCCACCATCCTGTCAAGAGCGTTGTCTTGATACTTGCCGCTGTCATTGTGAGTGAGCATATTTATAGGTTTTTTTACCAAAATAATATTTTCATCTTCATATAAAATATCGGGCAGCTTAGAATTTTTTGACTTTTTTATATCCTTTTTAAATTTATTTATTGTGTCTTCTGCCAAAAATAATTTTATAACATCGCCCTTACTTAAAATATCTTCTGGCTTTGCCTTTTTGCCATTTACCACAATATTTTTCTTTCTCAAATTTTTATATATAAAGGAAAGAGGAGCCTTCTCAAAATAAATTTTAAGAAACCTATCAAGTCTTCTTCCCCCATCATTTTCATTTACAATAATTTCTCGCATAATATCTCCAAACTTTTCATTTTTTAACTTTGCTGTTATAATTATATCAAAACAAGATGAAAAGAGGTTTATTTTGAAAGATTTTAATAGAGGCAAACTCTTTTTAATTAAATTTTCGCAAGTATTATTGTCAATTTTATTTCTCCTCTTCTTGGTATTCATAATCAAGTGGAGAATTGACTCCCTATATCTCAACTCAATTTCAAATAGCAAGATTAAAATAGGAATTGCAGACGAATTTAAAAAGACGACAAATGAAATTTTAGTAGCAACTGGCTTAAAAGCAGAAGAAAATATAAAGCCAATTGTAATAGTTGACGAAGAAGAAGAAAAAGAAGAAGCACAAACAAGCAGGGCATCAACAAAAATAACAATACCTGATGGCACAAATGTTGAGGGTCTTGGCAAAATTTTAATGGAACAAGGTCTAATAAAAGATATATATGCCTACAAGGACTTGGCAGATGATATGCAAATTGAAAATAAAATTGTCCCTGGATCTTATGACTTGAGTAAAGAATTAACAGTGAGAGAAGTCCTAGCAATACTTTCTAACACAAGCCTTGAAACTTATAGCATAAATATATCTGAGGGAGCAAGCCCAGCTGATGTTGCAAACACACTTATGGAACTTGGCGTTATAAAATCACCAAATGATTTTATAATAGCCTGCAACAATCTTGGTGTTACAAGTTTCGCAGCAGGTAGTCACGAAATTATTATGCCATCAAAAGTTGCAAATATAATTAAATCACTAGCACAAAAATAATCTGTGGGAAACTGCAGATTTTTTTATTGACAATTTATAAGTTTTTAATCAATGTATAAATGGATATTGTAAGACTTTTGTGATATATTTTAAAAAAGAATGGAGGATATTATGCACAAAAATAGAATTGATAGACTAATAAAAAAGATGAAAGAAAATAATTTGGCTCACATGATAATAAGTGACCCCTACGCAATTTTTTATCTAATTGACAAAAAAATTGAACCAGGCGAAAGAGCTCTCGCCCTTTACCTTCATAGAGATGGCGATTTAAAACTTTTGATAAACGAACTCTTCCCACAAGATGATGATCTTGGCATAGATTTAATTTGGTATAACGATGTTGAAGATGGCATTCTAAAATTGTCAAAATATATAAAAGAAGATGAAGTCATTGGTATAGACAAATTCTGGTCTGCAAAATTTCTACTTCGCCTTCAAGAAATTTTTCCTGATAAAAAATACATCAACGGCTCAGACATTGTTGACGCAGTAAGACGCGTTAAAGATGAAGAAGAAAAGAAGCTTATGCGTGAATCTTCTATTATAAATGACAAGGTAATGGAAGAGCTCATACCTTGGGTTGTTAAGGGATTAAATGAAAAAGAATTAAGCACAAAGCTAAAGGAAATATATAAATCTCATGGCGTCGAAGAAGTTTCCTTTGAACCAATCACAGCTTATGGAAGATCAGCAGCTGATCCTCACCACTCCACAGATGACACTCGTGGAAAACTAGGCGACTGCGTAGTCCTAGACATTGGTGGAATGTATAAAAATTACGCATCAGACATGACTCGTACAGTTTTCATTGGCGAAGTAAGTGACAGAGCCCGTGAAATTTATGAAATCGTAAAGGAAGCCAACCTTCGTGGCATTGCAGCAGCAAGGCCTGGCAACAAAATGTCTGACGTTGACAAAGCTGCAAAGTCTTATATCGAAGAAAAGGGTTATGGCAAATACTTTACTCACAGAACAGGTCACTCCATTGGACTTGAAACTCACGAAGCAGGCGATGTATCTTCAGTCAATGACAGCATAATAGAAGTGGGACAAATCTTTTCCGTTGAACCAGGAATCTATCTCCTAGACGAAGGCATTGGCGTCCGCATAGAAGACCTTGTCTTAATAACAGAAAATGGCTGCGAAGTCCTAAATCACGTGTCAAAGGATTTAAAAGTAGTTCCTCTTGAATAATAAAAATTTTTAGTTTTTAAAGTATCTCTATCTAAAAAGGAGATACTTTTTTACTTTTCATAAACTAAAAAATAATTTTTATCTCCAATTAACCTTGTAATAAGCCTAGAACTTTGTAATTTTTTGACTTTTAAAGTACAATATTATGTATTATTAGTTAAACTCACTTGCAAATCTTATTTGACAAAAAATTGAAATATTAAAAATAATGGAATGATTTAATTTGAAAGATAAAGAAGTATCACATATAGAAAAAAATTTAATGACAAGTGGAAGCATTTGGAAGACAATTGTGCTCTTCGCCATACCCCTAATATTTGGCAACCTCTTACAACAAACCTACAACACTATTGACTCAATGATTGTGGGAAACTACGTGGGCAGTAATGCCCTGGCAGCAGTTGGCTCAAGCACAGCTCTTATTAACCTGTTCATATCCTTTGCTCAAGGCATTTCAGTTGGAAGCGGGATAATAGTTGCTCAATCCCTTGGCTCTAACAAGCTAAAAGATGTTAAGCTTTCTGTTCACACTTCTCTTGCCATCGCCCTTGTCCTTGGAGCCATAATTTCCATATTGGGTTACATCTTTGCCCCTTGGCTTTTAATGAAAATGGAGACACCAAAAGAGGTTATGGCAGAATCAATAGACTACCTAAGAGTTTTCTCCATGGGACTAATTTTTAATGTCCTTTACAACATGGAAGCCGGTATCCTAAACGCTGTTGGAAATTCAAAACGCTCCCTTTTATACCTTGCCATTGCATCTATGATAAATGTCATCCTAGACATTTTGTTCATTGAATTTTTCGCCATGGGCGTAAGTGGTGCTGCCATAGCAACAAATATTAGCCAAGGACTTTCAGCTCTCCTTGCCCTTTTATTTTTGATGAGAGTTCCAGAAATTTATAAAGTTCGCTTAAAAAAAATAAAACTTCATGGAGACATGGCTCTTCGCATAATAAAAGTTGGTATCCCGACAGCAGTTCAAGGCACAGTAATATCTTTCTCAAATGTAATAATGCAGTCTAGCGTAAATGTATTTGGTTCAATGACCATGGCAGGCTTTGGTGCCTTTATAAAAATTGACGGCTTTAACATCTTGCCCGTCCTAAGTCTAAGCCTTGCCATAACTACCTTTGCAGGACAAAATTATGGTGGAGGAAAAATTGACAGAGTAAAAAAAGGAATGTGGATGACACTTTCTATGAGCATAATTTATACAATAATATCTGGCACTATGCTTTACACATTTGCTCCCAAGGTCATTGCACTTTTTACAAAAGATCAAGCCGTAATAGAGGCAGGAGTTCTTGCTACAAAATTTTTCTGTCCCTTCTACTTTTTACTTGCCATTATGCACTCCCTTGCTGGCACAGTGAGAGGTACTGGTAAGACAGTGCCGCCAATGATAATAATGCTCTTGTCCCTTTGCCTATTTAGAATTCTTGCAGCAAAATTTGTAATTCCACATTACAATACTATTGAGAACGTCTATATGCTCTATCCAATCTCCTGGTTAATTGGCGCAGTCCTAATGGTGGCATATACCTTTAAGGCAAAGTGGATAAAAGAAAGCTGAAATTTTTTCCACAAGTCAAAATAAAATTATGAGCAACAAAAAAACATTGATTGAAATTTTACCTTCAAGCAATGTTTTTTCTCTGCAAAAATTATTTATTTTCCTTGAAACCTTCGTAAAGATTTCCTTCTTCTTCATCAATATATTTTTGTGCATTCATAGCCGCAACAGCACCATCGCCTGCTGCATTGACAACTTGGCGAACAGTTTTCTTTCTAATATCTCCTGCTGCAAAAACACCAGCTACATTAGTTCTCATTTCATCATCTGTTTTAATGTAACCATCGCTAGTAAGTTCAACTTTACCCTTAAACATATCAGTCATAGGAACATAGCCGATGAATACAAAAATTCCGAAAGGCTCATCAGCCTTGATTGACCTTACTTCGCCAGTCTTAGTGTCCTCTAAAATCATTTCGTTGACAATCTTGTCTCCCTTGATTTCCTTTACAGTAGTGTTCCAAATAAAATCAATCTTATCATTGTTAAAAGCTTTTTCTTGAAGAACCTTTGAAGCTCTTAGCTCGTCCCTTCTGTGAATGATGTAAACTTTCTTGGCAAAGTTAGTGATGAAAATTGCCTCTTGAACAGCAGAGTCGCCACCACCTACAACATAAACAGTTTCATCTTCATAGAAAGCGGCGTCGCAAGTAGAACAGTAACTTACGCCACGGCCCTTGTATTCCTTTTCGCCAGGTGCACCAATAGGTCTAGGAGAAGCACCAGTAGCAATTATGACTGCCTTGGCTTCATAAGAATCAATATAGCACTTTATCTTTTTTACTTCTCCCTCTAGGTCCATATCTACAACTTCATCCATAACGATTTTAGCGCCAAATTTTTTAGCTTGATCCGCCATTCTCTTTCCAAGTTCAACACCATCAATAACATCAATTCCTGGATAATTTTCAACTTGAGTAGTTTCAGCAATTTGTCCGCCTTCAATACCCTTTTCTATGATTAAAGTTTTCTTTTTACTTCTAGCTGCATAAAGACCTGCCGATAATCCTGCTGGTCCGCCTCCAATTATAATAATATCGTACATTTAATCCCTCCAATAAATCTATTATACCCAAAAAAATTTTTTTGTATATAATATATAGAGGTGATTAAATGGATTTTAAAATGAATTTATCGAGCACATACTTTTTGGCAATAAATATAATACTCATTCTTTTATCCTTTGCAATGGCTAAACTTCTTTTGAAGAAAAAAATTCAGCAAAAAAGGAAAAAGAAATAGATTTAAAATATTATGAGAAAGGCTATCTCTACAAGGGTGGGAATTTCATCTACAACACAATAATAGCAATAATTTTAAAAACAATTGCAGATGGAAAAATAGAAATCCAAGAAAATTTTTACAAAACAAAAGCTGGCGAAGAGAAAAAAGAATATGTATTAAAAAATTTAAAACAAGAAAACTTAGATAAAGGCGAGCAAAAACTCTTCGACATACTCTTTTCCTTTGGCGAGGGAGAAATCTCCACTCGCAATTTGGATAAAATTAGAAGAAGAGAGCCAGACAACTACAACAAAAAGTTCAATGACTTTATATATTACTTGGAAGATGAAATGGTGGAAAAAAAACTTTTTACAAGAGAAAAGAAAACTGCAAAAATTTTACTTTCCTTTGTAATATTCTCCCTCCTGTTTTTCGTGGGCGTAATCACAGTCTATAACGAAAACTTTTTTGGAATTGCAAGCATTATCTTTGCACTAATTTTTTACGTATCACTTATAACAAGCTTCTCCAATATGACAGAACTTGGAAACAAAAAATTTAAAGAATTAGAAAAAGTAGAAGAAGAACTAAAAACTTGCGAGAGACGATGTGAAGAAGACTTGCTCCTTGCCATAGCCTTTGGCTTAAAGATGGAGAATATAAGGGCGATTTATGAAGAATTTATCGAAGAAAGTCCTCAAAGAAAAGGATATGATATATTTTTTGAAAAAGATTTCTATAAGAGCTTTAAAGTTGCACTCGTGGGAGATCATTTGTTAGTGAAAAACTAAAGCTTGGCTTTAAGAACAAATTTAAAAAGTTTTTTCTTAAAAAATATTTTTTTAATATTAAGGTTTTATTTCTAATACTGGAGGGGACTTAGGGCGTTTCGAATCTCCCTTGTCCCCTCCTTTGACCTCCCCCACACCCCCGTGCCCTGGCAGGGGCCTTTGCCAACAACCCCGAGCAGCAGCCAGCCTAAAATTCAAAACTTGCTCTCTTACATATTTATAATTACAAAATTATTTTTTCATCAGAATTATTTTAAATGCGAATATTTTATTTCATCGAGAGCTTCACGCGAACCTAATCAACTCAAAGTTCGCTTCGCTCCTTTTCGTTGTTAGGGTTCGACGGTTGAGCGACTGAATTTGCTTCGCAAATATCAATCGCTCATTCACAGTTGAATTTTTTTACGGCTGTCTTGCTTTACGGGGTTTTAAAAGACTACAGTTTGGTTTTACCTTTACGGATTCTCCTCGTTACAAGCAATCGAAAACTTTTACGACTTCGATTTAGATTTCTTCTAGTAAAAAAATAGATCCATCAAAATAACTTAACAACAATGCCCAGTTTGTAAATGTGTAATAAGGAAAGGACCTCTAGCTACAATCGTAGACTAATTGGAGTGTATAAGATAAGCAAAAAATCGGTTATGCGTTAAAAATTTTCAACTGTTTGAGCTCGAAGAGCGAGTTTTGAAAATTTAGCATGACCGATTTTTTTGGACTTCCAGTGCGTGGGGTGAAAGGGGTGGTTTGGAGGGGTACCACCAGGCACAAGCAAGGGGCAATATCTGTTTACACTTGTTTAGAATCGTAAGCCCCTTGTGCCCGAATGGGTATAAGCCCCTCCAATATTAAAAAAAAGATTTAATATTAAAAAATATCTTAGTAAAGAAAAAACCGAATTTATAAATTCTTAATTTTTTCTTAATAAGAAAAAAGAAGCCTTTTAATCAGCTTCTTTCTTAATTTCTTCCCAAACTTCTTTAAATATTTTTGCAAAAGATTTTTCGACCTTACTTCTTAATTTTCCAAATTTTTTTTTGTATTTATAATATGTAAATTTTTTTACCTCATGAGTGTCTTGCGACTCTAATTCAATTATTCCTTTTCTTATTTTAATATTTTTTTCTAATTCTTTTCCAAAAATATAATCATTGTAGTTTTTTATGGCATCTAGCGCCTTTTTATCCTCTTCATGGTTTATAGAAAAAATAATTTTATAATAAAGCCTTGTAACTTTATTTTCATCTACAGCTTTACCTTTTCTTGTGAGTCTTAGGTATTCTGATAAATTATTTTGCAGCCTATGTAGCCAATTTATTCTCTCTTTAGTGACAATTTCTTTAAAGGACTTCTTTCTATTTATGTTAAAGCCCTCGAAAACTCCAGCTCCTGCTACAAGGGCAGGTAATATTACTTTTAGGTTAGAAAGAAAAAAATAAGTCCTTATGTCTTTCTTGTAAGAAAGGTAGAGATAAATAATAAGCAAAATGAATACAAAAAAGCATAAAAAATGTCTTAGGAAAAAAGATTTTTTTAAACAATTATTAATAGGATTTATCCAAGTATGGTTTTTATCCTTTGCAGTTTTATCTGGATTTTCTTTCTTAGTTATAGAATTAAATTGGCTCATATTACCACCTCTTACCCTAATTTTACCAGAAAAGAACCTTTATGTAAAAAAAGAAAAACCCGAGGTTTCCCTCGAGTTTTATCTTTAATTTAATTAGTTAGACTAATTATTAAGCTGTTTTAGTTCCAGCTTTAGGTGCGAATTTATCCATAGCTGTTTGAAGAGTTTCTTTAGCTTTATTCATTTCTTCAGTAGTTTTTGTTAATTCGCCTTTTGCTGCAGTGATAGCTGTATTAATAGCATCAATATCTGCTTCTAGTGCCCACTTTTCAGTAGTTAATACATCTGTACCATCAGCTGATTTTTTAACATCTTTTACTTTAGCTTCTGCTTCAGCAATTTTAGCTTCAAGAGCCTTTTTGGCTGCTTCTTTTTCATCTGCTAAAACTTTTTCATAGTATTTTCCAACTGGCATTTGAGTTTCGTTATCAACAATATCAGTTGCTACGAATAAACCATTGTTATTTCTTTCAGCTACTTTGAAAGCAATCTTTCTAGTTTCTCCAAATTTATTCCAGAAGTTCATTAAGTCTTTACCTTCATTAGTGTATACAAGGTAATTAGCAATTCCATATTGATTTGCTGCATTAAATATGTTGTTATCTACTTTAGCTGTCATAGTAGTATAATCTTTTCCAAGCATATCTACTCTTTGAACTCTACCTACTTCTTGTCCTTTGTGAGCTATTGGAAGAATTCCAACAATAGAACCTTCAAGTTTAGTTCCTTTTCCAAGAAGTGAAACAATTTCAGCTGTGTTGCTGTTTTTGTCTTCTACTCTAAATTGGATACGGTTACCAACTTCAACGCCATCAAATCTCTTAGCAGAGAAGATGTCTGCATCTCTAAGATCAAGTTCAGATCTTACTCCATTTTCATCAATAATTTCAATGACTTTACTGTCATTTTTAACTTTGATAATTTCAACAACTGGGTATTTGTTAGTATCAGAGTGGTCAATTAGAGTATTGTAGAATGATCCAGTTCTAACATCATCAAGTTCGATAACATCAAACTTATCGCCATATTCTAATGGGAATCTTGAAGTATCTTTATAGTTGTTTCTATCAAGAACTTCTCCATTTGCTTTTTCAATTGTAGTTATGAATTTAGAAGAAGAAGTTTCTAGAACTCTATATTTTTCTCCATTAACTGTTTTATTTACAAGATTGAATACTACAACTTTTGCAGTATTTCTATCAGCTGTATCGAAGTTTATTGCTCCGTAGTTTCTATTAATTCCATCAGTGTCAAATCCTGCATATACATCAAGAAGTTTATAATCTGCATAGTTTTTGTATCCGATTAGTGCAAGTGCTTCATTTACATTTGCAACTTTCTTCATAATGTTGTTACCAGGGTTAGCTACATAGAATTCAGTGTCTTTGTTGATTTTTAAAGTAATATCTGTTTTAGCTTTATCTCTTGTTCCTACATTGTAGAAAGTAATAGATTTTGCATCTACATCTTTGTTCTTGAAGTTAATCATAGCATAAGCTTGTCTAGCTGGATCTACTTTGTAGTTATCCATTGAAGAACCATTTTTGTAGTAAGTGCTTGCTGGTGAAGTTTCTACAGTATTGTCAGCAACACCTCTCCATACAGAGTTGTATCCTGCTTTACCATATTCCATGTTTACAGCAAACTTGTCTGGATTACCAAGTTCAATGATATGAGTTACTTCGTTCTTGTCATTAGTAAGAATTCTTACTAATGATCCTAGATAGTAATTATCAAGTTTGTAGTTAATATCACTTAATTTAATAAGTTGTTGTCTTGAAGAGTTAACTCCTGTTACAAATACAGTATCGCCTGTAACCTTGTATTCCATTTTAGAATCTTGGTTAAGAGTTAATACATCTTTTGTAATGTTAGAGATAATTCCTCTTGTTTCATTAGCTGGTACTCTCTTGAATTCTTGCATTTTGTAAAGAGCATTGTAAACCATAGTGAATGCATCTGCTCTATTAGCTGCTTTGTTTGAATCTGCAACTGTTACATCGTCAAGAATTCCAAGTTGTGTTGCCCAAGTCATCCAAGAAGATGCCCAGATAGCGTTTTTAACCATATCAGCAGTTAAGTCTTTTTTAGCAAGAACTACTAACATTTTTGCTAATTCAGCGTAAGTTACATCTTTTTCAGGACCAAATGATCCATCTGGATATCCTGCTAGCATAGCGATTCCGTTAGCATCAGAAGGAACTGTTGTACCTACTGTGATAACTCCGTTAGCCCAGTGTTTTGCATCTACATCAGAGTAGATTTTCATTGAACCTTGAAGTTGTTTTGCTAATTCTTCGTTACCGTTAGCTAATACAAGTAATCTTGTAATTTCGGATCTCTTGATGTTTTTGTCAAGTCCGTAGCTTCCATCTTCGTAGCCTTCAACAAGTTTTTTGTCGATAATGTATTGGATTTTGTTATCTTTTCCAACTACTTTTTCAACTTTTTCAGAAGCTGCTGGTTTTTTAGCTTCTTCTTTCTTTGCTGGTTCAGCCGCGAAGACACTTGTGAATGTTCCTAGTACCATTACTAGTGCTAGTACTAGAGAAATAATTTTCTTGTTCATTTGTCTTTCGACCTCCTTAAAAATTTTGTAGATTCTACAAAAGTCTCAAACTTTTGTCGCCGAGTCTGAACAAACTCGACTCAGAGGTGACAAATAAATATCGCCTTATTTCTGGTTTTATTTAGTTGTCATGTTCCTCTTATGTTTCTATTATACACTAGAAACTTCCTTTGTAAAATTACAATTACATTACATAAACTTTCTTGTAATTGTTCTTTTGAAATATTTATGTAACATTGCTTTTTACTTTAGTGGTTTTTAGTGATAGTAGAAAGGGTCTTTCGACCGTATGTAAAATTATAACAAAAGGGTTACATTTTTGCAATTTCTTTTTCTTGCGGAGGGTAAGGGAGTGGAAAGCCTGCGGCTTTATCGCTAAATAATATAAAAAGAAATTTTCTTTATAAGTTTTTATTTTTCTTAAAGGCTGCGGCTTTAGCACTTATAAGGAGGTGGTCAAGGGG
>NZ_HE610718.1:159164-163892 GCF_000321025.1 Peptoniphilus senegalensis JC140
GGAGGTCAAAGGAGGGGGTAGAGGGGGCATTGCCGCCCCCTATGCCCCCTCCTTAAATAAAATTTATTTTGCAAGCTCTTTAAAGGCTTTGTCATACTTTTCCATAATCTCATCTGCCACTTTGTCAAAGTTTTTATATGCTTCTTCGGATTTTTCCTCAATTGTGTCAGGTCCATCAGCCCGCTCTTTAAATGCGTCTATGTCATCTTCAACAAATTTTTTAGCTTCTTTAAATAGTTTTTCTTCTTCTTCTTTATTAATTTTTCTTTATCCATGTTGCACCTCGATATTTATGAACTGGGACTTGGCATTAAAAGGGCAATTTTATTTTAGAGATATAAGTTTTATTCTAATTCCTCGTCTTTAAGGAACTCAACTTCATCTAATTTTACGCCAAATTTCTTTTCAAAGTCATCTTGTGATATAAATTCTTCATTTTTTGCTGATTTTAGTCGTGACATTGCAATTTTTAAGTCAATTTCATCTTCAAGTAAGTCGATTTCGCTATTTTTTAATGAATTTTCTTCAATTTTTCTTGCTTTTTTCAAAAAATCACCTAATTTTTCTTTAAAACCCCTCGAATTCGAGGAGCTATAATTCTAACTTTGATACTCTTATTCCTTGTCTGTTTGGGAAGTTATTTTTGCCAACAGGTCTTTGACTTCTTCGAAAGTAAGGCTGTTGCCTTCCATTTTTAGGGACTCGTGAGAAAATCTAATTGCAAAGTCTTCTTCCTTTTTTTGAAGTTCTTCCGGTGTCATTTCTTTTTTCTCTTCCTTTAACTTTGAAATAGCCTCATCAATTTGAGCTAACTTATCCATATAAAATGCCCCTTAGTATTAATTTACTTTCCAATAGCCATCCTTAGCACTGCCAATATACTCTATTATTTTTTTATCTGTGAGATTTTTTAAATCTCTTTCTATGGTTCTATCGGTTACATTAAATTGTTTAGATAAATCGTATGCAGTTATTTTAGGGTTATTTTTTATTATTTCAAGAATTTCTTCACGCCTTTTACTTGGTTTCAATTTTTGACCGACATTTTGACCGACATTTTGACCGACATTTTGGCCGACATTTTGACCGACATTTTGACCGACATTTTGACCGACATTTTGACCGACATTTTGACCCTCATTTAGAGTGACATTTTGGGTGTCATAATTTAGATTCTTTAAAATTGTAGTAAAAGAGCTTTCGGTAGATCTAAACTCTGGTTTTAATTCTTCCCTATAATTTTCTTCTCTTTTATAGGCTTCTATGATTTTTCTAAGTCCAGATCCTCGTCTTTCCATTAAATCCATTCTGGCAAATACATCTGCTAAAATTGGATTTCTTCTTGAGGAAGATACGTTTAATGGATTTAGATTTTGGACAAAAGTTCCGTCGTACATACCTCCAGGAGAATATATTTCTAGCCTATCGTCATAGATATCTACATGGACTTCACTGCCAATTACTGAATAGTCTCTGTGGATTAGGGCATTGACTAAGGCTTCTTGTACTGCTCTTTCGGGATATTCTGGATATTCTATTCTATAGACTGGACCTTTTCTCCACATCTTTTTCGTGTTTCTTTTTACAAAGTCCAAACTTGCTTTTAAAAGATAAATTATATTTCCTTCAAATTCAGCATCGTCAAGAGCATCTATTCTCCCACTGGCTTTGGTTAGTCCATTCCACCTAGTACAAAACACTCTTGATTGATAAACTTGATAGTCATCTGCAAGGAGTGCTCCTGCTAGGGTTAGTTTCCCCTCATTATTTACAAGCCCAAAGGATATTAAATCTTTATCTTCAAACTCTTTTTCTGTCCTCTTTTTATATTCTATTCCAAGTTCTTTAAAAGTTACATCTTCTAAATTTTTCTTTGACTCAAGTGAATCATAGCTAATATGTTCGCCCTTTAGTGATAAGTTAAATAAGTCTATTCTATTGGCAGAGACACTCTGATTTCCTACTCTCTTGTAGGCTGTTCTCGTACCGCCATCTGCCACAAAGTAAGGAGTGTTTTTCCCCGCAAAGATTGTTAGAATTAGAATTATTTTCTCATCTATCTCTTGTATTTCCATATCAAATTCTGGATTCGGATCCATTTTTGTTTTTATGATTTCAGAAATATTTTCGGAAGTCTCTTTATAGTCACTAAGTCCAAGGATTGTATTATCTTCTTTTACGCCAAATATTAGTTTTCCACCTCGACCGTTTGCAAAGGCTGATACGGATTTTAACCAAGACTTAGGTTTGTTTATTTCTAATTTTTCTTTTTTGTCATATAGATTTGTTTCTCCAAGATAGTCTTTTAAGTTCAAAGTATCCCTCCTCTCCTTCAAATATTATAGCATGTTTTCTGCTATTTATTGGATGATAGAATTGAAACTCAGCTTGTTAGTTTAGGCTTTCTGAATTTCCCCTCAATGAATTATTGAAATTATTTTTTCAAATTTTCTCATTTCATTAATTCTACAAATCTTTCTTTTAAAGAAATTTTAGTCTTTATTCCCAACTCTTCAAAAACTTCGTCCAATTTTTCGTATAGTTCTAAGAAGTTTTCGTAGGATATGTTGTTGCCCATGTGGCCTATTCTAAATACTTTTTCAAATATGTTTCCTGCACCCTTGGATATTAGTATTTCCTTCTTTTTTAATGCCATTAAAATATCATCTGCTATGAAGCCTTCTGGCACAATAACTGCTGTTAGGGTGTTGGATCTTGAGTCTTTGGCATAAAGTTCAAAGCCTGCTTCTTCAAATATTTTTCTCGTAACTTCTGCGTATTTTTTGTGTAGGGCTATGGAGTCTTTTGCAAAGAGTTTGTCTAAGGCTAAGTCTAGTGCATAAGTTAGGTTCTCGTTCATTGTGTATGGGAAGGTAAAACCATCTGCGTACTCATAGTAGTTTAGAAAGTTCATGTAATATGAAGGGACTGGTTTTTTTCTTTCTTTTATTGCTTTTTTTGCCCTGTCTGATATTGTTACGAAAGTTAGTCCTGTTGGTGCTGATATACATTTTTGACTGCCGCCAAGTGCTATGTCTACTTTGTAGTCATCAAAGTCAAATTCTTCTCCACCCATGCCTGAGACTGTGTCCACTACTGTGAGTATTCCGTAGGAGTTTAGTAAGTTGCAGATACTTTTTACATCGTTTGTTATGCCTGATGGTGTCTCGCAGTGTACCATTGTGGCTACTTTAAAGTCATGGTCTTTTTCTAAGAATTTTTTTAATTTTTCTATGTCAAAGCCTCGTCTAAAGTCATCTTCATATATTAGTGGCTCGCCGTCATAAAATTTTACGAAGTCGGCAAAGCCTGCGCCGAAGACTCCGTTATTTAGGACTAGGACTCTGTCGCCTTTTTCTACTAGGTTTATGATTGCTGCTTCTAGTCCAATCATGCCTTCGCCTAGCATTAGCATTGTTGTTGCTTCTGTCTTTAAGAGTTTTGAGATTTTCTTTTCTACTCTTCTATGTATTTTTTCGTACTCTGGATCTATGTCTGGGTTTGTTAAACTTTTTCCCATTAATGCCATTACTTCGTCATCTATTGATGTTGGACCTGCACATAAAATTTTCATTTTTGTATCTCTCCTTTATGTCTTTTGTTTAAATTATATTATATGGACACAAAAAAACAAGCTGCCTTTTGACAGCCTGCTTGATTTTCAATTTCTTTATTTTTTTAATCTTTAAATAGTGGGCTAACTTTTTTATATACTAACATCATCACTGCTGATGTTGTGAAGCCTTTTATTAGGTTAAAAGGTAGGACTGAATAGATCATCATTGTGAAAAGTCCTGTGATTTTTGATGTAATGGCAGATCCCATTGCTATTATTGCGTCCATTGGCATTACTTTTGCGTAAAGTGGAAAGACCACGAAGTAGTTTGATGCCATGGCAAGGACTGTCATTGCCAATACTCCTATTGTTAGTGCTATGACTGCTCCCTTGTAGGTTCTATGCTTTCTATAAAAATAGCTTGACACTACGGCAAAGGTACTTGATATGATGAAGTTTGATAGTTCGCCAACTCCTGCTGTCATTGTGCCCTTAAATATTATGTGCATAAGGTTCTTTAAGGCTGCTATTATGATGCCATAGACTGGTCCCATTGTGAAAGCGCCCATAAGAACTGGCAAGTCTGATATGTCCAGCTTCATAAAGGGTGGAGCCACAAAGGTTAGTGGTAATTGGAAGTACATTAGTACGAAGCCAATTACTGATAGCATGGCTACTTTTGTCATGTCTTTTGTTCTTATCATGGTGTTTGTGTTTACTTTATTCATTTTACCTCCTGTTGGGGCATAAAAAAACCCCGAACCTTCGGGGCGTGAAAGTTTAAATCATTCTCTCATCCAGACTTTACTGTCGGTATTGGAATTGCACCAATTCAGCTTGCGCTCGTGGACTTTACCACCGGTTGGGACTTGCACCCTTCCCTGAAGATTTAAAATATTATTTATTTCTTGATTTAATTATAACACTTGTTAAAATTTTTTCAAGCTTTTTTGTACTTAATTTGTATTGATTGAGTAAATTTACTTTTTGGAAAAGGAAAAGAAAAGTTTTTTATTTTTTTAATGTTGGAGGGCTCCTCCAACCCTCCCCCTTCCTTTAAAGGCACTGAATAGATAAGTGGAAAGCTTCGCTTTAAAAACATATAAAAAAGTTTTTTCATCACAAAATATATTTTTATTTTTAATTCTTTTTTTAAGGAGGGGGTTAAGGGG
>NZ_HE610718.1:164265-225513 GCF_000321025.1 Peptoniphilus senegalensis JC140
ATACACTCCCATTAGTCTACAATTGTAACTAAAGGTGTTCTCTTTATAAGTTACCGATGAGTTAGACAAAATTGCCTAGTTCATTAGTTTAGAAAAATTTTTTTATGGTTCTTTATTGTTGTGCTGGCACTTGCCCTTGCGGTTGGGCTGGTGTTGTTGGTGCTGGGACGGTAATTTTTTGTGTCGCTGAGTTATAGACTATTACCGGCATACCGTTAAAGGTTTTTGGATATAGGTTTTTCATAACTTGTGGCGGAACATTTACACAACCATGAGAACCGTTTGACATATAAATATTTCCCCCAAAGTTTGATCTCCAGTCTGCATCATGAAGTCCAACGCCTGACCAATTTATAGGTAGCCAATAGCTTACCCTTGAACGATAGTCCTCGCCAGTGAGGTATCTGTCTCTCTCACGTGACCATATTCTATCTGTCCCTGTTGGTGTTCCGTTGCCATGAGTTGGATTGCCTGAAACAACATTGGTCTCTAACTCCAAGTTACCCTTGTTATAGTACCAAAGTTTTTGCCTTGCAAGGTCAACCTCAATATAAGTGTTGCCTACATCGTCCACTCTTCTTGAGACTGCGTCTTGTCTGTATATTGGTTTTAATGTCACTGGCTCATCTTTTTTTAATGCCGCAATTATTTCGTCTCTCGTTTTGGGTCTATCTGTGAGCCAACCATAAATTCCGCCATCTACTTTTATTTTCCCAATTCCTGTTGCATTAAAAATTCTTGATGTTCTAAATGTGTCATACTTTGCTGCAAGTTTCTCTACAAATTTTGCAACTTTTTCTTCGTCAATGACTAAGCTTCCATCTTCTGATTTGGAGTACATGGCGATTATGCCCTGACCTGTCACTTCTTCTTTTCTATCGTCAAAGTCAAAAGTTATTTTTTTAGTAAAAAGATTTTGGTAAGATGCAAGTTGATTTTTGATGTAGTCGCTATCTGCTATTATTTTCGGTTCAATATAAAGATTTTCTTCTTCAAGATTTAATTTTTCCTTTTTGTCGGAAAAATGACCTAATATAGCTTGTCTAAGTTCATCTCGCTTTAAAAAATCGCCATGAACTTCTTTTTCAACCTTAAATTCATCCTTGTCAAAAACAATTTTGGCATCAGTTGAATGAACTGATTCATTTTGCACTGCCTTTAGGCTGTTTATTCTATTTGTAAGAGCCAAATCATCATATTTTAAATCTGTGTCAAGCTTATAGTGTTTGTCGATTAAAGCAGCCACAGGCCAATACAGTGGAGTTTGCTCCACAAAGCCGCTGCCAATTTTTTCTTCAAATTTTATTTCGTCTGCTGTAATTTTGTCATTATTTTTTTTGTCCTTGGCAATAACTTCTAGGACAAAGTTTTTTGAAATATCTTCATAATTTTTTTCGAATTCAGAAATTTTCGTAAGACCGAAGTCTCGTCCGTTGACGAAAGTCCTTGGCATAAATCTATCTCTAAAGAAATAAAGTCCAGTAATATATATAAAAATTAAAATTATAATTATAAATGCAAAAAATATTTTTAAAGTTTTCTTCATAATTCCTCCAATACATTACATTATACTCTATAGAAATTTTTAAAAAAGAGATTTTAAAGGATTATTGCAAATGTAATTGAATTGTAAATATTTTGGTGCTGGCATGAATATTTTTGTAAAAGATTTTCTATAAAATTTCTCTTATGTAGTAATCTCATCAATAAAAAATGGCACAAAAAAAACACACAAGCTAACTTGTGTGCTTATCAATGGTGCGGGAAAGAGGACTTGAACCCCCACTCCGTTGGAACTAGATCCTAAGTCTAGCGCGTCTGCCAATTCCGCCATTCCCGCATGAAGTTTTAACAACAGAATATATTATACTGGAGCTTTTATTCTTTGTCAATACTTTTTGAAAATTTTTTTATATTTTTTACATTTCATGTAAAAGCTAAATAAAAATTTACAGAGCATATAAATTTGCTGTTTTCATATTATAGCATGGTATAAAAAATATTGCCACAATAATTTATTTTCCCTTTCAAGTTTTTCGTTTGCAGCTTTTATTATTTTGTCAAAAAATTATGAAATTGCACTCGATTTTTTGTGTAGACTTTAAAGCTATCTATATCATCAAATTATTCAAGTATTGGATTTTTCTCCACATCAAATGGTATCTTTCCTTCTTTAACAACTTCTCTAGCAAAGATTTCAAAGGCTTCCTCCATTGTCATACCCATAGAATCACAAACTTCCTCAAATTCATTTTTTAAATTCTCCTCTATCATAATATTAATAATTGCCATGTTCTCACCTCCCTTATTATTTTATCACTTTTTTATTAGTTATTACTAGATTTAATTATTCTTATTTGGGTAAGTTATAAAAATATAATACATATTAGAAAGAGTGATTTTTTGAATTTTAAAGAAAAAATTAGAAATTTTATGATTGGAAGATATGGTCAAGATGAGCTTGGCAAATTTATTTTATATCTAACTTTAATTCTTCTAGTTATAAATTTATTTGTAAAGACCTCCGCCCTATCTGCTGTGGCTTTGATGTTAATTTTTTATTCCTATTACAGAATTTTTTCCCGCGACACAAGTGCAAGATATTCTGAAAATAAAAAATTCCTCGACACAATAGAACCTCTTAGGAGAAAATTTTTCACATCAAAAAATAAGTATGAGAATAGAAAAGTTTACAAGTACATCAAGTGCCCAAGTTGTAAACTTGAAATGAAAGTGCCAAAGGGCAAGGGCAAGATAAAAGTCACTTGTAAAAGCTGTGGCAACAAGTTCATAATAAAAAGTTAAGCTTTTGGAATTTTCTCCAGAAGCTTTTTTAATTACAATCTTAACCTTTTTGTAAATTCTTTAAAATTTTTTAATGTTATAATAAATTAAAGGAGTGATTTTATGAAGAAGAAATTTATACTTATGCTTGCTTTTCTTTTCTTGTTTACAAGCGTCAATGCAAGGAGCGAAAAAAAGATGACTCTAGTTATAAATAACAAGGTCTTTGAGAGGGATTTTATTGTAAAAAATGATAGAATTCATATTCCACTTCGCCTTGTCTCTGAGAATCTAGGTGCCGATGTCAATTGGAAGTCAGACACAAGTGAAGTTGAAATTTTAAACAAGGGCAAAAAAATTGTTTTTTATATTAATTCCAATGAGTACAGGATTGACAATATGGTCTACACAATTGATTCTGCACCTTTCATCCTTAAGGACACTACTTATGTGCCTGCAAGGGCTCTTGCCAATGCTATGGGTGCTAATCTTGAGTGGAATGAAGAAAAGTTTTACTGTGCAATTGACAATGGCTACGAAAAAGATCCTACTCGCGATGTGGATCTTTCTAAAGACGCCAAGGACCTTGCTCTTATTAATAAGCTAAGGAAGGTAACTGACCTTTCTGACTATTTAAAGGATGGAGTAATTAGGGTTGAAGAAGTGGAAGATGGCAAGGTTTATGAATTATTTTTAAAGGATTATGCTAAGGACAAGCTTTCTATGAGATTTGTCTTTGATAAAAATAATAATTTAAAATTTTACAAGTTTGACTACTTCCCTTGCGAAAAATATCCTTTCTTGGAAAAGCATTTAAGTGAAGAGGAATCAAAGAAGGTCGCAAGAGAATTTATGGATATTGTTGGCGATAAGAAAAGATTTTTAAAGGAAAATGAGTTAAATGCAAATCAACAAGTTACGCCTGAAGCTGGAACTTATAATTTCTACACAAAATCTAGCCTCATTGCTGTAGATGCAAGCGGCGGTTTTGTCTACGCTTATTCTAATAAGTAATGTTACAAAATTATTAAAAATGTAAAATTAAGTCACTATTTAAGTTATTGGAATTGATTTCATTTTGCAATTCTGTATAATATAGTTAAATACATTTTAGGAGGAATAAATAAAATGAATAAAAAAATTACATCACTATCACTAGCAGGTATTATGCTACTATCTACTGCAAGCCCAGTTTTTGCTGCTCCAGCAGGAAATGCTGAAGTAAAACAACCTAACAAAATTGAAGAAGCTATTAAAAAAGGCGAAGAAAAAATGGCTGAAGCAAAAGAAGCTGGCAAAGAAATGGCTAAGGACGCAAAAGAAGCTATGACTGATGCTAAAGAAAAAGTTGAAGAAAAAGCAAAAGAAGTAAAAAAAGATATGGCATCAAAGGAAGAAACTATTAAGGCTCTTAAAGACGAAATGGCTATGGAGTCAAAAATTCGTGCATCTGAAGCTTTCAAAAATGCAAAAGAAGAAGCTATTACTAATTATGAAAATGCAATTGCTGCTTCAAAATCAATTGTTGATGATGAAAAAGCTGAATTAGAACAAATTAAAAATGCTTTAATGAATCTTACTGAAGCTAAAGAAAAACTTGGCTACAAAGAAGAAATGAAGGATGCTAAAAAAGAAGAAGTTAAATCTATGGATGTTAAAGCTACTAACCAAAAAGTTAAGCTTGACGGAAAAGATGTTGTTATCTACGGATACAATATCGAAGGTTACAACTACTTCAAATTAAGAGATTTAGCTGCTGTATTAAAAGATTCTAAAGCTAAATTTGGTGTTGAATACAAAGATGCAATGGTTACTTTAACTAAGGGCGCTGACTACAAAGTTGCTGAAACTGACCAAAAAGAAGTTAAGGCTATGTCTAAGGGAATGCTTACTAATGACAAAGTAATGGTTGGCGACAAAGCTCTTACTGCTACTGCATATAAGGTTGATGACAGCAATTACTACAAGCTTAGAGATCTAGGCGAAGCTCTTGGATTTGGCGTTGACTTTGACAAGGCTACTAACACTATTTTATTAATGTCAGATAAAGATGCTAAAGCTGAAGAAAAAGTTGCACCTAAAGTAGAAGAAGTTAAAGCTTCTCTTGAAAAAGAAATCGCTAAAGAAAAAGCAGTTCGTGAATCTGAAGAATTCAAAAATGCAAAAGAAGATGTAGTTACTAATTACGAAAACGCAATTGCAGCTGCAAAATCAATCCTTGCTGACAAAGAAGCTAAACCAGAACAAATTGAAAATGCTCTTAAAGCTCTTGTAGAAGCTCATGAAAAACTTGGACTTAAAGCTGACGCTAAAGTAGAAGAAAAAGCTGATAAAAAAGAAATGAAAGAAGAAAAGAAAGACGATATGAAAAAAGAAGTTAAAGAAACAAAATAATTTAACTTAAACTTTTAAAGGCCATGGAAAAAAATCCATGGTCTTATTTTTTTGATTTTGTGAAGTTTTTTGAGTATGCGTGAATGTTTGAAAATTTTTGTGTATAAGATCTTCCTAATAGAAGACGAACTATTATTTTTTATCATTTATTTTTTTCAACAGCCCAAGCTGCTTTTATTTCTTTTTTTATTTTATCGTACTGCCATCTGTTTTTTGAATTATAAACAGAGTTTGGGTCATTTAAAATAATTCTCCCCTCATTATCAAGTCCGCATGCCAAAGCTATGTGTCCTGTGTCTGTAAAAATGCCTGGTTTGAAAGATAAAATTACAAGATTTCCCCTTTCAAGTTCACTAATTGTTTCACTTTTCATAATTCCTCGAACTCCTAAACCCTCTTTTGTTAAATAATCTTCTATAAGATTCCATGAACTCATGCCCGCTTCAACATAAGCATTTTTTTCTGCAAACTTTGCAATTTCTTTTGGACTCCTATTTATCCCACAGCCGCTTAAAGCCATGGATAGAGTAGTTGGCATACAAGCTCTTGTTCCAATTAGTCCTCCTGCATATTTTTCGTATCCCCAACGAGGATCAAATTGAAGATAAAATTTCACTGGATTATTTACACCAAAACTTTCACTTTTTTTCGCAAGACTTTTATCATCTTTTAAGTATCCAAGTATAAAACCCAGGGCCTCTTCCCTTTTTGCGGCAAGCTTTATCATTTTGTCTGGGAGCTTGTCAATATTTTCATAGACAAATTCATAGCCCTCATCTTTTTTTGCCTTCTCCTTTATTATTTTTATTTTGTCTGACAAATCTTCGCCTCTTGTAAAATTTTCACTGTCTTTTAAACTTATCTCACTTGAAATCCTATTTCTGTGGATGGAAAATCCCCTTACAAGAAAAATTATTAAAAAAATAATGACTGCGAATCTAATCTTTTTCATATTATCACCGCAATCATTATATAAAATTATTTTTAAAACTTTATTCCAAAGTTCTTACAAATTCTCTAAATAATAAAATTTTTAAACCCTGTAATCGTAATTTAAAATTTCTGCTCTTGCTTCACTTACAAAATAGAGAGAGCCTGTTATTAAAATTAAATCGCCATCACTATATTTTTCTTTATAGTGAGAAATTGCGTCTTCTAATTTCATAATTTCTGCAGAAAGTCCATAAGAAGCTGCTTCTTTTTTTAACTCTTCAGGTTTTGTTCCCCTTTTGTAGTCCAAGTTTACAAAGACAACTTCATCTGTGTAGGATGAAATTTCTTCAAGCATCTTTTTGTGCTCCTTGTCTGACAAAATTGACATGATTAGATAAAGTTTTTTGAATTTAAAACTCTTAATGGACTCCACTAATTTTTTGATGCCGTCAAAGTTGTGGGCTCCATCTAAAATTATTAGTGGTTCTCTTGATACAATTTCCATTCTGCCCTTCCATCTTGAAGATTTTATTCTCTCTCTAATTTTTTCTGTGGAAATTTTTAAAATTCCCTTCTTGTTTAATAAATATAGGGCATAAATTGCTCCAAGGGCATTTTCCACTTGGTAGTCTCCAATTTGTGTAAGAGAAAATTCTTCCCAGTCATCTAATTTTACTTTAAAGTCAATTCCCTTTAAGTCAGATTTTAAAATTTCACTCTCTAAATCCTTTGTGTAATAAATTTCCGCAGACTTTTCTCTTGCTTCTCTATCTATTACACCTAGAATTTTTGGATCTTTATTATTTGTAAGAGCAAGCCCATGATCTGTTATGATGCCAGCCTTGGCATCAGCAATTTCTTCTATGGTGCTTCCAAGATATTCCATGTGATCCATGGAAATTGATGTGATAATGGAAATTAATTTTTCGCGGCTTGTGAAAATATTTGTGGAGTCGGCACGACCTCCCATGCCAACTTCCAATACTGCCAAATCAACTTTTTCTCTGTCAAAGTAAATTATCGCCATTATGGTCAAAAATTCAAAAAGATTAAGCTCGCCGTAGTCTTCTATTATTTCTGCTTCCTTACTTATTATAAATTCGCCGATTTCTGCAAAGTCTTCTTGTGAAATTTCTTCGTCTCCAATTTTTATTCTGTCACAATAAGTTATTAGATGAGGAGAGACAAAGGATCCAACTTTGTATTCTTCCTTTAGGATGTCCTTTATGAAATTTACAGTTGAACCCTTGCCATTGGTCCCTGCCACGTGAATTACTTTTAGATTTTTGTGAGGAGAGTCAATTTTTTCCAAAAATTTTTTTATTCTAAGGTTGCCCTTGGACTTAAATTTTCCAATTCTCTTTTCAATGTTTTTTACAACTTCAGTGTATGTCATAGATTTTTTTCAACCTTTGCAATTTGTGCTTCCACTGTCTTTAAGATCTCTTCGTACTTTGTAACTTTTTCTTTTTCTTCTTCAATTAATTTTTCTGGAGCCTTTGCTACAAAACCTTGATTAGATAATTTACCCTTGGCTCTTTTTAGTTCAGCTTCTGCATCTTTCTTGTCTTTTTGAAGTCTTTTTAATTCCTTTTCAAAGTCCACAAGTTCCTTTAATGGAAGTTGAATTTCTGCTTTGTCGAGAACTATAGCAATATTTTCTGAATTTTTTCTGCCTTCATCATCAGTTACTTCAACGGAATTTGAATAGCCAAGGCTTAATAAAAGTCCCTTCATTTCTTCAAAAATTTCCTTTATCTCTTCATCTTTAGTGTAGACAAGAGTGTTGGATTTTTTTGAATTTTCGATGTTCATTTCACTTCTTGCATTTCTAATTTCACGAATTGCATTTTCAATGTATTCTGTGGCTCTCTCTTCCTTTTCAAAGACAAGTTCTTCCTTATATTCTGGCCATTTAGAAACAATTAGGGCATCTTCTCTATTAGGTAGGGCTTGCCAAATTTCTTCTGTGATATACGGCATAAATGGATGAAGAAGTTTCAAAATATTTTCTAGAGCATAAAGTAAAACTTTTACTGTGTTAATTTTTTCTTCAAGATTATCAGAATATAAAACTGGTTTAACAATTTCAATGTACCAGTCGCAGAAATCAGACCAGATAAAGTCGTAAATGTCATCTGCTGCAAGTCCAATGTCATATTTTTCTATTTTTTCTGTAATTTGTTTTATAACTTTTTGTAATTTTGAAAGAATCCACTTGTCTTCGTAGTGAAGTTTTTCCAAATCAAAGTTGGAATCTGTAATTTCATCAGACATATTCATCATGAGAAATCTTGTTGCATTCCAAAGTTTGTTGGCAAAGTTTCTGTTGGCTTCAACTCTTTTTGTGTAAAATCTCATATCATTGCCTGGTGTATTTCCAGTTACAAGTGTAAATCTAAGGGCGTCAGCACCGTAGTCTCTTATGATGTCAAGTGGGTCGATTCCATTGCCAAGAGATTTTGACATTTTTCTTCCTTGGTCATCTCTTACAAGTCCATTTAAAAGTACATCTTTAAAAGGAAGCTTGCCCGTTTGTTCAAGGGCAGAGAAGACCATTCTTATTACCCAGAAGAAAATTATATCGTAGCCAGTTACAAGTACATTTGTTGGATAAAAATATTCGTATTCAGGAGTTTTTTCTGGCCAACCCATTGTTGAGAAAGGCCAAAGGGCAGATGAAAACCAAGTGTCTAATGTATCTTCGTCTTGAGTGTAAGTCTTGCCTTCATGTCCCTTTGTATTTGTTGGGTCAGTTTTTGAAATCACAATTTCATCGTCAGAGTCAGAATACCAAACTGGAAGTCTGTGTCCCCACCATAATTGTCTTGAAATATTCCAATCACGGATATTTTCTAGCCAATTTTCATAAATTTTTCCAAATCTTTCAGGAATTATGTTGAGGTTACCCTTTCTATATTCTTCAAGAGCTGGCTTGGCAAGTGGCGCCATCTTTACGAACCATTGTTTTGAAATTAGTGGCTCAATTACCGTCTTACATCTTTCGCAGTGACCAACAGCGTTGTGGTGGTGCTTCTTGCCAATGTAGCAGCCAAGCTTTTCAAAGTCTTCTATGATTTTCTTTCTAGCTTCGTATCTTTCCATGCTAGCATAGTCGCCTGCATTTTCATTTAAGTATCCCTTGCCGTCCATGATTACAAGTTGACCAAGATTGTGGCGTCCGCCAACTTCAAAGTCATTAGGGTCATGAGATGGAGTGATCTTTACTGCACCAGAGCCAAAGTCCATTTCAACGTAATCGTCTGCAATAATTGGAATTTTTTTGTTGCCCATTACTGGAATCATTACATATTCGCCAACTAGGTCAGTATATCTTTCGTCATTAGGGTTTACTGCAATGGCAAGGTCTCCAGGTATTGTCTCTGGTCTTGTAGTTGCAATTTCAATTCCACCTTCTCTATCTGCAAAAGGATATTTGAAGTACCAGATGTTTCCATCACTTTCAACGTGCTCAACTTCTGCATCAGAGATTGAAGTTTCGCAAGATGGACACCAGTTTATAATTCTGTTGCCACGATAAATTAATCCCTTTTCATAAAGCTCTATAAAAACTTCTTCTACTGCATTGGATAAATTTTCGTCAAGAGTAAAACTTTGTCTTGACCAGTCGCAGGAAATCCCAAGTTTTTTAAGTTGATTTACAATATTTCCACCGTATTCATGAGTCCATTCCCAAGCTTTCTCCAAGAATTTTTCTCTTCCAATATCTTCCTTGTCTATGCCTTCTCTTCTAAGTTTTTCTACAACTTTTGCTTCAGTGGAAATAGATGCGTGGTCAGTGCCTGGAATCCAAAGTGCAGAGTAGCCTTGCATTCTCTTTGTCCTAATTAAGACATCTTGAATTGTGTTATTAAGAGCGTGACCCATGTGAAGGTTGCCAGTTACATTTGGAGGTGGCATTACAATGGAGTAAGGTTTTTTATTTTCATCAACCTCTGCTCTAAAATAATTATTTTCCATCCAATAGTCATAAATTTTCTCTTCAAAATCCTTTGGATCATAAGTTTTGTTTAAGTCTTTCATTTTTCCTCCTCATAATTTATATTTTGTATATTTTTTATAATTTAAAAATAAAAAGCGTCCTCCATCCCTAAGGACGAAAGACGCGGTACCACCTTAATTTTTATTTTTCAATAAACACTTTAAAATCTTTAACGAGATAAGTCGTCTCTGGCTACTTCTTTCACCAAAGAAGCAAAAAAGCTACAATTGTAAAGTTTATAAAGACCTCTCAGCAAATGGTCTCTCTCTAAATATAAATTATTACAATCCTCTTTTTTATTGCTTGTTTTTATTTTGATTTAGTATAAATCTGTGTTGGACCATCTGCTCCACCAATAATTACTATACCTTTATCTTTGTCATTGTTTTCTTTCTTTTCAGTATAAATCTGTGTCGGACCGTCTGCCCCACCAATTATTTCTATACCCTTATCTTTGTCAGTCTTTTTATTTGTTTCTGTATAGATTTGAGTTGGACCGTCTGCTCCACCAATTATTCCAATAGCTCCAGCTTCATTAGCATTATATCCATATAAGACTCCTGCACCTATTAAGTTAATGGCTACTACAATTATTATTTTATTCATAGGACACCTCCCAATTTATATAAAAGATACCACAAAAGTCCTTTTAAATCAATATAAATTCCATTATCTAGGGATAAATCCAACTTTTTTATAAACTTTTCTTAAAGTTTTGTTGGCAAGGTAGGATGCCTTTTCTGCTCCTTCTTTGTAAACAGATTCAAGGTAGGCCTTGTCATCTCTGATTTCTTTAAATCTTTGGCGAAGTGGTCTTAGTCCTTCAACTACAACTTCCCCCAAGTCTTCCTTAAATTCTCCGTAACCAAGATTTTCGTATTTCTTTACAATTTCTTCTGGACTCATGCCGGAGAAGGAAGCGTGAATATTGATTAAGTTCTTTAGTCCAGCTTGTTCATCAGAATACCTAAACTCGCCAGATGAATCAGTTACTGCTCTTTTTATTTTCTTTCTAGTATCATCTTCTGAATCTAAAATTAAAATAAAGGAGTCTTTATTTGCATCGGACTTAGACATTTTTGAAGATGGATCTTTAAGAGACATAATTCTCGCTCCAACCTTTGGCGTCAAAATTTCTGGAATTGTAAAAGTTTCAGAGTATCTTGAATTAAATCTTTGAGCAAGATCTCTTGTAATTTCAATATGTTGCTTTTGGTCTTCGCCTACTGGCACATAAGACGTATTGTAAAGCAAAATATCTGCCGCCATTAAGACTGGATAATTAAGTAGTCCTGCTTGGACATCAGTGTATTTTTTTGCCTTATCCTTAAACTGTGTCATCCTTTGAAGTTGACCAAGACCTGTCATTGTATTTAGAACCCAGCCAAGTTCAGCGTGAGCTGGCACATGAGATTGAATATAAATTATTGACTTCTTTGGGTCAAGACCTGCTGCAAGGTAAAGAGCAAGGACATCAAGGGTGTTCTTCCTCAAGTCCTTTGGCTCTTGTGCCACAGTTATTGCGTGCATGTCAACTATGCAATATAGGCAGTTGTATTCGTCTTGAAGTCCAATAAAGTTCTTTAAAGCTCCAATATAATTTCCAATAGTTAGGGAACCTGAAGGTTGAATTCCAGAGTAAACTATTTTTTTCTCATCCATTTTTTACTTCCTTTCTTCTTTCTAAATAACATATAATGATAATGCTTATGATTTCAATAAAAGTTACTACTATACTGCCCTCTGGCCCATAAGCTTTGTCATAGAGAGCATAATTTAAAATTTTAAAATTAAGTAGGCTGTCAAAGCCACTAAAGCCACTTACATTTAAGCCATAAATCATCGCCATGGAAAAGTTCCAGCCTGCGTGAACTCCAGAAGTCAACATGATATTGTCTGTGTAAAATAATAATTTTGCAAAAAATATTCCCACTAATATTGTGTTTAGGGTGGATAGAATTGTTACCCCTTCGTTGCCAAGGTGCAAAAGTCCAAAGAAAATTGATGGCAAAATTATTGCAATTTTCTTTCCATATTTATCAAATAAGGCTCTTGTTAAAAGACCTCTCACCAAAACTTCTTCTGATGTTGATTGAATGAAAAATCCAACAAAGTACCCTAAGAAAATTAAATTAAGATTTCCAAGATTAATTCCATCATATCCAAGAACTCCTCTTCCTAAATCTACAAGTACATAAAGAGAAATTTGCAAAAATCCAAAAAATAAGCCAAGAGCAATGTTTTTTGCAAGCTTATCTTTTTTGAAATAGATGTAGTCAAATTTCTTCTTTAAAATAAATTTCACAAATAATATTGCTGCCGAAATTTGTCCCGTTGTTCCTAATAACATGACAAGATTAGCATTTTTATAATCACTTTTAAAATGAGTTTGTCCATAAAATATTAGTGAAAATAAAAGCAAGGCTCCACCAGTTAGTAGAGCTATTCCCACAAGTAAAATTATTATTTTTAAAATAACTTTAAAAATCTCTTTAATATTAAGTTTTTCTCTCATAAATTTTTATCTTACCTTTATATCTTCCCATCTCTTATTTACAATATCTCTAACTTTTTTCTCATCTACATTAACAAGTTTTCTATCTCTCATTATAAATTTTCCATCGCAAATTACTGACTCCACATCGGATGAGTTTGCTGAATAGACAAGGGCTGAGATTAGATTATTTTTAGGTGTAAAGGAATTTGAATTTAAGTCAAAAATTGTAAGGTCTGCCATATAATCTTCCTTTATTAGCCCAAGTTTTTCAAAGCCAAGTGCCTCTGCTCCATTAATTGTTGCCATTTTTAAAATTTCAATTGCAGGCACAGCTTTTTCATTCATAGTAACAGCCTTGTTGACAATGCCACCTATGTGCATTTCTTCTACAAAATCTTGGTTGTTGTTTGATGAGTCGCCATCAGTTCCCATCGCCAATTTAATATTATTCTTTAACATTTTATCCACTGGAGTAAAGCCGCTGGCAAGTTTTAAGTTTGAACTAGGATTATACACTGGGTAGAATTTTTTATTTTTTACAAGTTCAATTTCTTCATCAGTTATGTGAACGCAGTGAGCTGCAATTATTTGGCTATCAAGTAGTCCAAGTGAATTTACATATTCTATTGGCGTCATGCCATATTCTTTTTTTGAATTCTCCACTTCTGTAAGAGTTTCAGATAAGTGAATGTGAATTATATTATCATACAACTTTTTAGCATTCTCAGAAATTTCTTTTAAAAACTCTGTAGAACAAGTGTAAATCGCATGAGGTGCAGGCACAACTCTTATTCTGCCATCACTTCTGTTGTGATAATTGTTATAAAGTGCATCAAACTCTTGTAACTTTTCTTCGCCCTTGCCATCTACATCTGTCATGCCACGAGTTAAGACTCCACGGATTCCAGATTCAAGAGCTGCGTCGCCTACTCTATCCATTTCATAATACATATCACAAAAAGTTGTCACACCAGACTTTATGTTTTCTATAATAGAAAGCATTGATGACCAATATATGTCTTCCGCATTGAGTTTTGCCTCAATTGGCCAAATTTCATTTTTAAGCCAGTCCATAAGTGCCAAGTCATCGGCATAATTTCTAAAATAAGACATGCCAAGATGAGTGTGAGCATTGACAAAGCCTGGTGTCAAAAGTTTATTTTCTCCATCAAGAACTTGATCTGCATCTATTTTCAAATTTTCTCCGATTCTTTTTATTTTATTTTCCTCAATAAAAATATCAGCATTGTCAATAATTTTTTCCTTTTCTATATCTAAATAAGAAATATTTTTTATAAGTATGCTCATAATCCCTCCAATAGTATTATTTAGTATTATTATAACAAAGATTGAAAAATTTTTTCAAATTATTGAAATTTCTCACTTCATTAAAATAAACTTTGATATAATGAATGCATGAATGGAAATTATTTAGAATTTAATGTGTTTTTCGACATAATTGGCACGATTGCCTTTGCAATTTCTGGTGCCATACTTGGTTGCAAAAAGAATATGGATATACTTGGTGTAATTGTTTTAGGTCTTGTAACTGCTCTTGGAGGTGGATTTATAAGAGATTTAGTCCTTGGCATAACTCCACCAAATATGTTTCAAAATTCAACTAACGCTCTTATATCAACTGTATTTTCAATTTTAGTTTTTATATTTTTCTTTTCCAAGAAAAATTTTTCGAACAAGCACTTGGCTAAAATCATGAATAGCTTTATGGTAATTACAGACACTATTGGCCTTGCATCTTTTACCATAACGGGTATGGCGACGGCAATTTCTCTAGGTTATGACAATAAGTTTCTTTTGATTTTTGTTGGATCAATTACTGGAGTTGGCGGTGGAATGATTCGTGACATCTTGGCTGGGACTATACCCTTCATCTTTCGTGAACAAATTTATGCAGGTGCCTGCATAATGGGTGCAGCAATTTTTATTATCGCAAGACACTTTTTGAGTTATCAAATTTCAATGATAATTTGCTTTTTTTCAGTTTTAATCATTAGACTATTGGCTGTGAAAATGAATTGGAATTTGCCGAGAATATCAAAGGAGGAATAATATGGCAGTAGCAGAATTAACACTTGTACCAATTGGAACAGAAAATACATCTGTGAGCAAGTACATAGCTGGTGCTCTTGATGCAATTGGAGAAGTTGAAGGACTAACTTATGAATTAAATCCCATGGGCACAGTTATTTCACATGAAGACCTCTCTGTAATTTATGAAGTAATAAGAAAGATGCAAGAGTCTGTTTTTGAAGCTGGAGCAAATAGAGTTTACTCTGTTGTTAAAATAGATGACAGACGAGACAAGGATTATACTTTTAAGGATAAAGTAAAGTCTGTAAATGAAAAAAGAAAAAATAAATAGGAAAAAATTAAGCCTCATCAGTGATGGGGCTTTTGATAAATTTATTTTGACTTATAGAATTGAGGAGGAAATATGTACGAAGGCTTTTTAACTGATGTCAATGGAATTAAACTTGGTCACGCAGAAGATAAGCTTGCCTTAACTGGCACAAGCGTAGTCTTGTGTGAAGATGGATTTACGGCAGGAGTTGATGTTCGCGGTGCTGGACCTGGCACTCGTGAAACTGATTTATTGAGAGCTGAAAATTTAGTTCAAAAGGTTCACGCAGTTTTTTTAACTGGCGGGTCTGCCTATGGTCTTGATGTTGGTGGCGGCATCATGAAATACTTGGAAGAAAAAAATGTGGGCTTTGATGTTGGTGTGGGAATTGTTCCCATAGTTCCTGGTGCAGTTTTATTTGACCTTGCTCTAGGCGACTCAAAAGTTCGACCTGACTTTAATATGGGTTATGCTGCAGCAAAAAATGCAAGTGAAAAAGATGAAACTATGGGAAACTTTGGTGCAGGATGTGGCGCAAGCGTTGGAAAAATTCTCGGCAATGACTTTGCCATGAAGTCAGGCGTAGGTCAATCTTCAATAAAAGTTGGCGACCTAGTTGTGTCTTCTATCGTAGCCCTAAATGCTCTGGGAGATATTTTTGATTACGAAGCTGGAAAGAGAATCGCAGGAGTTTATGATAGAAAAAATAAAAAATTTTTAGACACCTGTGCCCTTTACGAAAAGAGTTTAAAGGACTATAATCAATTTAGCCCAGCCAACACAACTATATCTGTGATTGCGACAAATGCAAAGCTAACAAAGGCAAACTGTAACAAGATCTCACAAATGGCTCATGATGGTTATGGAAGATCCATTAATCCAGTGCATACCATGAACGATGGAGATACTATTTTTACTCTTGCAAGTGGCGAAGTAGAAACAGATATAAATTTAGTTGGAATACTTGCTGCAAAAACAATTTCTAGGTCTATTGCAAATGCAATTTATTCAGCAGAAAGTGCAGGTGGGCTTGTAAGTTATAAGAGCATCTAATGATGCGTGAAGGGTATCTTAATGAACCCTATCTGGAGGTAAAAATGAATAAAACTAATGAACGTAACAGAAAGCTAGTAATAGCTGCTATGCTTGGTGCAATCACTGTTGTACTTAGTCTAACTCCCCTTGGACTTATTCCACTTGGAGTAATAAATGCAACTACAATGCACATCCCAGTCATAATTGGAGCAATAGCTGAAGGTCCTCTTGTTGGAGCAATGGTAGGACTTATATTTGGAGTGTCATCTCTTTTAAATGCAATATTAAGAAATGCAAGCCCCGTTGCCTTTGTCTTCTACAATCCACTTATTTCCGTTTTGCCCAGAGTTCTAATTGGTATAACTTCTTACTACTCATACAATGCAATGAAAAAGCTTGAAGACAAAAATTTAAGAACTCTTACAAAAATTTTGTGGGGACTTGTATCACTATTCTTGGCATTCCTACTTTATAAGAATATTACTAATGGAGGTTCGACCATTAACATAACTTTTGTAGTAATTCTTCTCATACTTTGTCTTGGCTTTTTAGTTTACTCCTTTAAGTCAAGCGAAAAGGACTTTCCTATTGCCATTGGTGCCTTTGTTGGCTCAATGACTAACACAATATTAGTCCTTGGAGGAATTTATGTTATCTATGCTAAGAGATATGTGGAGGCACTAAATATTCCAATGGAAAGTGCAAAGTCAGCAATCCTTGGTGTTTCAGTGACATCAGGCATACCTGAAGCAATTCTATCTGTTATTATCACTACTGCAGTTATAAAAGCTTTAAAAGCAAGAAAGGGTTAATATGTTACTTGCAATTGATATAAACAATAAAAATACCAATTTTGGCATATTTAAAGAAGAAAAACTTGTCACGAGATTTTCTATAATGACTGACAAAAATAGGTCCACTGAAGAAATTAAACTCACAATTAAACTAATACTCATGGACAAAAAAATAGAGCTCACTGACATATCTGATATTATACTTTCATCAGTTGTTCCTGAGCTAAATTCAAGTTACGAAGGCATTGCAAGAGACATAATCGGCAGAAGTCCAATAATTATTTCTGCTGGAGTGAAAACTGGTTTAAATATAAAATGTGAGAGTCCAAGAGAAGTTGGCACAGACAGAATAATAAGAGCAGTGGCAGCTACTCACAGATACAAGGAAAATATAATAATTATATCTGCATCTTCAGTTACCACTATTGACTATATCAATGCAAAAAAAGAATTTCTCGGTGGATTAATTCTCCCTGGCATTAGTCTTCTTCAAGAAGGATTAGTAAAAGGCTCTGCAAAGCTTCAGCTAGTTGAAATAAAAAAAGTAGATGATATTATTGGCAAAAATACAGAAAAGGCAATTCAAAGAGGAATTTATTTTGGATACACAAGAGCCGTCTTTGGAATAGTCGATGAAATAATAAAGACATATTCTTTAAACAAAGAAAAAACAAAAATATTAGTTACTGGCTCAAATGCACACCTTCTCGAAAGTGAAGATTATCCAATAAAAGAGTATCAATCTCTAGGAATTGATGGACTAAAAATAATTTATGACTTAAACAAAAATAAGGCTTCCTAAGTGGAGCCTTATTTTTTATACTTCTCTAAATCTTCAATTTCAATATTATGAAACTTTACATCAAATTCACTTAAATCTACAATCTTTTCCATTGTGTAGCGAAACTTATCAATGTCGCCAATTATGTAGAAGTCAATACTTTTATAATTATAAAAAAATAAACCCATTAACAAAGTTAATAGGTTTTAAGTGGTGCACCTTTACGGACTCGAACCGTAGGCCCACTGATTAAGAGTCAGTTGCTCTACCAACTGAGCTAAAGGTGCAAATTTTACAATTTCATTATGAAATTTTTACTTTTTTACATTGCCGATGCAACAAAAATAATTATAATTAAAAAAAACACTCTTGTCAAGTGCTTTTTTTAATTTCTAAACATTTTATAATCTGCCTGTTCCTCGAACATTGTATAAATATTTTCAATTGTCTTTTCGCTAGCTCTTCTCGCCTCTTGTGGCTTCTTTTCTTCTATTAATTTATAAACTTTTTGCAAATTATTGTAATGCTTTTTGTAATTTCTTTTATCTCTAAAAATAAAATTTCCAAACCTATAAAGTCTCTTGTTAATCATGGTCATGACTTCAACTAAAATTTCATTATTTAGAGAACTCACAAGAGCCATATTCCATTCGATAATTAAATTTTGTGCCAATTCTTCATCATTGTCTTCTATTGCAACTCTAAGCTCTTCATTTACTTCTTGAAAATATTTTGTCTTTTCAGTAAATCCCTTCTCTGCCAAGAGTTCAACAGCAAGAGGCTCCAATGATTTTCTTACAATATATAGATTTTTGGCTTCTTTAACTGAAATTTTAGAAACTATAAAAGACTTTCTTGGAAAACTTGTCACAAGTCCATCCTCTTCAAGTTTTTTAAGAGCTTCTCTCACTGGAGTTCTACTCACGCCAAGATTAGAAGCGATTTCCATCTCAATCAATTTATCTCCTGGAAGTAATTTATTTTTCAAAATTTTTTCTTTTAAATCTCTATAAACTAAATTGCTAAGAGATTTTTTGTTGCTTCGAAGATCCAAAAAACCAACTCTCCTCTTCAATAAAATGTTTTCCTTTTTCGCAGGTATCTTTTTTTCATTATAACACATAAAAAGTATTTTCATATATAATTTATTCATTATTTATTATAATAATTGACAAAAAGTTTACTAAATATTTTTATGGGTATGTAATTAGAGAAAGAAAATTTATTAGTTATTAAATTAGGAGGAAGAATGAATAAAAAAATTTTAATTACAACACTTGGACTAGGACTTGTACTAACACTTTCTGCTTGTGGACAAAAAAATGAAAAAGCAGAACCAACAAATCCTGAAGTGAAAGTTGAAGAAAATGTTAATAAAAATGCAAACAAGAATATGACTGATGCACAAACAAAGGAAGAAACTGCAGTAAATAAAGGCGCAGTTGCAAACTTAGACAGAGGAATTGCCTTTGATGGATTTAAAAAACTTCACCCTGATGCAAAAGTTGAATCTTTCCAACTTGAAGTTGAAAATGAAAATGCCTACTACAAAGTTGATGGTTATGATGCCAAAAATGAATATGAAGTTACTGTTAATGCAATGACAGGTGACATTGTTAAAGATGAGTCTGAAGCAGAAAACACTTCAGCTAAGACAGCAGACATACAATTAGAAATGGTTGAATCAGTTGATAAATTTATGGAACTTGCCTTAAAGGACGCCGGTCAAGGCTTTGAAGCTGGCGAATACGAAGTTGAATTCGACAATGGTGTGTATGTAGTTAATGTTGAAGTTGTTAATGGAAATAAAGACGTAACCTACAAATACGAATTTGAAACAGGTAAACTTTTAGAAAAAGATATGTAATTGAGTATTTAATCTTAAGAGAGGATAAAACCTCTCTTTTTTTTGAGAACTTTTAAGACTTCTTAATAGAAAATATTTAAAAGAGAACTTAAAATTTATTTTATAAATCTAAAATAAATTTTTTATAAAGAGAACTCGCCCTTTTTGTTTTATTATTAAATTTTCTCATTTAATTTCAATTTATGAGTATAAAAAAACTCTGGCAACTATAAAGTTGTCAGAGTTTTTTTATTTTTCAAAACTAAATCAAATTTTATTCAAATTTTCCGTGACAGTTTTTATATTTTTTTCCACTTCCACATGGACACGGATCATTTCTTCCAACCTTTTTTTCTTTTCTAACAAAAGGTTTTTGTTTTCCGTCATCTGGATTTACAGTTTCAACTTCTTTTGCAACTCTAACTCTCTTTACTCTTTCAGGGTTCACTACGTGATAAAGCATTTTTACTGTGTCTTCTTTAATTGATTCGTTCATGCCTTCAAACATGTCAAATCCTTCTTCTGCGTAGGCTCTTACTGGGTCAGTTTGTCCAACTGCACGAAGTCCAATTCCCTTTCTTAGTTGGTCCATTGCATCAATGTGATCCATCCACTTTTGGTCAACATTTTGAAGTAAAGCAACTCTTTCAATTTCTCTGAATTTTTCATCTCCAAAGTCTTCTTCTTTTTCCTTATATTTTTCATCAGCAAGTTCTTTTATATATTCTTTCAAAGACTCTACTGTTGGATTTTCTATTCCCTTTAAGAAATCTTCTTCGAAACCAAAAGTATTTATTCCGAAAGTTCTAATTGATTCAAAGTCCAAATAGTTTTTGTTGTTGTCATCAAGCTTATTGTAGAAGTCTATAGTTTTATCTATTACATCATTTCTCATTGCTGTGATGTCATCTTTTAGGTTTTCTCCTTCAAGAACTCTTCTTCTTTCAGCGTAGATTACTTCTCTTTGCTTATTCATAACATCGTCATATTTTAGGACATTTTTACGAATACTAAAGTTGTTTCCTTCTACTTTTCTTTGTGCTGATTCAATTAGTCTTGTTAAAATTTTTGCTTCAACTGGTTCATCTTCTGGAGAATCAATTTTTTCCATTGTTTCTTTGAATCTGTCTCCAGCGAATAGTCTAATTAAATCATCATCTGCTGATATATAAAATCTTGAAGAACCTGGGTCTCCTTGACGACCTGAACGACCACGTAATTGGTTGTCAATACGTCTTGACTCATGTCTTTCTGTACCAATTATTCTAAGTCCGCCTACTTTTTTAACTTCTTCAGCTTCCTTGTCAGTTTCTTCTTTGAATTTTTTTACAAGATTTTGATAATCTTCTCTTGCCTTTAAAATTTCAGGATCTTCAGTCTTAAAGTATGAATCTGCATATTCAATCATTTCATCTTCCATACCTTGTTTTTTAAGTTCCTTCTTAGCAAGATAATCTGGGTTACCACCAAGTACAATGTCGGTACCACGACCAGCCATGTTTGTGGCAATAGTTACTTGACCAAAGCGACCAGCTTGTGCAACTATTTCAGATTCTTGTTCGTGCTTTTTAGCATTCAATACATTGTGCTTGATCCCTGCACGTTTCAAATATTTTGAAAGTTGTTCGGACTTGTCGATTGAAATTGTACCAACTAGAACTGGTTGTCCCTTTTCATTTGCTTCAGCTATTTCTCTTGTTACAGCTTTGAATTTTGCATCTTCGCTTATATAAATGTGATCATTGTCATCTTCTCTAACAACTGGTTTATTAGTAGGAATTTCAACAACATCTATGTTATAAATATCTCTGAATTCGCCTTCTTCTGTCATGGCAGTACCTGTCATACCAGAAAGTTTGTCATACATTCTAAAGTAGTTTTGGAAAGTAATTGTAGCAAGAGTTTTTGATTCAGCTCTTACTTCAAGGCCTTCTTTAGCTTCGATTGCTTGGTGAAGTCCTTCAGAGTATCTTCTACCATACATCAAACGTCCAGTAAATTCATCAACGATTATAATTTCGCCATCTTTAACAACATAGTCAATGTCTTTGTGCATTGTACCAGCAGCCTTTAGGGCTTGGTTAATGTGGTGAGATAATTCCATGTTTGATGCGTCTGATAAGTTTTCGATTCCAAAATATTTTTCAGCTTTTTCAATACCCTTATCAGTAAGTGTTGCAGTCTTGTCCTTTTCATTTATAACATAGTCAACAGTTTCTTCTTCAAATTCTCTGTTAAATCTTTCAAGATCAATTTCATCTTGGCTCTTAACTCTATGAGAAAGTGTGTTTACAAAATCTCTTGCTCTAACATATAAGTCAACAGATTCGTCTCCTTGACCAGAAATAATAAGAGGCGTTCTCGCTTCATCAATTAAAATTGAGTCAACTTCGTCGACAATACAGAAGTGAAGTCCTCTTTGTACCATTTCTTCTTTGTAGATAACCATGTTATCTCTAAGGTAGTCGAAACCAAACTCATTATTTGTACCATAAGTTATATCAGAATTGTAGGCAGCTTTTCTTTCGTCTTGGTCCATATCGTGGATAATACATCCAACAGTAAGTCCTAAGAATTCATAAACCTTGCCCATCCAGTCTCTATCACGACTTGCCAAATAATCGTTGACAGTTACAACATGTGTGCCCTTGCCTTCAAGAGCATTTAAGTAAGCTGGAAGTGTAGCAACAAGTGTCTTACCTTCCCCAGTTTTCATTTCGGCAATTCTTCCTTGATGAAGAACAATGCCACCGATAACTTGCACTCTAAAGTGCTTCATGCCAAGGACTCTCCATGCAGCTTCTCTTACAACAGCAAAAGCTTCTGGAAGTAAGTCATCTGTAGTTTCACCATTTTTGATTCTATTCTTAAATTCTTCAGTTTTTTCTTTTAGTTCAGCGTCTGAAAGCTTTTCCATTTCGCCTTCGAGGCTCATAACTTTATTTACAAGGGGCTCGATTTTTTTTAGTTCCCTATCGCTGTAGGTACCAAAAATCTTTTCCATTAAACCCATTTTACCACTCCTTTTACCTGACGTTATATTCTATCATTAAATGGCATATTTTACAATAAAAACAACTTTAATCATTACCTCTATAAATTATATTGTTACTAATATTTAATGTCAATATAATTAGCTTAAATACTTACGTCAAATTGAATTTAAAGCTCCATTAGCTATACAAAATAAAAATTTTATTATAAAATATATTAAATGAAGAGGAGGTTAATATGATATTAGTAGTTGACTTTGGCGGCCAATACAATCAGTTAATAGCAAGACGAATAAGAGATCTTAATATTTACTGCGAAGTTGTGCCCTACAATAAGACCTTAAAAGAATTAGAAAATAGAGATAATGTAGAAGGAATAATATTTACAGGTGGACCAAACTCAGTATATGAAGAAAGTGCACCAAAAATCGAAAAAGAAATCTTCGACAAAAATATTCCAATCCTTGGACTTTGCTACGGCATGCAAATCATGGCTCACACATTAGGCGGAGAAGTAGTAAACGCACCAAAAGAAAGAGAATTTGGAAAGACAGAAATAAAAACAAAAACATCCAAAATATTTAAAAACTTATCAGAAGAAGAAACAGTTTGGATGAGTCACGTGGATAGAGTAGAAAAAGTGCCAACCGGCTTTGAAGTAATAGCTCATAGCAAAAACTGTCCAGTAGCAGCCATGTCAAATGAAGACAAAAAACTTTACGCATTACAATTCCATCCAGAAGTAAACCATTCAGTTCACGGCAAAGAAATGTTAGAAAACTTTGCAGTAAATATTTGTGGCGCAAAAAAAGACTGGACAATGGAAAATTATGCAAAGAAAGCAATAAAAGAAATAAAAGAAAAAGTTGGCGATGGAAAAGTTCTTCTTGCCCTATCAGGCGGCGTTGACTCATCAGTAACAGCAGCCCTCCTATCAAAAGCAGTTGGCGAAAACTTAACTTGCATCTTTGTAGACCATGGACTAATGAGAAAAAACGAAGGCGACGAAGTAGAAGAAGCCTTTAAAGATTCCGGAATGCACTTCATAAGAGTAGATGCAGAAAAAAGATTTTTAGAAAAACTTTCTGGCATAACAGACCCAGAAAGAAAAAGAAAAATAATCGGCGAAGAATTTATAAGAGTCTTTGAAGAAGAAGGACAAAAAATAAAATCAGTGGACTTCTTAGCACAAGGAACAATTTACCCAGATGTAATCGAATCAGGACTTGGCGACTCAGCAGTTATAAAATCTCACCACAACGTAGGAGGACTACCTGACTTTGTAGACTTCAAAGAAATAATCGAGCCACTAAGAATGCTTTTTAAAGACGAAGTTCGTGACCTTGGACGAGAACTTGGCCTTGCAGACTACCTAGTAGATAGACAACCCTTCCCTGGACCAGGACTTGCCATAAGAGTAATGGGCGAAATCACAAAGGGAAAACTAGACATACTAAGGGACGCAGACAAAATCTTTAGAGACGAATTAGAAGCTGCAAAAGTAAAAGACATCAACCAATACTTCGCAGTCCTAACAAATAATAGAACCGTAGGAGTAATGGGCGACTTCAGAACCTACGACTACACCCTAGCCCTTCGCGCAGTCTCAACAACAGACTTCATGACAGCAGACTTTGCACGAATCCCATGGGAAATCTTGGACAAAGTTTCCAATAGAATAGTAAACGAAGTAGACCATATAAATAGAATAGTATATGACATAACATCAAAACCACCTGCTACCATTGAATGGGAATAAAATATTATAACTTATAAATAGCTTAAATAAACCAATTTAAAATCTAAGTGCACAATAAATAATGGTTCAAGAAACTAATCTTGAACCATTATAATTTTTATTTTAAATTTAAGAAAACTCTTTTAATCAAAATTTTCTTTATTAGAAAAAGATTTTTCATATTCAATAAAATCCTTTGGATTTTCTTCTGCTACAAAGTAAATCTTAGGTGTTTTGTATTCCCCACTTATATTATCTAAATAATTTTCTTGAAGTTCTTTACACAAAAAGAAATCTGCCTTTGTACTTTCTGGTAAGCCGTGGTATCTAATTCTTTTTAAATATGCATAAATGAACCCGCTATTACCGTAAAAATCAATATTCCCTTCAAAAAATAAAGCCTTACATCCATATTCTTTTGCTTTTTCGATTGAATAATCCAAAAGCATTTTACCATATCCTAATCTTTTATACTCATTTGCAATGCAGATTGGACCCATTGTCATAATAGGAAGTTTTGAGCCGTCGTCTAAGTCAATGTGAGCTTTTACAAAAACATTTTGTCCTATAATTTTTCCATTTTTTTCCATGACAAAATCTAGTTCAGAAATAAAATTTGGATCTTCTCTTAATTTTTTCAAGACGAAATGTTCTGTGCATCCAGGTCTATATACATTCCAAAAACTTTTTCTAACAAGTTCTTCAACTTCTCTATAATCTTCTTCTTTTTCTAGCCTTATTGTAATATCTTTTTTATTCACTATTTTACTCCTTAAATATTTTTTCATTTCATTAATTTAGGAAGCACTTTATCATTTGTAACCTCCTAACTATCCCACAATATCCAATAAATTATACTTAATCAAACAACATTCTCCTTTTTACTTTTTAATAGGTTATTAACCTAATTTAATCTAAATAAAAAATAATCAAAAAATTTTTTTAATATCTACTTTAAATTATTTACTTCTTTTTGTAAATTTTCTAAAAATTTTCCAGCGTGAGATCCATCCATTTGAGCGTGATGAAATTGAAAAGAAATTGGTAAATAATATTTAAACCATTTCTTCTTGTACTTGCCCCAAATTATAAATGGATTATTATAAATACCACTATTCATTCCAAGGGCACCATCAAGCTCGGTTTCTAAAATTGCTGATGTACCAATTACCATGCTATCTTTTGATAAATCTATATCCTCACAATTATTTCTAACTTTCGAAGTACAGTTTTCATAATTTTTACTAAATTTTTCTAAATTATCCAGATATAAAATATCACAAGAATTAATTTCATCATTTTTATTTTTTATAATAGTATTGACTGCAATAGTATCAAACTTAATAAGTTTATCTCCCACTGGTAAAAAATAAAACTCCTTAATATCAAAAGCTGCTTTTCCAATACAATAGTTTAAAAGCATATTTAATTTCATATTTTTCTTATTGCTAATTTTAACCAAATTACTTATATCAATATTCTTAAAAAAAGTAACCATTGGATTCGATGCTTTTATCCAAAGTTTAAAAGCCTTTTCTCTTTTACTTCCCTTAATTTGTACTTCTCTTGCCAAATATATCTCCTTTGTTTATAAATAATAATTTTTCTGTTCAAAAATTCTAATCTCATTTTATCATACTATTCTTTCTTTATTTTTTATTAATTTTTCTTGTTATTACTTTTATTGATCCACCTTCTTTCATTGACAATCTGACTAAATAATTGTATAATCGTAAAAATTACTTTTTACTTGTTTGATTTTTCTAAAATATTTAATTTTAAAGTAATTCTTTAGTTATCTTATAAATTGTTTTTATTTATACTTATAAAGGAGAAAAAGATGAAAGTCGCAAAATTTGGTGGCAGTTCTCTTGCCGATGCTGTTCAACTGAAAAAAGTTAAGGATATTATTATTAAAGACGATGACAGAAAGTACATCGTCGTGTCTGCGCCTGGAAAGGGCATAAACAACAATCACAAGGTTACTGACCTTCTAGCAATGTGCCACGAACTAAGTGCGCATGAATTGAATTTTAACGAAGTTTACAAGATCATCGAGAATGTTTTTAAAAATATTGTTGATGATCTTGTTTTGGATATTGACATTGATGGGATTTTGCAAGATGTGAAAAATGAAATTACAAATGGAGCAAGTTATGACTTTGTTATAAGTCGCGGCGAATTTATTAGTGCCCAAGTCCTCGCAAAGTTTTTGGGCTACGATTTTGTTGATGCCAGAGATTTAATTGTCTTTACTGATGGGGCCTTAGACCTTCCAAAGTCTACGGCAAATATTAAAAATATTTTGATTAAGCACGATAGAGCTGTTGTCCCTGGTTTTTATGGCCTTGACGAGTTTGGCAAAGTCCACACCTTTTCTCGTGGCGGCTCTGATGTAACTGGCTCTGTCATTGCTTCTGCCCTCGATGCAGAAATGTATGAAAATTTCACTGACGTCAGTGGCTTTTTAGTTGCCGACCCAAAAATTGTAAGGGACTCCACTCCAATTGGCACTATTACTTACAAGGAGCTTCGCGAGCTTTCCTACATGGGCGCCAAGGTCCTTCACGAGGAAGCAATCTTCCCTCTTCGCGATAAAAATATTCCAATTAATATAAAAAACACTAATGCACCTAATGACGAAGGAACTTTAATTGTATCTAAATGTGCTTATAGAAATAAAAATATTATAACTGGAATTTCGGGCAAAAAAGATTTTACTGTTATAAATCTTGAAAAGGTAAATATGAACACTGAAAAGGACTTTTTCAGAAAGCTAACTACTGTCTTTGAATCTAATGATATTTCCATTGAGCACATGCCTTCAAGCATTGACTCAGTTTCCGTCATTGTTTCTGATTCTCAAATTGCAGCAAAATTAAATAAAGTCCTTGAAGAATTAAAAATTTATCTTAATGTTGATAGCATTAGTTGGGAGCGTGACATTTCCCTTATTGCTGTAGTTGGTCGAGGAATGATTAATGAAAAGGGCGTGTCTTCAAGAACTTTTACTGCTCTTGCTAGAAATGGAATTAACATAAAAATGATTAGTCAAGGTTCTAGCGAAATAAATATTATTATTGGTGTTGAAACTAAAGATTTTGAAAAGGCTATTGAAGCTATTTACAGAGAGTTTTATAAGGAGGAAAAAAATGAAATATAATGTAGCAGTTGTTGGAGCAACTGGTTTAGTTGGGAGTACAATGTTAAAGGTTTTGAGCGAGGAAAATTTCCCAATTGACAATTTATATCTCTTTAGCTCAAAAAAATCTGCAGGAAAAACTATTAACTACTGCGGAAAAGATTACACAGTTGAAGAGTTAAAGGAAGACTCCTTTGACGGAAGAAATATAAAAGTTGCCCTCTTCTCTGCTGGCGGCTCTGTCAGTGAAAAATTTGCTCCTCTTGCTGCAAAAGCTGGTGCAATTGTAGTTGACAATTCCTCTGCCTTTAGAATGGATCCAGAAGTTCCTCTAGTAGTTCCAGAAATAAACCCTGAAGACATTAAATTGAACAAGGGAATTATTGCAAATCCAAATTGTTCTACTATTCAGTCAGTCCTTCCTCTCAAACCAATTCATGACAAATACAAGATAAAAAGAGTTATCTATTCAACTTATCAATCTGTGTCTGGTTCTGGTATCAAGGGAATTTCTGACCTTGAAGAAGAAACAAATCTTGCCTACAAGTATCCAATTAAAAATAACTGCATACCACAAATTGATGTCTTCTTGGACAATGGCTACACAAAGGAAGAAATGAAGATGATTAACGAAACTAAAAAAATTCTTCATGACGACTCCCTTCTTGTGACAGCTACAACAGTGCGTGTTCCTGTGAGAAATTCTCACAGCATTTCTATAAATGTTGAAGTGGAAAAGCCTTTTGAAATTGAAGATGTGAAAAAAATTATAGCTAACTACCCTGGCATGATCTTGGAAGATGACCCAACTAATGAAATCTATGCCATGCCCCTAATGGCAAAGGACAAAAACGAAGTCTTCGTTGGAAGAATTAGAAGAGACTTCACTGTGGAAAATGGCATCAACCTTTGGTCCTGTGCCGACAACATTAGAAAGGGTGCTGCCACAAATGCAGTGCAAATAGCAAAGAAACTCTTGGAGGTTTGATTTGAAAATTGCAATAATGGGCTTTGGCACTGTGGGAACAGGCGTCGAAGAAATTTTGTACAAAAAGAGAAAATCACTATTAAAAAATAATTTTGATATAACAATAGAAAGAATTTTAATAAAAAATAAAAATAAGAAGAGAAAGCCTCACGACAAAGATTTAATTTTCACAGATGACTTTGATGAAATCTTAAATTCAGACCTTGATACTGTCATTGATGTGACTTCAAACCTAGAAGAAACTCATGAGAGAATTGTAAGACTCATGAAGGCGAAAAAAAATATTGTCACTGCCAACAAGGCTGTGGTCTCAAAATATTTTGAAGAATTAAGTGAGCTTGCTCGTGAAAATGAAGTTTACTTAGCCTATGAAGCCTCCGTTGCTGGCGCAATTCCAATAATTCATCCCCTCATGGAGGAAGTCTTTTTTAATGATATTTCTGAAATCTCAGGAATTTTAAATGGCACTTCAAATTACATCTTGTCAAAAATGGAAAGAGAAGGACTTGATTATGAAGAAGTTTTAAAAGAAGCACAAGAGCTTGGCTATGCAGAGGCTGACCCTTCTGCCGATGTGGATGGACTTGATGCCATGAGAAAAATTAGGATCCTATCCTCTCTCATTTACGATGCAAAAATAGCTGAAGATGAAATTTTTACTTTTGGTATAAGCACTATAAAAAAATCAGATTTTAATTTTGCAAAGGATATGGCTTACTCTATTAGGCTTCTTGGCAAGTCCTCTTTAAAAGATGGCAAGATAAATATTTCTGTCATGCCAAGATTTTTGAAAGATGATTTTTTTGCAAAAACTTTTGCTAGCACAAATGCAATAAAAGTTCTCGGCGAAAATTTTAAAAGCTGCGAATTAAAAGGTCCTGGTGCAGGTAAGCTTGAGACAGCTGATGCAATTATGCGTGACCTTCTTAGAATTCTTGCAAAAAGAGAAATTGCAACTTTTTATAGGGCAGAAAATTCCTATCCAGTAGAAAATAATTTAGAAAAAAAATATTACCTTAGGACATCAAAAATTTCTGATGAACTTAAAAATCTAACTTCATCAGAAAAAATTATTGGCGAGGATCACCACATTATTACCAAAAAAATTGAGCTCAAGAAATTAACTTATGCAATAGATGGCTTAAAAGACATTTTCATTGCAGAAATAGAGGAGGAAATATGAAGTTTTTATCAACTAGAAATTCCAACTTAAAAATATCGGCTAGGGAAGCAATTGTAAAAGGTATCTCTGATGATGGCGGTCTTTTTGTTCCAGAGTACTTCCCCAAATTTGACATAAGTGAAAATTTAAGTCTCAAATACATTGACCTTGCCCATAAAATTTTGTCCCTATATTTGACTGACTTCGACAGCGAAGAACTTTTAAAAATAATAGAAAAATCTTACGCAAGTTTTGAAAATGAAATTGCAAAAGTGACTTGTAAAAAAGATTTTTACCTAGAACTTTATCACGGAAGAACTGCTGCCTTTAAGGACTTTGCCCTTTGCCTTCTTCCCAACCTTTTGTCCTACGCCAAAAAATCTCTTGGCATAAAAGACAAGACGCTAATTTTAACTGCAACTTCTGGCGACACAGGTAAGGCTGCCCTAGAAGGATTTTACAACACAGAAAATATAGATATTTTAGTTTTATATCCAACAGAGGGAGTTTCTGCAATTCAAAAAAGGCAAATGGACTCAACAGACTCACTTAACTCAAAGGTTATTTCCATTGACGGAAATTTTGATGACGCTCAGTCTGCTGTGAAAAAAATTTTTACCGATAAAGACATAAAAAAGAAGTTAAAGGAAAAAAATATTTACCTTTCCTCTGCCAATTCAATAAATATTGGAAGGCTTTTGCCACAAATTGTCTATTATTTTTATGCCTATGCTGACTTAGTTAAGGCAGAAAAAATTTCATGTGGTCATAAAATTTCTTTCTGTGTTCCAACTGGAAACTTCGGCGACATCTTGGCTGGCTACTACGCAAAACAAATGGGACTTCCAGTAGACAAGCTTATTATCGCATCAAATTCAAACAATGTCTTGACAGACTTCTTCAAAACTGGAAGATACGATGCCAATAGAGAACTCAAAAAAACTATTTCGCCATCAATGGACATCTTGGTATCAAGTAATTTGGAGAGGCTTATCTATCACAAGTCATCTGATGAAGTTGTAATAGAAAAAATGAAAGAGCTTGCTGAAAATCACATTTTTGAATTTAAAAATGACTTCAATGAATTTTTGTGTGGCTACGCAAGTGAAGATGATACAAAATCTACTATTGCAAAAACTTTTAAAGAAGAAAATTATCTAATTGACCCACATACAGCTGTGGCAAAGCACATAGTAGATGAGCTTTCTTTAAAAAATACAGTGATTCTTTCCACTGCCAGCCCCTACAAATTTTCTTCATCAGTCTTATCTGCCCTTGGCGAAAATCTTTCACAAGATGAATTTAAAAATATAGACGCTCTCTATAAACTATCTGGTGTAAAAATCCCTTCTGAAATAAAAAAATTGATGGACAAAAAAATAATTCACAAGACAAGAATAAATAAAAGTGAAATAGATGAAGAGCTTTTAAAATTTGCAAGTCGTGGCAAGAGAATTTCTGTGCCTGCAACTTCTGCCAACCTTGGACCAGGCTTTGACACTCTTGGACTTTCCTTAAACTTATATAACACTTGTGAATTTAAAATAAGTGAAGACAGGAAAGCTTTTGAAGAAAATATAAAGAGCAATTTGATTTATAAATCTTACGCTCATACTTTTGAAGTTTACGGAGAAAAAACTCCTCCAGTAAAATTTAAACTATCATCAGACATACCCATGTCTCGTGGACTTGGCTCTTCTGCAGCCTGCGTAGTCATGGGCATAATGGCTGCCTTTGATGTCATGGAAAAAGATTTTGACAAAAAAGAAATTTTAAAAATTGCAACAGTCATAGAAGGACATCCCGACAATGTTTCACCAGCAATTTTTGGCGGTGCAACAGCAGCGATTTATGATCATGGTCAAGTTTTTGTTGAAAAATTTAATGTTTCTGACAAGATAAAATTTTTGGCACTAATCCCAGAATTTAAACTCAGCACAAAGCTTGCCCGCCAAGCACTGCCTGAGACTTACACTAAAGATGATGCAGTCTTTAATCTCTCTCGCCTATCACTTTTAATCTTGTCACTAATATCTGGAGATGAAAAAAATTTAAAAGTTGCCCTAGAAGATAAAATCCACGAACCTTACAGATTTAAACTTATACCAGAGATTGAACAAATAGAAGAAATCATAGATGAAAGCCATGCCCTTGGTCACTACCTAAGTGGTGCAGGCTCAACACTTATGATACTTCTTGACTATGCCGACAAAATTTCTGAAGAGTTTATAAAAAACAAAGTAAAGGAATTAAAGGGCGATTACAAAGTCTTGCCACTTGAAATAGATAATAATGGTGCTTTTATCATTTAAAAATAAAGAGTCTCTATACTATAATCCGCTATTAAGAGTCTTCCTATATTCAGTTTTTTCCAAAGCTCAATATAGATATATGGTAAAAACGAAAACTTTATAAAATATATTTCATGTTTATATAACAAACCCCTAAATCTTAAAAATTTAGGGGTTTTAAAATAAATATAATTTTTTTGCTTTTGTATTTTATCTAATGCTGAATGAATCTTTAATTACACATCTTCTTATTCTACAAAAACTCTTTGCGCTTGTTATACCTTCGCCAGTAGGTCCTGCAATGGTAAATGTAGTAGATCCCTCTCCACCAACACCAATCCCAGAATATGAAGGTGCATTTTTTACAAAAATTGTACATTCTAAAAGTTTTGCCATTTTTGATAATTTGTCAATATTTTTTGAGTGCATTATTGCAGTATGTCTATTTCCATGTTCTGCTTTATGTGCACACTCTATAGCTTCATCAACATTAGGAACTGGAACTATTGGAAGTATTGGCATCATCATTTCTTCAGTTACTAAATGATGATCTCTATGTGTCTTAAAAATTATAAGTTTTATATCATCTGGAACATCAATGCCTATTTTACTTAAAATAAATTTTGCATCTTTTCCAACAAACTCAGTTTTTGGTTTTCCATTTTCTTGACTCACTGTACTATCAAGATTTTTTATATCACTTTCAGAGGTTAAAAGATAAGCTCCATTCTTCTTCATGTAGTAAATTAAATTATCAATTTGAGATTCTACTACAAAAACTTCTTTTTCTGCTATACAAGGCACATTATTGTCAAAGCTTGCTCCATCTACAATGTCTTTTGCCGCCTTTTCTATATTTGCAGTTTCATCTACAACTACTGGAGGGTTTCCTGCTCCTGCTCCTATTGCTTTTTTCCCTGATGAAAGAACTGTCTTTACAATTCCAGGACCACCTGTTGCCACCAAAAGTCTTATTTTTGGATGCTTCATCATATCATTTGTAGCTTCAATTGATGGTTCCTTAACCATAGTTATTAAATTATCAGGAGCTCCACTTTCAACTAATGCCTTATTTAACATTTTTATAAGAGTTATTGATGTCTTTTTTGCACGAGGATGTGGCGAGAATACAACAGAATTTCCTCCTACTATCATTGATATCGAATTTGATATTATTGTTTCTGTAGGATTTGTTGTTGGCGTTATGGATCCTATAACTCCAAAAGGACAAAATTCTTCTAGCATAAGTCCATTAGAACCCGTTAGTGCATTTGTCTTTAAATCTTCTTTTCCAGGAGTCTTAGTTGCCGCAACTTTATTTTTTATTATTTTGTCACTTACTCTTCCTATTTCAGTTTCTTCAACTGCCATTTTGGAAATTAAATTTAAGTTTTCTTCTTTTAATACTGTCTCTCGTATCACATCTGCAAATCTATCTCGTTCATCTATTGAAAGATTATAAAGTTGTTTTTGAGCCTTATCTGCAGCTTCTATTGCATCATTAATATTGTCAAAAACTCCATAATTTTTTTGACAATCTATACAAGATTCATTTATGCTTCCATCTTTTTTTAAGTCTTCAATTACTTGTTTTATAACATCATCAATCATGTTATTTTCCATTTTTTCCTCCTAAACAACTCTTTGCTATACCTAAAGGTGTTACCAATAGAGCTTCTTCACTTCTATGCGTTTTTATTCCAGTTATCCTCTCAAATAACTCTTCTATTCCGTTAAAATTTGATGCCCCGCCAACTAAATATAAATTCTCTACATCTTTATCGTCTAAAACATTTTTTACTATGCTTGCCATTTTTTCTAAAACTGGCTTTATAATAGTGAATATCTCTCTGTTATTGGAATTTATTTTTAACTTTTCAGCTTCATCAATATCTATATTATAATATCCAGCAATAGTCAAATTCATATGATGACCACCAGTAGGCTCATCCCAGGTCCCAACAACCTTGCCATTTTTTAATAAGCTTATACCAGTTGTTCCGCCACCTAAATCAACTATTGCTCCATCCTTTATTTTTAAAGCTTTTGCTGCTGCTGTCGGTTCATCAACTATATTTGTTACTACAAAGTCAGCCGACTCAACTACATTTGATATAGATTTTACACTTCTAGGATCTATTCCTGGTGGTATAGCACATGCCGCATATACAAGTTCTTTATTGATTAATTTTTCTAATTTTTCTTTAAGATCTCGAACAATCTTTATTGCACCCATATAATCAACAACTATTCCATCTCTTACAACTTTAGCAGGCTCAATTAAACCTGCTATTGGGTTGTTTTTCATATCTGTTACTACAAGTACAATATTTGCAGTGCCAAGATCCACTCCAACTTTCAATTCCCTATCTTTAAATTCAATAAATTTATTTTCTTTTATTAGTTTTGAAAGCTTTAATACATCCTTATTCTTTATCAATATTTTCACCTAACAAATTTTTTTAAAACTACATAATCGTTATTTTTTATACCAACAGCATTAGCTTCGTCAGTATCTAAGTGCATTTCAAGTGCGTATTTATCACTCACTCTAATGAGTACATTGCCCATTACAGCTTTTCTCTCTCCAAAAAACTGCACATCTACAAAATCTCCATCTTTTACATTCATAAATTTTGCATCTTCAGGCTTCATATGGATATGTCTAAGAGCAATAATTGTTCCTTCAGGCATACTTATTCGCCCACAAGGCCCTATAATCTCTATACCCGGTGTTCCTTTAAGCTTTCCTGATTCTTTTATAGGTGCCTTTACTCCCAATTTAAAAGAATCAGTAAGAGAAATTTCAACTTGTGATTTATCTCTTATAGGTCCTAAAATTCTTACATTGTTAAACTCGCCTTTTGGTCCGCGTATAGTTACACATTCTTGTGCTGCAAATTGTCCGGGCTGTTTTAATGTTGATTTAACAGTAAGCTCATAATTCTTCCCAAATAAGCTTTCTAAATCTTCTTTGGATAAATGCACATGTCTATTTGAAACACCTACAACAATTTTGTGATTATTTATGTCATTTATTCTTTTCAAAACTTCCTTTGAAATTTTTTCTACAAGTTCATTATTATTCAACATATTACTCCCTTTTTCTTACTTAGAAAATTAAATTAATTACAAACATACTGATTACAATTACTATTGCTGGTGGATCGATGTATGTATCACAATTAGAGTTAAATACTTTTCCTGCAATTACCCAAAGTATTGCATTTATAAATCCTGTTATTGCTGCTAAATATATATTTTGTGTCATAATAAATACAGTTGCAGCAGGATATGTGATGTGGTGAGTTATAGGAATTGCGAATCCCATTTGTAAAAATATAAGTGATAAAGCAGAAATCCCAAAAACAAAAACAGGATAAATAGCCATTGCATCTTGGCTAACCCCAGCCTCAATAAGCTTTTGTCCAATAACTGCTACTCCTAATGCAAATAGAAGACCATTTACAGAATTTAATAGTATTTCATCTTTTGGAAATATATCTCTTTTTTCTCCTTCTTTTAATGTGCCAATAATAGAAGTTTTGCCCATAATTATTCTATTTAAAAACAAAACTACACATACACAAAAAGCGGGATAATCAGTTACAAATACAGATTGTTTTGTTATAAGAGTAAAAGTAACTATACCTAAAATTCCATAAAGTCCGCCTACCAGTAATGTTTTTATGTCATTAATGCCAAAAAGTGCTGCCAAAACATTTTGTGCGCTATCTAACTTCTTAGCTTTATTAGCTGCATAAGCTGCTGCTGCAGCTCCAGCTGCAAAAGATACATGAGGTCCAAAGAAAGGTCCAAACGCCACAGTACCTACAATAAAATCTGTTACTCCTGAAAGAGTTAAAACAGAGCCTATTAAAGCAAATACGCCTGTTAAAATAAAGGCTGGTATAGAACCAAAAGCTGTTCCAAATATTCCTCCTGTAAAGCCTGCAAGTATTGTTAAAATATCCATAGTACACCTACCCGATTAAATTTTTTATTTCATATTTTTTATCTGTTTTCTCCCATGTAAATTCATCTTCATTTCTGCCAAAATGTCCATACGCCGCTGTCTTCTTATATATTGGTCTTTGTAAGCTTAAATTTTTAATTATACCGTCTATGCTTAAATCAAAAACTTTTTTAGTTACATCATAAATTTTTTCTAAATCATATTTTTCTGTTCCAAAGGTATCTATATAAATACTTTCTGGATTTTCTTTTCCAATTACGTAGGCTAATTGTACTTCGCACTTATCACATAAATCAGCCGCCACTAAATTTTTAGCAACATATCTTGCCATATAAGAAGCCGATCTATCTGCTTTCGATGGATCTTTTCCAGAGTATGCTCCTCCACCGTGTCGTCCAAAACCTCCATAAGTATCTACAATAATTTTTCTTCCAGTAAGTCCTACATCAGCCATAGGTCCTCCAATAGCAAATTTACCAGTGGCATTTATGTGAATTGATGTATCCTTCCTTATTAATGAACTATCTATAACTTTCATTATTACTTCTTTAATAAGCTCATATCTCAAAGTTGCAATGTCTTTACTTTCTTTGTGATGTGCTGCAAGAACTACTGACTTAACATAACTTGGTATTCCATTTTCATATACCAAACTTACTTGTGATTTTCCGTCAGGATAAAGTCCTTCCACTATACCTTCTTTTCTTACTTTTGAAAGTCTTTTTGCAAGTGCATGAGATAATTCAGCTGCAAGAGGTAAATAAGATTTGCTTTCGTTTGTAGCATATCCATAAACAAGACCTTGATCACCTGCGCAAATCTTTTCACGATTTACTCCCATAGCTATATCCTTTGACTGCTCATTTATATTTGTAATAACAATGGCTTTCTCAACATCAAACCCTGATTCGCTAGTTGAATAGCCTATCTCTTTTATTGTATTTAAAGCAACTTTTTCCACATCTACTTTTGCAGATGAAGTTACTTCCCCTGCAATAACAAGAAGATTGTTTGAAATCATATTTTCAACAGCTACTCTGGAATTGCTGTCTTGTTTCAAATATTCATCTAAAATTGAATCTGATATTAAATCACAAACTTTATCTGGATGACCTTCTGTTACTGATTCTGATGTAATAATAAATTTATTCATTTATATCACCTAGCTTTTCTAAACTGCTCAACAGTCATGTTCTCATACTTTTTGAATATTTTGCTAAAATATCCATACTCGTTATATCCCAAATTAAAAGCGGTATCTAAGACACTTCTATTCTCTAATATTATGTATTCTTTCGCTAAATTTATTTTCTTTAAGTGAATATAATTTACAACTGTAAGCTTGTATTCATTCTTAAAAAGTCTGCTCAAATACCCTTGAGATATGTTGCATTCTTTTACAACATCGTTAAGAGAAATGTTTTTATCTAAATTATTGTTGATATAATCACAAATATCTTTTAATATAGGATACTTGGTAATACTTTTCTTTTTAAAATAATAATCAACAATCTTAAACATCCATATATTGCAAAGTCTCTTATCTTTAACCATTACATCTTTCAAAGGAAAATCTCTATCTATTACTTCTGTTTCTTCAACTAAACTATTCAAATTAATTATTCTATTTCCATAGTTGATTAACTTATCTTTTATCTGATTTCTAACTTCTACATCTTTATTTTCAAAATCAAATTCATTTATTTGCTCAGTTAAATACTCATAAACTTCAAGGAAGTCATTCATATTTACAGACTTTTCCATTTCCAATATAAAATCTTTTTGAAAACTGCTGTGACTTATATTATCGTATCTTATTAGTTTTTCATTTACTTTCTCAAATGTTAGAGGCTTCAGTATAATTTGACTTAAATTAACATTTGCATTTTCTTCAAAAACCAAATCATGAGGAAATGTCAATAAAAATACCTTAGTATCCTTATTTGCTTCTTCAACCTTATTTATAAAATCTACGCCACTAATTCCTGGTAGTAAAAAGTCAGAAAAAACTAAATCAATATCATTATTTTTAACTAACTCTATTGCTTCTTTAGGCGAATGTGTTTCCGCAAATATACTGAATTTTTCATTCTTTTCTATTATTTTTCTTAAAGCGCTTCTCGTTAAAAATTGATTACTTACTAATAAAACGCTGTGCATATAATCACCCTAGCTTTTTATAGGATATTTTATAGATATAACTGTCTTTTTATAATACTCAAATATATTTATCTTATGTTTTTCATTCGAAATATTTTTAAAAGTTTCTTCCAAGTTTCTTATATGGTCAAATATTTTTCCAACTTCTCCACTTATATTGTGAATATCTTTTAATTTTTCAAATGCTTCCTTAGAAATTCCTACTCCATTATCTTCAATTAATGCGCTTACTTCATCTCCATCTTTTGATAAATCAACTCTTATGTAGTAATCGCCATCATTAAAGTTAAGCCCTAAATAACACATTGCAAGTACATAGGAAATTAATATCTTTAAAGGCATAGTATAATCCTTAATATCATCATTAATATTAATCTCGTACTTAAATCTGTCTTTATATTGAATTTCTTTCATCTTAAAATAATTTACTAAAGTTTTGTAAACAACATTTATAGAATCGGAATCAATTTCAATTGAATTTATAAAAAAATTCCTCAAATACTCACTATATTTGCTAGTATTTTCCGCTTCTTCTATTAAAGCAAGATTTGAAAGTGATTCCATCATATTGTTTAAAAAAAGTTTATTCAAATTATTATTAATAGTTAAAATTTTATTTTTAAGTTCTAAGTTTTTTTCTTCAAGTTTTTCTATATTTTCTTCTAAATCTTTTATTCTCTTTTTGTTTTTATTTTCATGATAACTAGAAATTAATTCTTTCTTCACTATCTCTGAAATTATAAGTTCAACCAACTTTACTATTGACTCAAACTCTCTAAAAGTATATTTTTTTGAATTTACATCTATTGCATTTAAGTGTAAATTCTCAAAATCTATTTCATCAAGCAAAAGTTGATCTTGCATTCTAAGTACCCTATCAGGAGCATCTTCGCATATTACTTGTCCTCCTATAAAAGCACCTAGATATTTGTCATTAATTATTATTGGAATTGCAACCTCTAATAGATTAAATGGACAAAAATATATAGAAGTCTTTTTTGCGACTGCTGCTCTTATGGCACCAGAGGCATCCGATAATTCACATATCTTTTTACACATAGAGTTCTCTCTTATGTGACTACACCTTTTGGAAAAATTAGTCATCTCTGTTAAAGGTTCTCCCTTGTAATCTATTGTTACAAAAGCAAGCCCTGTAACATCAGAAATAACTCTTTGTATCTCTTCTAAATACTCTTTCCCAAATATTGAATATATATCAACATCAGTTCTTCCATCAGTATATTTTTCATTGATTTTTATATTAGGTATATCTTCTTTATATTTTTTATTAGTGTTCATAAACCCCTCCACGATGATTTATTATTACAATAATATTATAAAATCTAATATATCTTTTCAATAATTTCTTTTGTCGCTTTAATATCTATGCTCATAGGTGCAGATTTCATACAATTATCTTTTAAAGCATTTTCAGCAAGCTTATCCTTTGCCTTTAATAATTTGTCCTTTGAAACATTACATTCGCTTAAACTTTTTGGCATTTCCATTATTCCTTGTAAGCTTTTTATAAATGTTTTCAAATTATTTACAGCTTCAGTATCTTCCTTTGCTTTTGTTATTCCAATTTTTCTTGCATAATTGGCATATCTTTTTTTGATATTCTTTTTACTTGAATTGAAATCTATAACACTTGTTAAGAGAAGTCCATTGCAAAGTCCATGCGGTATATGAAATTCAGCTCCTAATTGATGTGCTATGGCATGATTTATTCCAAGTCCTGCCATCTCAAAAGATTTGCCTGCCATCATTGACGCCAAATGCATCTCTTCTTTAGCTTCAACATCTCTTATATTGTTGTAACTTCTATAAAGATATTTGACAACTAATTCTCCAGCTTTTTCAGACAAAGCATCAGAATAGGAACTTCTATTCTTACCAACATAGGCTTCAATCGCATGTGTTAAAACATCAATACCTGTATTAGCAATAATTTTTTTTGGCAGTTCCTTTACAAGACAAGGATCCAGTATTGCTAAATCTGGTAACATATCATCTGATTGTAATAGATGCTTTACTTGAGTGTCATTATCTTTTAGTACAGCAACGCTTGTAACTTCAGAACCTGTTCCACTTGTCGTTGGTATCGCTATAAAATAAATATCTTTGTGAGAAACTTCAGATGCAAAATAAATCACACCCTTTGCAGAATCTATTGAAGATCCTCCTCCAAAACCCACTATAATATCAATATCCTCTTTTATATATAAGGCAAGGGACTGTCCTACTATTTCAAGACTTGGATCTGGCATTACTTTGTCGTATATAATCACTTTATTTGAAGAATTTATATTTTTTAAAAGCTCTTTCATAAGGACACTCTTAGCAATAAAAGAATCTGTCATTATTAAAATTTTTTTATCTTCAATTTCTTTTAACTTACTAAGAGCGTTGACTTCAAATACAATCTCTGTTTTGTTTTTTAAATCTTTCATCTTTCATCACCTTATAGAAAAGGCATCAACTAAAGCACATCTTCTCCTGCGTGCAAAATTCCTAGCACTTGTTGAACCTTCTCCGGTTTTATTTGCTATAGTAAAACTTACAGGATTATCATCTGAGAAACCTATTCCATCTAATGAGCAACCATTTTTTACAAATATAGATGTTTGCATTTTTTTAGCTGCTATATTGAGTCTCTCAATACTATTAGAATGGATACCTGCAGTATGATGTAAGCCTTGTTCAAGAGTTAATGATGTATCAAGCGCTTCTTCAAAATCTTTAACTTTAATTATCGAAATAACTGGCATTAACAACTCTTCTGTTGCAAAAGGATGAATCTTAGGAACATCAACAGCTATTAATTTATAATCTCCATAAAATTCAATTCCTGCAAAGTTTAAAATTTCTTTAACATCTTTTCCACCCAAAAATTTATTTGGTTTCAAATCTTCTGTTAAAAGAACTTTAGAAAGTTTTAACATATTTTCTATTGTATCTATGTAAAAAACTTTTTCTTTTTCAAGTGCTTCTCTAAACTTATCATAAATTGACTCAACAACTACTATGTTCTTTTCAGTTACACAAAGTATATTGTTATCAAAACTTGCACCCTTTACTATGCAACTTGCCGCTTTTTCAATATTCGCAGTTTCATCTACCATGAAAGTCGGATTACCTGCTCCCGCAGATATTACTTTCTTGTCACACTTATTTGCAGATCTGGCAATATCACTTCCACCAGTTACAACAAGTAAATTGACATCTGGGTGATGCATTATTTCTGAAATATTCCTCATACTAACCTCAGACAAGGTAGTTACTAAATTATCAATACCTGATGTTCTAAGTATAGTTGTCGCTATTATATCTGTTAAATACTTCGTTACCTCAATAGCTCTTGGATGAGGACAAAGTATAACTGCATTTCCAGCAGCCAAGAGACTTATTACATTATTTACAACAGTTGCCACAGGATTTGTACTTGGCATAATTGCACAAGCTATTCCAAAAGCAGAATATTCATAAAGAGTCATCACTCTATCTTTAGTTAAAACTTCTGAAACTAAATCTTCTGTTCCTGGAGTTTTTTCTATGCTCAATTTTATTTTTGCAACTTTTGATTCAACATTTCCCATACAAGTTTCATCAAAACTTTTTTGTGCAAGCTCATCTACATGATTTAAAAGCTCTTTTCTTATTTCTCTTATTATTTCCTCTCTATTGGAAATACCAAGTTCTTTATACAATTGAAAGGATGATTTTACAGCATCTATTGCATCACATACTGTATCAAAAACCGCTCTTTTGTTCATAATCTACCTCACACAATTAAATCATCAATTATACCTATAATTGCCAAATCTATAACTGAAGATTTTCTATCATCTTCAACACGAACCGAAGAACCTGATCCAACAAGAACAAGTTCGCCTATACCTGCTCCTACATAGTCAGCTGCAACGGATTCATTTCTATATTTTTCTCCATTGGCATTAATAGGTTGTATAATCATAAGCTTGTATCCTACTAAAGTATCATTTTTTCTTGTTGCTACAACATTTCCAACTACTTTTGCGATAAACATAATATCACTACTCACTTGTCTTAGGATTCTTTAAATCTTTTGTAACTTTTTTGTTTTGAGGCTTTTTGTTATCCTTACTTAAGTCTATTTTAGATTCAACTTCCTTAACATCTGTCTCACTTATTTTTTTCTCAGGCTCAGATTTTTTTTCAACAATTTCTTCTTTTTTTTCATCTTTTTTTTCTGGTTTAACTTCTAAAGACTCCTCTTTATCTAAATTAAACACACCATCAAGGCCATTTGCAGGTCTTGGTATAACTTTAGATGAAACAAATTTATCAAAAGAAACAGCCAAACTTTTACCAGAATCTATAGCAGCCTTTACAGCTCCTACATCCCCAGATACTTTTACAGTAACAAAGCCCATTCCCTTTGTGATTTCTACATCTTCCATTTTTATATTTGAAGCTTTAAGCATTGTGTCCGCTACTATAATAGCGTTTGTAAGACCTACTACTTCTATAAGTCCCAGTGCTCTATTCATAAATTTTCACTTCCTCTATATCAACTATTTTTATTCCATAACTCAAAATTTCGTCATAATAACTTAATAGTTTTTTTATATAATTTTCAGGTTCTTTCCCTGTTACATTTTTTACTGTTTCTTTCCACAAATATACTTCTTTGCCCATTTCAAAAAGTTTCATTACAAGTGCAGACTCAAGTTCATCTTCGTTAAACATAATGATATTTGTTATGTTTTTCATTTTTATATCCAGAAAAAAAGTATCGTTTTGGGAAATCAAATCAAGATTGTCTTCATCCAAATCTATTATCTCTTTCCAGTTACAATAATTTTTTACTATATCTCTATAACTTTCTTCTAAATCTTTACTTATAACTGCATTTGCATTTAATTTGAATCTTTTCAAAACATCTAGTGCAATATAATATTTGTTGTTCCACGGCTTTGAGAATATAAAATTAATTTTTTTCTTTTCAGAAATTTGTTTTACTATAAGCTTAATAATTTCTTCCAGTTCTTTTTTACTTATATTCATTTAATCACCTTGCTTATTTAAGTAATAGAAAAGTTAAAATACCTAAAAAGATATTTTAACTTTTCTAAATTATCTTATGACTAAATATTATTTATCGAAGTGAGGAATAATCTTTTCAGTATCTGAATGTGGTCTTGGGATTACATGAACTGAAACTACTTCGCCAATAGCTCTAGCTGAAGCAGCACCTGCATCTGTTGCAGCTTTAACTGCACCTACATCTCCTCTTACCATTACAGTAACTAAACCAGAACCGATTTTTTCATATCCTACTAGATTTACATTTGCAGCCTTTACCATAGCATCTGCTGCTTCTATAGCTCCTACTAAACCTTTTGTTTCAACCATTCCTAAAGCGTCTGAATTCATAATTTACCTCCGTTTGATTTTTATTAAATATATGGACTTGTTGTTGATTTAGGTTCATCACCTAAAGCACCAAGTAACTTTTTACCAACTTCAATAGCTGCTTTTACAGCTTGACGAACTGCACCTGAATCTCCTGTGAAGCTTAATATAACCTCGTTAGAGAAACTTGTGCCTTGTGCTGGAGAAGCATAACCTACAACTTCAACACTTGCAGCTTTAACAGCAACATCGGCAAGAACTGTTCCTATAGCAGCAGGTCCTCCGATTACCATACCGAAACTCTTTCCATTAGGAGTTCCAAAAGCTTTTTCTAAGCAATAGCTTGCTCTTGCAGTGTATTGGAATTCTAAGTGTCCTGCATCATTTGAATAAACATCTCCAAAATATTTTGGAAGAACATCTAAAGCAATCTCAACAGCACGTCTTGCATCAGATACATCATCTGCACCAATATAGATTAAGCATCCGTGACCTGCTCCACCCTTTGTATCTCTTGGAAGTTCAACAGTAATTACTTCTGTATTAGTTGCCTTTACAGCATCATCAACAGCCATAATTTGTGGGCCTGCTCCAGTTCTTGAACCAATAATACCTATTGATTTATATTTGCCAAGATTTAACTTATCTACTAGCATTGGATCAACGCTTGCTATTACTAAACCGATTGTATCTCCTATTGCTGTTCCTACAAATTCTGTAACATCTACTCTTTTGCATCCGTTAGAAGAACAGCACTCAGTATCTTTTTTATCAATTCCTAATTCATTAGATACTTGTCCCATTATTTTTTCTAATAAATCTTTATCCATTGTTTCCTCCTTAACCTCCGACTTTACAAATTAACCCTTTAGATTCAACTATATTCTTTAATTTATCTATGTGGTCTTCTTCTAATTTTTTTGTGTTAGATAATTCATATTCTCTACCTAACAAATTATATTTTCCTTCGCCATAATTGTGATAAGGCAATATGTGTAGCTCTTTTACATTTGGCAAAGTTTTTACAAAATCAACTATATCCCCAAATTCCTTCTCATCGGCATTAATACCAGGGATAGTTGGAACTCTTATTATTGTATTTGCAATTTCCTGAATAATTCTTGCATTCCTCTTTATAATTTCGTTACTAACACCAGTAACTTTCTTGTGTAGTTCATCATCATTAGCTTTAATATCAAGTAAAACCAAATCAATGTGTGGAATGACATCTCTTACGACTTCTTCAGGAGCGTATCCTTCAGTCTCAATTGCAGTATGCCAACCTCTTGAACGGCAAGCTTTAAAGATTTCTTTTGCAAACTTCGGTTGCATTAAAGTTTCTCCACCAGAGAGTGTTATACCTCCGTTTGACCTGTAATAGAAAGAATCATCTTTTTTGAGTTCATTGATAACTTCTTCTACATTCATAACTTTTCCCTTAACCTCTAATGCGCTGGAAGGACACACATTTGCACATTCTTCACACATTACGCATTTTTCTCTATCAATAAAGTTTGGGTTCTTAGGGTCAAGTGCCTTTTGTTTACAAACCTTAATACACATCCCACAATGTATGCAAAGAATTTCTCTAAACATAAGCTCTTTTCCTTTTCTTTGCGATTCAGGATTTGAGCACCAAATACATCTCAAGGGGCAGCCTTTTAAGAATACTATGGTTCTAATCCCAGGTCCGTCATTTATTGAATACTTTTGAATATCAAATACGACACCCTCTTCATTGTAATTTATAGAATCCATAGTCACCTCCAACTTACATAGTATGTTCTGTTCTATTTATGATATCGTCTTGTACTTCCTTAGCTAATGTTACAAAGTGAGCTGAATATCCTGCTACACGAACTAATAAGTCCTTATGGTCTTGAGGATTCTTTTGAGCTTCAATTAGAGTATTTTTATCTACTACATTGAATTGAACATGAGCTCCTTTGTGGTCGAAATAACTTCTAACTATTGATACGAAGTTTCTTAAACCTTGATCTCCTGCAACAGCCTTAGGAGAGAACTTTTGATTGTAAAGAGTTCCGTTTGAAGCTTGCATATGTGGAAGTTTAGCTACAGAGTTTGCAGCAGCTGTAGGACCATTAGCATCCTTACCTTGTCTTGGAGATACTCCATCAGCAAGTGGTGCGTATGCAAGTCTACCATCAGGAAGTGCTCCTACATCTTTACCAAATAGTACATTGGCAGATACTGGATAAATTCCTGCTTGGAATGCTCCTCCTCTTGGGTTAACATATTTGTCAACTTCATCACAATAAATCTTTGCAGCTCTGATTGCAAATTCATCACAAAGTTCATTGTCATTTCCGAAACTATCAGTGTTATCAAGTATTTTTTGAATTGTTCTGAACTTTCCAGTAGTTTCTTGAGAACCACAACCGCAATCATTTGTTACTAGGCATTCGCCATTTAATTTGCTTTCAAGTTCATCTACATTTATAGAACCTGTAGAAGCTAAAATCTTCTTAACAGCTTCATAAATTTCGCTTTCATTCATTTCTCCAACTTTAGCAGAAACAGTTTGAGTATTGCATCCACATCCTGGCATTAATGAATCTGTAAATCCAAAGTTTTCTTCTAATGCTTGTTTTAAATCAGCAAGAGAAATTTTCTTATCTTCAAATACATTCTTGTAAATAGCGTATAAAGAATCTCCAGAATCTGCTACACCAAAAGCTTGAGGTCCTGTGAAGTTATAAATAGCTCCACCTGATTGAGCTGATTTACCTCTCTTGATACAATCATCAACCATTGCTGACATAAATGGAAGATTTCCTTTTTCCATATGAGCATAGTCAACGCAGTTATCAGCTTCAGCTAAATATTTTACAAAGTAAGCCATTTGTTTTTGATATGCAAGGAATATATCTTCTATTGAATTCATATCAGTAAGTTCGCCTGTCTTAGGTCCAAGTTGTTTTCCATTACATCTACCATTATTTAATGTAATTTCAAGAACTTTTGCAATGTTAAAGAATGCAGCATCGTGCCATCCTTCAGTTCTGTGTCCTGCTTGAGGTTCAACGCATCCGATTATTGAATAATCTCTTGCATCTTCTATCTTAACTCCTCTTGATACTAAGTTAAGTACAATTACTTCGTCATTATAGAAAGCAGGAACGCCATATCCTAATCTTGAAACTTCGCAAGCTCTAAGCAAGAATTCATAAGGAGAATTTTGGTGTACTCTTACTGAGAATGATGGTGCTGGTAATGCAACATGGGCAACAGCTTCCATACACATATAAGATACATCGTTAGTAGCATCAAAACCTTGAGAATCTTGTCCACCTACGCATAGATTTTGGAATACTGAGTATCCAGCAAAAGCTTGAGCCGAAACTTCATCACGAGTTTTATTTATATCATTTAATTTAACCCAAATACAATCTACTAATTCTTGAGCAAACTCTCTAGTAATATTTTTATCTGCCTTATAAGAAGGATACATATATTGGTCAAATCTTCCTGGAGAAATTGAGTGTCCATTTGATTCGATTTGAACCATTATTTGTATAAACCAAAATGCTTGACAAGCTTCCCAGAAATCTCTTGCACCATATTCAGGAACTCTCTTACAGTTTTCTGCAATTCTTAAAAGTTCTTGTTTTCTTTGAGGATTCATTTCAAGGTTTGCAAGTTCTTCAGCTTTCTTAGAATATCTGTGAGCAAAATTAATTGCAGCATTGTAAGAAATAATAACAGCTTTATAGAATTGCATCTTTTGGATTGCTTCAGGTTGAGAATCATCAAGTTCAGACATTGCTTTTACTGTTTCTTCAAGAACTCCTCTGAAACCTTTTTTGATTATCTTTTCATAATCAACATTTACGTGTCCTACTCCACCGTAGAAATAATTTCCTACTGTGAAAATTCCATTTGCTATACAGTCTTTAGCTTCTGTACTCATTAATGAATCTGCAAATTCTGATGTAGTTTTTCCTTTCCAGTATTTGAAAACTTCATGTAATTCTTTTTTAGTTTCTTCTGGAATTACAAAAGGATCGGCAAGTCTTGTTGCCATAGTATCAAACTCAGCTTCTACCCATTCATAAGAAAACTCAGGGCAAAGACCTGTTGATCTTGGAGCTTTTGTAATTGAACCTACTACCAATTCATCTTCTCTAATAGTTACTGGAAGTTCATTGAATAATTTTTCAACTGCTTTCGCTCTTCTTAATATGTTTGAAAGACCTTCTGTTTCTTTGTAAGACTCTGTTATTAATCTAGCTCTGTCAGATTCAACTTGAGGTGTTGCATCAATAATAACTTGTCTAAGTCTTTTCACTCTTTCTGTAGGTTGTGAAAACCCTTTTTCTAACATAGAATACCTCCTAAATTTTATTTGTGCTTATGTATAATCAACAAGCTTGAGTAAATTATATACTTTGCCCATTTTATGTTAGAAATATTATGCAAACCTTTATAAGGTAAAATTTAAACTTTTATTTTATAGTTTTCTTGTGCTCTTTAAGTATTCTTTTAATAGTTTTTTTTCGAAAAAGTGACAAAACAAACTTTTTGTTATACAATCAAAACCTTTTCCTTGTAGCTTATTGAAATTAATTACTTCTTTAAATAAAATTAATTCTATATAAGGAAGTGATTGTTATGGATTCTTCTTATTTACTTGTTGAATTTTCAAGTATAGCTATTGGTTATAAAGAAGTAAATTTTATAATTTTAAATTATCCAGTGGAACTTTTTATGACGAAAAATATTTGTCCTGGTCATATACTCTTTATTTTTAAAGGTGGCGACCACGATGTACTAGAAATAAAAAAATATTTAACAGAAAAAAATATTTCTGCTATACCTGTCCTAAATATACACGAAGATATTATGAAAAGAATAAATACTGCTGATAAATCATTAAAAATATCATCCTTAATGATCTGCGAATTTAAAGACAGCATTTCAGCAATAAAAGCTTCTGACTTATGCTTAAAGGAGTCTAATATCTCTCTTGTTAAAATTCATTTTCAAATAGGACTTTTTGGAAAAGGTATTACAATATTAAGCGGTCTATTGTCTGGTCTTGAAAATTCGAAAAAAATTATTTTAGATAACTTTTCAAACAGAGATATCATTGCTTTAGAAATTATAGAAAATCCAGTAGGAGAATTAATAAAATGTATTTAAAAAAAATAGAAAATATACAAAAAAAATACCACTCTCTTTTAAGAGATGGTAAAGAAGTTGAAATGCTTCCTCTTCTCGAAGAAGCTATTGAAATTTCACTTTCTAACAAAGACTTTGGCAAATTAGTAGAACTTCTCAACGACTACGGTGGTGCCCTTAGAAATACAGGTAATTATGCTAAGAGTATCCAAAGCTTGCTAACTGCAAAAAGTCTTATGGAAACTTACTTTAACAAAGATTCAGAAGCCTATGCAAATACTCTAATGAATTTAGCAAATGCGTACAGAATGAATTCCAATAGAAAAGAAGCTTTAATTTTATTCCAACAAGCCGATGACATTTTCAAAAAATTAAATCTTTACAATTATTCTTATGCATCAAATGCTAACAATTTAGCTCTTCTTTATTTAGAAGATGGAAGTCCTGAGAAAGCCTATGTTCTTTTAAAGTCCTCAGAAAAGATTTTATCAGAAATTCCTCATCACAGCATCCAACTTGCAACTACATATAATAATCTCTTTGAAGTTTGCACTCTTCTTAAAAAGAATGATGAAGCAAAGGAATATATTTTTAAAGCAAAAGACTTTCTCGAAAGTAAAATTTCGCCAGCTAATCCCCTTTACGCAAGCGTGCTTAATAATCTTGCAAAATATTATTTCAACATAGGCGAGATAGAAAAAAGTGAATCTCTTTACAGTATATCTAAAACAATTATTGAAAGCACTTACGGAAAAGAAAGCGAAGCTTACAAAAATATAAACAGCAACTTAAACTTCATAAAAAAGAACTCAAACACAACCCACAAAAGCAAAACATCTTTGCCCACTGACAATATAAAAAAAGGTCTGGAAATATCTGAAGATTTCTATTTTAATGAAGTAAAACCCTTTATATTAAAAAATTATCCAGAATTAATAAGATATTCTGCCTTTGGTTTAGTCGGAGAAGGCTCAGAATGTTACGGATTTGATGATGAAATATCTCGAGACCATGATTTTATCAAAAGATGCTCTTGGTTCTTGCCAAAAGATATGATAAACCAAGTTCCTTTGAGTGAACTTAACTTATCAGGTGGAGTTGTAAAAATTATTGCAATAGAAGATTTTTATAAATACTACACTCTTTTTGAAAAAGGGCCTTTGTCTATAAAAGAATTTAGAAAAGTACCACAAGATCTTTTATCAGTGGCAACAAATGGAAAAGTATTTGAAGATAATTATGGAAAATTTTCATACACAAGGCAAAGACTTCTTGCCTATTATCCAAAAGACTTGATACTAAAAAAACTAGCCTACCTTTGCAATAAAATCGCACAATCAGGTCAATATAATTATTCAAGATGTTTAAAAAGAAATAACTATATGGGAGCACAAATTGCCCTAAGTGAATTTTTACAATACTATTGTGAATTTATACATCTTATCAATAAAAAGTATATGCCTTTCTATAAATGGCAATACGAGTCATTAAAAACATTGCCTTTACTCGGAGAATATACTTGCCTAAATTTTGACAAATTATTGTCTTTTAATGACACTAATGAATCTCAAAAGAAAGTTGAAATTATTGAAGAAATGTGCAAAACATTAGTAGACCACTTAAACAAAACAAAACTTTCAAATTCTAATGCCGATTTTTTAAAGTATCACTCTTCAGAAATCGTAAAAAGAATAAACAATGAAGAATTGAGAAATGAAGACACTTGGATAAAGTAGGTGGAATATGAAAAATGAACTTATGTCAAAAAAAAGAGAAGAGACGCTGAAAAAAATTGTAATAAATGAATGGAACTTTTTTACAAATGTAAATAACATAGGCAAACGAGCTTACTGCCAAGATAATTCTTTCACATTCATATACTCTCGCCTTTGCTATTGGAATATATACAATGACATAATCCTTACTTCTTATCTTAATGACTTGGAAAATGCAAAAAATAACAATAGAAACTTGGTAACAGAAAAATACGCCTATATGATGCAATACACCGACCCTGAATATTTTAACAAAATAAAAAAGCATCTACCACCGATTTCAGATTATAAAAAAAATACTGTCAATTCAATAATGCTAATTTACATGAATTGGGAAGAAGAAATAAAGAAGAATAATCCTGAACTCTTAGATAACAATAGAGACTTGTACAATCCATCACAAAGTGCAGCTAGGACAACAATAGAATATTACTTTAAAGGCGAGCTTAGCAGTTACTCAGAATCAACTTTAAATCTAATTCTAAAATACTATTTAAGTGCCTTCCAAAAAGGAATAAATTTAGTAGAAAAAAATTTGAAGTATCTTAAAGAAAAAAATTTATAATAACTTTTATAATTAATTTTTGTTTTATATACCGATTTGTTTAAGAAACTCTATTCTATGCTTAAATTAAGATTTGTACACTTGTGGTTTCATCTATCAAATTAGACTTGTAGACTAATATATATTTTTAAATATTCTAAAAAATATAGAATTTTGCCATGAGCACATAAAGTTAATAAAATGCCAGAGATAATTTGTATCTTCTCTGGTATTTTTATGCTGAATTATTCTTTCTATTATTGTTTGTATCTAAATATATTATTTTGTCTTTTATTGTTAAAATTTTGAAGAGTAAAAAAATTTTTACAAAGGGTCGCATTGTCGACCTTTTTTTACTTTATTTGTGACATAAATCGTGCTATTATAGAATTAACAAAATAAAAAGGAGCAATCATGAAAAATTTTAAAGTAAAAGACTTAGTTATCACATCACTTTTTATCGCACTTGTCTATGTATTTACATGGATTGTAAAAATTCAGCTGCCCTTTGCACCTAATGGAGGACTCATCCACCTTGGCAATGTTCCCTTCTTTTTAGCTGCAATTTTTTTTGACAAAAGAGTTGGCATGACAGCAGGTGCTCTCGGCATGGGACTCTTTGACCTCACAAGCGGCTGGGTCCTGTGGTCTCCTATGACAGTTATATCAGCACTCATCATGGGTTACATACTTAACAAATTTAATTACAAACACTTGAAATTAAAAAATTTACTACTTTCCTTTATCCTAGTTGCCCTAGTAAAGGTTCTAGTTTACTACATTGGAGAAATTTTTATACTTTCATCTTTTGTAACACCACTGGCATCAATACCAGGTAATATCATTCAAATTGCAGTTTCATCTGTAATTGTCCTTGTAGTATTAAAGCCAATGGAAAAAGTTTTTAAAAACTTTAATTAATTTTTGAAGAGCATTAAAAAAAGATAGCTGAACTGCTATCTTTTTCTTTTGCAAATTTTTACTTAAAAATCATCATTAATAATAATTTCTCGATTTTTATTAATGTCCTTTGCCTTCTTTAACATTCTTTCCAAATCTTCTTCCTCAAAATTATAGACCTTGTCGCAGAAATAACAGGACACTTCAGCCTTTTTTTCTTCTCTTAAAATTTCTTCAATTTCCTTTGGACCAACAGATACAATTGCATCTTCAACTTTTTCACGAGAGCAGTTGCACTTGTAATCAATATCTCTCTTTTCAAGAATTTTAAAATCAATGTCCTTCATTAAAATCTCAATTAATTTTTCTGCATCGTGATACTCGTCCAAAATTGAAGTTACACTTGGAAGTCCCTTTAAATTTTCCTCTAACTTAGAAATTTGCTCTTCACTTGCATCAGGCATTAGTTGAATAATAAATCCACCAGCAGCCTTTATTGAATAATCGACATCAACGAGGACTCCTAAACCAACGGCAGAAGGCACTTGGTCAGATTGAAGAAAATATACAGCTAAATCTTCTGCAATCTCGCCCGTAGTTAGATTTACTGTGCCAGTGTAGGGTTTTTTCATTCCTGTATCTATAGTTAGAGTTAAATTCCCATCTCCCACAATGCCTGCCACATCAATTTTACCATCTGATTCTCTTATAGGAAGGTCTGCCTGAGGATTTGTCACATAGCCTTTGACAAATCCGTCATTTTTGCAAGTAGCAACAATACTTCCTGCCGCACCATTTCCCTTAATAGAAAGAGTTATTGAGTCCTTCTCATTTTTTTGCCATGAGCCAATAATTGCAGCAGCAGTTAATACTCTACCCAAAGCAGCACTTGTAGCCTTTGATAATTTATGAATTCTCGCAGCTTCTTCAACAACATCAGTTGTAATAGCCGCAGAAATTTTTATAGTTTCAGTTTCATCTATTGCTCTTAAAATATATCCCAAATTTTCCTCCTAAAAAAAGATAGCTTGAGCTATCTATTTTTCTTATAATGTTCTGAACAGGAAATTATAATTAATAAATCCCCTTCAACTTTGTAAATAAGTCTATCTTCTTTATTGATTCTCCTTGACCAATATCCACTTAATTGATAACGCAAAGGCTCAGGTTTTCCAATTCCTTCATAAGGGTTTCTCATTATATCCTTTATTAATTCATTTATTCTCTTTAAAGTTTTTTTGTCAGTATTTTGCCAGGATAAATATTCTAAAAAAGCCTTGTCGTGAAATAATATTTTCATTCTATGTCAATGAGTTCTCTTTCTTTATAAATTCCCTTTTCAATATCCTCTGCTCTTGAAATTAATTCTTTATAATACTTTGGATCTTTCATAATATGAGCATTTTCTATTAAATTATTGTATTCATCTAAACTTATTACAACAACATTTTTGTCATCTTTTCTTGTAACCAAAACTGTTTCCAAATTATCAACGGCTGCGTCGCAATAATCCTTCAAATTTTTTCTAAGTTCACTATAATTAACAGCTAACATAAGCTCACCTCTTTTAAGTTATTGTACAATGTTTTGTACTTAATTTCAATTTATTTTTATTTTTTCCTCAGCTTTTTTTATCATCTAAGTAGTAAATATAAACCAGCTATAACTAGGCATAATTCAGCAAGTCTAAATATTAATTTATTTATATTTTTAATCATAACTTTACTTCTCCTTTTATTTTTTTGCCGCTATTGTGTATCTTGAAGTTTTTTCTCCAGCTGCTTTAAATTCATAATCGTCATAAATTTCTATTTCTTTAAATCCAATTTTTTCCAATAAATTTTTCACGAAAGTTAAGTCGTAGGCCCTCTCTAAGTGTTCCTCGTAAAATCTCTTGTAATCATTGTCCTTTATATTTCTAAAAAAATTAACTCCGTAGGTGTTTAATTTTTTCTCTTCATCATAAATATTTTCCCAAATATATAAGACATCTTCCACTTCGTCCACTGTCACTGGTGGAATATTTTTAAATTTGTATTCTGTGTTTAAGTCAAAAATAAAAATTCCATCTTCCATTAAATGAGCGTAGGTAGATTTTATTGCAGCTTCAAAGTCCTTCGTATCTGTCACATAATTTAGGCTATCGCCAACAGAAATTATTGCATCGTAAGTTGATGGTGCAGAAAAACCCGCCATATTTTGCTTGAATAATTTTAAATTTTTACTTCTTATTTTATTTTCACAGACGCTTAACATATCATCGGACAAATCAAAGGCATGAAGCTTGTAGTCCTTTGCAATTTTTTCTGTAAGTCCACCTGTCCCACAAGCCATTTCTAAAATTAATTTAGGCTCTAAAGACTTTTTCTCTAGTAGATCTCTTATAAATTTATAAATTTTCTCGTAGTCCAAATCGTACATGAGCTTGTCGTAAAAATATGCGAAATCTCCGTACATCATTTTCTATTTTCAATCTCCTTTAAAATTTCTTGGAGCACTATTGTAGAATTTTCATGAATAACTACATCTGCACGGCGATCCATCGGTGTAGGGTCATTATTTATTATAATCAAATGATCAACATAATTTGGCAAAAAATTTACTGGAGACACTGTAAGTGATGAGCCAACAACTATTAAGGTGTCTGCGTCATCAAGCTCTCTTGCCCCTCTTTCAAAATCGTCAGGCATCATGTCCCCAAACATTACTACATTTGGACGAATTGTGCCGCCACAATGTCCACACTTAGGTGGTATCTCTCCCTCTTCAACTTTTTCACGCATTATCGCGAAGGGATATTCATGACCACACTTCATACAGTGAGTGCCACGAGTTTCGCCATGAACTTCGTAAATATTTTTTGAGCCAGCCTTAGCGTGAAGATTATCAATATTTTGTGTAATTATTCCTGCAAGATAACCAAGCTCTTCCATTTTTGCCAGTGCCTTGTGTCCGCCATTTGGCTCTTGGTCATTTAAGTCTTCCAAAATTTTGTAGCCTTCCTTATAAAAAATTTCTGGATGATTTAAGAGTCTATCCTTTGAAAGGGCAAGCGTTGGGTCCATCTTTGAATAGTAGCCAGAGGAAGACCTAAAGTCAGGTATACCTGAATCCGTAGAAATTCCTGCACCAGTTAGGGCAAAAACTTTTTTTGACTTTAAAATTAAATTAGCTGCTTCTTTTATCTTATCCATATCCTATCTCCTAAAAAACAATGTAGTGATATATAAAATACAAAATTACTAGGGCAATTATTGGCACGAAGTTAAATAAATCAATGCCTTCCACATCTCTATACATAATTTTTATTTCCTTGTCTTCTTCATTTTCCTTTTTCAAATTTTTAAGGATAAGTCTAATTAAAATTACAGAAATAATTGAAATTACAATTAATAAAATTATAATTGACAGCTCAAGAGAACCAATTTCACGTGAAAGTTTTGTCTTGCGCAAAAATTCAAAGAGCCTTTCATTTACATATCTTGCCGTCAAAACTGCAATGACATTATTAACAAAGTGAGCCACAATAGCTGGAATAATAGAACCAGTAACTTCTATTAAAGTTGAAAACAAAAGTCCCAACAAGAAGGGGGCTATAAAATTTTGTATGTCAAAATGAAATAAGGCGAAGACAAGAGCCGATACAATAATGGCAAATTTCTCGCCATAGACATTATAGGCATTAGTTAAAGTTCCTCTAAAGAAAACTTCTTCGCAAATTGCAGGCACAAGGCACATAAATATTAAATAATTAAAAATTGGAACATTTTGTAGCATTAATTCCATGGGAAAATTTTTGTATTCAATAAAATTTGAAAGAAGGGACAAAAAAATTCCATTTAAAAGCAAAATAAGAGGATAAGCCAAAATCACAAGGATAATAGCCTTTAAAATATTTTCAAAAGAAATCCTTTTTACTTTTAAAACCTCTTTAATATTTCCCGTTGAAGAAATAAAAATTGCAGGAAGTAAAATTATAAAAATTTCTGTAATAAAAGTGCCCCAAAAACTGTATTTTTCTTGAATATTAAAACCAATAGTTAAAAAAATAATTGCAAGAATAAGTGTCAATGTGTTGACACTCATAACATTTAAGTTCTTTTTTTATAACGCTTCATTTTTTTCCTTATAAGTGTAAATGTATGGCACATTCCTATAATAATCGCCATAATTTAAACCATAGCCAACAATAAAAATATCATCAATTTCAAAGCCAACATAATCAGCAGATACATCTGCTTCTCTTCTTGAAGGCTTATCTAAAAGCACACAAGTCTTTAAGGATTTTGGCTTATAACTTAAAAGTTTTTCCTTCACTGCATAAAGAGTGTTACCTGTGTCTAAAATATCATCAACAACAAGAACATCTCTTCCCTCTATATTTGTTCTAAGTTCTGTTAAAAATCTCACTTCTCCACTAGAAGATTCACTATGTCCATAGGATGAAGTTGTGAGAAAATCTATCTCAACTAACTTGTCAATCTCTCTAACTAAATCAGCCGCAAAAATAAAGCTCCCTCTCAAAAGAGAAATCACTACGAAATCATCTCCCATGTCTTTGCTTATTCTTTTGCCTAGGCTTTCTACTTTTTCCTTAATCTCTTCCCGAGAAAATAAAATTTGTCTTTCCATAATTCCTCCACTTACATTATATCAAAAAATGCTGAAAATTCATCTTTAATTGCTATTAGAAGCCTTGCTTTGGTATAATTACAGAGAAGGTGATTATATGAAAAAAAGTTCCTTTGAACTTGCATTAAATAAATTATTAATCCTATATATAATAGATAATTTCAATCATAAGCTAAAGGAAAATGACCTTAGTTTTTTTGTCTTAGACATAGAACTCTTTAACTACTTTTACTTCAAACAATATTTAAAGGAGTTAGAGTCAACAGGTTTAGTTCTCTTTGACGGCGACAAAAAATATTATCTATCAGAAGATGGAGTTAATACCCTAAATATTTTTTATGAACAAATTCCTGAAGAAAACATAAAATTTTTAGACGAAAAAATAGAAATTTATGGCCACGAACTAGTCCTAAAAAATTCAGTTTTAGCAGAAACCTTTGAAGAAAGTGGCGCAAACTATGCTCATCTAAAAATAAAAGACGATGAAATAGATGTCTTAGATTTAAAAATTGAAACATCCGATGAGGAAATGGCAAAAAAAATTTCTGCAAACTTTAAAAAGAATGCAGAAAATATTTATTCAGAAATATTAAAAATATTGACAGAGGAAAATTAGATTAAAAAATTAATTTATTTAAAATTTTCCCTAAAGCTAGATAAAGGCTATGAGTTTAAAAGCTCACGCCTTTATTTTTTGTTTTCGGAAGATATTATTCTAAACTTTTTATCCTATCTACAAGACTATTTTGGCTGTGCTTTTCATAGAACTTGCCAGTAAATATTATTCCAATGATTATATTTACAAAGTTTACAATAATAAGTGGCATGATTACAAATTTATAGGAAGTCCACTTCGTCTCTTCCATAAAATCTATCAATATAAATTTATTTACAAGTAGCATAACTATAAAAGAAAACACTAAGCTTGAAATTGAATATATCAAATTCTTTTTTACTAAATATTTTTTAATATTTTTCTTAGTCATTCCAATTGCTTCAAGAATTGATAAGTTAACCATATTTCTCAAAATTTCAGTAGCAATAATGTTAATAAAATTCAGTACAGATATTAAGAATAATACTATAGATAGACTGTAGCCAGCAAATTCTATTAGATTTTTAAAATTCATTATGGACTTTATTTGAAGATCCCTTGAATCGTAGGAAAAGTCTGGTTCATTTTCAAATGATTTTAATAAATTATCAAAATTTTCCTTTTCGCTATCCGCCACATCAAATCCATAGGACATTATACTTTTATCTCCTGTGAGCTCTTTATACTCATTGGGATCCATATAAATATATTCCAAACCTAAAGTAGGACTAGATTCGTCGTTTATATTTTCCTTAATTACAGGGAAATACCTAAGTCCATTAGAAAAATTGTACTCAATCTTGCCCATCACTTGGACTTCTTTGATTTTATTTTTTACATTGATTTTTATTTTATCTCCTGGTTTAAATGCAGATTTTTTATCTCCATATTCTCCAATGATAACATAATTTCCACTTTGCCATTTCTCTTTATCAAACTCTCCATCTATAAATTTTTGTTTATTTATTAAATAATCATCTATTCCCAATAATATTGGAGCCACTTTATTGTCTTCTATTTTAATATCTGGATAATCGTACTCATAACCATAATAGTATAATGCTCCCCCACCTTTAAATCCTTTATAGTTTTCTATCTCATCAATAAACTTATTATCAATTCCCTCTTCACTACCTAAATACATATATCTAAAATATTTTGGGCTTGCTATATTATAGTCTGTTGCAATGACATCAGAAATTCCCTTTTCTAAATCAATATTGCCAGTATAAGTTAAAACGCTATTTAAAATAACTGCAGATAGGCTAATAGAAAGAACTATCGATATAAATCTAAATTTATTGGAAAAGACTTGTCTTCTAGCAAGCTTGCCTAGAGAAATATTGTCACTTTTATATTTCTTTTTTATCGTGGTTTCATTGTATCTGCTGGCATCTATTGGAGAAACTTTTGCTGCATATTTTGCAGGTCTCATCACTGATAGAAATACTGTAAGCAAAGTAAAGGCTGTCGAAAATAAAATAATTAAGATTATTACTATTAGTGATAATTTTACATCCGTTAACATCTCATTACTTACAAATATTTTATTTAAAATAACTTTTCCAATAGAAATTCCGATTATATCTCCAAGTATTATTGAAGGAAGTGCGACTGCTAAAGACTCTAGATGAATAAGTTTTTTGATTTGTGGCTTTGTCATTCCAATTGTTTTTAGAAGTCCCAAAAGTTTAATATCTTCATTTACGGATATCTTAAAAATATTATTTATTATCAAATATCCAGCGACTATTACCAAAATCAAAAAGGCTAAGAAAGGTAAAAATGTACTGAAATCAAAACTATTATCACCAGAAAAAGGATACGCAAAGTTGACACCAATCCTTATCTCCTTATCTGATAAATTTCCAGGACTATCTGCCACCTTATAACCATTTCTCTCTGCAATGTTTAAAAGCTTATCTCTTATCATAAAGGAATTCTTTAGCATTACCTCCACATCTTTATTGTTTTCTGGGAGGGATAATTTATCTACATAAGCTTTTGATAAATAGATTTGTCCTACACCAACATTGGAGTCAATAGGATTTTGGAAAGTCCCCGAAATAATAAATTTATCACTTTTCTTTTCTATAATTTCTCCTGTGTAAGGTTTTTCAATATTGAAAGGAACTTCTATCTCTTCACCAATTTCTCCTTTATAACCTAGCTTTTTTGCAGTTACTAAATCTATAAATGCGTCGTTTTCTTTTTCTGGAAATTTCCCCTTAACTTTTTCTATTAGAGACCATTCAAATCCTTTCTTATCCATATAAGATAGTTCTGCACTTATTTTCTCATCATCAAGAATACCAACTTTCTCTCTTATTGAAAATTCCTTTATGTCTTTATCCTTGGATAAAATATTTATGTCTTTGTCAGAAAGTTCTTTAAAAGAGCCATGGCTGATTGTACCAATAGTTTTCATTGTTTGGGTTTCCATGCTCTTTCCTAAACCTAAGGCTACGGAAAACAAACTTGTAAATAGGATAGAAGTTAAGGCAATTGCTAATAAGAGAATATTTCTCCTGCTTATATTCGCATTTAAAATACTTTTTGACAGACGTACTATATAAGCTTTATTTTTGACTTTCATTTTTTCCCACCAGCCTTCCATCTTCTATCCTTATAGTTCTTTCTGCGGCTTGAGCTACCGCATCATCATGGGTAATCATAAGAATAGTGTTTCCAAGCTCTTTATTAATCTTTTTTAGTAGATAAACAACTTGGGAAGAAGATTTTGAGTCCAAATTTCCTGTAGGTTCGTCTGCTAGAATTATAGATGGCTTTGTAACCAAGGCTCTTGCTATGGCAACCCTTTGTTGCTGTCCACCAGATAATTCGTTGGGCATTTTATTTTTTTGATCGCTTATCTCAAGAATGTCTATTACAGAGTTAACGTATTTTTTATCTACCTTGTCCCCATCAAGACCAAAGGGAATAATTATATTTTCATACACATTTAGCATGGGCAAAAGGTTGTATGCTTGAAAGACAAAACCAATATTTCTTCTCCTAAAAATAGTTCTCTCATCATCCTTTAATCCATAAATATCAGTACCATCAATTAAAACTTTCCCACTTGTGGGATAATCAAGTCCACCTAGTAAATGTAATAGTGTAGATTTACCAGATCCTGATGCTCCAATTATGGAAATAAATTCTCCTTTTTCTACATCGAAAGATACTCCGTCAAGAGCTCTTACTTCTACATCATTTGTTTTATAATATCTTTTTAAATTTTCTACTTTTAACATATCTATTACCTCTTTACATTTAATATAACATTCATATCTTACAAAATACTTACAAGACTTCTTACACTTTTGTAAGAAAAAAGACTTCTCACAAGGGGAAGTCTACTGAAAATTTTATTTTGTTTTCCTTCAATGATGCCCTTATATTGCCACCATGTTTTTCTATAATTTCTCTGGCTATAAAAAGACCTAAACCCAAACCCTCCTTGGAAACTGAATTCTTTCCTCTATAAAATCTTTCAAATATCTTTGGCAAAGTTTCTTCTGATAAATCTTTGCACTCATTTTCTATGTCTAGATTATAATTTAGATAAGATTTATAAATTGAAATATTAATAGTAGATCCCTTTGGCGAGTATTTTATAGCATTATCTACTAGATTGTGGATAGCTTCTTTGAGCCATCTTTCATCTAAATCGAACAATAAGTCTTCGTCTTTTAAATTTATTCTTATTTCTTTTTCATCTAATTTAACTTTAAATTCTCTTAAAACATCTTTTACTAGGTCTTTTAAATTTGCTTGATGTTTTTGTAATCCTATAATATCCGATTCAAGCCTAGAAGATTTTACTAGATTTTGAATTAAAAAATTTAGTTTATTAAGCTCATACTTTATAATTGCAATATACTCATCTTTCGGATCATCTTCTAAAAGACTAATGTATAAAGAAAGGTTGCTAATGGGTGTCTTGGTTTGATGAGATATATCTGCTATTAAATCTTTTGTTTTGTTTTTTTCTGTATTTATTTTTGCTTCTTTTACTTGGCTGGCATATAAAAATTTAATGAGTTTTGATTTTATTTTAGAAAGTTCCTTTTCATCAAATTCAGTAATTTCTAAATTTCCATCTAAAGCACTGTCAATATAAGCTGAAAGTTCACGCATTTCATTTCTCAAGATTATATATTTGTATAAGATAAAGCAAATTATTATTACTAAAAGACCTATTAAAATTTCCATTTATATCCAACTCCAAAGACTGTTTCTACAGGGTCATAAGGTTTTAATTTATTTCTTATTCTAGAAATGTTGACACTAAGAGTATTTTGATCAATAAATTCATCATCTATTCCCCAGACAAAATCAAATAGTAATTCCTTAGTAATAACTTGAGGCTTGTTTTTTA
>NZ_HE610718.1:226204-260808 GCF_000321025.1 Peptoniphilus senegalensis JC140
ATTAAATAATACAAAATTTTTATCTCTGTCCTAGTGAAATCTATATTTTGATTATTTACATAGAAAATATTTTTATTAAAATTAAAGTCTAGACCATCTTTATTATAAATGTTTAGATCGCTAGGGGCTATTTTTTCAAAAGCTCTTTTTATCTTTGCTTCTAAGATTCCTAAAGAAAAAGGTTTAGTTAAATAGTCGTCTGCACCTAAACTTATTGCAGAAATTATATATGCTTCTAGATCTATGGCTGATAAAACTATAATAGGAATAGATGAAGTTTGTCTCGTTAATTTTATTATTTCAAGTCCATCTCCATCTGGTAAGTTCATATCAAGTAAAATTAAGTCAGCTTTATCAATAAAGCTTTTGGCTTCACTAATTGTGCTTACAGAAAAAATTTCATATTCTTTATTTAAGGCTATGGAAATTCCTTTATTTAAATTTTTATCATCTTCAATTATTAGTATCTTCTTCATAATCTATCCCTGAAAATTTTTTTACTCCTCAAAAAATTTCTGCTTTATAACTCTCATAAAGATTATTATACAACATTTTAAAAATGAATATTTGCAAATTACTTTATTCTATAAATCTAAATTAATATTTGTAAAAAAATAAAGCCTCTGGGGCTTTATTTCTTTTTACAATTTCTTAAATTTCTAAACTTATACTCTATAGTCTCTCATATTTCTTCCTGCAATGGCAACTGTTGATGCGTTGTGTAGGAAGGCTGAGTTTGTATTTGTCAAATGTCCTGTTACTCCAAGGGCAATTAGAGCTCCATTGAAAGTTATTATCTCTCTATAATTTCTGTGGATTCTTTTTTCTAAGGACTTTGCAATTTTTATCACATCTATAAGTTCCTTTAATGAGTCGGACTTTATTGATATGTCTGCAATTTCCTTTGCAATATCCGCCCCTTCGTGCATTGAAATACCCACATCTGCTGATGAAAGTGCAATTGAATCGTTAATTCCGTCGCCAATCATGACAACTGTTCTTCCATTTGCCTTTTCACTTTCAACATAATCTTTTTTATCTTCTGGCAATACTTGAGCTTTGTAATAATCAAGTTCTAATTTTTCCGCTACAGCCCTTGCAGAATTTTCTGCGTCGCCAGTTAACATGGAAATTTTCATGAAACCAAGTTGTCTTAATGAATCAATTGTGTATTTTGCGTCTTCTCGAATTGGATCATCAATGCAGATTACTGCAATTAATTTTTCATCAAAGGCAAGATATAAAAGTGAATAATCTTCTTTTAATTTGTCTATTTTATTTCTTTGCTCTTCATCTATTTTTATTTTCTCATCTTCTAAGATGAAGTGAGCTGACCCAATTAGGGCAACTTTATCGCCAATTTTTGATTTTATTCCATGGGCTACAATGTACTCTGGCTTTGAGTGCATTTCTTCGTGGTTAAGATTTTTATCCTTTGCAGCTTTTACAACGGCATTTGCTATTGAATGTGGGAAATGCTCTTCAAGACAAGCTGCAATTCTCAAACATTCATCTTCGTCATTGTCATAAAAGGCTATAACTTTTTCAACTTTTGGCTCTGACTTTGTAAGGGTTCCCGTCTTGTCAAAAATAATTGAATCGGCTTGGGCAAGTTTTTCCAAGTATCTTCCGCCCTTTACGAGAATTTCTCTTTCTGATGCAGAAGAAATTGCCTTCATAGTTGCAATTGGCATTGTAAGTTTAAGTGCACAGGAAAAATCTACCATTAAAAATGATTTTGCTTTTATAAAATCTCTTGTCAATAGATAAGTAAGACCTGCTCCCAAGAAAGAATATTTAACAATTGAGTCAGCTATTGACTCTGCCTTCTTCTCCGCTAGAGATTTATTTTTTTCGCTCTCGCCAATTAATTCAATTATATGATTTATCCTCGACTGATCATATTTTTTTGTAGTTTTAACGAGGATTGCTCCTTCTTCTAAAACTGTACCTGCAAATACTGTTTTACCTTCAGTCTTTTTAACAGCAAGGGACTCTCCAGTAAGGGATGATTCATTTACCATACCAAAGCCCTTAACTATTTCTCCATCAACTGGTATTGTCGAGCCCATATTGACTTCAACAACTTCATTAATTCCAACATCTTCTAACTTTTTAAGATACTTCTTATCGCCTTCAAGAACAAAAACTTTATCTACATTTAGTTTAAGCGATTGAGCAAGGTCTTCCTTTGACTTCTTTAGAGTGTAGTCTTCTAATTCTTCTCCAAGTCCAAGAAGGAACATAATATTTCCTGCGTCGCCAAACTCTCCGTCTAAGATAGAAATTCCAATTGCTGTTGCATCTAATAGTTCAACATTTAGTTTTCTATCTCTAATGCTCTTTAAGCCAGCCTTAATATAAGGAATAGACTTTATAATAACTCCTATTGGCCTAAGTGGCATAGGCATAATATGAGCAAAGAAAATTCTCCTATACATTGCATCTCGAAGTATGTGGAAAAGTTCTCTATCTTCTTGTGGAATAAAGTCTACATCATCAATTTCAAAATCTCTTAGTTCTTCTAAATCGAAGTCTAAGATAAATTTCGCAATCTGTGGCAAATATTTTTCTTCATAATTTACAATAATTGAATTTGCTAAAATTGAAATCTTGCATGATTTCACGCCAGAGACTTTTTCAATTTTATATTTTAATTTATTTACATCGCATTCTCTAAGCTTGTCTTCATATATAAAACGACATCTGCCTAGAGTTCTACTGGCAATACTTGCAATCATATTATTTTTCTACTTCTTCTGAAATTTCTTCTTTTTCTTCTACAACTTTTTCAATGTCTAATTGAGCTTTTCTTTCAGCTTCTTTTTTTTCATCTTCAGCTTTTTTTACTTTAGCTTCTGCAACAATATCTTCAGTTGATACTTTTACACATTCAACACTCTTGTCAATTCCTTCTTTAATCTTTAATCCTTCAGCAACAGTGTTTACAGCAATTCTCTTTACAGTTTGTGAGGAAAGAATTTTGCCACCAATAGCTCCTGCTACAAATCCTAATCCTAAATTAATTAATTTTTTCTTCATATCATAACCTCCTATTTTTTAAGATAATACTATCATTTAATTTTGTCAATAATTAAAAATATTATAAAAAAACTGACTCAATGAGCCAGTCTTTAAGGTCTTATTAAAATGTATTATTAAATTAGTTTACAATTCATTCTGTTGTTACTTTATATTTCCCTTCTGTCTTTTCTTAAAATTATTTTAAATTGTGTTCCTCTTCCAAGTTCTGAACTTATTTCAAGTTTTCCATCAATTGACTGAAGAACATGTTTTACAATAGAAAGTCCAAGTCCTGTGCCGCCAATTTTTCTTGACCTTGACTTGTCTACTCGGTAAAATCTTTCGAAAATCCTTGCCAAGTCCTTTGATGGAATTCCTATGCCTGTATCAGTAATTAGGATTTCATAATTTTTTGTGTCTTCTGAGATCTTTATGTCTAGCTTGCCGCCATCTTTGTTGTATTTTAAACCGTTATTTATAAGGTTGGCAAAGAGCTCCCACATCATAGTTTTGTTTTCATATACAAGTCCATCGCCTTCTAGAGTAACAGCAATATTTTTCTCGTCAATTAAATTTCTCTGTGCCCTTAAAATATCCCTTATGAGTTCCTTTAATTTTATCTCTTCACGAGAAAAAGTCTTTTCACTTTCAAGCCCAGATATTTTCATTATGTCTTCTATTAAATTTAAAAGTCTCTTGGAGTCATCGTAAATGAGTTTGTAAAATTCTTCCTTGTTGGCGTCATCTACCATTCCATTGACAAGTAACTCTGAAAAACCACAAATTGATGTAAGAGGTGTCTTTAATTCGTGGCCCACATTTGAAGAAAACTCTTCACGAAGTCTTAGTGCCCTTATTTCTTCTGTTTCATCAATGAATAATATTACTACTCCCCTAACTTTTTTGTCTTCAAAAACTGGATTTACATAAAATTTGAATTCTCTTTCTCCAATGTTTGTAATAGATTCGGCGCTAGAACCCATTAGGGCATCGTCAATTAGCTTTATAAGGTCATCATCTCTTATTAAATTTAAAATATTTTCTCCAAGGAGTTCTCTTTTAGAATTAAAAAGTTTCCTTGCAGACTTATTTACAGAGAGCAAGTTTTTATTTTCATCTACTATTATAAGTGACTCTTTCATATTTTTTAAAATAGTCTCGATTGTATCCCTTTCTCGACTAATCTGTCTATAATTGTCCTTTATAGTTTTATTTTGCTTGTTTATTTTATTAATAAAAGGACTTATCTCAGGAAATTTATCTGTGTCTATGCTTAAAAGATCTTCCTTTAAATTGTTTAAAGGCTCAAAAGTTTTCTTTGTTAGCCTACCTGAAACCAAAGTCGCCACAATAAAAACTAAAAGTGCCATAAGTAAATCAATAGGTATTACTTTTCTAAAAGCGCCAAGGAGGTTGTCCATTTCTCTTGAGACCCTAATTATATTTCCATCATCGAGTTTTAAGCTCACATAGTAGAGGTCTTTGGATAGAGTAGTTGAGTATCTTTCTACTTGTGCAAATCCATTTTCCTTTGCCTTTATAACTTCTAGTCTGTCCTTGTGTGTAGGGAGAAAATGTGCATCTTCAGAAGAATCAAAAATTACATCTCCATCTTCTTTTATTAGAGTAATCCTAAAGTCCCTCTTCTTCTTTGCTATTTTTTCTAAAAATTTTTCGTCATCATCTATTTTGTTTAAGGTTTCGCCCATAACGATGACTATATTTGAAAGGCCTTTGTTTGATCTGTCTACATAGACAGAGTAATAGATAAACATGGAAACTATAGTAGAAAGAAAAAGTGTAAGAAGTGATATGCCTAATAGGTATCTAAAAAATCTTCTCTTCATATCAATCCTTCCTTGAAAGCATATAGCCCACGCCCCTTATAGTCTTTATATAATTTCTCTTGTCCTTTAATTTGTCGCGAAGAAGTTTTATGTGCATATCCACAGTTCTTGTTTCGCCTTCATAATCGTAACCCCAAATATATGTTAAGAGCTTTTCACGAGAGATTACTATTTCTTTATTTAAAATTAAATACTTTAAAAGTTCATATTCTTTAAAGGTAAAGTCAACTTCTTCGCCGTCAATTGTTACAATTCTCTTTAAGTTGTTCATGACAATGCCGCCAAACTCTAAAATATTTCTGTCTTTATCAATTGTGCTTGCCCTTCTAGCTATGGCACCAACTCTTGACAAAAGTTCCATTACAGAGAAGGGCTTTTTGATATAATCATCAGCGCCGCCATCAAGAGCAGAGATTATGTCATACTCAGAAGTCTTTGCCGTTATCATCATGACCCAAATATTTTTTGTATCTTCCTTTTCCTTTAGTCTAGTTAAAATTTCTCTTCCATCAATATCTGGAAGCATAATGTCAAGGAGGACAATGTCTGGCTTTTTTTCATTTAACTTTTCAAAAAAGTCCTTGCCATTTTCAAAGCAATAGACCTCGTATCCCTTGCTCCTAAGTGAATATTCAATTAATTTTAAAATTGATGTGTCATCTTCTACTACATAAATTAGCATTAAATCATCCTTTTATAGAAAACATTACCCACTTTGCAATATTAACGGCGTGATCTGCAATTCTCTCCAAATATTTTGCAATCATGATAAAATCAATTGCCGCCGCTGGGTCAAAATCTGACTTAATTATATCAATTAATTCATCTCTTATCATCACAAAATAATTATCTATGACATCATCATCCTCATCAATTTTTTTTGCAGAGTCCATGTCTAAATTTACAAAGGAGTCAATTGATTTGTTTAATAGAGCAATAGTTGAGTCTGCCATTTCTTTTATAAGCGGAAACCTAGAAGTATCGTAGTCATGAGGCAGCATCATGCAAATTTCTGCTATGTCTCTTGTGTTGTCGCCAATTCTTTCCATGTCAGTAATCATTTTTAGTGCAGAGGAAACTCTCCTAAGATCTCCTGCTGCTGGTTGTTGCTCAACGAAAATCTTTAAGCATTGCTTTTGGATAATGCCTTCGTAGACATCTGTCCTCTCTTCATAATTTGAAACTTCTTCAGCAATTTTTTCGTCTTTTTCATCTAATAGAGAGATTGCCTTTTTAATTGCACCCTCATTTATCATTGCCATCTCTAAAAGTAAGTTGTTTAAATGTCTTAATTCTTCATCAAATTTCTTTCTCATTAGCCGAACCTTCCTGTTACATATAATTCTGTTTTTTCTTCCCTTGGGTTTGTAAATATGTCAATAGTGTTTCCATATTCAACAATTACTCCATGAAGGAAGAAGGCAGTCTTGTCAGAAATTCTTGATGCTTGTTGCATATTGTGAGTAACCATTACTATTGTGTATTGTTCCTTTAATTCTTGTGCAAGGTCTTCAATCTTTCCTGTAGAAATTGGGTCAAGAGCAGAAGTTGGCTCGTCCATTAAAATTACTTCAGGATTTACTGCAAGTGCTCTTGCTATACAAAGTCTTTGTTGTTGTCCACCAGAAATTGAAAGGGCAGATTTTTTCAAGTCATCCTTTACCTCATCCCAAATTGCTGCTTGTTTAAGTGAGGACTCAACAATTTCATCAAGCTCTGTCTTATTTTTTATGCCGTGAGTCTTTGGACCATAGGCAATATTTTCGTAGATGCTCATTGGAAAGGGGTTAGGTTGTTGAAATACCATTCCCACTCTCTTTCTTAGTTTATTTACATCATAATTCTTGGCGTAAATATCTTCGCCATCAAGAGTTATTTCCCCCTCTATCCTACAAGCTACTACTAGGTCATTCATTCTATTTAAACATTTTAGTAAAGTTGACTTCCCACAACCAGAAGGCCCTATAAAAGATAATATTTCATTCTCTATAATGTCTAAATTAATATTGTGAAGTGCCTTAAAGTCTCCATAGTATAAGTCGAGATCTTTGACATTCATCTTTGATTTCATTATTTTACCTCCCTAAGTTTATCTGCAAGTTTAGTTGATGACCAGTTAATTAAAAGTACAAGAATCAAAAGCACCATGCCTGTTGCATAAGCTTCGCCCACGTGTTTGCCTTCAGATGATAGTACATACATGTGTAGGGCAAGTGTCCTTGATGATGATTTAAGTGACGTTGGAAGGGATGTTGCTGTTCCCAAAGTGTACATTAGGGCAGCAGTCTCTCCAACTACACGGCCAACTGATAAAATTATTCCAGATAAAATTCCTGGGATTGCAATTGGAAGTACAAGCTTAAAAATTGTTCTAAGCTTGCCTGCTCCCAGAGCAAAAGAGCCTTGTCTTATTGATGGATGAACTGATTTTAAAGCTTCTTCCGTTGCTCTCATTATAATTGGAAGAATCATAATAGAAACAGTTAAAACACCAGATATTACAGAGAAACCCATCTTTAGCTTTAGACCAAAGAATAGCATACCAAATAATCCATAAACAATTGATGGGATGCCAGCAAGGGTTTCTGTTGCAAGTCTTATTGCCTTTACAAGTTTATTTTCCATAGCAGTATATTCAACTAAGAATATAGCAGTGAAGATCCCTATCGGCGATGCAAATAAAATTGCAAGGACAACTGTAAGAAGGGTTGTAATTATTGCAGGGCCCATAGATACATTTTCTGATGTGTAGTGTAGGGAAAGCATGTCTGGTCTAAAGGACATTGCTCCCTTGAAAACTACAAAGACTACAATAAATACAAGAACTGCAAAGGTCATGGCTGAGAAAAGTCTAGTAGTAATTCTGTAAAAGGACAGACCTTTTATAAAGTGAAGTCCAAATACTAGAGCAAGAAGAAATAATAACACGCCAATTGTAATATATTTAACCATTGTTTTCGCCCCTACTCTTTCCTATAAAAAATCCAATATTAATTAGAAGAATGAAAATAAATAGGACTGCTGCAGTTGCTATGAGAGCTTGTCTGTGTTCGCCAGCTGCATAAGCCATTTCCATTACTATATTTGTTGTCATAGTTCTAATTCCCTTTAGGGGATTTAGTGTAAGTCTCGTTTGATTTCCTGCTACTAATACTACTGCCATTGTTTCCCCAATTGCACGACCAACGCCGAGAATTATTCCAGCAAAGATACCAGACTTTGCAGCAGGCACCATTACTCTTGTAATTGTTTCGTCGTGAGTTGCGCCAAGGGAAAGTGAGCCTTGGTAAAAAGACTGAGGAACAGTCCTAAGAGAGGCTTCTGCCATAGAAATTATGGTTGGCAAAACCATGATGAGAAGAAGTATTGCTGCAGATAACATATTCATACCTGTGCCGCCAAAAACTTCTCTATTAATTGGCACAATAACTGTAAGGGCAAAAAAACCATATACAATTGAAGGTATGCCTGTCATAAGATTTAGGGCAGGTTTTAAAATTCTATAAATATTTTTTGGACAATCAAATGCCAAGTAACAAGCCACCATTATTGAAACTGGCACTGCTGTAATACATGACATTGCAGTGATTAAGACAGAACCAATTATCATTGGTAAAATCCCATAAGATGCTGGCACATTCATAGGCGTCCAAGCGTCATTAAGGACAAAGTTTTTTACTCCAACTTTTCCAATAAAAGCAAGGGAATCTTTAAAAATAAATATACATATCAATAACAAAAATAAAATTGACAGTATGGAGCAAATTAGGAAGAAATACTTAAATACTTCTTCCTTTGTAAATGCCTTTCTTTGGTTTCCTTTATGGACTACCTTTTTATTAGTATCTTCCATTTTATTCATTCCTTGTACCTAATTATTTTACTATTTTATAATTCTGCAATTATTTGCTAGCTTCAGCCCAATCAGTTAATTTACCAGTGAAGATTTGTTTTAATTGATCCATTGTTAAATTTTCGCATCCATTTTCCTTGTTTACGATTACTGCGATCCCGTCTCTTGCTATTACTGTAAATTCAAGAGCTTTCTTTTCTTCGTCCTTAAGTTCTCTTGACGCCATACCAAGCTCAGCAGTTCCTTCCATTGCAGCAGTCATACCAGCAGAAGAACCGTTAGATTGAATGTCGATTTGAACCTTAGGATTTTTAGCCTTGTAAGCTTCAGCAAGTTTTTCCATTAGAGGAGAAACTGAAGTTGAACCAGCAATTGTGATGTGCCCATCATTGTCAATAGCTTCGTATTTAGCACCACTTGCGTCTCCAACATAACCTTCATCTTGGCAAATCTTTTGTCCTTCGTCAGACATGATAAAAGTGATTAAATCCTTAACCTTTGCATCTACGTCAGCCTTGTAAGCGAGGTTAAAGGGTCTTGCAAGTTTATAGTCGCCAGATTTTATGTTTTCAGGAGTAGCTTCAAGCCCTTCAACTTTTAGAGCCTTAACACTATCCTTTAGAGAGCCAAGTGAAATATAACCAATAGATGCCTTGTCATTTTCAACACTTGTAAGAACTGCATCAGTAGAAGATTGAACTACTGCTTCAGCATAAGTGTTGTCGATTTCTTTGTCGCCGTCTTTAACAAGAACTCCAGTAAGTTCAGTGAAGGCAGATCTAGTACCTGAACCTTGTTCTCTTGTTATAACATTAATAGTTCCAAGATCAGCTGCATTTGAACCTGCTTCTTCTTGTTTAGTATCATTCTTAGGCGCATTAGCAGTTGCCTCTTCCTTTTTATTCCCTCCACAAGCTACAAGAGATGCTGCCAAAGCAAGAATCATTCCAACTTTACCAATTTTTCTAATTTCCATTATTATCTTCCTTTCAAATATAATTTTTAATTTCAAGGCTATTATAGAAAGACTTTGTAAATTTGAAAGATGGCTCTTGTAAATTTCATGTAAAATATTTTACATACTGTGAAAGAAGTGTGAAAATTTGGGAAATGTTGTTATATTAAAAAAACCGAAGCTTCATACTTCGGTCAATTTTTATTCATTAGACTTTAGTGCGTCTAGGGCATTTATTTTCTTTATCCTAAAGTGGAAAATTATCATTATTACTGTATTGACGAAAGTTGTGATTATACCTGCAAGTATAAATGGTTTTGGACTCAAGCTTTCAGGAAGCATTGCCATAAATGGTACTACTATTTGCAAGACTGAGTAGTGCAAAATTTTGCCAACCACTAATCCTATTAATATTCCAATAATGGCAAGGATATAAGTTTCCTTGTAAATATAGGATGTGGTTTCCTTTGGATAAAAGCCAAGGACTTTTATTGTTGAAACTTCTCTTATTCTCTCTTCAATATTTATATTTGTAAGATTATACAAAACTACAACTTCCAAAAGTGTTGTCACTATTAAAATTATTATTTCCACCTTTGTTATTGAATATAAAAATTGATTTAGGACATCTTTCATGTCGTCAATATTTGTAATGTTAAAGACTGCCTTATTTTCTATTGTCTTCTTTGTAAAGTCATCTTTGTTAAAATTATGAGGGACCTTTATTAAGTCTGTGTTTGCCGCAAATTTTGAGCCAGTTACTTTTTCAAAGTAATTTTTATCCATGTAGACATTGTGACCAAGATAAAATTCTGTTATGCCTGATACTTCTACTTCAAATTCATTTCCGTAAACATCGCGAAGGTAAAGGGGATCGCCAACTTTTATTTTTTTAAGCTTGGAGAGTTTTTCTGTTATTATAACTCCCCTCTTTCCTATTTCAAGTTTTTCTCCACTGTCCTTGTCCCTTAATGCAACAAAATTTTTAAATTCTTCCTTATTCTCTGGCACAACCACATTTACATTTTGGTCGATTTCATTGTAATCCACAGTAAATATTTCTTCGTAAGTCTTTGTGTAGTCTAAATTTTTTTCATCAATTGATTTTCTGTAAGCTTCATAGGCATCTTCGTCAAATTTGCTGTCATATAATACAGATATGTCATATTTCAAAATTTCTTTAAACTGCAATTTTTCTACATCTTTTACAGATTCTGATATTCCAAATCCCAAGACAAGCAATGCCGCACACCCCATGACTCCAACTACAGTCATAAACATTCTCTTCTTTGACAAGAATAAATTTCTCGCAGTAACCTTTGATAGAAAGCTCATTTTGTTCCAAATAAAAGGAATTTTTTCAAGCATTATTCTGTTGCCCTTTGATGGGGCTTTGCCACGAAGTAGATAGGCGGTCCTTTCCTTTAAGTTTTTGTTTACTGTAATTATTGCCGCAACTGTTGTAAATAAAAATCCAATGACAATGGCAAAGAGCATCCTAAGTGGGAATAAACCTATTATTAAATGATCTTCAAATATTGTCTTAGTGGAATAGGCATTTCCAATTATATAGGTCAATAAGTAGGATCCAATTATTGCACCAAGACTTCCGCCAATTAAGGATGCAAGAGAGCCATAGAGGAAGAATTTTCTTCCTATTTCCCTATTTGTATAACCCAAAGCCTTGTAGGTTCCTATTATGAGTCTATTTTCGTCTACCATCCTTGTCATTGTAGTGAAACAAACTAGAAGTGCTATGGCAAAGAAAAATATTGGAAAGATAAAGGAAAGTCCGTCAACTCTTTTTGCATAGTCAATATAGGTGTTAATATCTCCTGACAAATGCCTTGGCGTAATTGTGTAGCGAGGTTGTTTTATAAGACTTAAATATTTTCTTCCGTATTCAATTTTTCCTCTTGCATCGGCAATTTTTTCTTCCGCTTCTTTGGACTTGTCCTCGTATTCATTCTTGCCTTTCTTTAAATCTTTTTCTGTCTTGTAAAGCTTGTCCTTGGCATCATCTAACTTGTCCCTTCCCTTTTTTAGCTCTTCATCAAGTTTTTCCTCTCCTCTTTGGAGTTCATCTGTGCCAGACAAATATTTTTCCTTGGCTCTGGAAAGTTTTTCTCTGCCTTCTACATATTCATCGTACTTTTCCTCGTACTCCTCCTTGCCACTTTCGTAGTCGGCACTTCCCTTGTCTAGTTTTTCTTGTGACTCGTCAAGTTTCTTTTTAGCTTTTTTAAGTTCTTCCTTGGCATCTTGAAGTTTTCTTTTATTCTTTTCTATTTCATCCTTGCTCTTTGCGTATTCTTCTTCGCCCTTTTCTGCCTCAAAAATTCCCTCTTCAAGTTGCTTTTTGCCCTCTTCTATCTGGGTCTTTGTGCCGTCTAGTGTAGCTCTTGCCCCAACTAATTTTTTTTCACTTTCATTTATCTTTTGGATTGCAGCTTTGCCCTCTTTTACCTTTTCCTTTAAATCATTTATATTTCCTGCTACCCCACCAGGCAACTCTTTATTTATCTCTTCAATTGCCTTATCTATTTCGGCTTTTGAATTATTTAAAAATTCAAGTTTTTTATTTAAAGCATCTTTATTTTTTTGAAGTTCAGATTTTTTTACTTCTAAGCCTGTAATTTGTGCAGCAAGCTTTGCCTTCTCTTCAGCTGATAAATTTGGATCATCTTGAGCCGACTTTAAATTTATAATTTCAGCATCAACTTGTGCAATAGCTGATTCAACTTCCTTTATCTGTGAATTTGTATTGGCAATTTCATTTTCAATATTTGGAAGTTTATTTAAAATTCCATCTGCAGTGTCAAGAATTTCATCTAGGGCATAAATTTTTTCAACTGCATCCTCATAGGAAGTCGCACCCATTTGATTTGTCAGCTCTTGCTTTCCAGCTTCAAGCTGAGCCTTTCCACTGCCATATTCCTTTTCGCCCTCTTCATATTTTTTCATTCCTTCAGAGAGTTTTACCTTGGAATCTTCAATTTTTTGCCAGCCGTCGTCTAATTTTTTTCTGCCTTCAAGGAGCTTGTCTTCTCCCTCTTTTAAAGCCTTTTCTGAAGCTTCTAATTCGCCAAGTCCCTTTTGGTACTTCTCCTTGCCATCAGTCAGTTTTTCTCTTCCAGAATTTAATTCACTCTTTGCATCTTCAAGTTTTTTCTTGCCATCGTTTAACTTTTCGTAGCCATCTAAAAGCTTTCTTTCTCCGTCATCAATTTCCACAGATGCCTTGTAAAGTTTATCTCTATTTTTTGAAATTTCAGATTCTGCATCCTTTTTTTCTTTCTTGTACTTGTCTAGGCCCTCTTTGTAGTCCTTCTTTCCTTTATTCAAGTCCTCTCTACCTTTGACAAGTTTATCCTTTGCATCAGTGAGTTTACCCTCTGCATCAGTAATTTTGTCTTCAGCATCACTTATTTTTCCAGAAATTTCATCTTGTATAGAAGCAAGTCTCTTTTTGGGTCTATTTTTTAAATCAATCTTTATGGCTCTCGTCTTCTTGTCCATGTAGTCTACATATTCCTTGTCAGAAGTCATAAGTCCCTCTGTGCCCAAAAATTTAATTTTAGCAAGAGTAGGATCCCCAGAAAAATTCCCATCGTCAATATAGGCAAAGTAAGAAATTTTCCCATAGCCTCTTTCAGAATAAGTGTTATTTTTATCCTGAATGAAATCAAGAGAATTGGCAAAGCCAACCACCTTATAGGAAAGTCTCTTTAGGTCATTGTCATCATCGTCATCATTATCCTCTTTAAAGGAAATGATGTCGCCAATTTTTTTGCCATCTTTTTTCATTCTTGCATCAAGAACAATTTCGTCCGATGATTTTATATTTCTTCCCTCAACAATTTCAGGTTTAGAAATTTCATAGGGCATGTTAAGAACTTTTATGACAATTGAGTCTCCCTCCAAGAAAACATCCTTGTCATAGCCATATTCAAGCTCAGAGATGTCATCTTCGCCCTCAATAATTTTTTTGTCCTCATCTTCAAGACCAATAGGCACAGAAATTTTTAGGTCCTCTTGATTTAATTTTTTTATCTTGTCGTCAATGGTGTTTCTCATAATTTTGCCTGTAGAAATTAGACCAATTAAGACAAAAACACCAAGAAAGACAATAATCATAATTGAGATAAATCTAGGAAGAGAATTTTTTATCTCCCTAAAATTATCTTTGTCGCCAGATTTCACTCTGCACCTACCATTCTATTTCCATAATATCCCTTGGATTTTTATTTATAATAACATCTTTAACTTTAGCATCAGAAATTTCAATAAGTCTATCTGCTGAATCCTTTATTGCAGAATTATGAGTAATTAAAACCACTGTAGTATCTGTTGTCCTAGTTAAATCTTGCAAGAGCTTTAAAATTTGCTTGCCTGTGTGATAATCAAGAGCTCCCGTTGGCTCATCGCAAAGGAGAAGCTTTGGATTTTTTGCAATTGCACGAGCAATAGAAACCCTTTGTTGTTCGCCACCAGAAAGTTGTGAAGGGAAGTTATCCATTCTCTCGCCAAGTCCCACAGATTTTAAAACTTCCTCTGGATTCTTTGCATTTTTTACAATTTGCGTTGCAAGCTCTACATTTTCTAGAGCCGTTAAATTTGGAATGAGGTTGTAAAATTGAAAGACAAAACCCATGTCATTTCTTCTGTATTCTGTAAGATCTTTTTCATTATAGAGGGCAATATTTTTGCCATTAACCAAAAGCTCACCACTTGAAGGGCTGTCGAGACCTCCTAAAATATTTAAAAAAGTGGACTTGCCAGCACCAGATGCCCCAAGAATTATTGCAAATTCATTTTTTTCTATTTCAAAATTTAATTTATCATTTGCCATTACTGTTCTCTCGCCAATGTTATAGACCTTGGAAAGATTTTTAACTTCAATAAAAGCCATAGTATCACCTGATGCTATTATATCAAAATCTAACTATTTTAACATTTAAAAAAACGCCCATGACTGAGCGTTCTCTAAATAATTTTATTCAATTTACTTGAAAAATATTCCAACTATTTTATCATCCTTATTAAAACTTACCCTAAAAAGAACATCCTTCTTTTCATACTTGACTTTTTGTAAAATAGTAGAAAAAGTTGTTCCTGAATTTTTATCCTCTTCATATATTCCCTTAGCGTCACCGAATTCTACAAATTTCCCATTTTCATCAAGATTTTTATAGGCTTCTTCCAAAATTTCTTTTTTAAATCCCATTGATTTTTCTGTTAAATCAATAAATTCATCTGTTTTTCTCTCATTGACTAAACTTATGGCAGCTTGAGCTTCTTTTTGATACTTATTAAAATCCTCATCTGACATTTTTTTAGTCTTAGAACTACAGGCAACCAAAAGTAATACAAGAGCCGTTAAAGTTAAAATTTTAAATTTTTTCATTCCTATTCCCTCCTAAATTAATTTTAAAAATGAAAATTAAAATAATTACACAAAGCAAAGTCCAGCTTCCGTACAAAATCAAATTACTAAATTCAAAAATATTCTTTAATATTATAAAATAATCAAAAAAACCATGTAAAAAAATCGCTAAAATTAAATATCTGTATTTTTTCATTCTATTAAATCCAAGCCATATTAATACAGTCATACCAATATGAAAAATCACCGCTAACAATCTTTCATATAATCCTAAAAAAATATCAGAGCTAGTCAATAGATTTAGGTTATTAAAGCTCAAAATAATAACAAATATTACTTCTATAAGCCCATGCCCTAATCCAAAAATAATTGCATCTGACTTGCTATTATTTTCTTTTAAAATTTTATCCCTAAAAATAAATCTGCCGCCCTCTTCAAAGAGTCCAGCACTCAGGGTGAGTAAAAATCCATATATTAGTGGATAAAGACTTTGAAAGCTGTAGATCCATAAATTATTGTTTAATAATTTCAAAAGAGGTAATCGAAGGCATAGCTGTGACAATACAAAACATATCATTCCTAGCAAAAATAATTTTAAGAATTTTTTCACAATTAAAACCCCTTTCTATTTAGATTATTGTCTAAATAGAATTTTATCATCATTGTTTTGCTATGTCAATAAAATTCCTTTGATTTTAAATACAAAATAAAAACGCCCATGACTGAGCGTTCTTCAAATAATTTTATATTTTAAAAATTTTAATACACTGTAGCTTGGCGAAGTTTTTTATCTACTTCTTTTTTCTTAATTGTCTCTCTCTTGTCCCAAAGTTTTTTACCCTTTGCCTTGGCAATTAAGACTTTTACCTTTCCACGAGATAAATAAACTTTTAAGGGGATAATTGTGTAGCCATCTTGAGTTTTAACTTTTTCCAAGCGAAGAATTTCACTTTTGTGCATCAAGAGTTTTCTCTTTCTCATAGGGTCTACATTATAAATATTTCCCTGTTCGTAGGGAGAAATGTGCATGCCATAGACAAAAATCTCGCCCTTATTTATGTCGCAGTAGGAATCTTTTATATTTACCTGACCTGCTCTAATTGATTTAACTTCAGTGCCAAAAAGTTCAATGCCAGCTTCATAAGTGTCTTCGATAAAATAAAGATGGCTTGCCTTTTTATTATTGGCTATTGCATTATCTTTTTCTTTACTCATCTTCATCACCTACTAATTTAAAATCAATGTTCCCCATATTTAGGTCCACATTTACAACTTCAATTCTAACTTCGTCGCCAATGTGAAATTCATTTTTTGTATCATAGTCCACAGCCTTGTAATGGTCTATGTCAAATTCGTAATAACCATCCATAGATTTGTAGCTAACAAGACCTTCAATTAAATTATCTAGCTCAACAAAAATTCCAAAATTTGTGATGCTAGAAACTCTACCATCATATCTTTCGCCAAGACGTTCAGACATATACTCTGCCATTTTAATATCTTCAACTTGTCTTTCTGCATCTTGAGCAATTTTTTCTGTCCTAGAAACTTGCTCTGCAATTTCTGGCAAAATTACCTTTAAATTTTTTATTATGCCTCCAGAAAGTTTTCCCTTTAGATGTTTTTTTATAATTCTGTGAATTGTTAAATCAGCATATCTTCTTATAGGAGACGTGAAGTGTGAATAGTAATCAAAGGCTAGACCAAAGTGAATGTCATTTATTTCAGAATATCTTGCCTTAGTCATAGAGCGAAGGGTCATAGTTGAAATAAACATCTCTTCTTTAGATCCCTTTGCCTTTTCAAGAACCTTTTGCACATCCTTAGGCTCAACTTTTTCATCAAAGTTTATCATGTAACCTAAAGGTCTAAGGTAAGAATTAAGTTCTGAAATTTTTTCTTCCTTAGGTCTTTCGTGAATTCTATATAAAAATGGAATGTGTTTAAAATAATATTCTTTAGCCACGCAGACATTTGCCATTAACATAAAGTCTTCAATTAGCTTATTGGCTGTTCTTCTGTCTCTCTTGTGAATATTTTGTGGCCAACCTTTCTCATCAACTTCTATAATGACTTCTGGTATGTCAAAGTCAATGGCGCCGCCTTCTTCTCTCTTCTTTTGCAAAATTTTTGAAAGCTCAAACATTTTGTCTAGGGTTTTTTCTAATCCAACAATAGATTCGTGAACTATATTTTTTTCCAAATAGTCAGATACATTTTCATAAACTAGTCTTTTATTTGAATTAATAACAGATTCACAGATGTCATATTTTTTTACATTTCCCTCTTTGTCAATTTCTACAATGACAGAAAGAGTTAACCTATCTACGCCCTCGTTAAGGGAGCAAATGCCGTTGGAAAGTTCAAAGGGTAGCATGGGTATTACTTTATTTAATAAATAAACTGAGTTGCCCCTCTTAAAGGCCTCTTCATCAAGTGCGCCAAGCTCTTCAACATAATGAGCCACATCGGCAATGTGAACTCCCAAAATATAAGATCCATTTTTAGAAATTTCAAGGGAAATGGCATCATCAAAGTCCTTTGAATCTGCACCATCAATTGTAAAAGTTAGAAGATCTCTAAAATCTCGCCTTCCCTTTATTTCATCAGGAGAAACTTCTTGTGGCAGGCTTTTTGCTTCAGATAGAGCTGCCTTATTAAATTCCATAGGAAGATCAAGGGCTGCTGCAACAGACATTATGTCAACATGAGGGTCATCGGGATAGCCTAAAATTTCTACAATTCGCCCTTCAGGTTTTTTATTTGCCTCTGGCCATTTTTCAATTTTTACAACAACCTTTTGACCATTTCTTGCCCCATTTATTTTTTTCTTTGGAATGTAAATATCCATTGCCATTTTGCTTTCATCAGTGATTACAAAACCAAAATCTCTCTTATTTTGAAAGACTCCAACAAATTTTGTGTTCACTCTTTTTACTATGGTAAGGACCTTTCCCTCTGGTTTATCTCCAAAGGAGTCTTTGTACCTTCTCACAATGACTTCATCGCCATTTAGTGCGAAGTTTAAATTATTTTTTGATATATAAATGTCTTCGTCAAGATTTTTACTTATCAAAAATCCAAAACCCTTGGCATTTGTTTGAAGTTTTCCATAAAAGAATTTTTCATTATCAACAAATCTATATTTTTTTCTGCTGTCTTCAAAAATAAGTCCTTCACTTTCAAGTTCTTCAATTATTTTTAAAAACTGCTTCTTTTCTTTATTTTTAATTTTAAAAAATTTAAGGAGTTCCTCTCTTGACCTTGGTGTTGTCTTTTCGATAATTTCTAAAATCTTTTCTTTAATCATTAAATCTTTGCTCCATAACTTGTCATATTAAATAAATTTGAATCGATGGAATAGCTGTTTTCTGATCTTTCGCTGTATCTAAGTTTACCTAGTTCAATTAATTTTGAAATTAAATCCTTTATCTTTAGACCATTAACTTCATAGAGGTAAAAGGCAATAGAACCAGGAAGGGTGTTTATTTCATTGACATAGGCCACATCGCCATCAACTAAAAAGTCAATTCTTGCAACACCTGCTCCGTCAATTGCAGAAAAACTTTTCTTGGCAAGGTCTTTAATTTCCTTTTCAAGTTCTGGTTTTAGTTCTGCTGGAAGTTTTTTATTTTGGTGTTTTTGTGAAGATTTTGCTCCCTTAGAGCCAGAAACATATTTGTCTTCGTATTTTAAAAGATCTTTAAAGCCAAGAGGTTCTTCAGCTGCAGAAACTTCAAGGTCATTTTCATAACCAAGGACTGCAACATTAATTTCCCTAGGATTTACCACTGCTTCTTCCACGATTATTTTTCTATCAAAATGTGATGCAACTTCAAGTGCCTTTGAAAGGTCAAGGGCATTTTCTACTCTTGAAATTCCAATAGAGGAACCTAAATTTGCTGGCTTTACAAATAGAGGATATTTCAAATCCTTGCACTTTTCAACAACATTTTGTAAATTTTTAAGCTCATCTTTGTAAAAATACTTATATTTTGTCATTGGAATATTTTCTGATTCAAAAACTTTTCTCATGACAACTTTATCCATACCAACAGCAGCAGACATTACTCCACAGCCAGTGTAAGGCATGCCCATAAGTTCAAAAAGACCTTGAGTACATCCATCTTCGCCAAAAGTTCCATGAAGGGCAAAAAATATTGCGTCAATTTTTTCAAAAACTTCAACAGAATCATATTCTGGCTTAAATAATTTCTTTTCATTGTGCTTAATGCAGTAAAGATTTTTGTCGCCGTAAATTGGCTTAAAGAAAACTTCAACTCCATCATGAAAGTCTTGGTTCTTGTAGGCTTTAAAATTTTTTAAACTTTCGCCAGATAAAAATTTGCCGCTCTTTGTAATATAAATTGGAATAGGATTGTACTTTGTCTTATCCATATTTTCAATAATTTGCATTCCTGTGATTACAGAAACTTCGTGTTCAACGGATCTTCCTCCGAAGATTACTCCTATATTTTCCATTTTCTCACTCCTCATTGTAGTTGTCAGGTAGGTCATTTTCAAAGAGAACGACATCTCCCGGCACAGAAATTTTTGCAAGCACTTCAGTAGCTTCTGCTAGCGAAGAGACTCTATAAATATTATCTTCATTAAAACTTTTATTTTTTAAACCTTCATAAATTGGCATAGTTCTCTTTTTGCCAACTAAAATTGGAAAATCTATTACATCTGCCATTACTTCGCCTATTTTTCTATTTTCCTCTTCTTCCATGGCGCCAAGTTCAACCATGCCTGGTGTAATAATAATTTTTCTGTGGTCTTTAAATTCTCTTAAAACATCAAGTGCTGCCCTAAAGCCAACTGGATTTGAATTAAAGGCATCGTCAATTATTATTGTGCCATTACTTGATGGTATAAGTGAAAGTCTGTGTTCCACTGGCTCAACTTTTTTTATGCCCCTTTGAATTTCTTCAAGGCTAAGTCCAAGTACATGAGCCGCTGTTGCTGCTGCAAGTAGGTTTGAAATATTGTGAAGACCAAGAAGCCTTGTCTCGCATTTTATTTCGCCTACTCCCTTTATGTGCAGCATAAATTTTGACCCTTCTTCATTTACTTCTATTTCGTCAGCATAGACATCTAGCTTGTCAAAATCCTTTGTGCCATATCTATAAGTTTTCTTTTTAGTCTTATCTGCAAGAGGTTTTACATAATCGTTGTCGTAATTAAAAATTGCAATTCCATCTTCTGGCAGATCTTCTATTAACTCATACTTAGTCTTTTGAATATTTTCTATTGTCTTAAAGAGATGCATGTGAGTTGGTCCAATAGCTGTAATTATTCCAATGTCTGGTTGGACAAGCTGTGCTACTTCGTGAATTTCTCCTGGCACTTTGGCTCCAAGTTCTGCAATAAAAACTTCTCTGTCACTTTCAAGTTCGTTATTTATAATTTTTGAAAGTCCCATAGGTGTGTTAAAGGAAGATGGCGTGTTTTTAACCCTTAGTCCTTCAGATAAAATTGTATCAGATATAAATTTTACAGAAGTTTTACCAAAGGATCCTGTTATGCCAAGGACCTTTAAGTCATTTTCTTTTTTGAATTTCTTTATTTTTTCTTGGGCAGAAGTATAAAAGCCCATGTTGATTCTATCTTCAGTAGGTTTTGCCCACTTATTTGTTAAAATCAAAAGTCTGTATTGGAAAAAATAAATTAAAAATGAAAGTACAAGTGTTGAAATAACTGAAATCACATAAGATTTTGTTAAGTCAAATAAGACTAGTGAAATTACAACTACAAGCACAAAGAAAATGTAATTTACAAGCTTGTGTTTTTTTAAAAGTCTTTTTGCCCTATCAGTCCAAACTATGGGGGTTTTTTGATTTTTCTCAAGCTTATAGACTAATTTATTCATCTTTTCCTTGTTATCTTTTAAAAATATTTTGTATTCATCATTGTCATAGCCTTCTAATTGAAGCATGTGAATTGGAAAATTGCTCCTAATTAGAGAATAATACAGTGCTAGGCAAATCACTAAAAAATCTATTAAGTAAATTGGTAATCTCTCTAAAAAATATTCCATTAAAATCTCCTAATCTAAAAATGAATTAATAACTGCACTAAACTGAGAAAACTTGTCAAGATAAGAATAGTGACCAGCGTCTTCTAAGACAACAAGTCCAGAATTTTTTATCTCTTCCTCAAAAATTTTTCCCATATAAAGTGGTGTTGCTTCGTCTTTATCGCCCCAAATAAGAAGAGTTTCTGCATCAATATTTTTAAACTCATCTCTTGTAGATTCATTTACAACTTTTACAAAGCATTTTCTCATAATTCCATCTGCTGCCTGGTAATCATCAGAGCCGCGATTTTTATAAAATTTCGCCATGGCTTTCTCATTATTTCCATGAGTTAACATATATAATTTTTTTGCCGCCTTAAAGGAATATACTTTAGTGTAATAAGAAAGTTTTCTCTTTGGAAGAACTCCAGATGCATCAATTATTACAAGTTTATCTATTAAATCCTTATTTCTCGCTCCCAAAATAGTAAGAGTTTTACCTCCAAAGGAGTGACCAAGAAAAGTCGCCTTCTTTATATTAAATTTCTCTAAAAATTTTAAGAGAAATTCATAATAATCATAGGTCCCCATGACTTCTTTTGGATTTTCAGAATCTCCAAAGCCTGGTGCATCATAGGCATAAACTGTGTAGTTTTCTGGTATGGCATTAAAAATCGGCATAATTGATTCAATATATGCGCCCCAACCATGAAGAATTACAGCAGTTTTTTCGCCGCCTTCTCTCTTTATATATGCAGTTTTAATTCCATCTATATCAATAAATTTTTTATCTATTTTCATCTTCATCTTCTTCTATAAAAATTATGGAGCCTTCATCTCTTTCTAAATTATTTTCTTTGTAAAAATCTTTTTCCACATAAAGTCCAGAAAAATCACTTTTTTGAAAATTTTTGTCTAGATCCTTTTTTAAATCACCTTTAAAAATAGTTCCAGAACTATCAATTGCATCAAGACCCATTTTTAGGGAAGAAAGTCTAGCCTTGTGCCTTTCAATTTCTCTTAAAGTCTCATCAACATCGAGATCTGACTTTATTTCCTTTAAAATATTATATTCATGACGACCAAGAGCTTCAAAAAGTTCAGATAATTTTCTCTCTTCATTTAAAATTTCGTACTTTAATCTTGCCGTCTTTTTAATTTCTTGTGATTCACTTACAATTTTTTTCTTTAAATAATTTAAATTTTCCATAATTTCATTTACATTGCCATCGAGACTGTCAAAAAATCCCACAATATCACCTCGAATCTATGTTATTATATCAAAAAATACCCTTCTTTTAAATACTGCCCTTGTTTTCTTTGCCATTAATTGGGTAAATCTATTTTGGAGGGATATTATGGAAAAATTAACACTATATGTAGGAACTACTTGCCCATTTTGTAAAAAAGTTGAATCTTTCATGGAAGAAAAGGGCATTGACTCTGTAGAAATAAAAAATATTGACGAAGACAAAGAAGCTCGTGAATATTTAATTGAAAAGGGTGGCAAAAAACAAGTGCCATGTCTATTTATTGGCGAAAAACCACTTTATGAATCACTAGATATTATTAAATATTTAAATGAAAATCTAGCATAAATTTTAAATTAAAATAAAAAAGACAGGGAGACTTTAAAAGTTTTCTCTGTCTTTTTTGTTTCTTCTCTTATATTTATTTTTTTTCTCTTTTTTCGCGATAGCAAAATATTTTTGCTCTTAGAAATATTATAAATATTTAAAATTAAATTAATTACACTCACTAGCATTATAATTTTTATTATAAAAACTCTTGGCAAGAAGTAGTTTGTCATAATAAAAAGACTTAAAATTGTAAAGACATCTACAAATAATTCTAGGTAGATGAATTTTGATACAAGTGTGTTTTCTGAAAATTTTAAATTTACAGCAAGGACATTGATAAAAAATAAAACCATTACAAAGGTGTAAGTAACTATGGAAATATTTATGCTAGCTGTAAGTATATAAGTCTGTAACATAAAATACATGGAAAAATTTATTATTAATAGTCCAATTTGGTACTTTTCTATTTTAAAATCCTTGTTTTCATAGAGATTTTCTATGTCCCAATTCTCTGTAAGTGCCTTTAAAATTTTTGTCGTCTTAATTTTTTCACTAATCCATGAAGGAAGTAGACTCAAGACAAAAATACTAATAACAAGTGTCTTTAATAACTCATATAAATTTGTGCTGACAAACCTATTGAAGTAATTTAAAATAAATAAAATTATCCCAATAAGAGCAGAAATAGATAGCACCTTCAAAAAAGCGATGAAAATCTCATAATTTTTACCGCTTAAAAGAAATTTACTGCCCTCTGTGTAAGCAGCTGCAAATTCATATGGGTTGCCCATTTTATTTAATTCTTTTTTTATGTCTTCTTCTGTATAAATTTCTGGAAGTCTATCTTTTAAAATTTCTAAAAAATCATCCCTAGCTTCTTTTTGCTTGTCATAAGGGATGTATCTCTGCAAATAATAAATATATCTATCAACGAGTTCATGCTCAACTAATCTCATAAAATCATCCTCGTTTATATTATAAATTAAATAAAAGTTCTTTTAAATGATGAAGTTCTTATTTTTCTAATTTTATATTTTTTTTAGATTTTCATTATTGCCTTTTTAATTTCCCCTGAAAAAATATTTTTGCAATAAAAAAAGTCCTGCTTTCAGGACTTTAATTAGTCTAGTACATATACTCTTACATTTCTTCTGCCAAATCTATTTGCCTCGGCATTTGAATTGTAAAATAAATCAATTCTGTTTCCCTTTATTGCTCCACCAGTATCTTCTGCTGTTGCATATCCATAACTTGCAAAACCATCCATTGATTCAATATAAAGTTTTGAGCCAAGTGGAATAACCCTAGGGTCAACGGCAACTGCACCAACTCTTGCACGAGTTCCCATAGCTGTTTTTGAGCCAGCTGTTGGATCATAGGCAGTAGCTTGCATTACAATTACTCTCTTTGCGTTTTTTCCATTAGGTGCTACTGTACCTTTTTTAGTTCCAACTTCTACAACTTCTTTTACTGGATCCTTTGTAATTTCACTTTTTACAACTTCAGTAGTTTCAAGAACTCCATTGACATAAGTGTTTTTTAAGCTTTCAACTTTTTGTCCAACTTCGCCCTTAGCGATTACATTTTTATCTCCTTCAAACATTTCTGCGTTTTCGCGGCTTTCTATTTCAAAAGGAATTTCAATTTTGTTTTCCACATTTTCAACTACAACTCTGTCGATTTTAATAGTCATGCCTTCTTTTGCAATTTCATCAAGTGGAAGAGAAACTCTATCAAGTTTATTTAACTTAACATTTAGATTTTCAAGTACATCAGCAACTGTATAACCATTTGCTTCGGCAATTAAAGTCTTGTTTCCATCTTTAATGTGATATGATTTTGGCGTTGTTATAACGACCTTCATATCTCCTTTGATTTCTTCATCTACACTTGGACTTACAAAGTCCTTATTTTTGAGTATGATTCCTTCTTTTTCTAAGAAATCGCCTACAGTTTTTTCGTATGTAAAAACTGTTTTAGTTTTTCCATTAATATTTAATTCTACATCATTTCCTAACACTGTGCTAAAACCCATTGTAAGGACAGACACTAGAGCTAGGACTATAAGAATAAATTTTGCATTTTGAAAAATGTTTTTTCTATTCAATTTCTATAACCTCCATAACGTTACAAAGTTGTAAATATTGTTACGATTTTGTAACCTCTTCTAACCTCTTAAAAGTATAATAAAAAAAACTTATTTTGTCAATTTTTTGTAACTAATTTGTAATCTATCTTATAAATCCCAGCATTTAGCCATTTTAAAATTTATATTATTTTCCTTTACTTTTTTTGTAAAATAAAAATAGCCCTAAACCTTAAAATTTAGAGCTTCAAAGACAAATATTACATTTGTATTACAAATTATATTTACTTTTTTTATTATTTTCTATGAAAAGCCTATTAATATTTTCAAATTTTATAAAAAATTATTTCTTTTTATTACTTTTTTAACTTTGGCTTTACATTTATAGAATTTTTATAAAGCTTAAAGCATAATTCTTTCCACAAATCTTCTAGCCATCTTGGCAGTAAAACCCCAGATGATTTCGCCCTTGTAATCATAGAAAAGAACCTCTTCCCTTCCCCTTTTAAATTTATAACTTTCTCCATTAGGGATTAGATGATAGGGGAAATCTTCACTTCTATTTACCTTTAAATTAAGGCTATAAGATTTAGGATTGTTTTCCATAAAAAATTTTAGTGGCACTGTAAAAATTCTCTCCACTTCTGACTTTGACGGACTTATTTCGAAAAAATCTTTTTTTATTTCACCTATGAAGGTATAAATAATTGCTGCATAAGGATTCACCAAAAAATCGCCCTCTGAATAAATTTCTATATCTTCATCTCCTATTAAGAGTTCCTCACAAGTTTCCCTAATAGCAGCATCTCTTGGGCTCTCATTTTTTTCTATGCGGCCTCCTGGAAAGGAAATTTCTCCTGGTTGATTTCTAAGAGTGAGAGCTCTTTTCTCAAATAAGAGATGAATTTCTCCCCTTCTCTTTATTAAAGGTATCATTACAGAAAATCTATTTTTTACATCCACTGGCATAGGACTTTTATTCTGAAGTTTAGCTTTAATTCTCATCAAATCAAAATCAGCATTAAAATCCATTTTCTATTTCCCTCATAAATCCTTCAACTGTATAAATTTTAAATCTGTCAATTTTCTTTTTTTCTCCTTCATTTTCAAGAAGTTTGTAAAGGAGATCATCGTACTTAAAAGTTTCTGGCATTTCAAGTTCCTCTGCAATCTTTGGAACGTATTCTTCAAATACTTTTCTTACAAGTTCATTTTCAGAATTTTTAAATTTACTTTTTAGAATTCTGTAAATATATTTTAAACTTTCCTCTTCTTCCACTGCTTGTATATAATAATTTTCTCCTTTTAATCCCTTGACTTCTCTAAAAGCATCAAAATAACCAGTTTTTATAAGTTCATCTGCCTTTTCTTTGTTAAAGTCCATACTTGAACCAAGCTTCTTATTTGGTTTAATTATATATTTTGCCTTTATTTCAGTTTTAGGTGGAGTATTGTGAAGTCTTACTACAACAGCATCCATGCTTGTCCTCTCAATCATATCCACTGGCGCTTGTGATGCAAAACCTCCATCCAAAAAATATTTTCCATGAAGGGGTTTCATTTTAAATACTGGCAAATAACAAGATGCAATTATATAATCCTTCAAAAGTCCTTTTTCAATGTCTTTCTTAAATAATTTTTCAACCTTAAAATCAGATATATTGACAGTACATAATCCAAAATCAACATCAGAGTTTCTTATTTTTTCTTCGTCAATATATTTATCTACTAACTTAAATAGTGGGTCAGGGGATTTTTTTATCTCAGGAATTTTTATCTCACGATTTTTTAAAATTTGACTTATCTTATCTAAAAGATCCTCATCATCATCTTTTTCAATTTCTTCCATTTCATTTTCAAAAGAAGAAAAATCTAAACTCCTCCAAGCTTTAAAGCATTCATAGGCATCTCCTTGGCAAAACATTGCGCCATTAAAAGCACCAATGCTTGTCCCAACAATTTTTGAAAAATTAAATCCCATTTCAATCAGAGCAAAATAAGCACCAACTTGATAGGCTCCCTTTGCTCCACCACCTTCAAGAACTAAACCCCACTTTTTCATTTTTCACTACCAAGTTCGGATGTACAGTGAGGACATCTAGTTGCGTCAATTGCAATAGTAGACTTACAGAAAGGACATACCTTTTCTGTAGGAGCAGCTTCTACTTCTTTTTTCTTAAATTTATTAGTAGCTTTTGAAATTTGCTTAATCATTATAAAGATTACAAGTGCTATTATTAGAAAATCAAAAACTGATTGCAAAAATACACCGTATTTAACTTCGGCACTACCTACTGTAACACTTAAGTCAGAAAAATTAACTCCACCAAGAATTATACCAATAAGTGGCATCAGTATGTTTTCAACAAGACTTGATACAATTTTGCCAAAAGCACCACCTATGATGACACCAACAGCCATGTCCATAACATTCCCCTTAGAAATAAACTCTCTAAATTCCTTTATAAAATTTTTCATTTTTCCTCCTTTATAAAAAATTCCTTCTTAAATTAAATTGCTTATTTATATTAAGTACCCACTATTAAAATAAAGTAACTTTATGTAATACAAGTATTATAAATTTTATAAATTATTATCTTAATAAAAAAACTCAAGCTAATAAAATTTTACTTTTATATCTAGCTTGAGCTTTTCTTATATATATTAAATTATATTAACTCTTTTCTTCTCTTTCCTTTTCTACTTCATATTTACTTGAAAACATATCTATAACTGCTCCGCCAAGAATAAATACCATTCCCAAAACTACATTTTTAGGTGGGATCTCTCCATTAAAAAGAAGTACCCATATTGGATTTAGAATTGGCTCTGCTAGTCCAATTATTACAGCCTTTTCCAATCTAACTCGTCTTAACCCCCATGAGTATAAAGCATAAGATAAACCTGAAATTAATATTCCTGCTAAGATAATTAAAACTAAATCACTAATTTTTGAAGGTGGATTACCCTTGTCAAAGGGAAGTAGCAAACTATAAAAGGCACAACAAATTAAATTTATTACAGAAACTATGCCAAGAGGTGAGCCTTCTTTAACTTTTTGCAAAAATTGAGAATAAAAAACAAAAGATAAACCTATGCCAAGACCTGTGAACATTGCCAAATAATTTCTTTCTTTAAAAATCCCCAATATATTTATAATAACTCCAATAAATATAAATAAAAAAACCACTAAATTTTTCTTTTCTACTTTTTTAAATTTAAAAAAATTATAGATTATTAAATACATTGGAGCTGTATATTGTAAAGATATTGCCATAGCTGAAGTAGATATTTGTGTAGTTATAGTTAGTGTCAATAAAAAGAGTGCCATTGAAATTGCAGCTAGAACAAGATATTTTTTTGGATGAATTGGTTTAGATCTTATAAATCCTGATAAGAAAATTCCTCCAACTGCACTCCTAATTAGAGTTATCCAAATTGCACTGGCATCTACTGTTTTTACTATAAAACCTGACAAACTCCAAAGTAATACAGCAGAAAATATCGCTAAATAACCTTTTTTTTCATAAGTCATAATATTCCTCTAATCTATAAGAGATTTTCCCCTCCTAAAATATTTATAATTAGGTGATTTATATATCCAAATCAAAATAACCTAATATTTATCAGGCTTTTACAATTAATTGTCTAGTCCATTAGTCCTTAAATATACCGATAATAGATGTATTTTACTTTTTGCATTTATTTTTCTTAGCTATTCTCAGGAGTTTCTTTATCATATATCTGTTTTTAATATTATTTACATATTTTTTAGTTACTTCATCTTGATATATCAAAAGAATAAATTGTTAATTAATTGAACCATATCACTATATAGTATAAAAATATTATGTTAAAATCCATGTTTATTCATTGTTAATAAAAAAATTAATGAGAAGGCGAGCTCCTTAGTCGCCTCGCCCTTTCAATTTTATTATTTCTTAAATAGGTCTATGTTTTTAATAAAATAATCAAAATATTTTCTTATTAAACTATGTCTTTTAGAAACACTTTAAAAGCTTCATAAAAATTTATTACAGATGGAATATTTACTGATTCAGAAGGACTGTGAAGGCCTGTATGATTAGGTCCCACACTAATAATATCAAGACTAGGATTCTTGCTTATTAGATACCCTGATTCTAAACCAGCAGGAGAAACTTTTATTTCTAATTTTTTATTGAGTTCTTTTTCAAAAATTTCTTTATAAATCTTTCTTAATTTGCTATTAGGATTAAATCTCCAGCCTGGGTACTCTGCATAAATCTCTAGATTACCATTATATATATGAGCAAGCGTAGAAATTTTATTATAAGTATATTCAACTTGAGATTTCTCCATAGCTCTTATCTCGTTAATAAATTTAACATAATCGCCTTCAATCTTAACTTCGCCTAAATTATTGGATGAAATAACTACATGATTTTTAGGATCCATTTCAAAAACTCCATTAGGATATAATTTTATAATATTTATTATCTTGTTAAAATCTTCAGATTCTATAGCTTCTTGATCAGAATTTGAATTTTCAGAATTAACATAAATAGTATCTGAAAAAGAACTATATTCATAATGAAGTCCTTTTTCAAACTCACTGAGAATACTATCTAGTTCATTTTTATCCATATTTGTGCTTATAATTGCATAAGCTTCTCTAGGAATAGCAAGTCTAAAAGTACCACCATCAATATCTAAAATTTCTATATTATTTTTTAATTTTTCTAATAATCTAGATAAAACTATAATAGCATTACCTCTGCCTTTTTCTATATCTTCTCCAGAATGTCCTCCTAAAAATCCAGCAACTTTTATTTTAAAAGTATTTTTAAACTTTCTATTTTGTCTATTAATTTTTAAAGAGTAAGTTACTCCAGCTCCACCATTGCTGCCTGCTATAATTTCATCATCTTTACTATTGTCAATATTGATAGCTCTATTTCCTATTATCCAATCCTTTGATAAATTATTTACACCGCTAAAATCATCTTCCTCCACAGTAGTAAGTATTGCTGTAATTGGGGGGTGTGACATTTCTTTATCTTCTAAAATTGACATTATTACTGCTACACCAATTCCATTATCAGCACCAAGAGTTGTCTTGCCTCCTGTATTAACTTCATCTCCGTCAATTTGAACAGGTATTGGATCATTGTCAAAGTCAAAATCAAAATCATCTTTTTTTTGACAAACCATATCTAAATGAGCTTGCAAAATTAGAGGTTCTTTATTTTCTCCTCCATTTTGCCCCTCTTTTAATATTAATAAATTAAAATTATCGTCCTGTCTAACATCAAGATTAAGTTTTTCAGCCCAATTTTTTAAATAATTTGACACTTTCTTTTCTTTAAATGATGGTCTAGGAATTTCTGTGAGTTTAAAAAAATTATTAAAAACTTGAATTTCCTTTAAGTCATCAATAGAATTAAATTTATTCATTATAACCTCCTAGAATGGTCCAAGGCCAATATTTACAGCAACAATACACGCTATAATGCCTATTAAATACCATAATAAAACTAATTTCCAGAACCATTTAAGCCATTTTCCATAAGATATTTTCATCATTCCAAGTGCAACCATTATTGTAGCTTCTGCTGGCGAAAGCAAGTTTGTTATTCCATCCCCCATATGAAAAGCTAATGCAACGGTTTGTCTTGTTATACCAAGGACATCTGCCATAGGTACTAAAATAGGCATAACTAGCACGGCTTTTCCTGAACCAGATGGAACAAATAAATTTATTATTGATATTACAATAAATGATAATGGAGCAGATATTATTGAAGGAACATTTGATAAAAATCCTGTCAAACCATGTACAATAACATCAAGTATATGACCATCCATCATTATTATTGTCAAACCTCTTGCTAGTCCCACACACAAACAAGGGTATAGTAAATCTGCAGCACCATTTACAAAAGCATTCACTGTTTCACTTATTGGTTTACCTGAAATAATTGCTATTACTATAGTCAATAAAATAAATACCGCTGCCATTTCCCCTAGGTAAAAATGATATTTTATTACTCCATATACAATTCCTGCAACAGCTAATACAAAAGATAATAATACCAATTTATGTCTCATAGAAAATTCAATATTTGTAGAAATCTCTTCTCTATATTTACTTGTCTTATCTTCTTCATATGATAAAGATAGCTGAGGATTTTTATGAATTTTGTCTGCATATCTATATATATAAGCAATTGTTACAACAAGTGTCACAACCCATAAAATTAATCTAAAACCTATTCCAGAATATGGTGGTAGTTCTGCTATTTGTTGAGAAATTCCTAAAGTGAAAGGATTCATTACTCCACCTATATAACCAACAGCAACTCCGCATATTCCTATTGCAACTCCTGTTATAGAGTCAAATCCTAAGGCTAAACACAAAGTTATTTGCATTGGTAAAAAAGCTAGACATTCTTCGAAGTTCCCTAAAAAAGCTCCTCCTAATGCCCACAATGTTACAAAAAATACCACCACAAGCTTTTCTCTGCCCTTTAACTTCGTTGCTGTTCTTGAAATCAATGCTTCCAATGCTCCTGTTAAGTTTAGTACTCCAAAAGCTCCTCCAATAATAAACAAAAATGAAGTGATCTCAGAAGAATCAACAAGCCCTTGATGAACAGAAGAAAGTACCTTCCAAATACCAACTGGTGTATTTTCAATATAATGGAATGAATTTGGATCAACCATTTCTCTGCCAGTTTCAGGGTCCAATAGCCTAGTATATTCTCCTGCTGGGACTAAATAAGTTAAAATTGATACAACAGCCATTAAAATGCATATTAATAGTAATGCATCAGGCGATTTGAATTTCTTGAATTTATCTTTAAATTTTTTCATTTTTATACCTCCTAAACACTGTAATAATAGTCGTGATTATAATTTAATACACCGTTTTCCCAAAAATTGTATATATTTATATATCTTTAAGTCATAAGTAAACTTTCACTATTTTGCATTAACTAGGAGATAGTCAAAGATTTCTAAAAATGATTTTTCCTGTGATTCTAAATCTAACTTATCTCCTTGAATCATTGCTTCATATACATAAGATTGATGGACATTTATTAGGATTTTTAGGGTAATGTCTACTTTATTTGTATCTACATTTCCTTCTTTTACTAATTCATCAACAATCTGCTTATCCCTATAATACATATTTCCTTGCTTCAAAAGATTTTTCAAGAGGTCCTCATGACCTTCAAGATCATCTGGAAAAATATCATAGTATTCTTTTATAACATTTAAAAGTTTATGACTATATTTCCCAAAAAACATATTGTGAAATATTACTGGAGATCTAAAAGCATAATAGTTAAAAGTTTCATAAACTGTCCTATACTTTTCAAGAGTTGTCATTGTTGGCTTAATCTTTCTAGCTAAAGCTGTCGTATACTCTCTTAAGTACCTAATTGATGCAAATAGTATTAAGTGTTCTAAGTCATCAAAGTAATAATAAAGAGTCGCGCTATTATAACCTGCTCTCTTTGCAATTTTTCTTATAGAAATTTTGTCAATATCATCTTCTTTCATGAGCTCTTCTGTCGCTTCTATGAAATAAATCATTACTTTTTTCTTTTTTCTTTAGCATCCATAAATCTACCATCTCTTTCATAAAAAATATTCTAATCGCGATTAATTATTTTTCAATCACGATTATATTATCAAATTTCTAATTTGTCAATCATTTAATTTTTTAAATTAAGTAACCGAATAAAATTAAGAAATTTCTTAATTTTACCATTGTAAAAATGATATTTTAAAAAATTCAGTTAAATAAAAAACCAGTAAAAGTTTTCACTATTACTGGTTTATATAAACTATATCTTTTAGATTTGTTTAACAAGTATTTTATTTTTCTTTAAGAGTTCAATTGCATAATCATCAACTCTATAAGCTTCATGATAATAAATTGCGCAGATACCTGCTTGAATAAGTGCCTTTGTGCAGTTAAGACATGGGAAATGTGTAACATAGGCTTTTGCACCTTTTACAGAAATTCCTTCCTTTGCACAGTATAAGATGGCATTCATCTCTGCGTGAATAGTTGCTATGCAGTGTCCATCACGCATAGTGTGACCAACTTCGTCGCAGTGAGGGTTTCCCGTCACTGAACCATTATAGCCAGTGGAAATTATTCTGTTGTCAGAATTTACTAGAACACAACCCACAAATGCGCGGTCGCAAGTAGATCTCGTTGCCACCATTTCAGTTATTTCCATAAAATATTCGTCCCAAGATTTTCTCATTTTGCCTCCTTTGCAAGCTTGTCCACAAGTTCGTTGTACTTGACACCAGTATGTGCCTCTACTTTTATAAATTTTACTTCCAATTTGTCTTTTATGGAATCATAAAACTTTTTATATGCGATAGTTCCCTCTTTATTTGTCTTCCAAAAGCCAAGAGCCCATGACCTTATGCCTTCGTAATCATAATGAAGATAAATTTTTCTCTTTCCAATAGACTCCGCATATTCCATAGCTTTTATTGCACCCTTTATTTCTCCAGATACATTTCTCATCTCTGAATCTTCGAAAAATCTTTTGGAAAAAGAATATTCTTCCTCATCATTGTACATATATACCCCATAGGAATGACTCTTATCAGAATTTCTATAAGAACCGTCTACATAAACTATGAGTTCGTCTTTTTCTGCTAAATCCTTTTTTTCTTCTTCAACTTCATTTATAAAGGCCTCTGCATCTTCTAAGCTAGAGAATTTTTTAAAGCTTGCTCCCTTAAAGCCCATGGTCTCTTTTTTACATTCGTCCCAAGTCTTATATATGCCAGGATTTCTCCCAACTCTAACTGCGTAATAATTCATATTCACCTCAAAATTTGTCATTTGTCAACTATGTCTACTTATTATATAATTAGAAGTAATTAGAAGTCTAGACTTTGGAGGTAAAAATGAATAGAGAACAATTTGATAGAATGAAAAATGGCAAAGGATTTATAGCTGCCCTTGACCAATCAGGTGGCTCAACACCTAAGGCACTTTTAAATTATGGAGTGACTGAAGATGCTTATTCAAATGAAGATGAAATGTTTGAATGTGTCCACGAAATGAGAAAAAGAATTATAACAAATGAAGCTTTCACATCAGACAGAATTTTGGCTGCAATTTTATTTAAGGTTACAATGAATTCAAAAGTAGGCGACAAGTACACTGGCGACTACCTTTGGGAAGAAAAGGGCATAGTTCCAATTTTAAAAATCGACGAAGGTCTTGATGAAGAAAAAGATGGTGCTCAACTTATGAAGCCTTTCAAACACATTGATGAACTTCTTGAAAATGCCAAAGAAAGAAATATTTTCGGCACAAAGATGCGTTCTGTTGTAAAGGAACTAAATGAAGAATCAATTAAAAAAGTTGTTGATCAACAATTTGAATATGCAAGAAAAATTTCTAATGCAGGCTTCGTTCCTATTATCGAGCCAGAAGTTGACATCCACGCTAAGGATAAAGCTGCTATCGAAGAAGTTCTTAAAAAATATTTAATAGAAGGACTAAAAAAACTTGGCAAAGAAAATTATGTAATGTTTAAATTGACTCTTCCTGAAAACGAAAATCTTTATGAAGACCTATATGACTTCGACCAAACTGTTAGAGTTGTTGCTCTTTCTGGCGGTTATTCAAGAGATGAAGCCAACGAAAAACTTAGAAAAAATAGGGGTGTCATTGCATCTTATTCAAGAGCCTTAACTGAAGGACTAAATGTAAACCAAAGTGACGACGAATTTACAAAGACGCTTGACGATTCCATAGAAAAAAATTATTCAGCATCAGTTGAAAAATAAATATGAGAAAGTAAAAAACCTCTGAATTCAGAGGTTTT
>NZ_HE610718.1:261195-357567 GCF_000321025.1 Peptoniphilus senegalensis JC140
AATTCAGAGGTTTTTTACTTTCTTATATTATTAAAATAATTGATTTTAAATCATCAAACTAAGTCCTTTTTTATAAAATAAGTTAATATAAACACACTGATAAATGCCACAACATAACTAAATAAAATATATAGAATAAATAAAACTCTTCCCTTATTATCACCAAACTTTTGTATAGTCAAAAGTGTTGGAAGAAAGCATAAAAAACTAATATAGGTATATAAAAAAAGTATCCCCTTTATGAAAGTATTATATAAATCAATATCTAAAATAATATATCCCCAACCTAATGTTAAAAATATTATAAAAGAGTGAATTAAAATCCTATATATTATGTTTGATTTATCCGTAGACTGCCAAAAAAGTAATTGAAAAAATTTTTTCACTTGTCATCAATCCTTCTTTTTAATATTCTGAAATTGTTTTCTTAAATAAAGTAATCTATTTAATTTAATTTGTCAAATAGTGTTTTTTTATCAGATATATTCAAATTTATTTTTTTATATCCTATTAAAAATAGTAATTTAACACACCGATAAAACTATTTCATTTTTATTTTGTTTTACTTCTTCAATTTACAAGATTATTGACTTCTTCATGTTAGTAATGTAAACTATTTCATAGATAATACATATTATCTTGGAGTTCTGTCCGCTCATCAAGAAAGAAAACTTAAAATTTTGATAACCGGGGTTCTCTATGGGATACTGTCCGCTAGTCGACTTTTGTCGATGACCGGGGTTCCTCTATACTTTTTTTTATTATATGGAGGTTTTTTATGAAAAAGTATCAATTAGATGTACCTACACCACATTCCTATACTTATGTTACAAAAAATATTCCTAATGTAACTGTGGAACAAAGAGAAAGAGCTCTTAAGGCTACTCACTACAATGAATTTGCCTTCCCTGCAGGAATGTTAACTATCGATATGTTATCAGATTCAGGAACTACTGCCATGACAGATGTTCAATGGTCTGCAATGTTTTTAGGCGATGAATCCTATGGTAGAAACAAGGGCTACTATGTCCTACTAGATACCTTTAGAGATGTCTTCGAAAGAGGCGATAAGCAAAAGAGAATTATCGACCTAGTTAGAACTGACTGCGACGATGTTGAAAAAATGATGAATGAAGTTTATCTTTGCGAATATGAAGGTGGTCTATTTAACGGTGGATCTGCGCAAATGGAAAGACCTAATACTTTTATCATTCAACAAGGTCGTGCAGCTGAATCAGTTTTATTTGAACTTGTTAGAAATATTTTAAATGGAAGAGAACCTGGAAAGACTTACACTATTCCTTCTAATGGACACTTTGACACTACTGAAGGTAACATCAAGCAAATGGGCTCTATCCCAAGAAATTTATACAATAAAGAACTTTTGTGGGAAGTTCCTGAAAATGGTCACTATGAAAAGAATCCATTTAAGGGCAACATGGACACAGAAAAGTTGGAAGAATTAATTGAAAAATTGGGACCAGAAAATGTTCCTCTAATTTATACAACTATTACTAACAACACAGTTTGTGGTCAACCAGTTTCCATGGCTAACATGAGAGAATGTTCAAGAATTGCTCACAAATATGAAATTCCTTATATGTTTGATGCTGCAAGATGGGCAGAAAATGCTTACTTCATCAAAGTCAATGAAGAAGGCTATGCTGACAAATCAATTCCAGAAATCGCAAAGGAAATGTTCTCTTATTGCGATGGCTTTACTGCATCTCTTAAAAAAGACGGACACGCAAACATGGGTGGCGTTCTTGCCTTTAGAGACAAGGGCTTATTCTGGAAGAAGTTCTCTGACTTTAATGAAGATGGCTCAGTAAAAACTGATGTTGGTATCTTATTAAAGGTTAAACAAATTTCTTGCTACGGAAATGACTCTTATGGTGGAATGAGTGGTAGAGATATTCTGGCACTTGCTGCTGGTCTTTATGAAGCAGCCAAGTTTGATTATCTTGACGCTCGTGTTAAACAATGCGAATACCTTGCTCAAGGCTTCTACAAGGCTGGCGTAAAGGGCGTTGTTCTTCCTGCTGGTGGTCACGGTGTTTACATCAACATGGACGAATTTTTCGACAACAAGAGAGCACCTGAAACTTTTGCTGGTCAAGGTTTCTCTGTTGAATTAATTAGAAGATACGGAATTAGAACTGCAGAACTTGGCAACTATTCAATGGAATATGACCTAAAGACTCCGGAACAACAAGCTGAAGTAGCCAATGTAGTTCGTTTCGCAGTAAACAGAAGTCAACTTTCAAAGGAACACATGGATTATGTAATTGCAGCTGTAAAGGCTCTTTACGAAGATCGTGCTACTATTCCTAATATTAGAATAGTAAAGGGTAAAAACCTTCCAATGCGTCACTTCCACGCTTTCCTTGAAACTTATGAACCTTCTGAAGATGAAAAATAAGTTTTAATTTTTTAATTTAATATTAAAAAAGCCCCTTGAAATACAGGGGCAAATTACCCTATAAGGAGAATAATTATGGATAATAACTTAAAAGCTCGCGATGGTTTTAAAAGTAAATGGGGTTTTATACTTGCATGTATTGGCTCTGCAGTTGGTATGGGTAATATTTGGAGATTTCCTATAATGGTGTCTACTTATGGTGGAATGACTTTTTTAATCCCTTACATAATATTTGTAGCACTAATAGGCTCAACTGGAGTAATTTCTGAAATGGCACTAGGTAGGTCTGCAGAAGCTGGTCCCGTTGGTGCTTTCGGAAAATGTACAGAACTAAGATGTAATAATAGAAAACTTGGAGAAATAATTGGACTTATACCAGTAGTAGGCTCCCTTGCCTTAGCAATAGGTTACACTTGTGTAATGGGTTGGATTTTTAAATACACTTTCCTTTCCTTATCAGGTGGACTTTATGCTATGGGTCAAGACATGGATGTAATTGGTGGAACTTTCGGACAAACAGCCTCTGCCTTTGGCGCAAACATTTGGATAGTAGTAGCTGTCCTTGCAAGCTTTGCCATTATGGTAATGGGCGTATCTGGTGGAATTGAAAAGGCAAATAAAGTTATGATGCCTGTCCTCTTTATTTTATTTGTAGGACTTGCAATTTACATCTTCACACTTCCTGGTGCAGCTAATGGATATAAATATATCTTCACAGTAAACCCAGAAGGATTAAAAGACCCAAAAGTTTGGATTTTTGCCTTTGGACAAGCTTTCTTCTCCCTATCAGTTGCAGGAAATGGAACAGTAATTTACGGCTCTTATTTACCTAAGAACGAAAGCATTCCGTCCTCTGCAAGAAATGTAGCAGTCTTTGACACTCTTGCAGCCCTACTTGCAGCCTTTGTAATTATCCCAGCAATGGCAACAGCAAATGCCCCTCTTGACACTGGCGGCCCTGGACTAATGTTCATCTTCCTAGTAAATGTATTTAACGGCATGGCAGTAGGAAAAATTATTGGAATAATTTTCTATATTTGCGTACTCTTCGCAGGTGTATCTTCAATAATAAATCTATATGAAACACCAGTTGCTTACTTGCAAGAAAAATTTAATTTTTCAAGACCTATCGCAACTACAACTATTCATGTAATTGGTTGTATCGTTGCAATATTTATCCAAGCAATAGTAAGCGGTTGGATGGATGTAGTTTCCATTTACATCTGCCCACTTGGCGCAGCCCTTGCAGGCATAATGTTCCTTTGGGTTGCAGGAAAAGAGTATGCCCTTTCTGCAGTTAATCAAGGTAACGGAAAAGAAATTGGCGGATGGTATTATCCACTTGCAAAATATGTATATGTAATAGCAGCAATAATTGCCCTAATAGCTGGAGCAAAATTTGGCGGTATTGGTTAATAAAATTTTATAAAAAATAAGTGTTGGCAAATGTATAAGCCAACACTTTTTCTTTGTTTTAAAATTTATCCTTTTTATTCCTAAATTGGGTAAACTCATCTAAATCCCTTGCCAAGAAGAAGGGATTTATTTTTTTCTCTTTTCCAATTGTTGAAGGAAGTGTGATTTTATCTTCTTCTCTAAGTTTTTTTACTCTCTCGTATTCTCTGTCTAAGTCTTCATTAGAAATCACAGACTTAGCAAATTTTAAATTTCCAAGAGAATATTCGTGAGCTGGGTAAATCTTGATCTCATCATCTAAATTTTTTAATTTATTTAGACCTTCAAAGGCTTTTTTGTAGTCCTTAGTAAAAACTCTGCCGCATCCTGCAAGGAAAAGGGCATCTCCACAAAATAATTTATCTCCCATTAAATAAGAAATGTGGTCTTCTGTATGACCTCCTGTTAAAATAACCTTAAAATTTTCGCCAAAGATTTCAAACTCGTCACAATCTTTTAAAGTTATATCATTGTATTCTTTTGTTTCAATAGGCCCATAAACCTTCGCACCATATTTATTTTTAAGTTCCTCAACACCACCCACATGGTCCATGTGCTTGTGAGTTAAAAGAATGTAATCAAGTTTTCTATTTTTTAAATAATCTATGACGGGACTTGCATCGCCAGGATCCACCACAAGAGTCTTGCCATCATTTTCTATTGTCCAAATATAATTGTCATTAAAAGCTTTAATATAATTAATAAACATAAAACACCTCTTAATATACATACTCTTATTGGTGTGATTTAAACAATGATATGCTGATAAAGAAATTTTGCTAAAGATTTATTTGCCTGCTATAATAAAATTAATAAAATATTAGGAGGTCAATATGAAAAAATTTTTAATAGTTTTTGTCACAATATTTTTAATTGGCGGGCTAATATATTTTTCACAAAATAACAATTTAAAAGAAAATTCAACAAGTTCGAGAAAACTAAGTGCCGACACGAAAATATATAAAAGTGATGACAAGGGCGACTTTAAAATATACAAGAAAAAAAATTACCAAGATGGTTACTACTTATTGAAAAAAGAATGAATTCTAAGAGTAAGTCTAATGAATTTGATTTGTGCCTAATTTTTGATATAGAAAACCAGAAAATAGGTCCTTTAAAAGATGTCTCCATAGAAACTGAAGGTAAAGGCTTCCAAGGTACTATCCATGTAGAAATCGTAGCTAATGGAAAGAGTGTGGTTTACGATATTTTAGGTGACTTAAATAATGAGCATTTGGAAAGAACGGCTATTGATATTATAGATATGGGGAGAATAATTGATGCATCCTATTCTTCTTTTTACAAGGCTAAATTTTTTGACCATGTAGAAGAAAGTGGATCTATATTTTTACCTTAATAATTTTCTAAAGGAATACAAAAATAAAAGCAGTCTGATGATTTTAAGACTACTTTTTATTTTCTATTTTGTTGGTTTCTTGATATCCGGATCTCTCGACAATGCTCCCTTTTCGGTCGCATCGTCATCGTTCGCTGGATAAGATTTTTCATCAGCTCATGCGTCGCTAACGCTCGCATTCGCTGTGAAAACAAAAAAGACAGCAGCTTTTTTGACTGTCTTTTGAGGTTTTTTTCTATATATCCAACTCCGACTCACTCAAAAATGTTCCCTATTCGGTCACATTTTTTCGTTCGCTGGATAAGGTTCTTCATAGCTTCAGGCTCCTTTCAGTCGCCTTCAGCTTGAAGACCGTCTCAATCGTGACTCGTCACGATTGAGACTACCATTAATTACATCATTCCCATGCCTGGATTCATTGGAGGCATTGCTGGTGCTTCTTCTTTTATGTTTGCTACTGCTGCTTCTGTTGTCAAGATCATTGATGCTACGCTTGCTGCGTTTTGTAGGGCTGATCTTGTTACCTTTGTTGGGTCAACTATTCCAGCTTTTTTCATGTCTACATATTCTGATTTGTATGCGTCAAAGCCAATTCCAGCTTCTTTTGTCTTTACTTGTTCTACTATTACTGATCCTTCTAGTCCTGCGTTTTCTGCTATTTGTCTTAGTGGTTCTTCTAGTGCCTTTAGAATTATATTTGCGCCAGTTTTTTCATCGCCTTCTAATTCGTCAACTACTTTTGCTACTGCTCCTATTGAGTCAATTAGCACAGTTCCACCACCAGCTACAATTCCTTCTTCTACTGCTGCTCTTGTTGCTGCAAGGGCATCTTCGATTCTTAGCTTTCTTTCTTTAAGTTCAACTTCTGTTGCTGCTCCAACTTGGATTACTGCAACTCCGCCAGAAAGTTTTGCAAGTCTTTCTTGTAATTTTTCCTTATCAAATTCTGAATCTGATTCTTCTATTTGGTTTTTAATGTGGCTAATTCTGTTTTCAAGTTCAGATTTTTCGCCTGCACCATTTACTATTACTGTAAGGTCTTTTTCTACCCTAACCTTTGCTGCAGAGCCAAGCATCTCAATTGTTGCGTCCTTTAGGTCTTGACCTAAGTCTGATGATACAACTTGTCCGCCAGTTAAGATTGCAATATCTTGTAGCATATCTTTTCTTCTGTCTCCATAGCCTGGAGCCTTTACTCCAACTACATTAAGTGTACCTCTTAGAGAGTTTACAACTAAAGTTGCAAGGGCTTCGCCATCAATGTCATCTGCTATGATAAGAAGTGGTTTTGATGCTTGAAGAACTTGTTCAAGTAGTGGCAAAATTTCTTGTATATTTGAAATCTTTTTATCTGTAATTAAAATGTATGGGTCTTCTAATTCTGCAACCATTTTGTCAGAATCTGTTACCATGTATGGAGAAAGGTATCCTCTATCAAATTGCATACCTTCAACTACATCAAGGCTAGTACCCATGGATTTTGATTCTTCAACAGTGATTACTCCATCGTTTCCAACTTTTTCCATTGCTTCGGAAATAAGTTTGCCAACTTGTTCATTTGCAGCTGAAATTGATGCAACTTGTTCAATTGCTTCCTTTGAAGAAACTTCTGTAGAGAAGTTTTTAATCTCTTCAACAGCTCTTTCTACTGCCTTAGATATTCCCTTTTGTAAAATCATTGGGTTTGCACCTGCTGCAAGGTTTCTCATTCCTTCTCTAATGATTGCTTGAGCAAGAAGAGTAGCTGTTGTTGTGCCATCTCCTGCAACATCATTAGTCTTTGTAGCAACTTCCTTTAAAAGTTGTGCTCCCATATTTTCAAATTTATCTTCACATTCAATTTCTCTTGCAATAGTTACGCCATCATTTGTAATAAGTGGTGTGCCATATTCCTTGTCTAAGATTACATTTCTGCCCTTAGGTCCAAGTGTAACCTTAACTGTATCAGCAAGAGTATTTATTCCTTTTATTAAGCCTTTTCTAGCATCTTCTGAAAATTTAATTTCCTTTGCCATGTTATCACTCCTTATTCAATAACTGCCAAGATGTCTTGGAATTTTATAATTGTATATTTTTCCTTGTCAAGTTCGATGTCATTTCCTGCATACTTTGAGAAAATAACCTTGTCGCCAACTTTAACAAGTCCCTTCATTTCTTCATCTGTGTCTAGTTTATTTCCTGTTGCAACAACTTCTGCTATATTTGATTCTTCCTTTGCTGATGATGGAAGAACTATACCTGAAGCAGTTGTTTCTTCTTTTTCAATTTTCTTTATGACGATTTTATCGTCAAGTGGTCTAAGTTTCATCTATATTAACCTCCTTATAATTAGCACTCACCAAACTCTTCTGCTAATACATATATGATAATACATTAGAAAAATTTTTTCAAGGATAAAAAGTAACAAAATATTGTAAATTTTTCTTGAGATAATTTGTGGCGGGAATTATAAAAAATTTCTTTAAAATAAATATTTTCAAGATTTTCAAAAATTATTTATATTTTTTTGGCATGAAAAATTTACTCATATCCACGCCTTCAAGTTCCAATAACTTGACTTTTCTATCAAGCCCTCCGGCATATCCAGTAAGAGATCCACTTGCCCCCACAACTCTGTGGCAAGGAATTATAATTGAAATGGGATTAGCTCCAACTGCACCACCCACTGCTTGAGCTGACATTCTCACATACTTTTTACTCTCTACAAGTTTTTCTGCAACAGCCTTATATGTAAGAGTTTTTCCATAGGGGATTTCTAATAAAATTTTCCATACATCTTTTCTAAATTCACTTCCTCTTATGTTTAACTTAGGTGTGAATTTTGGCTCTTTCCGAGAAAAATAAATATCGAGCCATTTTTTAGTCTCGTCAAAAATTTTATTTTCACAAATATCTTCGCCTGAGACTTTATTTTTTTCATGAAAAAGACTCTTACTTTTAAAATTTTTATCTTTTAACTCAAAATTTTTCGCATCCTCAAAATTTTTTATCTCTTCATTATTTAAGAAATCATAAAATTCCCTTTGACACTCAAAATAAATTCCAAGAATACCTTCAAGATCTCCTAAAATTAAAATCTCTCCTAGTGGTGAATTATAAAGTTTTTTATAAATCATAAGCTCTCCAAAATATATAAAAAAAGGAAACCCCATTGGATTTCCTTATACTAATTCTATAATTGAAATTTCTGCGCCGTCTCCACGTCTTGGACCCATCTTCAATACTCTAGTGTAACCACCATTTCTATCAGCATACTTTTCAGCATATTCACTAAATAATTTTGTAACAACATCTTCTGAATAAATATATGCTAAAGCTTGTCTTCTTGCGTGAAGATCTCCTCTTTTTCCAAGTGTAATCATACGATCAGCAATTCTTTGAACTTCCTTAGCTCTTGTGTGAGTAGTTTTAATTCTGCCTTCACGCAAAAGAGAAGTAACAAGGTTTCTAAGCATTGCTTTTCTATGACTTGAATTACGGCCAAGTTTTCTGTTTTTTGCCATAATGTCCTCCTTATTCTTCGTCAGCCTTGAGACCTAATCCCAATTCTTCAAGTTTTTCAGTTACTTCTAGTAGAGATTTTCTACCAAGATTTCTAACCTTCATCATTTCACTTTCAGTTTTATTAGTAAGTTCCTCAACGCTATTTATTCCAGCTCTCTTCAAACAGTTAAAAGACCTAACAGATAAATCTAATTCTTCAACTGTCATTTCAAGAACTTTTTCTTTTTGATCCTCTTCTTTTTCAACCATCAAATTTATTTCACTGACATGTTCCTTAAGGCCAATGAAGAGTTCAAGATGTTCTGTTAAGATTTTTGCTGCAAGAGATGTAGCTTCATCAGCTTTCATAGAACCATCTGTTGTAACTTCTAGGATTAATCTATCATAATCAGTTCTTTGTCCAACTCTTGTGTTTTCAACTTTCCAGTTTACTTTTTCCACAGGAGTGAAGTTAGAGTCCATTGGAATAATTCCAATTTCGCTTATTTCATCCTTTTTAAGTTCAGAAGGTTCATAGCCTCTTCCTCTTTCAACCATCATTTCAAGATAAAAATCAGCATCTTCATTTAGCGTAGCTATATGTTGATCTGGATTAATAATAGAAACATGAGGTTGAAGTTCAATGTCAGAGGCCTTAATTTCTCCCTTGCCCTTTTTTTCTATAATAAGTTTTACAGGTTCATCTTCAGTCATCTTTAAAACTATAGATTTAATATTTAAAACTATTTCAGGTACATCTTCCAATACCCCTGGAATTGTATCAAATTCATGTTCAACACCACGTATATTTATAAAAGATACAGCAGCGCCTGGTAGAGAGGAAAGTAACACTCTTCTTAAGGAATTTCCAATAGTGATACCAAATCCAGCTTCTAGAGGTTCAACGACAAACTTGCCATATAAACCAGACTCATCTAATTCTTCAATACTAATTCTAGGTTTTTCAATTTCAATCATGGGTACCCTCCTTTTCGATAAATAGTTTAGACTCTTCTACGTTTTGGTGGTCTACATCCATTGTGAGGAATTGGAGTAACATCTTTAATCATAGTTACTTCAAGACCTGATGCTTGAAGAGATCTAATAGCAGCTTCTCTTCCTGAACCTGGACCCTTAACATAAACATCAACGCTCTTTAATCCATGTTCCTTAGCTTTTTCAGCTGCTTCTTGTGCTGCTTCTTGTGCTGCAAAAGGAGTTGACTTTCTTGAACCTCTAAATCCAAGTTGTCCAGCACTAGCCCAAGAAATAACATTACCGTTAACATCAGTAAGAGTAACCATAGTGTTATTAAATGTAGAAGCTATATGTGCTTCGCCCTTTTCAATATTTTTACGTACACGTCTTCTTGAACGTGAAACTTTTTGTTTTTTAGCCATTAAAGTCCCCCCTTACTTATTTACTTTTACTAACAAGTTTCTTAGGACCTTTTCTTGTCCTAGCATTAGTCTTAGTTTTTTGTCCTCTTACAGGAAGACCCATTTTATGCCTTCTTCCACGATAACAGTTGATTTCACGAAGTCTCTTGATGCTCATTGCAACATCACGACGCAAATCACCTTCTACGTGGTATTTATCTATTTCTTCTCTTATTTTAGCAAGTTCAGCTTCTGTCAAATCTTTAACTCTAGTATCAAAGTCAACACCTGCAGCAGTTAAAATTGCTTGAGATCTAGGTTTTCCAATACCATAAATATAAGTGAGTCCGATTTCAACTCTCTTTTCTCTAGGTAAATCTACACCGGAAATTCTAGCCATAATTACCTCCCTTATCCCTGTCTTTGTTTATGTTTCGGATTTTCGCAAATTACCATTACTTTTCCGTTTCTCTTAATTATTTTGCACTTTTCGCACATCTTTTTTACAGATGGTCTTACTTTCATATAAATGCCTCCTAACCTTAGGATTATTTCTTTCTCCAAGTTATTCTTCCTCTTGTAAGATCATAAGGTGAAAGCTCAACTGTCACCTTATCACCAGGAAGAATTCTAATATAATTCATTCTCAATTTACCTGAAATATGAGCAAGTATGATATGTCCGTTTTCAAGTTCAACCTTGAAATGAGTGTTTGGAAGTGCGTCTACAACAACGCCTTCGACTTCAATTACATCTTCTTTAGCCATATTATTAAGGATCCTCCTTTAGCTATAAGGTAATAGTTTCTTCCTAATATAACTGTCATTTAGATCTTTAACTTCAAGATCAATGACGTCTTTATATATATAAAGATGTTTTACCTTTTTTTCTTTGGTCGATCTAGCTTTCTAAGTTTTCCATCTACGAGACAGAGAAAGTCTTTATCTATAATCTCAGTGATTACAAAAACTTTTCCCTCATCTCTACCTTTTTTGGATCTTACAACTTGTCCCTTTACAAGACTTAATGTATTATCCATGAACTATTCGAGACCATTAACTATATCTTCAAATACTTTGTCAATATCCTTAGCACCATCAATATCTACAAGAAGATTTTGAGCTCTGTAGTAATCTATAAGAGGTGCAGTTTGATCAAAGTAAACTGAAATTCTAGTTTTTACAGTTTCTTCAGTATCGTCATCTCTTTGAATAAGCTTAGTGCCGTCCTTATCACAAATTCCTTCTTCCTTAGGAGGATTGAATTTAACATGATAAGTCATTCCACAAGTTTTACAAACACGTCTTCCAACAGCTCTTTCTATTAAAATTTCAGGGTCAACTGAAATATTAATAACCTTAGTAAGCTTGTCATCATTCTTATCAAGAATAGAGTCAAGACTAACAGCTTGAGCTACAGTTCTTGGAAAACCATCTAGTAGAAATCCTTCTTTAGCATCATCCTTGTTAAGTCTATCCTCAACAAGTTCAATAACAAGTTCATCAGGAACTAAAAGACCCTTATCCATATAAGACTTAGCCTTTTTACCAAGTTCTGTATTGTTCTTAATATTTTCTCTAAAGATATCTCCAGTTGAAATATGTGGAATATTGTATCTTTCAACAATATATTCAGCTTGTGTGCCCTTTCCGGCCCCTGGAGGTCCCAATATAACTAATTTCATAAATGCCTCCTATTTATTCTTTAAGAAACCACGATAATTTCTCATGATTAATTGTTGTTCTAACACTCTGTGAATTTCAAGTACAACACCAACTACGATGATAATTGATGTACCACCATAATTAAATTGCAATCCTGAAATAAGTGTTAATATAGTTGGAAGAACTGCAAGTATAGAAAGTGCAATTGCTCCCGGCATAACTAATCTATTTAAAGTTCTACCTAAATAATCACTTGTTGGCTTACCTGGTCTAATACCACTAATGAAACCACCATTAGCTTGAAGGTTCTTAGAGTACTCAACAGTGTTAAATTGAATTGTAGTGTAGAAGAATGTGAAGAATACAATAAGGATAATTGTAAATATTATATAAATCACAGCTCCAGGTCCTCCAGCAGGAGTTAACCATTTTTGAATCCAATTTCTAGTTGATTCACTTGTAAACATAGCAATAGTTGCTGGAATAGCAAGAAGTGAGTTTGCAAAGATAATTGGCATAACACCAGTCATCAAAACTTTAATAGGAATGTGAGTAGCTTGTCCGCCATACATCTTTCTTCCTACAACTCTCTTTGCATATTGTACAGGGATTCTTCTTTCACCTTCAGTAAGTGTTACTACAAATACAACAATTGCAATTGCAATTATTAAAAATAGAACTAAGAAGATTGGGCTTGCCTTTCCTGCTTTTACAAGAGCAACAGATTGAACTATATCAAGTGGGAATCTTGAAACGATACCTGCAAAAATTAAAATTGAAATACCATTTCCAATTCCATGTTCAGTTATTTGTTCACCTATCCATACTAGAACAGCAGTACCTGCTACGATTGATAGGATAATTGTTGCATATTCAATAGGACTTGTTGCGTTGATAGCTTGTCTGAATAGACCAAAAGTATATCCAACAGCTTGAACAAGTGCTATAACAATAGAAAGGTATCTAGTATATTTAGCGATAGCCTTTCTACCAGTTTCTCCTTCTTTTGCAAGAGATTCCAAGGAAGGAATTGCAATTGTCAAAAGTTGAAGAATGATTGATGCAGTAACATAAGGATAAATGTTAGCTGCAAAAATTGTAAATCTTCTAAAGTTACCTCCTGCCATTAAATCAAGGAAGGAGAAAATTGATCCGCCTGTTCCACTAAAAATTTGTGAAATAACTTGTGAGTTCATGTAAGGAACGGCGATGTGTGATCCAAGTCTATATAGTAGAAGCATGAATAAAGTGAATAGCATCTTCTTACGAAGAGATTCAATTCTCCACGCACTCTTAAAAGTGGATAACATTAAATCACCTCGGCCTTTCCTCCGCAAGCCTCAATTTTTTCTTTAGCAGATTTTGAGAAATGCTGAGCTTTTACAGTAAGTTTTACATTTAATTCACCATCTCCCAAAATTCTAATTCCGTCTTTAGCCTTTCCAGCTTTGATAAATTTGTTTTCTATTAAGAATTCAGGAGTGATTTCAGTTCCTTCTTCAAATACATTAAGATCTGCTACGTTAATAACCGCATATTCTTTCTTGAAGATGTTAGTAAATCCTCTCTTTGGAAGACGTCTAAATAGTGGCATTTGTCCACCTTCAAATCCAGGTCTTACTCCTCCGCCACTTCTAGCATTTTGTCCTTTGTGACCCTTGCCAGAAGTTTTGCCAGTACCGGAACCAATTCCACGACCTACTCTTTTTCTAGCTTTAACTCCGCCGCCTTCGTTAGGTCTTAAGTCATGTAACTTCATTAGGTACACCTCCTTATTCTTCTACTTCGATCATATAATCGACTTGCTTTAACATACCTCTGATTTGAGGTGTATCATTTTTTTCAACAACTTGGTGTAATTTTCTAAGACCAAGTGCTTTAATTGTCTTTCTGTGTTTAGGTACTTTGCCGATAGGACTTTTTACAAGTTTAATTTTTATTGTAGACATGATTTTCCTCCTATCCTAAAATTTCATCCACTGATTTATTTCTAAGTCTTGCAACAGATTCAGCAGTCTTAAGTTGTTTTAAGGCTTCCATAGTTGCATTAACTGTGTTTCTTGGATTATTTGTACCAATATTTTTTGTACGAATATCACTTATACCTGCAAGTTCACATACGGCACGAACAGCACCACCTGCGATAACTCCTGTACCTTCTCTTGCTGGTTTTAAGAAAACTCTACCTGCACCATAAATTCCAGTTACTTGATGAGGAATAGAAGTATTTAGTAGGTTTACTTTTATAACATGCTTTCTAGCATCTTGTGTTGCTTTTCTTATAGCTTCAGGAACTTCAAGAGCTTTACCTGTACCTACACCAACGTGACCGTTTCTATCGCCAACTACTACAAGAGCTGAGAATCTGAAATTTCTACCACCCTTAACTACTTTGGCAACTCTATTTATAGATACAACTCTTTCTTCAAGATCAAGTTCTGCCGCATTTATTAATGAACGCTCCATTACTTCCTCCTTCTTAGAATTTTAGTCCGGCTTCTCTAGCTGCGTCAGCAAGTGCTTTGATTTTTCCGTGATATACATAACCACTTCTATCAAATACAACTTCTTCGATGCCTTTTTCTTTTGCCTTATTAGCAATAGATTCGCCAACAGCTTTTGCCGCATCAATATTTCCAGTGTTTTCTAAATTCAATGACTTATCTAGAGTTGATGCACTTAATAAAGTGTTACCAGCTTCATCATCAATAAGTTGAGCATAGATGTGCTTTGATGATCTGAAAACAGAAAGTCTTGGTCTCATAGCAGTACCGGAGATATGATTTCTAAGTCTTTTGTGTCTTTTTATTCTATTTGTATTTTTATCAATCTTTTTTAACACTTAAATTCTCCTCTCTTACTTACCAGTCTTACCAACTTTACGTCTTACATGTTCATCAGTGTATCTAATACCTTTACCTTTATAAGGTTCAGGTTCTCTGAAACTTCTAATGTAAGCAGCATAAGCGCCAACTTGTTGTTTGTCATTACCCTTTACAATAATTGAGTTAGCAGAAGGAACTTCTACTTCAATACCTTCTGGATCTTCAAGATCTAGAGGATGTGAAAATCCTAAGTTAAGAGAAAGAGTTTTTCCCTTCTTAGCAGCTCTGTATCCAGTTCCGATTATTTCAAGAGATTTTGAATAACCTTCTGTAACGCCAATTATCATATTATAGATTAGAGTTCTAGTTAAACCGTGAAGTGCCTTAATTTTTTTAATTTCATTTGGTCTTTCTACAGTGAGAACTCCGTCATTTATTTCTATCTTTAAATCCTTATTAAAAGATTGTGTTAGTTCACCCTTTGGTCCCTTAACAGTAACTGTTTGACCGTCAATTTTAACATCAACGCCCTTTGGGATTTCAATAGGTTTTTTGCCAATTCTTGACATTTTTCACCTCCAAATTACCAAACGTAGCAGATTACCTCTCCGCCAACTTTTTCTTGTCTTGCTTTTTTATCTGTAATTATTCCCTTAGATGTTGAGATAATTGCAATTCCTAGTCCTCCAAGAACTTTAGGAACATCTTCGCACTTAACATAAACTCTAAGTCCCGGTTTAGATATTCTCTTTAAGCCAGAGATAACTTTTTCTCCGTCTTCGGAATATTTAAGATCAACTTTGATCATTCCTTGTTTGTCATCTTCAACAACATCAAATCCTTTTATATAACCCTCATCAAGAAGAATTTGAGCAATTTCTTTTTTGATGTTTGAGCAAGGAATATCAACAGATTTGTGTCTTGCACTATTTGCATTTCTAATTCTTGATAGCATATCTGCAATTGGGTCTGTCATCATATCAGTTTGCCTCCTTTCATCTAAGGCTTTTACCAGCTAGCTTTTCTTACGCCAGGAATTTGTCCCTTGTACGCAAGTTCTCTAAAGCATATTCTACATATTCCATATTTTTGTAAAACAGCATGTGGTCTTCCACAAATTTTACATCTAGTATATTCACGAGAAGAATACTTTTGTTTCCTCTTTTGTTTTGCAATCATTGATTTTTTTGCCACAATGTACCTCCTTAAGCCTTAGCAAAAGGCATTCCCATTTTGTCTAGGAATTCTTTAGCTTCTTCATCAGTATTAGCAGTAGTTACAATAATGATGTCCATTCCTCTAATAGAGTCAACTTTATCATATTCAATTTCAGGGAAGATAAGTTGTTCTTTAAGACCAAGGGCATAGTTTCCTCTACCATCAAAAGCAGTAGGTTTAACACCTCTAAAGTCTCTTACTCTTGGAAGAGCAACATTCATTAATTTATCTAAGAATTCATACATTCTTTGTCCTCTTAGAGTAACCTTAACACCAACATTTTGTCCTGCACGAAGTTTGAAGTTGGCAATTGATTTTCTTGCTTTAGTAACAACAGCCTTTTGACCAGCAATAGTAGTTAATTCTTCAACAGCTGATTCAAGAGCCTTGTGGTTATCTTTAGCTTCACCAAGACCAATGTTAATAGTGATTTTTTCAAGTTTCGGTACTTCCATAACGTTACTATAATTGAAACGTTCCATTAGGTGGCCCACAACTTCTGTCTTATATTTTTCTTGTAATCTTGAAGTCATTATTCTACCCCCTACTTAATGTTTTTTCCGCTAGATTTTGCATATCTAACTTTTTTTCCATCTTCAAATTTATAACCAATTCTTGTAGCTTTTCCTGATGCACTGTCAAAGTACATTACGTTAGATACGTGAATTGGAGCTTCCATTTTTTCTATTCCACCTGGATTTTGAGGTCCTCTAGGTTTAATGTGTTTAGTAACAATATTTACCTTTTCAACAACAACTAAATCTTTTTTAGGAATTGTTCTTAGGACTTTACCAGTTTTGCCTTTATCTTTTCCGGCTATAACTTTTACGATGTCATCTTTTTTAATTTTCATATTACACCTCCAAATTATAGTACTTCCGGAGCTAGAGAAATAATCTTCATAAAGTTTCCAGCTCTTAATTCTCTAGTTACAGGTCCAAAAATACGAGTGCCAACAGGGCTTCTATCATCTTTAATTACAACTGCAGCATTGTCATCAAAACTAATATAAGAGCCATCTTTTCTGCTTATACCTTTATTTGTTCTAACAATAACTGCTTTTACAACAGCGCCTTTTTTGACAACGCCACCGGGTGTTGCATTTTTAACAGCACACACTACGATGTCTCCGATACTAGCTGTTTTTCTATTAGTTCCACCAAGGACTTTAATTACAGATAGTTCTCTTGCACCTGAATTGTCAGCAACACGCAATCTTGTTTCTTGTTGAATCATGTTATTCTCCTTTCAAGTTAAAATTATTGAGCTTTTTCAATAATTTCTACAAGTCTCCATCTTTTATCTTTACTTAGTGGTCTAGTTTCCATAAGTTTTACGCGATCACCAATACCACATTCATTATTTTCATCATGAGCCTTGAATTTAGTAGTCTTCTTAAATCTCTTTTTGTAAACTGGATGAGTCTTTAAAGTTTCAGTTTGAACTACAATAGTCTTATCCATTTTGTCGCTTACTACAATTCCTGTTATAGTTTTTCTTGAATTTCTTTCCATGAGATTAAGCCTCCTTTCCAACTTCAAGTTCACGTTCTCTAATGATCGTTTTTACTCTTGCTATATCTCTTTTAACACTTTTAATACTTGATGGATTGTCAAGTTGACCAGTGGCCAATCTGAATCTCAAATTAAAAAGTTCATTTTTAAGTTCATTAACTTTATTATTTAATTCTTCGCTTGACATCTTGCGAATTTCATTAGCCTTCATTTGAGTCACCATCCTTATCTCTCATAACGAATTTAGTTCTAATAGGGAGTTTCATAGATGCAAGTCTCATTGCTTCTCTTGCAACTTCTTCAGAAACACCGCCCATTTCAAATAAAATTCTTCCTGGCTTAACTACTGCAACCCAATACTCTGGAGCACCTTTACCGGAACCCATACGAGTTTCAGCAGGTTTTTCAGTAACAGGTTTATCTGGGAAAATCTTAATCCAGATATTTCCACCTCTACGAATATATCTTGTCATAGCACGACGTGCTGCTTCTATTTGATTTGAAGTTATCCAACAAGGTTCTAAAGCTTTTATACCATATTCGCCGTATGCAAGCTCATTACCACGCATAGCCTTGCCCTTCATTCTGCCTCTGTGAACCTTACGATATTTTACTCTCTTAGGCATCAACATGACTATTCCTCCCTTCTTTAAGACTCTTTATTTTTATTGTCTCTTCTATTATTTCTAAAATTATTGTTTCTATTGTCGCGTCTCTTGCGATTTTTGTTGTCTCTATTATCTCTGTTATCTCTAGGTCTTCTTCTAGAATCTTCTCTTAATTCAGGAAGAACTTCGCCCTTATAAAGCCAAACTTTAACACCGATTTTACCATAAGTAGTATCAGCTTCAGCAAAACCATAGTCGATATCAGCTCTTAATGTTTGAAGAGGAATAGTTCCTTCAGAATAACCTTCAGTTCTTGCCATATCAGCTCCGCCTAGACGACCTGATACAGAAGTTTTAATACCAAGAGCTCCTTGACGCATTGTTCTTTGAATAGCTTGTTTCATAGCACGTCTAAATGCAACTCTTCTTTCAAGAGATTCAGCAATAGTTTCAGCTACGATTTGTGCATCTAAATCTTGATTTTTAATTTCTTCAACATTTATAACAACAGATTTATCTGTAAGCTTTTCAATTTCAGCTCTAAGTTCTTCAACTCCAGCGCCACCACGACCAATTACCATGCCAGGTTTAGCTGTATATATTGAAACTTTAACTCTGTTAGCAGCTCTTTCAATTTCAATCTTAGAAATTCCTGCTGTGTAAAGTTTTTTCTTAACATATTTTCTAATATTGTTGTCTTCAACTAAAAGATCGGCAAAATTTTTCTTATCTGCATACCATTTTGAATCCCAATCTTTTATTACTCCAACACGAAGTCCATGTGGGTTTACTTTTTGGCCCATTCTCTACCTCCTCACTCTCTTTCTGCTACTACAACGCCAATATGACTTGATCTTTTAAGGATTGGATAAGCCATACCCTTAGCCTTAGGACGAAATCTCTTCATAGTAGGTCCGTCATTAGCGTATGCCTTTTTCACATAAAGATCGTCTCTGTCTAAATTAAGGTTGTTTTCAGCATTAGCTACAGCTGATTTTAGTACCTTATAGAGTTCATGAGCTCCTCTCTTATTAGTAAACTTTAAAATAGAGAGGGCCTCATCAACGCTTTTGCCGCGTATTTCAGCGCAAATATAGTTCACCTTTAGAGGTGATATTCTTACATATTTTGCAATTGCTTGTGCTTGCATAATAACCCTCCTTATTTAACTGTTGTGCTCTTTTCGCTCTTGCCGCCGTGGCCTCTATATGTTCTTGTTGGAACAAATTCACCTAATTTATGTCCTACCATGTCTTCAGTAATATAAACTGGCACATGTTTTCTGCCGTCATGAACAGCAATTGTGTGTGAAACAAATTCAGGGAAAATAGTTGAGCGACGAGACCAAGTTTTAATTACTTTCTTTTCGTTTTTTTCATTAAGCTCGTCAACCTTCTTTAGAAGGTGTTCATCAGCAAATGGTCCTTTTTTTATTGATCTACTCATTATACCCTCCGATTACTTAGTTCTTCTTCTTACTATATACATATCAGATTTTTTAGATTTCTTTCTAGTCTTAAGTCCTAGAGCTTTCTTGCCCCAAGGAGTCATTGGTGAAGGTCTACCAACTGGAGTTCTACCTTCCCCACCACCATGAGGGTGATCAACAGGGTTCATTGCAGATCCTCTAACATGAGGTCTATTTCCAAGATATCTGCTCTTACCTGCCTTACCTAGTGTGATAAGTTCGTGAGAAATATTTCCAACTTGTCCAATAGTAGCCTTACATCTTTGATTGATTAATCTAAATTCTCCTGAAGGAAGTCTAAGTTGAGCATATTTTCCTTCTTTTGCCATAAGTTGAGCTGATGAACCAGCAGATCTTGCAATTTGACCGCCCTTGCCAGGAGTCATTTCAATGTTGTGAACAGTAGTACCAACAGGAATGTCAGCAAGCATTAGTGCGTTACCAACTTTGATATCTGCATCTGAACCTGATTCAATTACATCGCCAACTTTAAGTCCATTTGGTTGAATAATGTATCTTTTTTCACCATCAGCATAAGATAAAAGTGCAATGTAAGCAGTTCTATATGGATCATATTCAATAGCTTGTACTCTTGCAGGAATATTGTCTTTATCTCTTTTTAAATCTATAATTCTATATTTTCTTTTAACTCCGCCGCCTCTGTGTCTACTTGTAATTCTTCCTTGAGAATTTCTACCGGCAGTTTTTTTGATGCTCACTAAAAGAGATTTTTCAGGTGTTGTCTTAGTAATCTCTTCAAATGTAGCAACAGTCATTTTTCTACGGGAAGGAGTTGTAGGTTTAAATCCTCTAATCGCCATTTTAATACCTCCTACTTATCAGATAGAATCAAAAAATTCTATCGGTTCTGAGTCATCAGTAAGTTTTACTATAGCCTTTTTCCATGAAGGACGTCTTCCTTGATGAACTCCTTGTCTTTTTAATTTTCCACGCATATTCATTGTATATACTTTTTCAACCTTAACGCCGAAGATTTCTTCAACAGCTGCTCTGATTTCTGGTTTAGTGACTTCCTTTGGCACTTCAAAAGTGTATTTATTTTCAGCCATCATATCCATACTTTGTTCAGTAACTAAAGGTCTTTTAATAATGTCAAAATTATTCATCAGTTAAAAACCTCCTCAACAACATCAAGTGCAGCCTTTGAGATAATTAGCTTGTCATATTTTAATAACTCATAAACGTTAATATCAGTAGCTCTTGATGTTTTTACACCAGCGATATTTCTTGCAGCTCTTTGAACATCTTTTTCGTCGTCATTAATAACTACAAGAGCTTTCTTGCCTGCCTTAATATCTTTTAAGATGTTTGCGAAAATCTTTGTCTTAGCTTCTTCCATTGTGAACTTGTCAACAAGAATCATTTCGCCATCTTGGAATTTACTAGTAAGAACTGATTTAAGAGCAACTCTTCTAGCTTTCTTAGGAGTTGTGTAAGAATAATCTCTTGGTTTCTTTGCGAAAACAACTCCGCCGCCTCTCCATTGAGGTGATCTAATGGAACCTTGTCTTGCACGACCTGTTCCCTTTTGTCTCCAAGGTTTTCTTCCGCCTCCACGCACTTCAGCACGAGTCTTAGCAGAGTGAGTACCTTGTCTTTTATTAGCCAAAATATTTTTAACAACTAAATAAACAGCATGAGTGCTAACAGGAGCATCAAATAGCCCTTCATTTAGTTCGACTTCTTCAACAGGATTTCCCTTAATGTCAATCATTTGAATTTTAGGCATTTCTTTACCTCCCTATCTTATTTAGTCATTTTAGTAGTGCTTTTAATTCTAACAGTTCCCTTCTTAGGTCCTGGAATAGCACCCTTAACTAAAATTAAATTTTTATCTGTATCTATTCTAACAATTTCAAGATTTTGAACAGTAACTCTTTCGTTACCCATTTTCCCAGCCATTCTGTGGTTTTTGAATACTTTTCCTGGATAAGAAGCAGCACCCATACCACCTGGCATTCTGTGGAATTTAGAACCGTGAGTTTCTCTACCACGTCCAAAGTTGTGACGTTTAATGATACCAGCAGTTCCTTTACCCTTTGAAGTTCCAACAACATCAATGTGTTCTCCAACTTCAAATAAATCTACCTTTATTTCATCTCCAAGATTGTAAGATTCTACATCGTCAGTTCTAAATTCTGAAAGATGTTTTCTATATCCTACGCCTGCCTTGTCGAAATGTCCCTTCTCAGGTTTGTTTAATTTCTTTTCTTTAACTTCATGTGTTGCAACTTGGATAGCATTGTATCCATCACTTTCAATAGTTTTCTTTTGCACAACAACATTTGGTTCTACTTCAATAACTGAGACAGGAGTGACAGTACCCTCTTCGTCAAAAATTTGGGTCATGCCAATTTTTTTACCTACTAAATATTTCATGTTGCACCTCCTAATATTTACAGCGGACTTCTAATTAGAAGTCATATAAAGCAAAGTTTTAAAGTTTAATTTCTATATCTACACCAGCTGGTAGATTTAACTTCATAAGTGAATCTACAGTTTTTTGTGTAGGATTAAGAATATCAATTAGTCTTTTGTGAGTTCTTTGCTCAAATTGTTCTCTTGAATCCTTATACTTGTGTACAGCTCTTATAATTGTGATGATTTCCTTTTGTGTTGGAAGAGGAATTGGACCAGAAACTTCTGCACCACTCTTCTTTGCAGCATCAACAATTCTTAGCGCTGAATTATCAAGTAATTCGTGATCATAAGCTTTAAGTTTAATTCTAATTTTTTGTTTGCCTTTGTTAGACATATTTACCTCCTATTCGCTAAAGCCTTACTTGCGAATGGGGTTATCGATAAACGCACCCTGGTGTGTTAACAGGTCCGTCTGAAAAAAATAACCCGCGCCCAAGTCCAGCCTGGACTTCTCTGCCATAATTACCTTGAAACTCCTTTTTTTCGGCAAAGTTTCAAGCAACTTATGACTTCATCGCAACATTCTTTTTTAAACGCTCAGATATTATATAACAAAAAAAGTCACTTGTAAAGGAAATTTACACATTTTTTTAATTTTTTTTATTTTATTTGAGCTTACAATTAATATTTCACTTTCAAAAAATTATAAATTAATTTACAAAAAAATTTTAATTTTTCTTACATACTTATCAATATTTTTATAAACTTTATAAATGTATAAAAAGTATGGTAACCAAACCATACTTTATCAAATCTATTTTAATTATTTTGTCATTAGGTAATTGTATGCGCCAAGGGCAGCTGTTGCACCTGATCCCTCTGCAATTACAATTTGTTTGAAGGTTGAGTTAGTGCAGTCTCCTGCCCCATAAATTCCTTCAATATTTGTTGCTCCTATATTATCAACAATAATTTCTCCACGTGGATTCTTTTCGATGTTGTTTATCCATTCTGTCATAGGCACAAGCCCAACTTGAATAAAACACCCATCAGTTTTTTCTTCTATTATCTCTCCAGAAACTCTATCCTTGTAAGAAATCTTTTCTAAAACTTTTTCTCCATATAATCCCTGTGTCTCTGCATTAGTTACAACTTTTACATTTTTAAATTCTTTTAATTTTTCTTGCAAGACTAAGTCTGCTTTCAATTCTGGTAAAAATTCTAAAACTAAAACTTCACTTGCAATACTTGCCATATCAATGGCAGCTTCAATTCCTGAGTTGCCTCCTCCAATTACAGTAACTTTTTTATTTTTAAATAAAGGTCCATCGCAATGTGTGCAGTATGCTACTCCCTTGTTTCTAAATTCTATTTCTCCAGGCACTCCAATTAATCTCCACTTTGCACCAGTTGCTATTATAACAGTCTTTGCAGAAAGTTCTCCTCTGTCTGTTATAAGTTTTATAGGACTACCTTCAACTATATCTGTGACCAAAATTTTATCCATAACTTCAACATTGTACTTATCCAAATGTTTCTTTACTTCTTCCATAAATTTTGGACCTTCAGTATATGCTAACCCAGTTATATTTTCTATTCCAAGAGTTTCTTTTACTTGTCCACCAAATTCTTTGGCAACTATAGCTGTCTTTATTCCCTTTCTTGCCCCATAAATTGCCGCCGTTGCTCCTGCTGGGCCTCCTCCAATTACCAACATATCATATAGGGGTTTCTTTTCTAATTCCAAATCAATTTTTTCATCGCTTATCTTGTCTAAAATTTCATCAATAGAAATTTTTCCACTATTAAATACTTCCCCATTTAGATAAGTTGTCGGTACAGCTAGTATTCCAAGTTCATCAACATATTCTCTAAAAACAGCACCATCAATCATACTGTGCTTAATTTTTGGATTTAATACAGACATAATATTGAGTCCTTGTACAACTTCAGGACAATTATGACAACTAAGACTTATAATAGTTTCAAAGTTCAAGTCTTCTTCAATTGACTTAATTCTATTTTTTGTCACTTCATCAAGCTTAGGTGCCCTTCCGCCAACTTGTAGCACTGCCAAAATAAAAGATTCAAATTCATGCCATAAAGGTATTCCAGCAAAAGTTATTCCCTCTACATCTTCTGAGGAAAGGCTAAAGCTTGGAGTAAATTTTAATTTTTTATTTTCTAGTTTTAATTTGTCTGATAGTTTTAAAAGCTCGTCTATAAATTCCTTCAAGCTTTTTGAATCTTCAGAATCATCAAGGCTAATAGAAATTACAACTTCTTTTTCAAGAAGTTGCAAATAATCTTTTACTTGATTTTTTAAATTTGAATCTAACATTAAATTTTACCAACTAAGTCTAACCCTGGAGTTAGAGTTTCTCCTGATTCTTTCCATTTTGCAGGGCATACTTGTCCAGGATTATTTCTTACAAATTGTCCAGCACGAATTTTGTCATAAACTTGACTTGCATCACGGCCTATTCCATCAGCATTTACTTCCACAGTTTGAATAATTCCATCTGGATCTATAACAAAAGTTGCTCTTTGTGCAAGACCAGCCTCTTCATCAAGTACATCAAAATCTCTTGCAATTGACTTATGTGGGTCAGCTAACATTGTGAACTCAAGCTTACTAATAGCTTCAGAGTGGTCATGCCATGCCTTATGAACGAAGTGAGTGTCAGTTGACATAGAGTAAACTTCTGCACCAAGTTCCATAAGCTTTTTATATTGCTCCTGCATATCCTCTAACTCTGTTGGACATACAAAAGTAAAATCAGCAGGATAAAACATCAACACTGTCCATTTCCCTTCAAAATCTTTATTTGAAATTTCTACAAATTCTTCTCTCTTTGGATTGTATCCATTTGTTTTAAATTCAGGTATTTTCTTTCCTATTTGTGACATATTGTCCTCCTTTAATTTAATATTCCAAGTTTAACAACTTGTTGAAGATTTATACCCTCTGAAATTAGATTTACTTTAAAAATATTCATCAGTTCTTTAAATATATTACTGTCTTTATAGCTTTTATTATTTTAATTTTACAAACAAAAAAGAGCCAAATGGCTCTTTTCTAATTTTTATTTTCAAAAAGTATATCAAAGGATTTCTTTTCTAAATTCTTTCCTATAAATATTAGAGAATTTGTAAAGGATTCTCCTTCATATTTTTCTACAGAAAATTTATTATCTACAACATCGACTCTGACTTTTTTATCTTCTACCTTTACAAGACCCTTGGCTCTAATTAATTTACCAAATCTATTTTGGCAAACTGCATTAAAATTTGTTCCAAGTTCATTAAAGTCTTTAAAATTTACATTTTCATATACAAAATTGTCAAGATGAAGGTGCTTATATTCCCCTCTTATTAATAAATCTTTATTAAACTTACCTATAAGAGAATCCCAGCCCTCTTTGTCAAAATCATTATAATGAGTGGCAAAAACTTTTGCCTTTGTTAATTGCTCAAGTTTTTTTACTTCAGCATCAATCTTTTCTGCACTGATATTTTCAGTTTTCGATAATAGTATATAGGAAGAGTTTTTGATTTGATCAAGGAAAAGTTCTTTATATTCTCCCATAATCTTATCAAGGCTGTAATAATCAACTATAGCTATTGGGCTTAAAATTTCTATCTTCTCATATTGAATTGAACTTATGTTATCAATTATCTTAGAAAGATAACCTAAGCCCGTTGGCTCTATTATCAAATAATCTGGATTAATTGTATTTTCTATACTAATAACCGTCGTCGCAAAATCTTTTTGCTTTGAACAACAAATACAACCTTCCTCTAATGACAAAATTTCTTTTCCTGTACTTTTCAAAATATCAGAATCAACATTTGCCTTGGCATAATCATTTTCAAGAATAGCTACATTATCCAATTTTTTTGACAACTTTTCTATAAAGGTCGTCTTACCGCTTCCCAAAAATCCCGATACTATTATTACTTTCATCTAATCTTCCATTAAGTCTTCTGCCACAATTACAACTGGCTTAATTAAATCCCTTGGTTTGTCTTTCATTAGATATAAAGCTTCTTCAACTTTATCAAATCCCTTTAACTTGTGAGTAACAAGCCTTGAAAGGTCTAACTTTCCACAAGAAACAAGTTTAGCTAACTTTTCCATTCTAAGTCTTCCGCCAGGAGTAAGTCCTCCATTAATTGCCTTGTGTCCCATTCCAACTCCCCATTCAACTCTAGGGATCTTGATATATTCTCCACCATCAAGGTAGTTTACATTTCCTATTTTTGCGCCTGGTTTCATAGCTTTGATTGCTTCTTCAAAAGTATCAACTGTTCCACCTGCAATAATTACTCTGTCAACTCCCTTATTATTTGTAAGTTTTAAAACTTGTTCAGAAATTGAGCCGTCTTTATAAGAAATTATATCTGTTGCTCCATAAAATTTAGCAGCTTCAACGCAATTTGGACGAGTTCCAACTGCATAAATTCTACTTGCTCCTCTTAGATTAGCTCCTGCAACTGACATTAGACCAACAGGTCCAATTCCAATTACTAAAACTTCATCTCCAAATTGAACATCAGCTTGCTCAACTCCGTGAAAACCTGTAGTAACCATATCAGATAACATTGGTGCCAAAACTGGATCTACACCCTCTGGAATTAAAGCAAGATTTGCATCAGCATCATTTACATGGAATAATTCTCCAAAAACTCCATCTTTAAAATTTGAAAATTTCCATCCAGCAAGCATTCCGCCTGAATGCATAGGAAAACCTGCTTGACTTTCAAGTGATGACCAATCTGGAGTAATAGCTGGAACTAAAACTCTATCGCCTGGTTTAAAATCTTTAACCAATTCTCCAACTTTTACAATTTCTCCAGCGGCTTCATGACCTAAAATCATGTCATGTCTATCTCCAATAGCTCCTTCCCAAACTGTGTGAATATCAGAACTACATGGAGCTAAAGCTATAGGCTTAACAAGTGCATCTAGCGGTCCCATTTCTGGTTCCGGTTTTTCAATCCAACCTGTCTTACCAATTCCTAACATTGCAAAACCTTTCATAGGTTCCTCCTTATTATTATTTTTTTATTGTTACCATTAAATTTTATTTAATTTTTTTATTCTTGTCAACGCTTTATCTCGTTGTTCTTCTAATTTAATTTCTCGTGAAATAGAACTATTAAATCGCCATATATTCATATCCTTTTAAGTTTAATCTATTGACAAGGTTAAAAGCATCTTATATTGAGTTTTCTTTTAACTCCGTGCTCAATATTTTTTGGGAATACAATTTGTTCTCCCTCTTTAATATCATAAGTTTTATATCCAACACTAATTTTCTTAGAAATTGTATGCAACTTTTATATATATTAGTTCTCCTTCAAGTAACCTTTTATTTTTATCAATTTTTATCAATGTTTCTCATTTTTACCTACTATACTTATTGGAATTATACTTTTATATTCCTTTTCTCCTATTATTGTACTATTTATTGCCACATCTACAGAAAAAGATTTTTTTAAATTTTCTCTATTTAATACTTCCCTCGTCTCTCCAAACTTATAAGATTTATCGTAATTTAACAGAAGACATTTGTTGGAAATTTTTATGGCGTGCTCTGGATAGTGGGTGTTCATGACAATAATCACTCCACTTGCAGAAAGTTTTTTTATTAAATCTAAAATAATAATTTGATTTTTGTAATCTAGACCACTTTCTGGCTCATCTAAAATAATTATTTTTGGCTCTTTCACAAGACTCCTGCCTATTAAAACCATTTGCAGCTCGCCACCGCTCATTTCATTGGCATTTTTATCAGAAAGACCCTCTATTCCTATCATCTTCATAACTTCCCTTGCCCTCGCAATATCCTTTTGACTAGGCCTTTCAAAAATATTCATAGAAGACCTTGACCCAAAGAGGACCATTTCAAAGCCTGTATAGGAAAAGGAAAAATTTCTCTTTTGTGGAATGTAGGAAATATTTGACCACAGCTCTCCTTCTCTCATAGCAAAAATCTTTTTGTCATCAATAAAAGTCTCGCCTCTAGTCCAAGGAAGAAGTCCAGTCAAGCACTTTATGAGAGTTGTCTTTCCCACTCCATTAGGCCCAAGGATTGAAAGAATATCAGAGTCTGCTAGAGAAAAATTTATGTCCTCTAAAATATAATCAGTCTTTTTAAATTTAAAAAAACCCTTAGTAACTTCTAACTTCATCTAAATATTCCTCCAGATTTTCTCATAAGCATTATAAAAATTGGTGCTCCAATAATTGCAGTAAGAATTGAAATTGGAAGCTCAATTACTGAAACAGTCCTTGAGAAAGCTTCTATTAAGACCATAAAGGCTGCTCCAAAACTTATGCCAAAGGGCAGGGTGTATAAATTATTTGCACCAACTATCATGCGGACAAGATGCGGAATAATTAAACCAATCCACCCAATTTGCCCGCAAATGGAGACGCTAGATGCAGTTATTATTGTAGATGCAAGAATAAAAATTAATCTCGTCTTCTTTACGTCTATACCAAGGGAAATTGCCTCTTCCTCTGAAAGAGACAAGAGGTTTAACCTCCATCTCATTTTATAAATTACAAAAATAGAAATTATAATGAGAGGTCCTGCCAAGGCTAAGTTTTTGTAAGATGTCCTTCCAAAGCTTCCCATTAACCAATAAGTAATTTGCGGCAGCTTATCCATGGGGTCAGCTGTGTATTTTAATAGGGAGCTAAAGGCATTGGCAAGAGAGGATACAATAATCCCAGCCAAGACTAGCATAACAATGGAGGACTCATCTCGCTTCACAAGGTTTATTGTGATAAAAATTGAAATCAAACCTGTTATTAGAGCAATTATTTGAATACCCATTGTGCCAAGAGAAAGTAAAATCCCAATAATTGCCCCAAGGCTTGATGCACTTGTAACTCCAAGTATATCTGGTGTAGCAAGTGGATTTGAGAAAAGAGCTTGAAAGGCAAGACCTGCACAAGTTAATCCTGCGCCCACTATTAAGGCAGTGAGAATTCTTGGCAGCCTTATCTTAAAAATTAAGGACTCCATCATAGGGTCCAAGTCTCTTCTTAATATGTAATTTTTAAATAAATTTATTATTTCAGAAATATTTATATTCATCCTGCCCATAGAAAGTGCAAGGAGTGCACAGACTATGGGAAGAATGAACAAAATAAGATAGGCATAGAGATGAACTTTTCCATCATCTCTTATGCAATATTTTTTTATCATATATTAAACATGTCCTCGATTTGTTCATCAGTAAGTTCATAATTGTACCATTTTTGGTAATAATCTTTTATAACTTTGTTTAAGTCATAATCCTTAAAGGCTTCTGGGTAAGTTTCGCTGGCAAGCCATGCAAGAACAAGTGGAGCATCTGGGTTTGGTGTAAGCCAGTTCCACATACCTAACTTTGAGTTATAAACTCTCTTGTCCTTTACAGATTTTAAGTTAGAAAAATCAAAGCCTTCTACAGAATTGTTGTAAACATCTTCAGTCTTAATATTTAAAAGTCCTGGTCCATCAAGATAAAATATATCTGGGTTCCAAGAATAAATTTGCTCAACATTTACATTGGCATATCCCTTGGCTTCCCCTGCAACATTATTTACCTTTAGTCTCTTTAACCAAAAGTCTCCAAAAGTACCCTTGCCAGCAACAATTGGAGTGCCTTCTTGATACTTCCAAAGAATCATACCACTTGGCCTTTTATCTTCAGGAACTTTTGCAATTCTTTCTTCAGCATCCTTAACAATATCGTCTCCAGCCTTTAAGAAGTCATCCATCTTTCCCTTTTCGCCAAAGACATCTTCAAGAAGTTTTAACCATTCGCCATATCTATTTATTGGATCTGCTGGAGTGTCTGCTCCCATAGTTACAAAACCAATACATGGCACGCCAGTCTTAGATAACTTTTCATATCTGTCTTGGTTCTTTGCATTGTAGAAAATTACATCTGGCTTTAACTTAATAATTTCTTCCACATTGATGTCTGATTGGCCTTGAACTGTGTTAGTTGCATCTAAAAGTTCTGGTGCCATGTCCTTTAAAACTGTATCAGAAATAACTTGCTTTAATGATCCAGCGTAACCCACAATATAAGGAGCCTTTCCTTCATTATATGCCATATAAGTAGATAAAATTGGCACTTGGTCAATTACAATCTTTTCAATTTTATTTGGCACTTCAACTTCGTGACCTGCGTGGTCAAGAACTATGTGACTTCCAGCTTCATCTGTTGAAACAACTTTCTCCTCGCTAGAAAGGTTTTTTGCTTCTGAATTTTTCCTTGCCTCATCGGGAGTCTTATTACATCCACCTAAAACTCCTGCTAGCATAATAAATACTAAGGCAAGACTTAGGACTTTTTTTGATTTTATGTTTTTCATCTTTTACCTTCTTTCTATAAAATTTATTATTTTGAAAAACAAAATAAATCCATTTATTATTATAATACACTTGGAGCAATTTATACCGAACTTGGACAATATTTTTTGAAGAGCGTAATATTTTTAAAAAATCTATTCTCAAATTAATGTAAATACTTTACCTAATTTGGGGTATGATATAATTATATTGAATAAATAATCTTAGGAGGAACTATGAAAATATTATTATTGATGAAAACTGTTCCTGACACAACTAATGCGAGAATCGATCCAGAAACTAATAACTTAATTAGAGATGGAATTAAAACTATAATCAATCCATCAGACCTATGCGGATTGAAATTTGCATTAAATATATCAGAACAAGTAGAAGAAAATGTTGAGATTGATGTCCTAACTATGGGACCACCATCTGCAGAAAAATATTTGCGTGAATGTATCCAAATGGGTGCAGAAGAAGCTTACCTATTGGAAGGACTTGAGTTTAAGGGTTCTGACACAATAGCAACTTCCTACGCCCTAGCTGAAGCAGCAAAATCAATTGGAGATTACGATATAATCTTTACTGGCGACCAAACTATGGACGGCGACACTGGACAAGTTGGTCCACAAGTAGCTGAAAGACTTGGCATGAACCAAGTAACTTATGTCTGCGACATTAATTATGTTGATGGAGAATTTGAAGTTAAAAGAAATATTGGCACAGGCATTGAAACTTTAAAACTTTCCACTCCTTTTGTGGCATCTGCACTTAAGGGCTCTGTAAATAAACCTTCAAAGTTTGCCCTAAAGAGAAGCGACATTGCAAAAGAAAAAGAAATTCACGAAATGACTCCATCTTCCCTTGGACTTGACCTTGATAAACTTGGACAAAAGGGGTCTCTTACAATTGTAAAAGATTTGTCTGCTCCAAGAAAATCTGAAGCAGGTAACCTTATTGACAAAGGCTCTGCAAAAGAAAATATAGAAGAAGTCATAAAGATCTTAGAAGATAAGAAAATATTAGTGTAGGTGATAAAATGAAAAAAGGAAATATTTGGGTAGTAAACGAAGCTTCAGAAGGTTCACTTTCACTTATTACTAAAGAAACTATGTCAAAGGCAAGAGAACTTTCTGATGAATTAGATAGAGAACTTGTAGCAGTAGAAATTGGCTACAAAAATGAAGAGCTTGCAAAGGAATCAGGCTACTATGGTGCAGACAAGGTAATAGAGGTAGATGACGAACTTTTAGAAAATTACAACACACTTGCATATGCAAAAGTTTTGGAAGCCCTAATGGATAAGTACGATCCAGCAATTGTCATGCTGCCAGCCAGCCACAATGGTCGTGACTTGGCAGGAAGAGTTTCAGCAAAAAGACATGTTGGACTTGTTGCCGATTGCTCAGCTGTTGAACTAACAGAAGATAAGGCTGACATCAAATGGATAAGACCTTCCTTTGACGGAAAATTATTCTGCGATGTAAGAATTTTATCTGAAACAATGATGGCAACTATTGGAAGAGGCTCTTTTGTAGAAGCTCCTCGTGACGAGGCAAGAGAAGTTGAAATAATAAAAGAAGAAGCTGGACTAAGTGAAGAAGACCTAAAGACAAAATTCATTAATTTTGAAAAGACTGACATCAATCCACTTCTCGATAAACTTCTTAATTCAAAGGTAGTTGTATCTGGCGGCAGAGGACTTGGCGGTCCAGAAAACTGGCACCTAGTAGAAGAACTTGCAGATGCCCTTGGCGGTGCAGTTGGAGCAACTAAAGCCGTAACAGACCTTGGCTGGTGCGACAAGGACCTACAAGTTGGTGTAACTGGCGTCCAAGTAAAACCAGACCTATACATTGCCCTCGGAATTTCTGGAGCCATCCAACACACAAAGGGCATGGAAAATTCTGCAACAATTATTGCCATCAACAATGACCCAGATGCAGCAATATTTAACACAGCATCCTACGGAATAGTTGACGATTTATTTAATATAGTTCCAGACTTAATAGAAGAAATAAAAAATAGAAAATAAAATAATTTAATGATAAGAAAAACAGAGACGAGTCTCTGTTTTTCTTATCATTAAAAAAGACCTATTGAGGGAGACAATAGGCCTAATAAATTTATTTAGTTCAAAACAACATTCGCCTTAAAACAAAGTTTCTATAACTTTCATTGCCACTGGCATTAGGATTACAGTCACAAGACCTGCCACTGCAATAGAAAGTCCACTCATTGCACCTTGGATCTCTCCAAGCTTTCTTGCTTCAGACGTTCCAACTGCGTGAGAAGATGTACCAATTGCAACACCTTGTGCCGTTGGGTCCTTTATCCTAAAGAGCTTTATGATCATTGGCGCAATAACTGCACCAGTTACCCCTCTTATTACTACAAGGACTGCAGTAATAGCAGAGGCGCCACCATACTCTTCAGAAAGAGAAATTGCAATTGCAGTCGTAATTGATTGCGGAGTTGCAGATACAACTATGTTTTTGTCAAAGCCAGCCATGTGGAAGACAAAGACCACAAATAACATTGCAATTACAGAGCCAAGTACCGTTCCTGAAAGAATTGGGATTAAATTTTTCTTTAGTTCAGGCAAATTTTCGTACAAATCAACAACCATTGCTACTGTGGCAGGAGCGATGAAAAACATTATAAAGTCTCCACCTTGCTTATAATCTTCGTAAGATATTCCCGTCAACTTTAAAAATAATATACATAGCGCAATGGATATTAATAGAGGATTAGCCAAAGGAGTTTTTAATTTTTTGTTTATCATCTTTCCTATTTCAAAAGTTGCAAAAGTCAAGATGATACCAAAGTATTTGTTACTAAACATCTTTCCTCCTTTGTAAAAGTTCAATAATCTTTCCAGTAAGTCCCATTGTTATAGCTGTGCCAAGGACTACTAGACCAACAAGTAGTGCAGCCTTTCCCCTTATCTCATCATAGGAATTTATAATGCCAACGCCTGCTGGCACAAATAAAATTGCCAAATTTTGTAAAATTCCATTGGAAGTCTTTTTAACATCGTCAGGCTTAATTAGTCCAACAGAAAAGGCTATGAAGAGATAAATCATACCATAAACTGCTTCTGGTATTGGGAAATTTATAAGATGCCTAGTTACAACACCAAGCATAAGACATACACATAATATTACAAATTCCTTTAAATAATTCATAAGTCACCTATGCGTTAGCTTTTAACTTTTTCACTTCTTCAATTAATAGAGGAAGGATAACCTTGCAGTCTCCAACTATTCCCACATCAGCTATGTTAAATATAGGAGCGTCTTCGTCCTTATTTATTGCTAGGATAAATCCAGAATTTTCCATTCCAGAGATATGTTGCACTGCACCAGAAACTCCACAGCCAATGTATAAAGCAGGCGAAACAATTTTACCTGATTGACCAATTTGTGAAGCCTTAGGAAGAACTCCATCATCAATTACAGGTCTTGTTCCAGAAATTGGAGCGCTGAAGGCATCAGCAAGTTCCTTTACAAGTGGGAAGATTTCGTCAGATGATGCCCCTCTACCACAAGTTACAATGATAGGTGCATCTTCAAGATTTATTTCAGCACCTGCTGCCATTACAACTTCTCTTATGATTGACTTTATGTCCTTCACTTCATCAATATTTTCTTCCACAAGATTTCCTGCACCATTTAGGTCATCTCTCTTGTCGAAAGAACCAGCTCTCACTGCAATAACCCTTGGCGCTTTATTTACCTTTGATTCAGTTAAAACTGTTGCCCCATAAGAAGGAGTTACATAGATAAGTTCTTCTCCGTCAAATTTTATTTCCATTACATTAGTAACAGAAACAGTATCAAGACTTGCAGCTACATTTGCAGCTAAATCTTTTCCGTCAAGACTTCCTGGTAAGAAAATATCTTCACATTCATATTTTTTAGAAACTTCAACAATAATATTTGTGAAGTCTTCCATATTGTAAGCATCTCTTTTTACAAGTACAATTTCTTCTGCTCCAGCTGCCTTAACTTTAGCAAGTTCTCCATCAGCTAGTTCACAAGTGATTAGAGCAATAGACTTAGTTCCCTTTTCAGCTGCAATTTCACTTGCTTTAGAAAGAGATTCTAAAGAAAGTTTAATAGGAGCAACCTCTTTAATTTCTATATAAGTTAATATATTTTTCATCTTTTCCTCCTATAAAACCTTTTGTTCCATCAAAATTGCAATAGCCTTTGCTACGCTGTCAGCTGGCTCTTCTTCTTGAATCTTAACTCCAGCTTCTCTCTTCTTAGGCTCGAAATCTTTAATTTCTTCAAGAGTTAAAGTAGAATCAGTGCTAACATCAAAGTCTTCAATTGTTTGTCTTCTTGCAGCCATCTTTGATTTTATAGTAGGGTATCTTGGTTCATAGTCTGGCTTAGCAATAGTAACAACACAAGGAGTTTTTGTTTCAATTTCTCTATAGCCACCGTCGATTTCTTGCTTAGTTATAAGTTTGTCGCCATCTAATTTCATTTCGATAACAGATGTAACAACACCAAGATCAGATTTATTTGCATAATAAACTCCAACTTGTGAGCCTTCAGCATCAGTAGTTTCTTTTCCAAAGCATATAAGGTCAAATTTTCCAAATTCTCCTTCTAATTTTTCCTTTGCTCCCATAAGAATTTCTGTAATCATTTTTGCGTCAAGATTTCTATAATCATCACGCTTTACTAAGTAGGCTTTGTCAGCTCCAACTGCTAGACAGTTTTTAAGAGAATTTTTAACCTCTTCACTTCCAATAGAAAGAACAGTTACTTGTCCTTCAACTTTTTCCTTTAATCTTACAGCCATTTCAAGGGAATAAGTGTCAAAGGCATTTACAACAGGTGTGATAGAATCAATGGCAGCTCTGTCATCAATGACAGAAACTGCAACTGAATCATCAGGCACTTCTTTTATACATACTAAAATATTCATTATTAACCTCTCAATAAATTATTAGCAACAACAATTCTTAAAATTTCGTTAGTACCTTCAAAAATTTGGAAGATTTTTGCATCTCTTAAAAGTTTTTCAACTGGATATTCTCTGCTGTATCCATAACCACCAAATAATTGAATAGCATCTTCAGCCACTCTCATAGCAATATCAGATGCAAAGCATTTTGCAATTGCAGACTCTCTATTGTAGCTTAGGCCCATATCCATTCTTGTAAGTGCATTGGCAACCATTTGTCTTGCAACTTCTGTTTGAATGTCCATATCAGCAAGCTTAAATTGAATAGCTTGGTTTGCATTAATAGCTTTGCCAAATTGGATTCTTTCATCTGTATATTTTTTAGCTTCATCAATTCCTCTTTGAGCGATACCAACAGCAATACAGCCCATCCACGCTCTAGCTTGGTCAAGAGTTTTCATTGCAATAGAAAATCCCTTGCCTTCTTCGCCAATAAGATTTGATGCAGGAATTCTGCAATCTTCAAGAACAACATCAGTTGTATTAGAAGTTCTAATTCCCATCTTGTCTTCTTCCTTGCCTGAGCTTAGACCAGGAGTTCCAGCTGGCACTAAGAACATAGAAAGTCCCTTTACGCCCTTAGATTTATCAGTTGAGGCAGTAATACAATAATAAGATGCAACAGCACCATTAGTGATAAAGCACTTTCTACCATTTAAAACATATTCGTCGCCATCTTTTACAGCAGTAGTAGTTCCTGAGCTTGCATCAGAACCAGCACCTGGTTCAGTAAGACAGAAAGCACCAAGTCCGCCTTCCATAGCGATGTCGGCTACATAATTTTTTTGCTCTTCGCTTCCTGCAATTAGAACTGGTTTCATTCCAAGTCCAGATGCAGAAATAGTAGTTGCAAAACCAGCATCAGCCTTTGCCATTTCTTCAAATAGAGCAGCAACATCAACTCTTGAAAGACCAGGACCACCTAATTCTTCAGGCACTTCAAGGGCAAAGTAACCTTGTTCCTTTGCCTTTTCATATAATTCTTCTGGCCATTCTCCAGTCTTGTCAGCCTCTTTACAAACTTCAACAACTTCTTTCTCACAGAAGTTTCTAACATCTAAAAGCAAGTCCTTTGCTTCTTCAGAAATTAAATATGACATCTTTATCCCCTTTTTCTCTTAATTAAATAACTTTGTTTGGATTTAAAATCATGTTAGGGTCAAATACCTTTTTAATACCTCTCATAAGTTCAGTATTAACATCCCCTTCAAACATCTTTAAGAATTCTTTTTTACCGTAACCAATTCCGTGTTCACCAGAAATTTGTCCGCCCATTTCATAAGCTTTTCCATAAATATCCTTCATGAAAACATCAACTTCTTTCAAGAATTCTTCTTTTTCCATGTCATTTGAACAAGCGTAAATGTGTAAGTTACCATCGCCTGCGTGACCAAAGCTCTTAACTTCAAATGAGAAGTCCTTGCCTCTTTGATTTACATAAGAAACATACTTAGCAATCATGTTAATAGGCACAACAACATCACATTCATCAAGAAGTTTAGTTTGTGATTCAATAGCTTCAAGGAAAGAAGATCTAGCAGCCCAAGCTTCTTTAATTTTATTAGGAGTATCAGCAACAAGAATATCAATTGCTCCAGCTTCCATTAAAACTTCAGCAGCCTTTTCTGTAATGTCATTAAGTTCATCTTCATCGTTGCCATCAAAAGTTATAAGAAGATAAGCACCAATGTCAATTCCTTCTAATTCCTTAGGGAAAGTTGCCTTGCCAATATAAATTTCAGACATATTTACAATTTCTTTTTCCATAAATTCAATAGCTTGTGGATTTAAGTGAGCCTTGAAAAGTTGTGGAACAGTTGAAATACAAGTGTCAAGATCTTCGTAAGGAACAATTAGAGAAATAGTTTCCTTTGGAGCTGGAATAATTTTTAAAGTAAGTTCAGTAATAATTCCAAGAGTACCTTCAGATCCAATGATAAGATCCTTTAGAGAGTAACCAGTTGAAGTTTTAGATACAGTGGCACCAAATTGAGTGATTTCGCCAGTAGGAAGAACAACTTCCATTGAGCGCACATAATTTCTTGTAGTGCCATACTTAACAGCTCTCATACCACCAGCATTAGTAGAAACATTTCCGCCAAGTGTTGCAAACTTTTCGCCTGGATCAGGTGGGTACATATAACCTCTTGACAAACAATCTTCAGCAAGATCATTTAATAAAACACCTGGTTCAACTTTTACAACCATGTTTTCTTCATCATAAGCAAGGATTTTGTTCATTGATTGCATATTGATCATTACGCCGCCAAATCTACAAACACCAGCACCAGTAAGACCAGTACCAGCACCTCTTGCCAATACAGGAATTTTATTTTCGTTACAAATTTTAACTACTTCAGAAATTTCCTTTGCATTAACTGCATCAACAACTAGGTCAGGTTGTCCTTCGCCATAAATAGGCATTTCATCGTGGAAGAAGTCAATATTGATTTCTTCGCCAACATATACCTTGCCGCTAACAGCAGCTTTAATGTCTTCAATAACTTTATCTGTTACAGAATTATAATTTACCATTATTTCCCTCCATTGATTTTTAAAAATATTCTTATAGATTTAATTATATATCCTTATTATAGAAAAACGCTTTGTTAGTAGTTGCAATATCTTGAATAAAATTTACAATATTTGACTTTTATTCAAGTAATTAATATAATTTATACATATTATTTTAAGAAGGGAGAAAAAGTATGTGGCAATACAGACAAGTTTTTAAAATATTAACTGACATGACAAACACAAAACTATCCACCATTGCCTATGCCTTGGACTATGACATATCCTACATAAGCAAATGGAACTCTGGCAAAAAGTTGCCATCATCAAAAAATATTTACACAATAAATAGAAAGCTTGCGCCACTATTTGCAAAGGCACTCATAGAAGAAGATATGACAAGGGACTTTTTCCTTAGCTTTGATATAAAAAATTCAGAAATCCTAAAGAAAAATGAAGAAAAAGGTCTCGAAATATTAATATACAAGCTCCTAAACGAGTCCTATGCCTACACAAATACAGATGTAAAAGAAGAAATACCATCGCTGACAAATTTCATCTTCAAGACATCTAGCGTGGAAAGTGATTTAAAAGAAATCCTAGATAAATTAATTTTAGAAAATAGAGACCTTGACATCTGGGCAACCTTTGACATAACAAGCCCTTACGCAGAAATACTAATTCAAAGTCTAAAAAAAATTGCAAAGGATGTAGAAGTGAGTCTCCACTTACTTTGCAAAAAAGATGATATAGAAAAATTAGATATATTAAAAATAATTACAGATAATTCCAGCATAAACATAGAACTCTATGAGCGCAGCTACACTCACTGCGACTTTATACTTGTAAAGGGCGAAATGTATATAATCATTGCCGAAAGAGAAGATTATTCAACCCTAACTTCAGGCAGAGAACTTGACACCCTTTTTGAAATCTCCTCCTTTATGGACTATTTCTTTGACGGGCTAAACAAAATAATTGTCACATCCCCTCCTCAAGAGATGGCTGAGACAAATTACAGAAAGTATTTTTATTCCGACAACGAATTTTTATTTTTATCCAATTACGGCTTTGAATTCTTACTTCCGAATTACATCATAGACAGAATAGTAGATTCTATTGACGACGAAAGAGAATTAAATAAAAAAGAAATTGCTGGCATAAAACTTTTGTGGGAAGAACTTTTTGTAGACTCCAAGATAAATTTCTTGACCACAAGGACTAGCCTCTTAAACTATTTTGAGACAGGAAATATCCTCTACTGCTCCACAAAGGCAAAACTAAGTCCAAAAGAAATTGAAGACCACATAAAAAACATAATCCAAATCATGGAAAATAACGAGAATATAAACTTTTACATCATAAATGACAACAGGTATCTAAAGTCTATGGGACTGGACAAGTTTAACTTCTTCATCAACGAAAATAATATGTTTTTCAAAAAAATCGGCAGAGACAGCCTCCATACAAAGGCATCTATAGTCACAGACACAAAAATTCACAACAAAATTCAACAAGTCTTAAAAGACATAATGAATAGCTCCTACAGTAAAAAATATGATGTAGAGGAATTAGAAAAGCTCTTCGCAAAATACGCTGAAGTATTTAAAAAAATCTCCCACCAAGAATAAAATTTTATAAAATAAGAAAACTTTGCAAAAAGGATGCTGCTACAAAAAGCTGGCATCCTTTTTCATTATTAAAATTATAAAAACATCTTTTAATTAAAATTTTTCAATTATTATAACTTTGTTCCTACAAAGTGAAAGCCTTTTGATATATACTATTTACAAAGATATATTATTCTAAGCTTGAACTTTTATTAAGATTTTATTTAAAAATAAGCTCTGATAATATATGTCTTTAAAAATATCCATATAGCATCTAACTTATAATAAATTTAAAAGTTAGTCCAAGACCCCAAACTTATAAAATTTTAAATTTTTTAGATGCCTTTAAGATGGCTTTGAGTTTATTTTCTTCTTATTGTAATCATCTTAAATCTATAAAATTTACTAGCCTATTTAACAATATGGATAAAATATAAAACTCGAAAGGAGAAAATTATGAGAAAAAAAGATTTAACAAAATTTAAAACACCGCATACTTATGCAATTATTTTTGTTGTAGTTCTTATTTGTTGGTGCTTAACATTTTTAATTCCAGCTGGTAAATTCTCAACTCACGATGTTGAATACGTAAACGCTTCTGGAGAAACTGACACAAGAACTGTTTTGCAGACCGAAACTTTTAGATATATGCACCCTCTTAACAAGGACTTTCTAGCTCAAAATCTTGACAAATTATACCAAGATAAAGATGCTATAGAAGAAAATGAAATTGATGAAGAGGCCCTTGCTGAACTTCTAAAAACTCCAGCTGATTCTTGGGACCAAGGAGCTCTCGACAAAGTTGGCTTGACAGACGATACTTTATACGGACTTTATGGGGATAATTTTTACGATAAATCTGTCAATCTAAATAAGACAGCAAAAATTTGGGGTACTGATGACTTCAATGGCTTTGGTTTTCTAAACTACTTATTTGAAGGTCTAGTGTCTGGCGATAAATACGGTTCTGCTGTTGGTATTGTTGCCCTACTTTTAGTTGTAGGTGGAGCCTTTGGTATCATCATGTCTACTGGAGCCATTGATGCTGGTATTTATGCTGTAATCAACAAGACAAAGGGCCTCGAAAAATTTGCAATTCCAATTTTATTTTACCTATTCTCCTTAGGTGGAGCTACCTTTGGCATGAGTGAAGAAGTTATACCTTTTTCCATGGTAATGGTTCCCTTTGTCATTGCCCTTGGCTATGACTCCATAGTCGCCGTCACTGTAACTTTCGTTGCATCACAACTTGGCAATGCCGTTTCTTGGATGAGTCCCTTCTCTGTTGCCATAGCTCAAGGTATAGCTGGCATTCCAGTTTTATCTGGTGCAGGCTTTAGACTTGTATGTTGGGTTGTAGTTACAGGTCTTGGTGCAGCTTACACTATGGTTTATGCAGAAAGAATTAGAAAGACTCCAACTCTTTCAGTTGTCTATGATACAGACAATAAGTTTAGAGAAAAATTAGCAGAAGACAACTCTGCACAAGAATTTAAACTTGGACATAAAATTATTTTACTTGAAATGTTGGCAGTTTTAATTTGGATTGTTTGGGGCGTTATGGAAAAAGGTTACTACATTCCAGAAATAGCATCTCAATTCTTTGTTATGGGTCTAGCTTCAGGTCTTACTGCTGTAATCTTTAAATTAAATAATATGACAATTAACGATATGGCTTCTTGTTTCCAACATGGTGCAGCAGATCTTGCTGGCACTGCAGTTGTTGTTGGTATGGCTAAGGGTATTTTAATTGTCCTTGGTGGCAGTGATGCAAATTCTTTCTCTGCTCTAAACACTATCCTTTACTCCATGGGCAATGCCTTCGCTGGCGTGCCAAAGGCAATCGCAGCAATTGGTATGTATCTATTCCAATCACTATTTAACCTAGTTGTAACATCAAACTCAGGACAAGCAGCCTTGACTATGCCAATCATGGCACCACTTGCTGACTTAGTTGGTCTTTCAAGACAAATTGCAGTCCTTGCTTACCAAATGGGCGCAGGCTTTATGGATGCCTTTACACCTGTTTCTGCAAGTTTAATTGGTGTTCTTGGCGTTGCTGGTATAGATTGGTCTAAGTGGGCAAAATTCCAAATCAAGATGCAAGCATTCTTCTTCCTACTTGGCTCAATAATATTAATTATTGCAGTTCTTATTAATTTCCAATAGGAAGTGATAAATTTGAATAAGATGATTAAAGTTATTAGAAATGCAAAAGTTTATAGCCCAGAATTTTTAGGAACAAAAGACCTATTAATTCTCGGCGATAAAATTGCAGCCATTGAAGATGAAATTAAAATAGATGTGTCTTGTTTGGATGTAGAAGAAATCGACGGGAGAGGAAAAATTTTGACACCTGGCTTTATAGACTCACATGTTCACATACTTGGCGGTGGCGGCGAAGGCGGCTTTAAAACTAGAACTCCAGAAATAACACTATCCACATTAACAAAAGCTGGTGTAACAACAGTTGTTGGAACGCTGGGAACAGATGGAGTCGCAAGAGATATATCTGCCCTACTTGCCAAGGCAAGAGGTCTTGAGGAAGAAGGAATCACATCTTACATCTACACAGGAGCCTATCAAATACCAACTCCTACCTTAACAGGCGATGTCATGAAGGATATAATGTCCATTGATAAAATAATTGGCGCAGGGGAAATCGCCCTATCTGACCACAGATCATCTCAGCCAACCTTTGAAGAATTCCTTCGCCTTGCTGCAAATGTAAGAGTTGCTGGTATGCTCTCTGGCAAGGCTGGCATAATTAACATCCACATGGGCGATGGAAAGTCTAATTTAGATTATCTAAATCGTGCAGTAGACGAGACAGAAATTCCTATTTCACAATTTTTGCCAACTCACTGCGGCAGAAATCCAGAACTTTTCGAAGAAAGCATTAAATATTTAAAGCGTGGCGGTTATTGTGACTTCACTGGTGCCGATGACCCTGACCTTTGGGAAAAAGAATATGGCGAAGTGAGAATTTCCAAAGCCCTAAGGCGCATAATTGACGAAAAAATATGTCTAGATAACTTTACTTTCACATCAGACGGACAGGGAAGCTTCCCAATGTTTAACGAAAAAAATGAGTACCTTGGACTAGGCATTGGCAAATCATCTTGCCTACTTGAAGCCATAAAGGAATGTGTCTTTAAAGAAGACATCCCACTTGAAATCGCCCTAAGAGGTCTCACTACAAACCCAGCAAAAATATTGTCCTTAAAGACTAAAGGGTCTATAAAAGTTGGCTACGATGCAGATATAAATTTGCTAGACGAAAAAACTCTCGACATCAACACAGTCCTTGCCATGGGTAAGGTCATGATAAGGGATAAAAAAGTAGAAGTCCTTGGAACTTTTGAAAATATTTAAAATTTTAAGTTCTCATGGCTTTTGAAAAAATTTAGAAAACAAACACACAAAAAAAGGATGCAGGCACAAAAGCCTCGCATCCTTTTCTATTGTTCAGTTTATAAAAAAGCCCTTGCTAAGAATATCCTATGTAAAAAATTGCTTTGCTTTCAAATCGAAGAGCTTCGCCTAAAATCGCACTGTTCCAGCGAAGCGAGTTTGCGATTTTAGAAGTTCGAGATTTAGAAAGCTACAATTTTTGGAATGAGATATTCGAGCAAGGACTTTTTATTTATCACAAATTCTTAAAAATAAATAAGTTTCATCACTCATCAATAATATCTTCATCAATAAGTTTTAGTTTTCCATTCTTATAATCCTTATACTTCTTTTCAAGATAAAGAGTATTTTCCTTACTATAAAAAGGATCTTTCTCCTTCATATAATCACTAAAAGTATTCGCCCCTAGTTTTCTTCTTTTAGCAATCATTTTTGCCCATATAGCATTGCCTTCATCCTCTGTTATAATTTCCTCATTATAAGCCTCAAGAAGAATATCTCCTGTTGTAATATGTCTAAGAGAAAACTTTTCTATATAATAGCTAACATCTTTTAAATTATTGCTGGCGATTATGGCATTATACTTTTTAGCAAGACTAATGCAACTAGCCTCGCCCTTTCCTATAACTTTCCTATTATCTCCTAAAGCCGTGAGTTTCAAATATAAATCGTACTCATAAGACTCTAAATCCATATCACAAATCCTAGCTACACCAGACTTTATAAGTAAATCAATTCTATCTTTCATCCAAGAAACTCTGGGCTTACTCATCTCATCATAGACCATTCTAGGAATAATTATTCTACCATAGTAAAGTTTTTCCAAAATACTTTCATTTTTAACCCACAAAAATGCACTTATACAATCAGTATCGAAAAAAATAATATTAGTCAAGGACATATTCATCGCCATCTTCTCCATAGACAATATCATCTCTAAAAGCATCTAAGAGCAGCTCTTCATATTTTCCTATAGAAATTAAATCTTCTTCCAGCAAATTCTCTGCTCTATTAATATAATATCCATAGCAATGAATTTTTTTCTCTTCGCTAGATGGATAATAAAGACTTGTATCATAGCCAAGCCTTGCCGCCTTACTAATTATGCCTGATTGCATACTGTCCCTTTCATCCTTTGATATAAAATTTTCATCTAAAAGCCTGTAAAGCATTGCCTGATGACTTACGCCATAGTATTGCTCAAGTTTAATCACCTCATCTAGGCTAAGCTTTTTATTCATTTTATTGCTTATAATTTTTTTAAGAGCATACTGTGGTATTAAAAAGTAAGATGCAAACTGATCTGCTTCTCTTTCTTTTCTATCTCCACTTCCTATTTCACTGAGACTAACCCTAGTAGCCATTTCATCATCATAATAAATGTGGAACAATTCATGAGCCAAGGAAAATTTTTGTCTACCCACTGACATATTAGAGTTTATTAAAATCAACTTGGAGTCCTCTCCTTTATAACAAGCTCCCGAGATGTTTTTACTTAATGGATAAAAAACAAGAGTCAAATCTTCTATATTTTGAACTATGGCAAAAATATCAAGAGGAGAATCGGCATCTTCTCCCAATCTTTCTCTTAGATCCCTTGCCTTGTTGCTTAAAGCCATCTTATCTAGCATATTCATTTCTCCTTGCAATTTTATCCATTTCAAATTGATTTAAAGCAATTTTATTTATTATTGACAAGCCATTCAAATCTTCTTTTGTAATTGCATTAGACCTAAAAGCTACTCTACAAGATAAGTCCTCATCTCCATAGACAATGGAAGAAACAGGACAGCAAAACAAATTTGCCAACTTTTCAATTAAACTTGCCGAAATATTTCTTTCTCCTTTTTCAATCTTTGAGATCATACTTTGATCCAAGTCTAAAAACTCCGCAACTTGCTTTTGATTTAAACCAGAGTTTTCTCTCAAAATTTTTATATTTCTCCCAATTTTTCTTACATCTGCCATGAAAATCCTCCTCTCTCCTTTTCTAAAGTATATAATAATTTTGTCATAAAGTAAACTTGTCTTTTCCAAATTTTTATGACAATTATTTCAAGCACAAAACAAAAAGAGAGCCTGACACCAGACTCTCAACTAAAAAATTTTTATTTTCTATTACTCAAACTATAACTTAAATTATAGAAAACAATTCACTTAAATTATCCAAAATTATAACTCAAACTATCTTCTTCTCATACTTCCTCTAACATAGCCTATCATTTTAAAGAAGACCACCATAAATGCTAACCAACCTACAAGTGTCACACCAAAGATTGCGTACTTCAAATAAGAAACTTGTCTTTCTTGAACTACTGGTGCTGGAGCATCTTTTTTCTCAACAACCCTCTCTGCGTTAATGAGTAGTCTCTTTGGTCTCGGAGGTCTCTTTGGATGACAAGTTAAAAGTGTGACTATGTCTTTATTCTCTATTGGCAGAACTTTTTCCCAATCGCTTGGGTCTATTATCTCCTGCCCAGTGACCTTGTACTTCAAAAGTCCAGAGCGACCGTCAATAAAAATATCATCGCCAGCTTCAAGCTTCTCTACATTGTAAAACATGAGGTCTCCCCACCAGCCTCTGTGGCCAGCAATAACAGATCTCATGGACTTGCCACCAAGAGGAAGACTTGTTCCCTCAACTTGTGCCAGACCAAGATCCAAATGCTTGTAAGTCGCATCAAGATAAATTGGTTTTTTCATGTCAAGCTTTGGGATGATGAGATAGGCAAAGACTTCATTTTTGTCGATGCCCTTGATATCATAATAGCCATCGTAATCCTCATTGTCAAAGGGGTCAATAATATTGGTATCGCCCTTTGTCACATCTTCATTATACTTTTTAAGGTCATCAGTTACACTTTCATCCTTCTCCCTAAAAGCCGCATACCTCTTGTCTGCAATAATTTCCCTGTAAGACATGGAAGAAAAAGCCATAAGGGGCATAAAAATTCCAAACAAGATAAATAAATATCCTATTAAAACCCTAGTCTTAACCTTCATAGCGTCTTCTCCTCCTATGTCTAATATATAAGAATATAATGAGCATAACAACAGCAAGAACAAGCCCTGGCACAATTAGAGACTTATAATTGAACTTAGCTCTTTCTATCTCTTCCTTAACTTCAGGTACATAAGGAACTCTGTGCCCACGCACAAGAAGTCTGTGAGAATTAATCATATAGGGTGTACAAGTAAGTAGGGTCATAAGATCCTTGCCTTCCACAACAAGGACTGGCTCGAAGTCCCAAGGTTCAACAACGAGAATTTGGTCCACCTTATAAGCTAGAGTTTCCTTAACATTTGTAAAGAAGAAAATATCTCCAACTTCCATCTTGTCCAAGTCTCTAAAAAGTTTTACTTGAGGAAGACCCCTGTGTGCAGTTATAACAGAGTGAGTGTCCTTGCCACCAACAGGAAGAGAAGTTCCCTCCAAGTGGCCACAAGCGTGTTGCAAAACATCTTCAGAAGTACCAGCATAAACTGGAATTTGTTGATTTATCTTAGGAACATCAATAAAACCAATTTTTTCTCTTACTTCAAGCATACGAGCGTAGTTTTCCACACCCTTTTTTTCCCTTTCAGTATAAGGATCAGCAAGCCTTGAAGGATCAAGTGTATCATTATAAGCCTTGGCAAGTTCAATTCTCTCCAAAACTTCCTTACTTGGCATTTCAGAAACAGCTTCATTGAAGTCCTTTATCTCATTGTTATTTTCCACAGTGTAATAATAATTGGAAATAATAGGATACATGGCAATGAGAAGTCCAAGGACAAAAATTAATATAATCTTCCAATTTTTTTTAAACTTTGCCACCATTTCCATCATCCTTACTCATATCATTATTTCCATCATTAGTCTTGCTATTATCATTGACATCATGAAGATCATTTTCATTGACCTTGCTCATGCCCATCTTAGCCAACTCAATATTTTTTGCCCTCTCAAGTTCTCTCTTTCTTGCTAACTTTTTCTTTCGCTTTGACAACAAATATCTAACTAAGATAATTATAGCAAAAATTAAGAGAATGATAAGCCTTTTATCAATACCAAGATTTCCTCCCTTGTCTTCCATAATCTTATCGTCAACCTCTGGCACATAAGGAACTCTATGACCACGGACAATGAGCCTGTGAGTGTTAATCATAATAGGAGTGCAAGTGAGAAGAGTTGCATAATCCTTTTCCGGCACAACGAGAAGTTGTTGAAAATCAGAAGGCTCAATGATATCAATGTGGTCAACTTCATAAGCCAAAGTACCACCAATATTTTCAATATAAAACTTCTCGCCCATCTTTACCTTTTGAAGATCTGTAAAAAGTCTAGCAGAAGGAAGACCAGAGTGAGCAGTGATAACAGTGTGCGATGACTCCCCACCAATAGGAAGACTTGTCCCCTCCAAGTGCCCAGCACCCTTTTGCAAAATCTCCTCATTAGTCCCAGCATAAATAGGAAGATCCACATCAATAGACGGAATCACAATGACGCCAATCTTAGTCCTTAACTCTAACATCTGAGCATAATTTTCTATTGCCTTATGCTTTTCCTCTTCACTGTAAGGATCCTTTGGCGTAACATTTCCTAAATTGTCATTATAAATCTTAGCAAGCCTCATCCTCCTCTGGATTTCTTCATCACTCAAAAGATCTCTCGCTTCCTTGTAGTCAGCAACCTGATTGTTGGACTCAATCCTATAATACCAGTTTGAAATCATGGGATAAGACAAAATACCAAGACCCAAAATAAAAATAAAAATAAATAACTTGTTAGATTTTTTCTTTTTCTTGCTCATATTACTCCATAAAAAAAGAGGCTCCAAGGAGCCTCAACTTATTTCTTGTCCTTGATTAAATACTTACCTAATCCCACCATCACAGCACCAGCAATAACAAGCACAATGAGTGTGATGTCCCCAGTCTTTGGAAGAGGAATTGGAGGTTCTTTCCTATTTCCAATAATTAGGACTTTCTCAAAAGAATTATCGTCAATTTCAAACTTTAAAGAACCCTGCAAGAGAGTGTAGCCATCGGGAGCCTTAGTCTCCCAAATATAATAAGTGCCATAAGGAAGATCATAAACAGAAAACTTTCCATCAGTGCCAGAAGATAGAACAAGGTCCTTTCCATCACGCTTAACCCTTTCGTCCATACCATTCTTGTTGCGAGTTATAACAAACTCAGCACCACTAAGACCAAGCTTCTTAGACTCATCAGTCTTAAAGAAATTATAAGAGCCTAACTTCTTCTTGTTGATGACACTTACATTAGCACCCTTACCTTCAAAGATAACAAAATCACTTTCACTTTTCACTATATCATAGCCAGCCGGAGCTTCAACTTCCTTGAAGAAGTAGGCACCAGCCTTCACATTCTTAATAGTAATCCTGCCATTTTCATCAGTGACAAAAACTTCAGCCGAACCCTTATCGTCAAAGGCTCCATTTTTTGTCAAAACAGGATTCCCATTGGCGTAGTGAAGAGTAAACTTGGCACCAGAAAGATAATTGCCCTCGCCATCAGTCTTGATAAGGACAACAGTTTCTGGAGGTGGTGGCGTTTCTTCTGGAGGAGGTGGTGTATCCCCTGGAGGTGGTGGCGGAGGTGTTGGAGTAATCTTTAGTCCCCATTTTAACTTAATAATATTAGTCTCTCCAGGACTAAAAACAGCAGACTCAATAAACCTTTCCTTGCTGTTTCCAAGCTCCCTTATATAATAAGTGCCAGGCTCAAGACTAAGGGTAACCTTGTAATCATCAGACTCTTTAGGACTGACAATCCATTTATCAGCCTTATTTTCAAGCTGCCTATCTAAGTCAGCCTCACTCAACCTATCTAGGATGGCAACAAGTCTAGTCTTGTCCATAGAAGTGTCAATAAACTTATCATTTATCTTCCATATACCAAGAGTTCTGCCTTCCAAATCGCCTTTACTTAAACTTTCCCTTGTCTTTATGTCGATGGTAACAGATGATGCCCCTAAGACAGTAAGAGGTAGGAAGACCATAGTTACCATCGCAAATAAAATTATTAAACTGTATATTTTCTTCTTCATCTCTACCTCACTATCATAATATGTAGGGAAGAGGACAAAGCCTCTTCCAATTTAATAATTAGATTTAACTAATAATAATCTCCTTAAACTTAACAAATTGTCAAATTAAATTTAAATTACTAATAATTAAGCTTCTTCTCTATTTTTCTTCATTGCCATTACAGCGCCACCCATTAAAGCAACACCGACAACAGTGAATAGAACAGTACCAATACCACCAGTTTGTGGAATAGTTACTTTCTTGTTGACTAATCTTTGAGCTTTAGTTGTATCAGTTGCTGATGAATCAATCATACCTTCTGCACCTAGATTTAAGTTGCTATAAGAATCCTTATCAACAGTAAACGTAAATCTTTGACCATCAGCTGGAATAGCATATCCTTTTGGTGCTTCAATTTCGACTAAGTCATAAACTCCAAAATCAAGTCCTGTTATTTCCATATAACCTTGGCTATTTGGAGTTAAAACTACTAGATTTTCTTTTAAATTATCTTTTGTTCCAAATCCATCTCCCCAAGTATATTGAATAGACGCTGCTTTCTTTAGTCCTGCGATTTCAGTTGCTTTTTCATCAATTGCTGTTTTCTTAGCTGTTCCGTCAGTTCCATTTTGTTGTTCTGCTGTCATGGCATTATATTCATCTACAAGAGCTTTTAATTCTCCTTCTGCTTTTTTAAGAACAGCTAGATCTTGTTCTGCTTGTGCAACTGTTTTGTAGTATAAATATTTACCTTCTTGGTTAGAAATTATAAACTTACCACCCATTAGACGAAGTGGATTTGCATTATTGTCATCAGTTTTTACAAATCTGATACCGCCAGATGTTACAGTTACTTCTGGAGGTGTAATTGGATTAGGGTTAGGATTTTCCTTATTCTTGATTACAACATCGCCATTATCATTGTGAGAATAATTAGCTACCCAACCACTGATTTCATCTTCCACTACTCTATATTTTGCTGTTTTATCAAGACCTTCAAATTTACCAGAAGTTTGATCAGCAGTTAAAGTTAAAGTTTTGCCTGCTTCATCTTCCCATTTATTTGTTGCTGGGTTCCATTTTTGTAACTTAACAGTAACTTTCATATCTGTTGGCCAATCTTTTGCTGTAGCGCCATCTCCAGCAACGAAGGATTTGTTTACAGGGATTTCAGTTTTATTTGTTTCTGGAATTGGGTTTTTATCTCCTGGTTGTGGAGTGTATCCTGGTTTATTTCCATAGAAGAAAGAAACTGTATTTGTTTCTGGGTCTACTGGACCAGTAAGTCCGTTAAGAGTTGCTGAATATTTTAGTGTTATTACAACTTTTTGAGCAGCTTCATCAGCTTGTTTGTTGTATATTGTTCCATCAATAAGTTTTACGCCGTCGCCTTTATTAAGAGTTTTTTCTAATACTTTCTTGATACCTGCATCAGTGAATTTTAATACAAAACCATTATCTGAATTTGTAATATTATAATCTCCTGCTTCTAAAGCTAAATCAGTTCCTGGGTCGCCATAAGTTGCACTTACAACTAAATCATTGTTATAAGTTAAACCTGGGCTCATTCTATCTGTCCAAGCTAGTATAATTTCTTTTGAACCAGCTGGAATTGGAGTAGTTACAACATAAGGAACTTTTGCACCCTTATCTAATGTAAGAATTCTATTTCCATTATCATCTTTAACTGTTACATTGTGAGTTTCTGTTTGCTTATTTGCTTTATTTGCTTCTGTGTCTATATCCTTAGTTGTAGTTTTATTTGTCAATTTGTTCTTTGGATAAATGTGTACATCTTTCATTACGCTTCCATCTTTTTCATTATAAATTGGCAATGTGATTTTAAAAGGTACTGCTAAGGCACCAGTATGGTTTGCTGGTGTTTCAGATTCTACAAAGTAATAAGTTCCTTCAGCTAAGTTTGGAATTGTAACTAAACCATTACCACTTGTAGCTTCTGTTTCTACTCCTTGAACTCCATTAAATAATTGAGCATTTTGATCAATTATAGCTTGTACTTGTTCCTTTGTTTGAGGATTAGTTTCTTCAATCTTAGCTAATTGTTCAGTAGTTACTTTGTAATAAGTAAATTTAACTCCATTTAACCATTTTGGGTCTTTACCTTGGAAATAGTTTGCGCCCTTAAGGTCATCAAGTGATAATTCTTGACCTTTGTGGTCTTTAGCTGTTACTCCGTCAAAATCTTTTAACTCAATCTTGTGAATGTTAAGATTAGTTGTTGGAACTGTTTGATCAGCGAACGCTGTTAGTGGAGAGAATACTCCAACTAGCATCACTAATGCCATAATTAGTGATAGAATTTTTTTCTTGTTCATAATATAACTCCTTCTTTTATAAATTTTTTATAATTATTTGCCTATGCAAATTATTACCATGAACTTTAGTCTTTCGACTCTCGCCATAAATGGCTTTTTAATTTTTCTAAGTATCTCTAAAAATATTTTATCAAATATAAATTAGAATTACCTATAAATTACATAAATCATACTAATATTTTGTGAAATTATGAAGCCGAGAGCGGCTGGTCTATTGGCTTTGCCATCAACCACTCTCTCATTCATTAAATTTTGCTCCAACTAAGGAGGGTGCCTCTTCTTGTCTTTAATGGAATTAATCATAAGAGCAACACCTTCTCTCACTTGCCTTTTGGCAATTTATCATAAGAGCCTTGCCCTCATAGATTTTAAAATCATTTAAGATAAGAAAATTTACCTTGTCCCTGTAAGCTTTTGTTATAAGAGAACTTATCTTGTCTTTATAAGCATTTGTCATAAGAGAATTTTTTTTGTCTCTATAACTACTCAGAGTTTTAGGATTACTTTTGTCCTTGTGACTAATCAGCATTTGAGGAGCTCTTTTGACCTTATAACTATTCATCATAAGAAGCCCTCCTCTTTCTGCTGTACACATAAACTGCAGCAGTCATGAGAACCAAACCAGTGACAGTAAATACTAAAGTACCCATACCACCAGTCCAAGGATATTCCGCTTTGTGGTTTTCTACTTGGATTGGATCTGTACTTTGATAATCTACATAAATCTTATCTTCTTTGCCAATCTTATCATAGTCAAGTGAATAAGTTAATTCACTGTATTTCCATTGGTCTGAATTCACGTCCATTTTTATACTTATAGGACTTGTTGCACTGTTTCCTATATTTCCTGTGAATTCTACAACAAGAGATTTATTTGTATAGATTTCACTATTAGTTGATGATGGTTTTGTATAATTACTTTCTCCATACATTCTTGCAACTGCGTACATAAGTGGGTTAGCGGAACTGTTTCTTGGATTAAAGTCTTTAAAGTCTCCTTCTTTCAAGTCACTTATAGACTTATTTTCGTCAAGAACAGCATATCTAATCTTTTTGCCCTCTGTATTTACAGTCCATTGATTTTCATATAATCTAAGCTGAGTATCTCCTCCATCAAAACGCCATTCATTTTGATTTGGATTTAAGATAATTCTTTGTTTGAAAGTTTTGTCTTTTTCATTGATCTCTATTGTTTGACTTGAGATTATATTATTGTCTGTTTGTACTGAGCCTTGTTTTGACGATTTTTCTAATGTTTGAGCCTTGCCATTTAATACTCTAAATTCTTTTAGGAAATCTCTTTGTTTAATATATCCCTTAGGTGCTTTAATTTCTTTTATTGCATAGTAGCCTTGGTCATAGAACTTGAATTTTACAATTCCATCTGCTCCAGATGTGAATTTTGTAACTTCTGTATAACCACTTGGAGCTTTTTCATCTTTATTTAAGACTAATTTGTTGCCATTATTATCTTGGTACATTTTTACAAGTTCTTTTGAGTATTCATCGCCTGCATTTTTCTTGTACCAGACTTCAAATTCCGCTCCTGCAAGAGCTTCTTTTGTAGTTGCGTCTATTTTCTTAAACTCAATTTCTTGCTCTTTTGTGTTTTCTATAACTATTGGTATATTTCCTGTTACTTCAACTTCTACTATTTCTTCTTTGCCGTCTTCTTTTGTTATGGTTACTTTTTTGAATATTTTACCTGATTCACTTACTCTAAAATTAAGAAGTGAGCCTGTTTGTTTATGGTATCCTTCTGGTGCAGTTACTTCTATTAATTGGTATTCGCCAGACTTTAGTTTTCCAAATTCAAAGGAACCATCTTTTCCTGACCTTTGAACTCCACCTTGATAATCGTTGAAGTTTCCATTCTCATCTTTAAGATTAAGGGTAAATGATGCACCTTCAAGTGGATTTCCCTTTGGATCTACTTTCTTAAAAGTAATTTTATTAGATGGGTTCACTGCTTGGATTGTAAGTTCTGCTTTTGCGACTGCTTGATTTTCAAATCCATATACTGAATCATATCTATTAACATAATAATCCTGTGTCGCTTGAAGTCTTCCTTGTCCTATATACTTAGATTTATTTTGATCTGAAACTCTTCCTGTAACTTTGTATATATAAGAGTCGGAAGTAGCTATTCCCTCATAATGACGTGTGCTTATTTGTTCCCAATTTCTTAATTGTGAATATGCTCTAATTGTTACAGGTTTATTATAATTCACACTCTCTTCATTTACTCCAAAAGATTCTGGCATATCATCAGGTAAATTAACTTGTGAATTATCTTTTAATAAAAAGTAATCAACTTTTACATTTTCTAAGTTTTGATCTGAAGAGTACACGAAATTAAATTTACTTGCTGGTTGTCGTTTCCTATTAACATAGAAATAGTGAACAAATTCTCCAGTTTCTGGATTGTAGTAAACTATCTTCGACGCTAGATTTAACATATTCTGACCAGCCGTCCCAGCTTCTGCTTTACCTAAATCATATACTACATCGACTGTTGTATGTTTAGTTGTATCATTATTAATTCCAAATCCTACATCCACATTTCTAGTTGAATTTCTAACTTTATATAAGTCTATAAAGGTTGAAATTTCATTTGAAAAATTAACTAAGTTATAGGCATTTGCATATTCTGTGAAGGTATAGGTTATAGTTCCCTTTTCTTTGTCATAATTTGCTTTTGCTATTGTACCTACGCCATCTGCAAAAATATCAAGATTATCTAATCCAGTTGGAAATATTCCATTTACACTTAGACTATCTGATAGTTTTAGTACAAAATAATCCCCTGGATTTATCTTTATATCTTTACCTAGCTTAAATTTATTTTTAAATACTAAGCTATGTCCTGAATGTGGTCTTACAACACTGTCCTTTTCTGTTTTTCCTGTCTTATCGTCAGGATCTGGTCTTTCAATGTGCATTTCTGATGATTCTAGGGTTATCTTATCTGATAAATCACTTCCTGTAGGTTTGATTTCTCCTTGATAAGGGTCTAAATCCTTACCACCTACTGTGAAATGCCAAACTTGACCTGTGTTTATATGACCATTTGGAGGTGTTTCTTCTTGAAGCTTATAAGTTCCAAGATTAAGTCCTTCGAATTTTAGAGTTCCATCTTCTCCAACTGTTCCAAATGTAATAGAGCCACTTGATGTGTTTGTTAATTTGAATCTTGCTCCCGGTTCAAGTCCTGTTCTTGTGATGTTAGTTCCAGTTTCATCAACTTTGTTTAATGTTAAACTACCTTTACCTGGTTTTTCATTTATGATTTTACCCATGTTTTTAGCTGTGGCAGATGTTACATAGTCGATTAATTTCCCATCTTTTTCAGAGCTTGATTTTTCTGGTACATATTGGTAAATTCCATTTCCCTTGTCATACTCTAGTGAAATATATCCATTAGATGTAGGAGTAATTTGAATTTCAGTTATATTAAAGATAGTCTTTTCTTCTGGTTCTGGTTCCCCTGGCTTTGTTACTTTAGTCTTAGGGAATTGAATTTTCATTTTATTTAAAAGAACTTCTCCGCCCTTTGGATTAATTATTTTTGTTGTATCCAAATTTGCGTTCCTAGCATCTTTTAATAAAATTTCTTTACCATTCACATCACGAGTTTTTAACTCCCCAAACTTATATCCAGGTGATTGGTATCCAGGGTCTCCTTCTTGAGGGAATAGGAAATCAACTTTATCTATACTGATACGCTCTCCAGTAATAGGATGGACTATTTGACCTGATATTAAACTAACTGTTTCTATTGTGAAGAATAGGACTGGTTCTTTTATCGGTTTATATCCTTCAGGTGGTTTTACTTCCATTAGTCTATAACGACCAGGCTTTAGACCTCTAAATCCGAAGTAACCATTGAAAGCAGAACCTATATATGAGCCTTTTACATCTTCATAATCATTACCAACTCTTTTTTGAAGTTTGAAGATTGCTCCTTCAAGTCTTCTCTTAGTAACTGCTTCTCCGCCTATCGGTTCATTAGGATCATCTCGCCCATGCTTTGAGAAAGTAACATTGTATGTTTCTTCATCATTTATTACTGTCAATCCGCCTTGGTCGATTTCTGTAATCTTACCGGCTGAGTAAAGAGGTTTGATATCTACACTTGTCTTAATCGTAGTGTATTTACCTTGGTCTAGTGACGGATAAATTCGTCCACCAGTTCTTCCTAGCTGTCCTGTCGAACTTTGATTAAAGGCAGTGTAACCTAAGTTTAAATTACCTTGTTGGTAAGTTCCATTTTTGACATCTTCCCAGATAATTTCTCCTGCATTATTCCATCCTTTTGCTTGTTGGAATTTTCTTTCGCCTCTATAGAATTCAAAGTTTAATTCTATCTTTCCAATATCATCTTTAGTTATTTTGTTATCATAGAAACCTTCTATGTCTATAAAGTAAACTCCAGGAGGTAAATTCAATTGGTCTTCGTCGAAGCCCCAATTAAATGGTCTCCATCTTGCAGTGTTCACTGTGGATACATCAGGTTTAGACAAATCATGGTATCTCAATATTTCATCAAGTTCATGTTCATCTGCTGTGCCTTTAGCAAGCTTATAAGTTGACCTGTAAGCTGTCTTAACTCCTTCTTTTAGTGTTTCTGGAGATTTATTTGGAGTATCTTTTTCTTCTCTCTTTATCTGTGGTATTATCTGAACATTTAGTGTGTCCCTAATAGCTGTTGTGTCTATATAAATTCTTTGGATAAATGATTTAGCTTCTTTATTTATATAAGTTATTCTAGACTTATATTTTATTCCATCTTTTGTTGCAAGATTTGTGCTAGTTGTATCCTTTGATTTATCTGAATTTACATAGGTTGTAGGCGTTTCATCTGGTCCTTTGTATCTAGCTTTTAATTGACCTTTTTCTTCATAAACTTCAACTAACCATGGTGTTTTTTCTTCTTTATAACCCAATGGAGCATTCGTTTCAGTTATCTTATAATAACCTATTCCTAAGTTTACAACTTTTCCATCTGCATTTTTAAATACAACTTTACCATCTTCATCAGACACGCCTTTAAGTGTTCCAAAACCTTCGTCTACAGTTGTATAAGTTTTATCTGTTTTAACTAATTCAAATACGGCTCCAGGTAGTTTTCTGCCAGGTAAATCTCTCTTGAAAAGTTTAAAATCAAGACCTGTTTGCTTATTTGTTATTTGAGCAAGTTTGCCCTCTGTGATTTCAATTTCTCCTTGACCTGGAGTATCATCATTAGGATTTCTAAATGTAGCTGTAACAGTTACATTTGATGCTGGCATTTTAAATGTCTTATTTTGCATATCAACATCTATATTATTTCCAGCTGCATCAGTTACCTTTATTGCGCTCAATTCATATCCATGATCAGGAACTACATTTAATGTAATCAACGTATCTTTTCGTGCAATAGTTTGATTTGCTGTTACTTGTCCATTTTTAATATTAGGGTCTATTGTTATTGAGTAACCACTTTGTTGACTTGGTTTAAATGTAGCATTAATTGATACATCTGCATCTGGCATTATAAAATAATTTCCATCAATTATAGTAACTTCTCCACTACCAGTTCTTACAGAAAGACTTGTTATAGTATTTCCAGCGTCTGGAATTAGGGTAAAGGTTACTTTTTCCCCTTCTGTTGCCTCAGTTTTATCTACTTCAATCCTACCATTTCCATTAGGGTTTGTATAAATCTTATGCTTCGTTGGTTGAGGTTGGTTTTCTTTCTTAAATATTGCGCCTATAAGAATATTTGATGCAGGCATTGTAAATGAATTACCTACTATATCATGTTCTATGCCATCTTCATCCGTATATTTTAAAGTATCAAGTTTATAACCGGTGTCTGGCTTAATTGTTAAAGTAATTGTTTCTCCTGCATTAGCCTTGGATTTATTTGCTGTAATCTTACCATTAAATAGAGTTGCTATCACTACATCATATTGTTTTTGAGCTGCTCCTACTTTCTTTGTCTTTAATGGCATAGTATCAAGATTTACTGCTTGTGCATTTTCATCTGGCTTATAAGTCATTAAATTATGAATTGTGTACTCAGTGTTGTTCTCAGCATTTTGATCTAATGAAATTTTATAGTCAAGCTCTAAACTTTCTCCAACACCTAAGCTGATATTTTTACTAATAGAGTTTGTTGTTGGGTTAGTTTGATTTTCTGTTACTTTTCCATTTTTACTTATTGAATATGAATTTAGCTTAACCTTGTCATTTGTTGCTATATTCAAAATTCCATTTTTAAGAAGTGATTCTTCTTTTCCTTGTGAAGCAAAATTATTTGTATCATTTAAGATTGGATCTAATATATCTTTTTGTACATAAGGTCCGACTTCTCTTGGTTTTATCCACTTGTTATTATACTTTAATTTTCCTTTAGCAGTTAGATATAATTTCTTGTAATCTGCATTTCCATTAATATAATTGGCAAAATCTGATTTTGTACCTGTCAACTCTGTAGATTCTTGATCAGTATGAATATAAACTCTTTTATAGCCTTTAGTGTAAAATGCCCACATTGATTCAAATTGTCTGAATTTTTTATATCCATCACCGCCAGTAGCATTTCTGACAGCATTATTAATATTGAAGGCTGCAAAGTTGATTGCATATTTATTGTCGTATGCTTCGTTTGTTAAGTTATCTAGATTAGCCCTAACAGTGTTTTCTAAGTTGACAGCTCCATCGCTAATATTAGTGTTTCTCCTATCGATACCAACAGCTGATAGATAGTCTCTAACTGTTACATTTTGCTCATTTAGATTATATTGTGAATTTGGCAATTCTTCTAAAGTACCCATTGTATATGAATATTGTGTCGCAGAATTGTCAAAGTCTTTGATATTTCTCTTTGACACAAGCAGCTTATTCATATTGTTTGTAGCTGAATATTCTATCATAGATATATAGACTTCAGCACCCGGTGTGTCTGCCTTTGTTCTTAAATCTGTTAGGAACTTATTGATGTTGTTGTCAAGATTATTCTTACCTGAAAAATCTTTAGACCTATCTACAAGTAGTACCCAGTGTGATTTGTTTTGACCAACTTGTTGAGTTTTTGGAGTAATCTTTACTTTGATGTCTCTTGAACCGTCTGTTGTATTAACTTCTCCAGCACTTACACTTATATTTGCATTAGAAGAATCAATGTTATAAGGGCTAACTTGCTCTAAATCATCAGTTCCTCTTTGTGCAGCTGGTACTGTTTCATCAGAAATTTCTAGTCCATCATCAAAAGTTGTTGGGGCTGTATAAGCTGCCATAGCCATTTCTTTAATAGATATTCCATTAGGATATAGTTTATCAAATTCTTCTGTTCCGTAGATTGTATTTAATTTTTCTCTTACGGAATCTTCTTTCTTTTCCGCCTCTGATTTAAAAACTATAGAATTTTCCTTACCCTTCAAAGATGAACCATAAAGTGCTGACTTTAACATTCTTGTTTGTTTTTCTACTGTTTCCTTTGCACTTCTATTTGCTCCAGTGTTTGTGTCATCAGCTATACTTAATTCTGCATTTAGAGCAGTTCCCGCAGGATTTAATTTGTTATCTTTTATAAAGACTTTGCCTGTGTCGGTTATTCTAACTGTCCATGTTGTGTTTGCTTTTTCATAACCTGGTGCTGCTTGTTTTTCAACTAAGGTGTAGGTTCCTTTTTCCAAGTTTTCAAAAGAAATCGTACCATCTTCTTTAGTTGTCATTAATCTTTCGTCTTTTAGTGGGTTTGGTCCTGTCAATGTAAAGGTTGCGCCTTCTATTGGACTTTTTTCTGTTCCTTGTTTTACTTTTTTAAGTTTAAAACCAAATCTCTTGGCTTCGTTGGTTACATCAAGTGAGTCTTCCGTAATATATGAACCGATTATGCTACCTTGTTGTGTCTTAGTAGGACCTGTTGTCTTTATATAAGATACTTTTTCATAGAAGTCTGACTTCCAATAAATTTGATTTCCTCCTCTAAGCCAATCTAGTCCTAGACCTACTCCCCCTTCTTCACTGTCATATGGAACTTTTACATCTATTACTATTGGTGTAGTCATAGGTGGAAGAGTTAGTTTTAATCTGTCAGGCTCATAATTAGACTTTTCTGTCTCACTTTTTACTTGAGCGGTAATGTCTGTAATATTATAATCTGCAAGTCTTATGTCTGAGATTAAACCTGTAACCGGCTTATCAAGCGTAAAGATTTTATATTCAGCATTTCCGTTATACCAAGTCATATTTGGATCTCTTGGCTTTTCTCTGTGGATGGATGCTATGGTAGTTTCGGCAATATTTGCACTTTCTGGATTTATTACGAATCTTTGAATTGCATATTTTTTAGTTTTATTTACAGCTACAATTCTAGTTCCTAAATAACGTGCTTCTTCATTGTTTCCAGCCCAGCCTGTCCATCTATTATCGTAGTGATTCCAGCCTGCTGTTATTCTATTTTTTACATCAACCCATTCTGTGCCATCTTCTCCAAGTATGGATTTTATTTCTTTACCTGTGCTTTCTGAGTAATTGTATACTTTTGTCTTGCCATCTTCTACTTTTATAACCCACTTTTTATTTAATGGCTTATAACCTGTTGGAGGAAGTGTTTCTTCTAAGATGTAAGTTTCTCCTTCGGTTAAATTATTTGTAAATTTAACAATACCATTACCATCAGATTCTACTTCTTCTACAAGGGTTCCATCTTGTTTAGTAAGTTTGAATTTTGCTCCTTGTAGAGGCTGACCTTTGTCATCTTTTTTGTAAACTACAAATTCTTTTCCAGTAGGTTTATTAGTTACAGATATATTTAAGTCTTTTCCATATACACTAGCGCCTGAAGATGTAACTCCAGCCTCTCTTATCCTTACATTTCCATCGTCAAAAACTGTAACTTGCCATTCTTTATTTGAAAGCGTGAAGTTTTCTGGTGCTTTTGTTTCTTTTAGTGTATATCTTCCTGGAGCAATGTTTGTAAAATTAATTTCTCCATTTGCATCTGATGTTCTATAAATTGTTCTGCCATTTTCATCTGTTAGTGCAAATGTTGCATTAGGTAATTTTTCATTTCTATTTGCTTCATTTAATTTTGTGATTTTAAAATTACCAGGTGTGTATTTTTCGTTTATTAATCCAATTCTTTCCTTATAATACTTTGGGATTTCTCCTTCAGTTTGCTCTGCTATAGCTTTGTTTACATTGGCTCTACTTGCGAATGCCGACCTTAATCTTTTACCACTTGACATATAGAAAAGTCTCCAAGTGCTGTTGAATTTATCTATATCTGTGATCTTAAAGGTTTGTTCTATTAGATACCCATCTTTTCCACTAAGTGGTGCCGTTTGTATCGTTAATGGAGAATGAGCGGAAACCTTGCCGGAATTGCTTATTTGATTAGGGTCATAAGTCAATGTAAAACCATTATAAGATCTTCTCAAATAACTATCGGGATTTATTTGCTCATGTAGTAGCAAATTGTAAGTGTAAGGGTCTTGTTCTGGTCTTACTCCTGCTGATAGTGGTAGGTTATCATTATTTGTAACCTCTCCCACCTTGTGAGATCTATGTTCTGTACGATATACCTTTATATCTTCCAATTTATAAACCGGCCATTGTCCATTACCTGACCATTCAGCTATACTTGTATCTCCTTGATACCTTGTAGTCATCCAGTTGTATTGTAGAGTCTTGCTTGGATAAGTATTCTGTCCTAGAGGGTTCAAATAAGACATAACTGTTAGGTACCATTGTCCATCTCCGCCTTTATAGACATCTCTAAAGTAGTAGAATTGGGATTCTCCCCAAGCTTGGTCATAGTTTTCGTAGTCAGCCGTTATAGTTTTAGTTATAGTTTGTTCACCTGTTACGCCTGTTTGTCCCGGTTCTACAGTAACTGTAAACTCATAATTTCCAGAGTTTCGAGCGTAGTATTTATTGGGAATTATCCCTCTTAAGTTAAAACTTGCAACTGTAGTAGAATTTGGTTCTGTATTTTTATTAAATACATAGGTCAATAGATTTGTATTATAGTTGAAATATGGCTCTGCTATATCTACACCCTTGGCATTTTTAATTTTTGGGAAATCGCCAAAATATTGAGTGAAATCCAGATTTCTATCAAATTGAATTTCAAATTTTGAACCAGGGTTTACTGCTTGAACAGTTATATCTGCATGGTATTTTAATGATTCAAATCTATAGGCTTCCCATACTCCTTTTTTAACACCTATATCACCAGGTTCGTTTTCTTGAATTTCAAGCCTTTGTTTAACATCTACTATCTTAGTTTTAATTTCAGGTCCTATCGCTTCCCCTTTTTCTATATAGTAATCCTCTCCATTTTGAGGTTTACCTGAGCTACTTTCAAATTTTGCTTTGTATTTTACTTGTCCAGCTTCATCTACTGTTACTTCGAAATATACATCTGATTTTTTGTAGCCATCAGGTGCAGTTACTTCTCTTATATAATATTTTCCAGGGGCGTGTTTGCCAAAGTCAGCTTTACCATCTTCATCAGTGAATTTATTTGCTATTTCATTTCCTTCACTGTCGATTAGCACAAACTGTGCTCCCGGTAGTCTTACTCTCTTCTTATCTTGAGTATAGGTATCGCCAAATTTTATAACTTCTATGGAACTTTTTTCAAATTCATCATTTGTAATTGTTATTGTTGGTATTTGTTCGTCTTGTTGTCCTGCTTGTGCCTTCTCAACACTTGCATTAGCTACAAGTTTTGTTTGGTTTTGTGTATCTTCATTAGTCAACCATTCGTAGTAAACATTTGTAGAATCTGCTGCTCCAATATTAGTCTTAACTCTTACCAAGAATCCCCAATCATCTGCAAATCTTTCCTTAGGGAAGTAGATTTGATAGCCAGTTGTATTGGTAAATGGATCAGTTGTATTCGGAGCTCCAGTTATCCTATTCTTATTTGCTCTATTTATTACATTGTCGCCAAGCTCAAATATCTTTTGTTCTACATTTTGAGCTTCCATTGCAGATTTAACAGTTTCTCTTTGCCACTTTCCAACATCATATGCTTCTACATCTGTTACATTTGCTCCAGGTATAGAAATATTAAGTCTTGTATTTCTATCGGTTTGCCCACCTTGTCTTGGTGCAATCGGCTTTAGATAGATATAAAATTCTACATTTCCATTTTCATCTACCTTGCCATAGTGCATAGAGTTCATATAATCTGGCCAGCTAGATGAACGGTCATTTTCTACAGTTTCTGTTTTCCCTGCTCCAAGGGATAGGACTGCGTTCTTTCCTGTTACTCTAATCTTTCCATCTTGAGATACAGATATAAATTTTAATTCTTCATCTAATTTGTATCCTGTCGGCGCTTTAGTTTCTTTTAGAGTATATTCGCCAGGTGTTACATTTATAAAGGCAGCTTCTCCCTTTTCATTTGTAGTTACATCTGTACTTTGATTTCCTAATAATCTATATCTAGCTCCTTCAAGTTTTTTATTAGGGTCTTTGCTATCTACTTTTATTACTTTGAAAGATACAGGTTTGCCTTCTGTTACATCTATGGCAGAGTTTTGAATATAGTGAACCTTTAGATAATTGTTGTGGTAGTTTGCATTTTCATTATAAGTATATGTCTTGCCATTTAACTCTACTTGTGTCGGGTTGAACTCTTGGATAATCTTGTGCCCTCTCTTAGTTGCTTCTCCATTTTGTTCATTTATATCCCAATATCTTGCATTAGGTATAGTTACATATCTTTCTCTTACACCTTCTGCCCCTTCGTCTACAGTTACGCTTCCTATTTCGTTTCCTATATCATCTACTGCTTTAAAGGTTTGAGCAGGCATCTTTAACTGAGGATCAGGCAAACTCCAAATTTCATCTATATATAAATTTCTAAACTTGGATATTCTTACTCCTGACACATTGTAATCATTTGCTACTGTTGCATTCTTTAGGCTTGTGTCAAATTCATATACAGCGATATTACCTACATCTTGAGTGCCAGCTGGATCTGATTCTTTAGTAGGCATATTGTTTAAAAGTTTTTGAGCTTCCTTTACAACCATCTTACCAGTTGTTTTATCTAGCCCATAAACTTCCATCCTTCTAGACTCTATACTTTGCTCTCCACCTATTACTCTGTTTTCAAGGGGCATACCATTATTATTCTTTTCATCTGGAGATGAAATCCCGTCTGTTATAGTCCACTGTGCCTTATCATTTGCTAAAAATTTACCTTGAATAGTAGTTCTATTGTTTACACCAACACGAGTCGGTGTAGCTTCATTTATAGCTTCTTGTGTAAATCCTTTTTCAAAGTTATATCTGACAGCTCCAGCTTTATCTTTAGCTGTAAGATATACTGTAATATCAATTAGATAATTTCCTTGTACATTATCTACCTTAGTGTAGAAATTATATAGAAGATCTCTGGTTGATTCCGTCAAAGTATGATGCTTTGAGTCAACTATTCCAAGTTGTCCTATAATGTCATTATTATCTAATGTTACATCTTGATTGTTTAATTTTACCTTTTCAATTTGTCCAAGTCCTGAGCCTTTAACTGTTGTTAGATTTAGGTGGTAGCCCAGTGCTTGTAAATCTGTGTCTGAGTGAACTCTAACAGTCCAGTTAAAACCTGTCAATTTACTATCTTCAATAACTGGATCTGCATAAACATCTATAGGCACTTGGTAGTTTTGATCTTTTTTATCGTCAATAATTTTAATTACATCATCTCTACCTTGTTCGATTATTGTATTTACAGTGTTTCCATTTTTATCAACCACTACTGGTAGAAGAGATTTTGGCTTTTCAACTCCAAGACCTGAAACTCTATTTACAACGGTAAAATTCTTTTCTGGTGGAATTTTTTCTATATTGTAATCTACATCTATATTTACAGGTAGATTTATATTTTCATCTATTTCAGTAACTATCTTGTAGCGAATAGTATTTGTAGCTTCATCATAAGTTGGAGTAGCTATAGTTGTCCCATTGAATTTTATAGGAAGTAAACTTGATGGGTTTTTAACAGTTAATTTTTCATCAAGATGAAGGTCGAAATATTGTCCAACTCTTATAGGCCCTTGTCTAGTTGATGTATCAAATCTAGTTCTTATTGTGAATTTTTTGTTTTCAAGTGGACTTCCATTAGCTCTAACAGCCCTAAACATTCTAAATATTGAGGACTCTTGTTCTAATTCTGATTCTGCCGTCGGCATTTCTGCTATTTGAAGTCCTGCTTCCATTTCTTCTTCTGTAAGCTGAACTTCTCTTTTTACGCCAGTTCCAAGATCATCTAATTCTAGTTTTGCATCTTCTCCTCTTGCGTCTTCTTCCAATCCCTTTGTTTCTTCATCCGCAAAGAAGTTTTTGATTTTATCAAGAACTCCTTCTTTTTCTTCTTCCTTAATATCGTTTTCTAATTTATTTGAATTTTCCTTTTCTAGACTAAGATCTGATTTGTTAACTGATTTGTCGAATTCTATTTTTATTTCAATATCCTTAAGACCTGTTGTTGATAATGTCAATTTGCCAGATGGCGCAAACAGTCCTTCTTTAATTTCTTTATTGACTATTATATTTTTGTCTTTAAGTATATCGTCATAAGTAAGAGTTTTTTTCTTGCCATTGAAATCTTCTACTTCGATTAAAAGACCTTGGCAATCAATTTTGCCGCCACTATAAAGAGCTTTTACTTTATTCTTTACTCTCCAAGATTTGTAGCCACTTTGGATAGTTTCTTGGGCAAAGTCTTGATTGGCAATTTCGCTTGCTCTTGCCTTTCTCTCTGCTTCTTGAGACTCTCTCAAGGCTTCCTCTAGTCTGGCTTCTGCTTCTTTTTCTCTCTTTGTACCTTCTTCTATAAGAGCCTTGTCTCTCTTTTCTTCTACAAGAGCTTTTTCTTCAAAAAGACTGCCAGAAGCTTTTTCTTCTTGTATTTTGTTGTTTTGTCTATCTGTAGATTTTTGGTTAGCTTGCTTTTCCTGCTCTACTTGTTTTTTTGCAGGAACTTCAAGCACTTTGGTTTCGTTTTCTTTCCGACTATTGCTGTCATCGGAAGGTCCCACTAATATAGACGTCTTGCTCTGATAGCCTCCATCGTTCTCACTATTTTGACTTGCCTCTGGCAACAAGGCCGCTGAAACAGCGACTGGGCTAAACACCTCCAAAACCATTAATAACGCCAATATAAGGCTAATAATTCTTCTTGATATGTCCTTCATAATTATTCTCCTATCTCCAATCAGTCTTTGTCTATACTAGGACTCTTTATTCTCTAGTATTGTTATGTATATTCTATAACACTTATCGTTTTTAAGCAATAATGTTTTCCTGGATTTTTTCTACAATGCCTATTTTTAGCCTTTTTTCTAATAGTTGTCTTTTGTATAATTATTTAGTTTTATTTATGGTTATGGGTATTTTTGACACCCCCCCCCCTATCTATTTTTAGCCATTCTCATTTTTTCGTTTATTACATTTTTTAAATAAATATAGCTTTTTTATATATTTTTTTGTTCGATAAAAAATACAATTTTAATCAGAAATTTTTTTATTTTTTTGAATTTTTTTATCTGTATTTTGTGTTTTCTTTTTATTTTTGTCGATAAAAGCTACTAAATGATTAAGATAAATGTTTTTTTATTGTTAATGTTATTCTTCAACTATTCATATTTACAATTAATAATGTACAATTCTTTTCTGCACAATAAAAAAGATGCAGTTTTGATTTATGTCTATAAACTGCATCTAAACTCTTTATTCAAATTTATTCGTATCTCAAGGCTTCGATTGGGTCCATCTTTGCTGCTTTATTTGCTGGATAATAGCCAAAGAATATTCCTATTAACATGGAAAATCCTACTGCTACTATTATTGAAGCTATGGAAGGAAGTGTCCTTGCCTTTAACAGAGTTGAACCTACTAATCCTATTAGTGTACCAAGTGCTATACCAAAAGTTCCACCAATTATACAAATTATTATGGATTCTATTATAAATTGTTTTCGTATATCGCCCCTCGTCGCTCCCAAGGCTTTTCTTATACCTATTTCTTTTGTCCTTTCTGTAACTGATACTAGAAGTATATTCATTACTCCAATGCCGCCTACTAAAAGTGATATGGCTGCAATTGCTCCTATTGCCATTTGGATTGATGCCATGGCGTTATTCATCTGTGCTATTTCGCTTTTTGCTGAATAAAAGGCTACTTCTGCTCTAGGATTATCGGCATAAAATTTTGAATTTAATTCATCAACTATTGATTTTGCCTCTTCTTCTATGGTGTCGGAGTTTTTTAGGGTCAAGGCTAAGTCGTAGTAAACTGTTCTAGGTTCACTTAAAAGTTCTCTGTCGCCTGTTGTTCTTGGTATATATACTGTCGAGTTTGAGCCATTTATGGATTGACCCATTACGGACATTTCTTCATACTCATAGACTCCAATAATCGTCGCGACTATTAGCTTGCCGTTGACTTCAATTCTTGCCTCTCTACCCAAGGCTTCTGGTGCAGTAACTTTATAGACTTTCTCTAAAACCTTGTCTGATATTACTGCTACTGATTTGCCACGGGCTACATCTTCTTCGTTTAAAAATCTGCCCGCAATCATCTTTAGTTTAAAAAGATTTTTTTCGCCCTCAGATGTGGAACTTATGGATACTGCTTCTTTGTTTCTACCTTCTTTTACATAGCCTTGTCCACTTTCTCCATGATAGATTAACTCCTCTATTCTCCTGCCCTTTTGAGCCTCTAAATATTTTAGTATATCTTCTGTGAAGAAATCACTTTCATTTAATTCGCCGCCGTCATAATCTGCGTTTTTTGGTTTTACATAGAATTGGACTGCTGTGTTGGCTATGGAGTCAAAGGCTTTGTTCACTGATTTTGTCAGTGCGTCGCCTATTGTTGTTATTCCTATTACTGAGCCTATGCCAATGATTATGCCTAACATGGTCAAAAAAGATCTTAATTTATTTGATTTTAGTCCTTCCAAGGAGAGTTTTATTGTTTCTAATATGTCCATTAAATCTCCTCCAAGTTTCCATCATTCATTTTGTAAATTCTGCTTGCCTCTTTTGCCAATTCAAGGTTGTGGGTTATGATTATTATTGTCCTCTTCTCCACTTCGTTTAGCTTGTGAAATAAATCCATGACATTTCTTCCAGTTTTGGAATCCAATGCCCCTGTTGGCTCATCTGCCAATATTATATCTGGATTATTTGCCATTGCCCTTGCTATTGCCACTCTCTGCTTTTGTCCTCCTGATAATTCGTTGGGAAGATGATCCATTCTGTCCTTCATCTCAACTACTTCAAGAAGCCTTTCTGCACGCTCTGCCCTCTCTTTTTTTGAAATCCCTGCATAAGTCATGGGGAGCTCTACATTTTTGAGGGCATTTGACCTTGGTATGAGGTTGAAGTTTTGAAAGACAAAACCAATTTTTTTGGAGCGATAGGCTGAAAGTTCGCTGTCCTTTAGGCTGGAGATGTCAACTTTATTTAATTCATAGTAGCCTGATGTCTGTCTGTCCAAGAGTCCAATTATATTCATAAGAGTCGATTTTCCTGAGCCTGATTGCCCTACGACAGATACAAACTCGCCCTCGTTTACATCAAAGTTTATGCCATGAAGGATTTCAAGTTCATTTTCTTTTCCTATATTAAAGGATTTTTTGATGCCCTCCATTTTTATTAGCTTATTTTTCATTTTTTTCTCCAGCTTTTTCATCTGGCAAAGGGCTCTCTTCTATTGTCACAATATTTCCTTCTCCGTAGCCAGCTGCCGATGCAAGGACTTTATCCTTTTCCTTTAAGTCCTTTGCCTTTATAGCTGTCTCTGCATCATTAGATAGTCCCATGTTTACTTCCACTCTTTCAATTTGGTAAGAGTCCTTGCCTACTTCTTTAAGTGCTAGGACATAATTTTTGCCATCTCTTTCAAATATTGCATCTGTCGGCACTTTGAAGGTGTTTTTTTCTTCACTCATGATGTATTTTACCCTAAGTGTCATTCCTGGTGCTAATTTATTTTCTTGTCCCTCATCTAATTCTATTACAGTTTTGTAGAGGACTTCTCCAGTTTTATTTTCTCCTGAAATTGCCATTGGCACTGGCTCTATGGAGATAACTTTGCCCTTATAAGTTTCGCCCATTACTGCATCTGATGTGATTTCAACAACTGTTCCCACTGATACAGAGTTTTTGTCATATTCTTTTATTTGTGATTCAATTCTTAAAGTGTCAATAGTTTCTATTTTTGCCACTGATGTTGCTGGTGCTTGACCTTCTTTTGCATTTACTTCTGTTATTGTGCCATCAGCTGGTGCTTTTATCATCACTTTTTCAAGTTCTTCTGTCAAATTTTCGATTTCTACGCTGTCTAAATTGTTTGCGCCTGCCTTTGCTGTCTTCAAGTTGTCAGATAATCCAGAAATTTCATTTTCCACTTGTGTCTTTGTTGTTTCAAGATTTTTCTTGGCATTGTCATAATTATTTTTTGCTGTTTCTACATTTTGTGCAAGAGTTTTTAATTCATCTTCTCTTGCCTTTTGTGATTTTATGGCTTTGTCGGCATCAGATGACAAGTCTTCCTTTGCCTTTTTCACTTCAAGCCTTGTTGCGTCAACTTGTTTTTGTTGGTTTTCTAATTCTTTTTCAATTGCATCGGCCTCTGATGTATATTTTTGTTCATCAGCCTTGGCATTTGCTAGGTCTTCTGTGATTTTATTCACTTGGAGTTCCAATTCATTTTGTGTTCTTGTAAGTCTATTTACATTTTCATTGGCTGATTTTTTTATTTCTTCAAATTTTATTGCGTCTATATCGCCTTGATTTTTTATAATGTCAGAATTTACTTTATTCAATTCATTTTCTATTTCTATTAATTTTTGTGGATCTTTTTCCTCTGATTTTTGTAAGTTAAGCTGATCTTTTCTTGCTTGCAGTGCAGATTTTTCTGATTGTAAACTTGCTACTTTTTCTTGTGCTTCAGCTAGTCTTCCTTGTTCTTCCTTTATGGCAAGGCTAATTTCAGTCATTCTTCTCTTTTCATTATCTAAATTAGCTTGCAAATAATCCTTTTGCCTTGACTTGTCAGCTGCCATAGCTCTGTTGTCAGAAATCTTATTGGAATTTTTATTCATTTCATCTTGGAGCTGTCTGTATTTTAAGTCTGTCGCTTCTTCTTGATAAGCAAGATTTTCCCTCGTTCCCTTTTCTGCGATAATTCCTTGATTATATGACTCATCGAGACTTCTCTTAAAATCGTCATAGGATTTTTGTGCCGCAAGATATTGGTCCATGGCTTGAGTAAGCGAAGCTTCTGCAGCTACTATTGAAGGATTTTTGCCAGAATTGCGGCCGGAAATTGCCTCATCAAGTCTTTTTTTTGCAGCAGAAATTTGTGCAGACACATTTTTATCTGTGGCAGACTTTTGTGCTCGTCTTGACCTTAGTTGTTGCTCAATAGAAGAGGAATCAAGCTCTGCTATTATATCGCCCTTCTTCACTTTGTCGCCAACTTTCACATTTATGTGGGTCACAGGAAGTGGCTTTTCCGCATAAACTTCAACAGAGTTTGAAGGCACAACCTTTCCCTTTTCTGTCACAGAATTAGTGACACTGCCTCTTGAAAGTGTGACAACTTGGTTTTGGGAAATAGCTTCTCCCTTGTCTCCCTTTATCCTTCCCATTATAAATTTAAAAAGTAAAAGTGCTAGCAGCACTAAAAGCACTGCCGCAACAATTTTTGTTATCTTGTTTTTAAAAATTAGGTTTTTTGTCTTTATGTATAAGTTCTTCATAATTACCTCCGAAGTCAATTATATAGTAATCTTATTTGCCTTTGCAATAGTAATAGACTGCACATTTCTTAAATCTTTATTAAAATTTCATAAAATTTTTATCAATTTTTCTTTAATTATAAAAAATTGTATATAAAGCTAGAGTTAAGTTATAATAAATTAGAGGTGATTTGATGCTCGAGATATGCGTTTTATTATTATTTATTTTATTTCTATTTTTGGCAATAATTTTTAATGTCTCAATTGTTTTTGCTCTTTTTGCAAATTTGATTTTGCTTTCAATATACGCTTACATAAAAAAATTTTCCCTAAAGAAAATTTGGAATATGATTTGTTTTGGCATAAAAAGTGCAAAAACTATTTTAATAGTATTTTCTCTTATAGGTATGATTACTGGTATATGGAGATTATCTGGGACTTTAGCTTACATAATTTATCATGGAATAAGTTTTATTTCTCCTAAGTTTTTTTACCCAGGAGTTTTTATTTTTAATGCTTCAATTTCACTTTTAACTGGAACAAGTTTTGGTACATCTTCAACTGCCGGTGTAATTTCTATGTCAATATCAAATGCTATGGGTTTTAGTCCCTTGGTAACTGGCGGTGCAGTTTTATCTGGTGCATTTTTTGGCGACAGGTCTTCTCCCATGTCTACATCCGCTCTTTTAGTTGCAACTTTAACTGGAACAGACTTATATAATAATATAAAAAATATGTTTAAGACTTGTGTAATTCCCCTAGTCCTCACAGTAATAACTTTTCAAATTTTTAATTTCGGTATAAATGCCAATATTGATAGGCACAGTATAGAAGCCTTGAGAATTATTTTTAATTTCAAGCCCATACTTATAATTCCTACAATAACTATAATTGTACTTTCGGTTTTTAGAGTCAATTTAAAAATAAACCTCATAATTTCTATTGCTATTTCAATATTTTTTGCAGCAATTTTCCAAGACAAAAGTGCACTAGAAATTTTAAATGCAATAATATTTGGAATGCACTTGGATTCAGAAGCTGGCAAATTAATTAATGGCGGCGGATTTATTTCTATGTTAAAGATGCTTTTAGTTGTTGGAATATCTTCAGGCTACTTTGGATTCTTTAAAAACACAGATTTATTAAGAGGTGTAAAAAGATACATAAAAAAATATTTATTAGCTTCCCAGATATGCTAGTCATGGAAATTATGTCTATTATTATTTCAGCCTTTTCTTCCAACCAAACTCTTTCCATAATGCTTACTTATGAAATGGCAAGGGAGAATTATGAAGATACTTCAAAATTAGCACTTGATATAGAAAATTCTGCTGTTATGACATCTGCATTAATCCCATGGAATATTGCAGGAAGCTCGCCAATGGAAATGATAGGTGCGCCAATATTTGCAATTTACTTTTCCTTTTACCACCACTACATTATTCTCGTAAATACTCTTGCCTCCATTGTAGAATTTAAGAAGAATAAAAAATAAATAATTTTGGATAAAGAAAAACTCAGGCTCTTTTATATATGAACCTGAGTTTTCTTTAATTTATAAGCTTATACTTTTGTAAAGGTCCTTGGTGTGAGTTTGTTCTCGATTATACCAAGTAAAAAGTCTGCCAAGACTGCCATTAGGGCTGTTGGTATTGCTCCTGCTATTATTATTGGACTTCCATTTGCCACTGTTATTCCTCTCGTTATAATATCGCCAAGTCCACCTGCACCTATAAATGTTCCCACTGCTGTAACTCCTATGGCAAGGACTAGGGCATTTCTTATGCCACCCATTATTATTGATATGGCTAGAGGAAGTTCCACCTTTGTCGTTAGCTGAAGCTTTGTCATTCCCATGCCCCTTGCCGCATCAACTAACTCTGGTGTAACTGAATTTATTCCCGATACTGTATTTTTTAATATTGGAAGGATTGCATATAAAAATACTGCAAAGACCACTGTATTTGGTCCCGTTCCTATTAAAAACATGAGAATGGCAAGCATGGCAAGGGAAGGTATTGTCTGCATTACATTTGCTATGCTAATTGTTAGCCTTGAGAGTTTTCTTTTCCTTGCAACAGCAAAACCAAGGGGTATTGCTAAAATTGATGCAAACAAAACTCCATATATGGAAATAAGGAAGTGTCTTATAAACTGTTCAAAGACATAGGATGCATTTTGCGTATAGTACATTATTACTTCAGACATTTTTTCCTCCTTCCACAAATTCTTTGTATTCCTTTAATTTATTCTTGTCAACTTTTACATTTTCAAAATAATTATTCTTTTTCAAAAAGTTTTCTGCTACCTTTGCTGGCATTTCTAAATCTTCGTCTGCCTGCCTATTTAATTCCTGCATAGTTTCTGACGAGATTTGTCCCACAAGTTTCATTATTGTTTCTTCCACTTCTGGATATTTTTCCACAATTGCCTTTGATGATACTGGCGAGCAGTCATAAGGCGGGAAAAGTCTTTTGTCATCTTCTAAGACTACTAGGTCATAAGATGAAATTTTCCCATCAGTTGAATAGCCAAGGACTAGGTCCATCTCGCCACTGGCAAGGGCTGTATAGACTAAGCCAATGTCCATTGGATAGATTGTTTTAAAAGCAAAACCATAAGTATCTTTGAAGGCTTTGTAGCCGTCGCCCTCTCTTTTTATCCAAGCTGTATCCACGCCTACGCTTATTTTGTCTTTTATCTTTTCTAAATCTGAAACTGTCTTCAAATTGTTTTCTTCTGCAAATTTCTTTGTAACCATGAAGGCATAGGTGTTGTCAAAGCCAAAGGATGGATACCAATATCTTTCCCATCTCTTGTAATATTCCTTCATTACAACTTCTTGTGCTTCTTTAGGGTCTCTTATAGGCTCCATAGAAAGCTCGCCACTTAGGGCTGTTCCTGTATACATGGCGCCAACAACATTGACATCGCCCTTTAGCATGGCTATATGGTTTAAGACTGATGATGATAAATTAGTGATTAAAGAAACATCAAGGTCTGTGTCATGCTCAATCATTTGCTTTACAATTTCGCCTAAAATTTGTCTTTCAGTGTTTGAACCTGTAGCAACAACTACATTGGTCTTTGTATTTCCTCCAAGGCCCGGAAGTGTGCAAGACGTTAAAAACACAGATAGCATTATAAAAAGTAAAATTAATTTTTTTATTTTATTTATTTTTTTCATTCTGCCACCCCGCTTGTTTTGTTAGGCGAAAGTTTATCCTCAAGTATTCCAAAGAAAAAGTCCACAATTATTGCCATAAGTGTTACAGGAATTGTTCCCCATATAACCATTGGCATTATGGCATTATTAAGTCCATTGAAGATAAAGTCTCCTAGTCCTCCTGCACCAACATAGGCTGCTAAAGTTGTCCAGGCAAGTACATAGATAGCAGAAAGTCTAATCCCACTCATTATTACTGACATTGCCATAGGTATTTGCACCTTGAAGAGGATTTGGGACCTAGTCATACCCATTCCCTTTGCTGCATCAATTAATTTATCATTTACTCCTGCTATGCCAAGATAGGTGTTTCTCAAAATCGGAAGCAGTGAATATATAAAAAGTGAAACCATGGCTGGCTTTTTTCCCACGCCAAAAATTGGAATCATTAGGGCAAGTAGGGCAAAGGAAGGCACAGTTTGTAAAACTGATGCAATTGCCATTACTATTTTTGCTGCCTGCTTTGAGCGAGTCAAAAATATTCCAAGGGGCACTGCAATTAAAACTCCAAAGAATAGTGAAATTGATGCAATAAAAAGGTGCTCCAAGGATTTTGACAAAATTTCTCCACTGTTAGTCATTAAGAAATCAATCATTATCTTCACCTATCTTATTAGAGGATTCGCCAGATGCGTCCTTCATAAGTTTAGATAAATCATCATCTTCATAAATTTCTTCAACTTTTTCTTCATCTTCATTTTCCCAAAGATTTGTATAAATTGTATCAACAACTGATGCTCTTGTTACAAGTCCAACAAGTTTATTTTCAGCATCAACTACGGGAAGATTTTTTATGTCCAAGTTATAGATGTCACGAATGGCATTCATTATTACCGTGTTTTCTCTTATGGTATAGACTTTTTCCATAACTTCATCAAGGGATTTGATGTGCTTGCCAAATCTTCCTATATCAAACATACCAACTGCACCGAGAAGATGATTTTCCTCGTCTGTTACAAAAATTGTATCTACCCTTTTCTTTCTCATAAGGGCAAGGGCATCATAAGTTGACCTATCTCTTGTCAGCGAAACTGGATTTTTTAACATAATAGTTTCTACAGTTCTGTAAGATGTCTTGGCTTCGTTTAATTTTTCTTCGCCAAGCATATCTTCTACATACTTGCTCTTTGGATTTTTCAAAATATTTTCTGGAGTGTCAAATTGCTCAACATGACCCTTTTTCATAATTACAATTCTATCTGCAAGTGTAAGTGCCTCATCCATATCATGAGATACAAAAACTATTGTCTTTCCCATTTCTTTTTGAAGTCTCTTGACAAGTTTTTGAAGAGCGTCTCTCGTTATTGGGTCAAGAGCACCAAAGGGTTCGTCCATCAAGATTATGTCTTGGTCTGCTGCAAGAGCTCTTATAACTCCAATTCTCTGTTGTTGCCCTCCAGATAATTCTGAAGGATATTTATCTAAGTAAGAAAGTGGCAAGTCTACTTTTTGAATTAAATTTTCTGCTATGGGTCTAAGTTTATCTTCCTCCCACTTTAAAAGCCTAGGCACAAGGACAATGTTGTCATAGACAGTCATATGTGGCAAGAGTCCAATTTGTTGAATTACATAGCCAATTTTCCTTCTCAAATCAACTGCGTCCATTTCATTTATATTTACGCCATTTATTAAAATTTCTCCGCTAGTAATATCGTTCATCCTGTTGATCATTCTCATGCAAGTTGTCTTGCCCGATCCACTGGCTCCAATAAAACATATAAATTCTCCATCTTTAAATTTTAAATTTATATTTTCAGCTGCAACCTGATTGCCGGGATAGATTTTACTGACATTTTTAAACTCTATCATATTAATCTCTCCTTTTCTCAATCCTTTTCTATTATACCCCAAAGATGGCATTTTCAAAAATTGCTTACTTTTATCATTAAATCATTAGTGCTATAATTAGGTAGTAAGATTGTATTTTTTTATAAAGGAGGATATTATGGCTAACGATTATCATGAACCCGCAGCGGAAATGACTAAGAAGGAAAGAAATATTATAAGAGCGATTAATTCCCTAAAAGAAGAAATCGAAGCAGTTGACTGGTACTATCAAAGAGTTGCAGTAACTGATGATGAAGAATTAAAGGAAATCATGTGGCATAATGCCGAAGAAGAAATTGAACACGCAATGATGACACTTGAATGGCTTCGCCGCAATCAAGAAGGTTGGGACGAACAAATGAGAACTTATTTATTCTGTGAAGGAAAAATTATGGATGCAGAAGAAAATAGTAAGGACGATGACGAAAAAGAGGACAAAAAAGATAAGAAGAAGAAAAAATAAATAATTTTATCTTTAAAATTTTCCAAATAAAAACTGCTTAGAGTGAGTTTTCCTCCAAGCAGTTTATTTTTGTCTATTAATTTTTTGATTTGATAAAATTTTTAAATCTTTTTCATCCTAAGGTCTAGATTTTTCTCCTTGATTTTATATTCAGTGTATTCCCTCATTAGTTCATAAAGAGTTGATGCTAGTGGAATAAATGCCCACATGCCAACTACTCCAAATAATGATCCACCCACTGTAATGGCAACAAGTGTCCAAAGTGATGGAAGACCAACTTTATCTCCAACAATTTTCGGATAAACTAAATTTGATTCAAGTTGTTGAAGAATTACAATTAAGATTAAAAACATAAGAGCCTTTGTGGAATCTTCTATTACTATCATGATAAAGCACATTGCTCCACCTAGGAAAGGTCCAATAATCGGAATAAGATCTGTTACACCAACTATTACGCCAATAGTTGCTGCATTTGGAATCCTAAGGACAAAGCAAGCTACAAAGGTCGCTATACCTATAATAGTTGAGACTGTAAGTTGTCCTCTAATGAAACCAAAAAAGTTTTCGTGTAAAAGACGTGCTACGTGAATAATTTTATTGGCAACTTTGTTGTTAAAGAAGGAATAACAAATTCTCGTGGCTTGATAAGCCAGTCTTTCTTTATCTGCCAAAATATAAATTGATGTTATAAGGGCAAGCATAAAGGACACAAGTCCACCTAAAATACTTGATGCGGTTGAAATTGCACTGTTAAGTATGTGGGATGATTTTTCACTTGATGTCACAAAGCTCTTTACTCTATTAAAAATTTCATTCCAACTTAAATTGTCATATTCACTTTGCAACTTGTCTGAATAATTATTTAGGTAAGGTATTTCTCTAGTCTTGTCAATTGCCATTTGTAAAAAACTAGGCAGTGACTTTCTCAGTCCATCAAAGGATTTTATTAGCTGTGGCAAAATAATTGCCGTAATTAGAAAAAATACAAGTATTATAAATATAAAGGAAATTGCAATTGAAATTGTCCTCTTGTGCTTTTGGAATTTTTCACTTTTTACCTTGTCAAAAACTTTTCTCTCTAAAAAGTTTAGCGGTATTTTCATAATAAAGGCAATAACTCCTCCTAGCATGAAGGGTGCCAAAATTCCAAGTAAAATTCCAAATCCATTAAAAATAATTTTGCTGTTTAAAAATAAATAGGCGACAAATAAAAGCCCAAGTCCCATCAAAAAAACTTTCTTATAAACTTCATTTTTAAAAGATAGCTTTTTCAAAGGAAGGCTTGTCTTTTCTATTTCTTCTAGTTCTTTTCTTTTTTCTTCCATAAATTCTCCTCTACTTTTTTGAAAAGCCATCTAAAAATTTAAAATACTCTTCAAAAAAAGATTTTTGCATATCGGCCATGCTCTTGATATAAATTTCAGAAAAATCCATATAAAGTTTCATCTGTCTGGAAAAAATATCAGCATAATCATCAATTAAGCCAAAAGTTTCATCCTCCAAATTTTCCTTATTATAAAGCATCGGCAAATTTTTCTCTCTCTTAATTTTTTTCTTTTTTGCTTCTTCTCCCATATTTGGATTTACTTCCATGATTATTTCAAAACTCTTATCATTGGGCTTTTCTTTTTCCTTGTAGTCAATATCAAGTTTTTCCTCTTTAGTGGGAGCCTTACTATAATCTAGGGGAAGCAAAAATCTAACTGGATTTACTGCGAGAGCTTTCTCCTCTTCATCCTTTGTAAGGGAAATTACCCCGCTGTTTTGGTGTTTTGAAATCTCATCTCTCTTTAAATCTTCTAGATTTTTTAAGTCCTCAGTCTTCTTTAAATCTTTTTTATTCAATTTAGAAACCTCTCAATACATCAGGTCTAAAGTTTTTCTTTTTTAAAGTTTTTTCAATTGCCTTTATAAGATCTTCTCTGTCCTCATTTAAGTTGCCTGCAAGGAGAACATAGTTTGATGCGTGATTAGACCTAAAGACTGTGCCTTCTGAATCCACATATTCCAAGAAAATCTTCATCTCTTGTAAAATTTCTCCAGCGTCAGGCATCTTAAATTTACCAGAAATATAATCCTCATAAAGTGGTGTATTTTTATAAATTCTCATTGTGAGATACCCCAAGAAATCTGGCTTTGTTTCGGAAACAAGTTTAGCAGTTCCCACTGCATTTCTCTCCATTCCATCAACCCCACCAAGCCCCGCAATAATAGTTACAGAAGTTTTAAAACCTGCTTCTTTTGCCTTTTCCATTGCAGTGACATATTCTTCATAAGTTATGCCCTTTTGAATTTCTTTTAAAAGCTCTTCGTCTCCTGTTTCAAACCCAATATAGAGCATTTCAAGTCCTTCTTCTCTTAGTTTCTTTAAGTCTTCAAGGGACTTTCTATTTATATCCTGGGCAGTCGCATAGGATGAAACTCTATTTACATTGGGATAATATTTTTTTATAGTTCTTAAAATTTCAACTAAATCATCTGTCTTTAGGACAAGTGCATCTCCATCTGCCAAGAAAATTCTCTCGAAATAATCTTTGTAGGAACTCATTTCGATTAAATCCTTTTTTATATCTTCAAGAGGTCTAACCCTAAAGTCGTCATCTTTATACATGTAACAAAATGTGCAAGAATTGTGAGAACAGCCCACTGTTGCCTGAATAATTAAAGACCTTGCCTCACTTGGCGGTCTAAAAACATTTCCGTAATACTGCATATTTCTTCCCTTCTATTTTTTAATTTTTACCGTGTTTCTTTAAAAGATTATCCTTAACTTCCCAAAGCTTTTGTGACAAGTCCACGATGTATTCATTTGGATTATCAAGTCTCTTAGTTTCTTCCCAAAGTGTATCAAGTTCTCTCTCTGCCTTCTCTTTTATCTCTTCAAGGCTTGGGAGTTTATATACAAGTTTTCCCTTGTCATAAATTTGCACTAGAACTTTTTTGGCTGTATAGTCAGTTAATGTCTTTCTCTTCCATGTGTAAACTGGGTGGAAGATTTCATAATTATCTTCAGGAATTTCTTCATCTCTAAGAGCAATTACATCTGCCATTGCCTTTCCAGTTTCATTTTCATAAAATCTGTAAAGTTCCTTAAAGCCTGGTGTGGTAATTTTTGCAACATTTTCAGAAATTTTAATCTTTGGAATAATCTTTCCATCATCGCTTACTGTTGCAACAAGTTTATATACTCCACCAAAGACTGGAGATGATTTTGATGTAATAAGTCTTTCGCCAACCCCGAAAGAATCAAGCTTTGCTCCTTGATGTAGGATAGTTCTGATTGTATATTCATCAAGAGAGTTTGAAGCCATAATCTTCGCATCAGGATACCCTGCATCGTCAAGCATTTTTCTCGCCTTGTTGGAAATATAAGTTATGTCTCCTGAGTCAATTCTTATTCCCTTAGGTCTAAATCCACGGGGAACAACTTCTTCATCAAAAACTTTTATTGCATTTGGTATTCCCTCTTTAAGAGTGTCATAAGTATCAACTAGGAGTAGACAGTTGTCTGGATAAACTCTTGCAAAGGCTCTAAAGGCATCTATTTCTGTATCAAACATTTGAACCCAAGAGTGAGCCATTGTGCCAAGGGCTGGCACTCCAAACATCTTATCAGATAGGGTGTTGGCAGTTCCTGCACAGCCACCAATATAGGCTGCTCTAGCACCTAAATTTGCAGCAGAATAACCTTGCGCTCTTCTTGAGCCAAATTCAACAACAGGTCTTCCCTTAGCTTGCTTTACAATCCTTGATGCCTTAGTTGCAATCATTGATTGATGATTTAGTGTCAAAAGTACCATTGTCTCAAGCATTTGTGCTTGTATAGCTGGGCCTTTAACTGTCACAAGTGGTTCTCCTGGAAAAGCTAAAGTTCCTTCTGGCATTGCCCAAACATCACATTCAAATTTAAAATTTCTTAAATATTCTAAAAATTCTTCATTAAAAATATTTTTTTCTCTCAAAAATTCTATGTCATCATCTGAGAAGTGAAGATTTTCCATGTACTCGATTAATTGCTCAAGACCAGCAACAATTGTATACTCTCCATTATCTGGAACTTCTCTGAAAAACATATCGAAGATGACAGTCTTGTCTGTCATACCTTCCTTAAAAAAACCATTTGCCATTGTTAATTCATAAAAATCAACAAGCAAGGTAAGGTTTTTCTTTACATTATAATTTACCATTTTATACTTCCTTTTCTCCTCTCTACTTCAATAGATCCCTTAAATTAATTACATAGATTATACCACATTGAGAGTATTTTGAATAATTTAATAGCCTTTGTATTTATTATAAATTTATTTATATCTTTTATTCTTTATAATAGCCATTGTGTTATAATTTTTAAGAAAAGGAATAATCCTACAAAAGTTTTTTAGCTTTATTACAAAATTGTATCCTCTTAAAAATAGAAAATAACTGTGATATAATGAAAATAGATTGGTAAAGGTGGAATTTTTTGGAAACAATAAAAAGCACTGTGGACATAGAAAGGTCCCTTATAAAAACTTACAGGAGAGATATTTATAAAAAGTTTGTGCAAGGTGTAAATAAATACGAACTCATCAGCCCAGGCGACAAAGTTGCCGTTGCTATTTCTGGTGGCAAGGACTCCCTTACTCTTGCAAAACTCTTGCAGGAATTAAAGAGGCACAACAAGGTGCCCTTTGACTTAGAATTCATAGCAATGGACCCAGGATACCTTCCTGAAAATAGAGAAAGGCTTGAATTTAACTGCGAAAAACTTGGAATACCAGTAAAAATTCATAACTCTGATGTTTTTTCCGTCGCTGAAAAATTGTCTGAGGGCGGTTCAACTTGTTATATGTGCGCCAGAATGCGCCGTGGAAATTTATACAATAGAGCAAAGGAACTTGGCTGCAACAAACTTGCACTTGGTCATCACTTTGATGATGTCATTCAAACTGTTCTTTTAAATATTATTTATGCTGGCGATTTCAAAACTATGATGCCAAAATTAAAATCACAAAACTTTGAAGGTCTTGAATTAATTAGACCCATGTATCTAGTTCGTGAAGAGGCAATCATTCGCTTTATGAAATCAACTGGACTGTCTGCCCTTGATTGTGCCTGCACTGTCACGCAAAAGCAATCTGGCAACAAGAGATTTTTTATAAAGGACTTAATCGAAGAACTTAAAAAAGAAAATAAAAATGTAGACATAAATATTCTTCGTGCAACTGAAAATGTAAATATGGAGCAAATCTTAGGATTTAAAGAAAAGGGCGAAAGACACGACTTTTTGGAATTTTATTAAGACTTTTATGAAATTAAAAAGCTTTCTTAAATAAAATACTTAAAGACTCGTGAAACAATTTGTCAAAATAAAATTTTAAAAAATAAGGAGGATTTTGATGGAAAATTTATTGTCAGTGCCTATTAAAGAGGACATTTATTATATAGGTACAAATGATAGAAAGACAGAACTATTTGAAGGAATGTGGCCTCTACCAAAAGGAGTTGCTTACAACTCTTTTCTTGTTAAGGGCGAAAAAAATGTACTTTTCGACTTAGTAAGAGTAAACACAATTGATTCCTATGTGCAAAAAATAAATGAAATCATTGGAGAAGGCGAAAAAATTGACTACATTATGATCAATCACATGGAGCCAGATCACACTTCTTCAATTAAATCAATTTTGGAAATTTATCCAGATGCAAAACTTGTTACAAATAAAAAAGCTGTTGCCATGCTTAATAATTTCTATGAAATTACAGACAACATCATAGAAGTTAAGGATGGCGAAACACTAGAACTTGGAGATAAAAAATATACTTTTTACATGACTCCAATGGTTCACTGGCCAGAATCTATGGTAGCCTATGAAGAAACTACAAAGACACTTTTCTCACAAGATATTTTTGGTGGCTTTGGAACCCTTGATGGTGGAATTTTTGATGATCAGATCGAATATGACGCTCATTATCACGAAGAAACAACAAGATATTTTATAAATATAGTTGGAAAATATGCAGCACAAGCCCTTAAAGCTTTAAATAAATTAGCTGACCTTGATATTCAGTTAATTTGTCCAGATCATGGGCCTATTTGGAGAGAAAATCCTAATAAAATAGTAGACATATACACTTCTCTTGCTAAACAAGAAACAATTGATGGTTGTGTTGTTATCTACGGCTCAATGTATGGAAATACTGAAATGATGGCAGAAGCTGTTGCAAGAGGTCTTTCTGAAGGCGGACTTAAAAATATTAAAATCAGAGACATAACAAAGACTTCTAACTCCTATCTTTTATCAGACATTTGGAGATACAAGGGTGTAATCATAGGGTCATGTTCCTATGACAACAATTTGTTCCCACCAATGGATTATCTAATGACAGAAGTTTCTCACCAAAGAATGAAAAATAACTATTGGGGAATTTTTGGTTCCTTCTCATGGAGTGGTGGAGCTCTTAAAAACCTAAAGAGATATATGGAAGAAGGCAAGTACGATGTGCTTGACACTCAACTTGAAATTCAAGGTGCAGCTACTGAAGAAGAAATGAAACAACTTATAGACTTTGGAAAAGAAATGGCTGCAAAAATTTTAAACAAATAAAAAATTAATCGTCACGATTTTTTCGTGGCGATTTTTTTGTAATTTATAAAATATTTTAGAAGATATTATAAGCACTTCTATTTTGAAAAATTTTTATAAATTCAAAAGAACACAAAAAAAGAATGTCATATTATAGCTTAATAAATGACATTCTTTTTAAATATCCAATTCCATCCAACTTAAATTTTTTGGTTCAATCACGTCTATCACCTTATTCTTATTTTACTAAAGCCCTATATAAATTAATATTTCTCACATACCCAACTCTAAGTCTGCGTATCTCTTTATACAAGCGCTATAAGTAATTCTCAAAACAAACTATTTACCATCATACTACTCGTCCATTAAAAACTATTCGATTTATATAAAAGCCTTGGCCTTTTAAGTCAAAACCTGTAAAATTAATAAAAATCAAAAACATTTTTACTTTGTCTTGGATGGAATTGTCATGTTTCTCCAAATAAGTAACTCCAATCTAAATTTATTACTTTATTTAGTTAATCTTATTTGTTATTAACATTATACCACACTAAATTAAAATGTAAACACTTTTTGCAAAAATTTTTAAAATTTTTTTATATTTTTTTGTAGTATAATGAAATTACTTAAAGGAGGCTAAAAATGAACACATTAATCGGCTACAAGAGATGTAGCACTTGCAAAAATATAGAAAAATTATTAAAGGAAAAGAATATTTCTTATGACTACAGGGAAATTGACAAGGAGCTCCTATCAGTTGATGAACTCAAAAAAATAAGAGATATGGCAGATGTTGACATCTTTAAACTTTTTAACACATCAGGCGTGAGGTATAGGGAACTTGGACTAAAGGACAAGAAGAATGATATGACAGACGAAGAAATTTTTGAACTCTTATCAACAGATGGTATGCTAGTAAAAAGACCAATATTAGTTGCAGATGATAAGGCCTATGTAGGTCCACAAGTTAAAAAATATTTAGAGAGTCTATAAATTAATTTCAAAAAGCGCAAAAAAATCCTAGAACTAATTTTGCAAGTCTAGGATTTTATTTTACTCATTTTTAAAAAACTCATCAATTTCAAGGGCGTCTTCCGCCTTTATTAAGACTGTGATTTTGTCGCCCAAGAGGATTAAGTCATCGGCTGTTGGAACGATTTCTGTGCCTTCTCTTTCTATTGACATTATTATAAGGTGCCTTGGGAAATTTATTTCTCTAAGGCTTTTTCCTATTATTTTTAAGTCCTCAGTTATAGTATATTCAAAGACTGAATAGTCTCCTAGTTCTCTCTCCTTTGGACTGAGTAGGTTCTTATCCTTTAACTGCCTTTCGAAAAGTGTGTCATAAATTGGCGCAACTTTTAAGGCCTCTGCCACATAATAGGATACAATTACAACTATTGAAAGGGCAATTAAATGTTCAAAGGTTTTTGTCATCTCTGATACTAATATCACTGAAAGAATTGGACTCCTAACAACTGATGCAAGTATTCCACTCATCCCTAAAATTATAAAATTAATGTAATAATCATTTAATTCAAAAACCCCATCTAACATTGCAAAGATTAAAGCTCCACAAGAGCCACCTATTACTAGGACTGGCAAAAAGATTCCACCTTGCACCCCTGAGCCGTAGCAAAATGTTGTGTAAAATAATTTCACAAGAAGGATGGCAAGGATATATTTTATTGGAAATTTCTCAACTGCCATTTTTTCAAGAAGTCCATGTCCGCCCCCAGTTCCTTCAAAAAAGATAAAGCCAATTATAATTGTCACAGCCATTAATAGTGCATATTTTAAAATTTGTGAATTTATTTTTTTGAAGAGGTCTTGTGATTTTGTTATGAGTAAGTTGTAAATACATCCAACTAAACCTGTTAGGATGCCAATTAATATTGCCACCCAAATTAGTTTCATTGGTAGTGATTTTGTTGCGGAGAAAGAAAAGGATGTCTCTGCACCCATTATTATAAAGGATATATAGTTAGCTGTAATGGATGCAATAAATGCTGGCAAGAGAACAAATTTTGAATAAGTTTTGTGTAGCTCTTCTATGGCAAAGATACAACCAGCCATAGGTGCGTTAAAGGCTGCCGCAAGTCCTGCTGCTGCTCCTGCTGTTATCATGTATTTTATTTCATCAGGAGGTCTTTTTATTGTCTTTCCCAATAATTTTGCTGCTGCTCCACCCATTTGAATTGATGGACCTTCTCTTCCTAAAGAAAATCCCATAAGATTTCCAAGTCCTCCGCCAAGGATTTTTGATATTAAAGTTGGCACTTCATCCATTTTAAATTTGCCAAGGATTTCGCCACGAATTTGTGGTATTCCACTTCCTCCAGATAAGGGTGCCCACTTTAAAAGTCTATAAATCACAAAGGATATTACAATGGCAAGTGCAATTAAAAGCAAAACTGATTTTAAATTAAATTCGCTGTATAAAATTTTTCTGTAAAAATCCATTTTCATAATTACAAATCTATATAGAACTGAAAAAAGGCCTGCGAAAGTTCCCACCATTAGTGAGTCTATTAAAATTCTAAATATTAATTTGCCCTTATTGTTAAAATCATCTTTCATTTTCCTCTCCTTTTATTAAGTTTTTCCAATCTTCTTCTCTTAATTTTAAAATTTCTATATATTTTTTTCCTTTTCAATTTTATTTGGAACTGTATAAAAATTTAGGTTAACTTTTTTTATTTTACTTCCATCAATATCAGCTATTAGCTTAAATTTTTTAGATTTTATTAGATTAAAAAATCTGGCATTTATGTGAGTTAACTCGTCATGATAAATTAAATATTTATTCTTTGGATAGTAACTCATCCTAAAGTTTCTGTCATTTATCTTGCCCTTTATTGTCTTTAAATTTTCATTTTTTTCCTCTTCTATATAAATGTGTCTGTGAGGAACTTTTAATTCAAAGTCATCTTTTATTTTTAGGCTGTATTTTTTGTCATCAGACTGAAGTTTTAAAAGGTTGCCCTCGCTATCAGTCTCCATGTAAAATACAATTTCATTTCTATTTTTCAAGTCTAATGAAATATTTGAAAATTCTTCTTTCAAAATTTTACTTAAATATGTGTAAGGAAAATAATTTTCTCCCCTATAAAATTCTTCAACCTTATCCATAAGTCTTTTCAAATCTTTGGACTTTACCTTGATTTCAAATCCATTGTCCGAAATATTTTTTACGCGAGTATTTCTTATTATTCCCGTCCATTCCTTTTTTACATATTTTTTTAACTCTGAATTTTTTTCAGAAAAAGAAACTGGAGGAAGAAATAACTTTTTGTTGTTTATGTCATATCCTAAATCACTTAATACACCGGAATCACGAGACAAATTTGCCATTGTATTTCTATCAATGTATAAAGGTAGCTTCGCAATATCATCCCTATAAAGATAGACATCACTATCTACAATTTTTTCGCCAAACTCATCAATTTTATTGTCCTTAACTAATCTCTTTTTAAAATATCTCGACTTATTTGTGGCACTTTGGAAATTTATTATATTTAGCTTGTCGCCATTAAGACTTTCATTGCTGATCCTTATGCCATAGTCTCCTGTACTCTTTACTTTATTAAAAATATCTGAAAATCCAAAATCTTCTACATAATCATCTGCAAAGGCAAAAATTCTATCGTCAATAGTATAGAGAACTTCTGCAACAATTTTTTTTGGATATCGTCTAAAGCCATTTATCCCGAAAAAAATAAGTGCAATAAAAATAAATATTAAAAAAATGTTTTTCTTTTTCATAACATCACTGCTCTTCTTATAATAATTATAGTTTACAATAAATCTTTACTTCATTGCAATTAAAAAGGCACCTTCCGGCGCCAAATTTTACATAGCTATATTTTTTCTCCATTTTCCAAATTTGTAATATAGTGCCATAATAAAAAAGTTTGCAAAATAAGAAAGTGGATAGATTACACTTATTACTCTAATTGAGTTGAATATAGGCATTGCAAAATAAACTACTATGAGTCTAAAAATGCAAATTGTAAGAAGTGAAATTATCATAGGACCCATGGCGTTTCCACTTCCTCTTATGAAGCCAGAAATAGTTTCCGAAAGACCAAAGGACCAAATTCCAAGACTTAATATTTTCAAGAAATCAGCACCATAGGCTACTACATCGGGGTCTGGATTAAATATTGCAATAAGTGGCTCTGCCAAGAAAAAGGCAATTATCGATAAGATTGCTGAAATTCCCAAGACTATTAATAGCGAAACCTTTATGCCTTCACGAAGTCTGTCAAATTTTTGTGCCCCAAAATTTTGTCCCGAAAAAGTTGTAGCCGCAAGAGCAATGGCTTGAAGCGACATAAACAAAAATCCATCAATTCTTCCCTCAGCTGCAACACCTGCAATGGCATCTGAACCAAAGGAATTTATTTTCGCCTGAAAAATTACATTTGTCAAAGATAATAAGGCTGTTTGCACTCCCGTTGGGATCCCAACTTCAAAAATTCTCTTTGCTTCGAACTTATGAAGTTTTATCTCTTCCTTTCGAAGTTTATAAGAACCATCAGTCTTTAATAGGGAATAAGTTACAAGTATTGCTGATGTGATTTGTGATGCAAGGGTTGCAAGTCCAGCACCTAAAACTGACATCTTTAGTAGTCCAACTAAAATTAAATCAAGGACAATATTTACAAGAGCTGAAACGCATAAAAAGTTAAATGGTCTCTTTGAGTCTCCCGTTGCCCTCAAAATTGATGCCCCCATGTTGTAAATTAAAATTGGAATTGTACCCAAGAAAAATACTCTCATGTATGTTGTCGCATCAGCTAAAATTTCTGGCGGTGTGTCCATTATTCTAAGGAAGAAGGGCGTCGTAAAATAGCCAAAAATTGTAATGGCAAGCCCCGACATCAGCCCAAGAAAATAAGAGCATCCCACAGATCTCTTTAGTGCTTCTCTATCATTTGAACCATAATAAAGAGAAATTATGACAGATGCACCAGTAGTGAGTCCCAAAAAAAGTCCAATGAGTAGATTTGAAACAGGTCCCGTTGCACCAACTGCCGCCATAGGGTTCTTGCCGGCAAATCTACCAACTATCATTAAGTCGGCAGTGTTATAAAGTTGTTGCAAAAAGTTTGTGAGAAGAAGTGGTATTGCAAATTTTATAAGACCTTCTGCAATTGAGCCTTCTGTTAAATTTATATTTCTGCTAATTTTTTTACTCATCTTTGTACCTCACAATCCCAATATATATTTTTTTAAGCTCTCCCACATTGCTATTTAAAAGCTCACCCTTTTTTATATCGGATATTGCGTAGGTTACATTACATGCGACACAGTTGCCATACTCTTCGCCAGTGTTTGCGTCCATGCCAGAAGGTATGTCCACTCCAATAACATAATTGCCATGGATATTTATGGCATCAATTAAAGTTCTATAAAACTTATTTAACTCTCTGTTTAGTCCTATGCCAAAAATTGCGTCCACAGTAATCTCATTTACTTCAATAGACTCGATTAATTCATCAAGATTGTCTTCTTTTATATATTTTACATCTGTAAGTTTTTTTATGATTTCTAAATTTTTGGAAAACTCCTCGCTCTCTTTGTCGCCAACAACAAAGACTTCAACAATTTTTCCGCTGAGTATTAAATGTCTTGCGATGACAAGTCCGTCGCCGCCATTATTTCCCTTACCGCAAATTATTGTAAAGGAATCGTACTGATTAATTTCACGAAAAATCCCCATTCCTGCGTTTTCCATTAAAATAAGAGAATCTATTTTAAATTCTTCTATTGTCCTCTTTTCAAGCTCAATCATTTTATCTCTTGAAATTGTCACAGTAATCCCTCCCTGTTTTTATTATATGCTATTTATTGCAAATTAACACCACATTCTTGTAAATTTAGGAATTATCTTTAATTAATCTTTAAAGTCTAAATCATATTAATTTCAAATTTTTTATTAGCCTATCCCATCTTCCAATGAAAATTTTATTATCTCTATAAAAAATTTTTTACAAGCAATACTTTATATGAATAAATCTTTTAACTATAAGAATACTTTTAAAATTCCCTACTCCTTAAACTATAAAAATTTATCTAAGTATATTTGCAAGGACAATATAATACAGCAAAAACTTTTAAATTGCAAAATTTTTCTCAAATTTTTAAAAATATTTAAAAATTTTAAAACTTTTTTGTTGATATTTAATATCAATTATTTTATAATTAGCTTAACGATAATACATATCAAAATAGTAAAAAAATGAACATATATAAAATTTTAATAGGAGGACTTATGACAAATTATCTTACAATTGCCGAAAAGACCAAACCTGAATGCATAAATTGTGCTCACGAAATTTTTGAAAGTATTTCAAAAAATTCAGCTAACAAAAATTTTAGTGAGATGAAAAAACAAATAGATGATCTAAATACTTTTCTTTATACATATTTTTTAATTACATACAACAAAGATCTCTCACTTATACATGATGACTTTACTTTTAAACTCAATAATGCCATAGACAAGTCTAATTTAAAGTATATAGCAAAGGATATTATAGAAGGCTACTCCAATTCTCTTCTTGATGAAATTGATTTTTCAAGAAATGAAATAATTGACAAGGCTCTAAAAATTATTAATAGAGAATATACTTTAGGCTTAAACTTAGATGAGCTTGCAGAAAAACTTCATCTATCCAAAAATTATCTCTGCTCACTTTTTAAAGAAGAAACTGGATACACTTTTTGTCAATACCTAAATACACTGAAGACAAATAAGGCGAAAAAACTCCTTTCCGAGAACAAAAAGACTTTGGAATACATAAGTTATGAATGTGGATTTTCTTCACAGCCACATTTTACTATGACTTTCAAAAAATACACTGGAAAAACTCCTAGAGAATATAAAATGAGCGTCGCTCCTTAATAATATGATATTGAAATCCTCCATCATTTGCTATATTATAAGATGATTGGAGGATTTTATGCTTTTTAATTCATTTGAATACTTAATTTTTTTGCCAATAGTTGTAATTTTATACAACTTCTTGCCTTTAAAATTTAAAAATATATTTTTGCTCTTAGCAAGCCTCACTTTTTATAGCTTTTGGAATGTGAAATACACCTTCCTAATGATCTTCTCAATATTTGCTACCTATATAACAGGTCTTTATATTGAGAAAAATAGAGGAAACATAAAAAAAATGAAGCTTGCTGTATTTTTGTGCTTTTTTATAAATTTAGGCATACTCTTTGTCTTTAAATACTTTAACTTTTTTGCAGACCTCTTAAATAATTTTTCCAACAAAAATTTTAACATTGCCATAGATGTACTTCTTCCCGTTGGGATTTCCTTTTACACTTTCCAAGCTCTCGGCTACACAATTGATGTGTATAGAAAAGATATTCACGCAGAAGAAAATTTTATTGACTACGCTCTTTTCGTGTCCTTCTTTCCACAACTCGTTGCTGGCCCTATTGAAAGAAGTGTGAATTTACTTCCACAGATTAAAAAATAAAAAAATTTTCCTATGATAATTTAGTGAGAGGACTAATTCTTTTTGGCTATGGAATGTTTTTAAAATTAATTATTGCCGATAGGGCAGCAATTCTTGTCAATGAAGTTTTTGGAAATTACAAGACTTTTTCTCGCGAAATTTTAATTATCTCTGGGATTTTATTTACTCTACAAATTTATTGCGACTTCTACTCATATTCAATAATGGCAAAGGGTTCTGCCAAAATCCTTGGCATTGATTTAATGGACAACTTCAAAGAGCCGCTTTTATCTAAATCCATCACAGAATTTTGGAGAAGATGGCACATTTCCCTCTCAACTTGGTTTAAGGACTATCTATACATTCCCCTTGGTGGCAACAGAAAGAGCAAATTTAGGAAGTACATTAATCTTCTTATAGTTTTTTTAACTAGCGGACTTTGGCATGGAGCAGAACTTTCCTTTGTCCTCTGGGGACTTATTCATGGAGTCTTTAATGTAATAGAAAATATTTTTGGCATAAACAAAAAGTCCAAGAGAAATATTTTAGTGGATACAGTTAGAAGACTTATTACTTTTACAATTGTTGTCTTTGCCTTTATTTATTTTAGGGCTGAAAATATCCATCATGGCAATGAATATCTAATGGCAATTATAAATAATAAGAGCTCTCTAAACTTATTGGATGATTTATCAAAGACGTCTTTTGGCATTTCAAATATTTATCCCCTTCTTGCTGGCATACTTATTTTATTTGTCTTTGATCTTTTGAAGTACAATAAAATAAATTTAAGTGAAGCTATTTTAAAACTTATTCTTCCAATAAGGTGGCTCATTTATCTTGCCTTTATCTTTGCCATAATAATATTTGGAATCTATGGTCCTGAGTTTTCCGAATCTGCCTTTATTTATTTTCAGTTCTAGTTTTGTAGGTGATAATAAAATGAAAAAATCTCTAAAAATTTTAAAGTCAATAATATTTATTGCCCTAATAGTTTTTGGTGCCCTAGAACTAAATAATTTATTTATTAGGAAGTCTCTTGCAAAACCTTGGGACATGGGAAATAAAATTGGTGGATTCTTTAATGAAAGTGATGACTACAATACAATGTTCTTTGGTACAAGCCACAGCTACTGTTCCTTTGAACCACTTGTAATTTACGAAAGGACAGGAATAAAATCCTACGTCCTTGCATCACAAAGTCAACCTCTAAAAATTAGTGCATCCTATATTAAAGAAGCTCTAAGAAGAAAAAATCCAAACATTATATTTGTGGACATTCAATCATCAATTTATAAGCTTACAGAAGATTCTAGCGTTGTAAATTCTTATTCAGACTACATGCCTATGTCGAATAATAAGATGAAAATGATTATAAAAAAAGTTCCTAAGGGCTTTAAAGCACAAGCAATTTTTCCCCTTGTTACCTATCACAGCAGGTGGGATGAATTAAAAGATGAAGACTACAACTTTGATAAAGCTTCCTACGAGGACTACTTAAAGGGTTATGTACTTTTAAAGGGTCAAAGTGAAAATTTTAAAAATGATCAAGTTAAAGATTTGAATAAATATATAACATCTATTAAAAGCTTTAATGAAAAAAATTATCTAAAAGAAAATCTGGCTGCCATTGATGAAATAATTGACACTGCCAATAGAAAGGGTTTGAAATTATTTTTTGTAAAGACGCCTATTTACGATTACGATTTATATAAGGATAATATAAGTTATATTGAAAGAGAGTTAAAAAATAGAGGTGCAAACTTTATTGACTTCAACAACTTTTATGATGAGATGAATTTATCCAAAGAGGATTTTTATGATCCTCATCACCTAAATGTTAAAGGTGCAGAAAAGTTTAATTTATTTTTTATTGATTACATGAAAAAGCAAGGCATCTTCCAAGAAAATTTAGCTGATGATAAAGATTGGCTTAATAACATTAGAATTTACGATATAAATAAATCATGATAGACAGAATTTTTTATCCTCTGTCTATTTTTTTGCAATCCGTTATCATTATTGATGAGCGCTATTATCTATAAAATCCAAAATCATATATTTAAAATAAATTTATAACCTTTTTTCTATAAATCTTGATTTTTTTTATAAAAAATACTAGAATATCCATTAAGGAGGTTATTATGACTATAAGGGATTTGGAAATATTTATCGAAGTTGTCAGGGCTAAGAATATGTCTGTTGCTGCAAAGAGTTTAGAAATTTCTCAACCGACTGTCTCCCATGCAATTTCGCAAATTGAAAATGAGTACAACGTAAAATTGTTCGATAGGGTTTCAAAAAAATTATACATAACTGATGTTGGCTTGAGACTATATGATTTTGCCCTAAATATTATTGAACAATTTGAAAGCACTATTATTTTTTTGCAAGCTTCCTCTACTTCTCACAACATAAACTTAGGCGTGAGCTCAAACTTTAGCTCCCAGTTTTTGCTTGAGATAATAAATGAGTATGAAAAGAAGAAAAATGATGTCAGCATAAGAGTTTATGTTGATTCTCGTGAAAAAATAATGGAAAAATTAAATTCTGGAGTAATAAATCTTGCAATAATAGATGGGGATTCTGGCATTGAAAATAGTTCTTCTGAAGCTTTCTTTGAAGATGAAATTTTTGTTATTTCATCTAAAAATTCTGATATTGATGACAAAAAAGAGCTTGAAGCAAATGATTTGAAAAACAAAAAATTTGTCCTTGGAGATTTAGATGGCTATTCTAAAAAGATATTTTTAAATTATCTTCGTGAAAAAAGTATACCTATTGACTTGAAATTCATCTGTCAAAATAAGGATATGGTTTTGAATATAGTAAAAAATACTGATGCTCTTTCTATTGGTGCAAGTTCATCCTTTAATGATGATTCAATAACAAAGCACAGATTATCAGAGCTTTCTATCAAAAGAACCTACTATATGGTCTACCATAATGATGCTTTTCTCAAAAAGAATTTGAAAAATTTTGTGAATTTTGTAAAACACAAATTTAATAAAGAATAACTATATGGAAATAAAATTTTTAGAATTACTTCATTCTCTTCATTTTCCACTTCTAAATTATATAATGATTTTTATAACAAGTCTTGGAAATGGAGGATTGATTTGGATTGTTGCTGCACTGTTTTTGATTTTTCAAAATAAAAATATGTTAAAGAGAGAAGGCTTTACTATTGCAGTGGCTCTAATTATTTTCTCTGTCTTGGGTCTTTTGATTTTAAAGCCAATAATCGCAAGGCCAAGACCTTTTATTGCTCAAGGTGTTGACATTCTTATAAAGGAGCCTATGGGATTTTCTTTTCCATCTGGACACACTGGTTCATCCTTTGCAGCAGCATCTGTAATTTATTTTTACAATAAAAAAAGAGGCCTTCTGGCACTCATCTTGGCAACACTAATTGCCTTCTCTAGGATGTATCTCTTTGTGCATTATCCAAGTGATATTGTAGGAGGACTAATTCTCGGCATAATATCTTCTAGGATTGCGATTAAAATTACAAATGAAATTTCAAGAAAGAAAGCATAAAAATTACCCCGTATTAATTGCGGGGTAAATATTTTTCTGCTATTTTTAAATTTAATTCTTCGCCAAGACCTCCGTAGATTTCTTGATATTCTTCATAGACGCTCTTTAGTCTCTTCAAATTAAAGTCAATTGCATCTTTGTCATCTAACATATCAAGTTGATTTAGGGGAAATCTGTCAAAGATTATTGATATTTCTATCTCAAGATCTTCTCTCATAAATTGAAGTTTTTCACTACTTATGTCAAGCTCCCCTGGTCTGTCTCTTTTTAAAAATTCTATAAGCCCATTCTCATCACAATTTTTAAAAAGCTCCTCTGCCTTTTCAAATTCTTCTAATGGAAAATCATTTAACTTTGGACTGTAATAAAAAATAATCTCTCTAAATATGTCCTCGATTTTCTTTTTCTTCTCATCAGTGATTATAATTTCATCTTCTGATGAAAATTCTCCTATATCATTGTCACAAAGCTCCTCAAACTCTTTTTCAAATTCTTCGTCAGACTTCTTTTTTGCATCTTCTGGGGTAAATTTATCCAAGAGCTTAATATTTCTCCTAAGTTTTCTTATATTCAAATTTAAAGTATCTACATATTTTTCTAAATCTCCAAAAATTTCATGGTATCTCTCATAAGTCTTTGGAATTAAATTTATTATTGTGTCTTCTTTGACAAAAATCAGCTCTGTGACTAAAAATTTTAAATAATTTCTTTCCATAAAATCACCTTTTTCTTATAAACATAAACTCTATTATAATTAAGACAATAAGTCAATGTTAAAAATATTGTAAGAAAAAACTGGAAAATTCATAAAACCTTTTAAGTCGCTGTAGTCTATGTAGGATGGAGTCTTGTTCCAGCCGTCATAAACATGCAAAAATTTTATTTTCATACCCTTAAACTTATAAATTGAGTAGCCAAAAATAACTAAGGAGTGATTCTTATAATAGCCACAGCCAAGATTCATGAGGACTGGTCTATAATTATCTATTTCGCCTTTTACATGAGAATAGAAGTTCCCTATGTAAATTCCCTTAGCTTTTAAATTCATGTTATTTTTCTCAAAAAAAGTATTTGCAATGTGAGAAATAAAAAAGGGAATAGTCCCAACACTTTTGAAATATCCATTTCTCCTTGCGATTTCAAAAACTTCTTCATATATTTTAAATTTGTCCAAGTCTTTATAATAGTAATTTACAATTCTAGTAATGCTCGCTATTGTACAATTATTAGTCCTATCTTCAAAGTCTCTTTGCAAAAAATTCGGCACTTCAATTTCGCCTGACTCAAGTAAACTTGCCATGGGATAATTTTTTTCTATATAATCATTTAAGTTCGCAATTCTGTTTTTTTCCATCTCTTCCTCCAATCTACTTATACCCATTAATAGACATAAAAAAAGTTTTATGAAAAATCCATAAAACTCACTTAAATCTATTTATTTCAGGGAGGTTGTCCCAATACCTTTTTGGCATATTTTGCATCCTAAGCTTTTTATTTTTTCGCTCTTCTATGGCAATGGCATCATAAAAAACTCTCCAAAGGTCTACATAGCTATCTTCCATCTTAAAATTGCCATTCATGTGATAGTCGAAAAATTCTCTCTTCTTCCCATCATAAATTACAGCACGATTTCTTTTTGTATCTGCAATTATAAATTTTTCATTTACAAGTCTGCTCTTGAAGTGTCTAAAGATATAATACAAAATATCATTCTCTGGCTTAAATTTAGAAAACAAAAATCCATCCATCTCCTCAAAGCGAAGAAGTCCCTTGTAAGAGTGAATTTCTCCTAAAACTCTCTTTAATATATTTCTAAATAACACCACATAATCATCTGTACTCTCTATATAATAAAAACCCTTGACATATAATTTTTTTAGGGTCTTTGCTATGGCAATTTCTTTTTTTTCATTGCAAGAAGAAAAAACCATAAACATATTGTCATAAAAAGAATATGAAAAATTTTTAATCACAGATTTTTTTACACGCTCTGCCTTGTCCCTTTCTGTCACACAATTTATCCTGTCACTTATAAAATCAATTTGCTCGTCTTTTTTTACAATGTCATCTACATCTTCTAAAACTTTATAAGAATTAAAAATAACTGTTAGAAGTCCTTCAAAACTCCCATCATATACATAAATCATATTTTCCTCTTTAAAAAAATGAAAGCTGCTCAGAGCTTTCCCTATCCAAAATTAGATCACGGAGAGACTCTTTCGTGTCAAATTTTCTGCCATAGTATTTTCCGGATACAGTTATAAAATTTATTGCCCTCTTTGTAGAGATCCTAAGCTTTTTTAAATCTTCAAAAGTAAGGGCAAAGGACTTTCTAGCCTTAATAATTTTTCGTGCAGACCTTGGACCAAAACCTGGGATTTTTAAAAGTTCCTCAAGACTCGCCTTATTTATTTCAATTGGATTAGTGTAATTTTCTATTGCCCAGTCCATTTTTGGATCAAGCCTTAAATCAAAATCTTTTTTCTTATCGCTTAAAAGTTCACTTGCACGAAAACCATAGAATCTCATCAAAAAATCTGCTTGATAAATTCTGTGTTCCCTAAGTAAGGGTGTCTTTTCCCTTGGCAATAGTGAGCTTTCTCTCACAGGGACATAAGCAGAATAATAAATTCTTTTTAATGAATAATCGTCATAAAGGGACTGTGATCTTATCATAAGGTCTCTATCGTGAATGTCTCCTGCTCCTACTATCATCTGTGTAGTTTGTCCTGCAGGCAAAAATAAATTTTTCTTGGGGTAATTTTTATATTTTTCCCTTTCAAAAGTATTTATCTTTAGTGTCTTTGAGACTAAATCCATGGGCTTTGTTATATCATCAATTTTCTTTTCTGGTGCAAGAAGTGCAAGACTTCTCTCTGTTGGAAGTTCAATATTTATACTCATCCTGTCAACATATCTTCCCAGCTCTTTTATTAAATATTCACTTGCTCCTGGTATTGCCTTCATGTGAATATAGCCATTAAAATTTTCCACTTCACGCAGTCTTTTTGCCACCTCAATTAATTTTTCCATGGTATAGTCGCAGGACTTAAAAATTCCTGATGACAAAAATAATCCTTCTATGTAATTTCTTTTGTAAAAATTTATTGTGAGATTAACTACTTCATCCACAGTAAAAGCTGCCCTCTTAGAATCAAGGCTTCTTGCATTTATGCAATAATTGCAGTTGTAGATACAGTGATTGGTAAAAAGTATTTTTAAGAGCGATATGCACCTTCCATCTTCGCTCCAAGAGTGACAAATTCCACTCATACTTGCATTGCCAATGCCACCACTATTCTTTCTATTAGAGCCAGAAGAAGAACAGCTTACATCATATTTTGCCGCATCTGATAGTATTTTTAGTTTCTCTTTTAATTCCATATTACCACCAAACTCATTTTATCATTTAAACTTATGTTTTGTAAACATATATTTTTCTTGTAAGTTAGTTTATATTCAGACAAATTTTGGCATAAAAA
>NZ_HE610718.1:358929-367387 GCF_000321025.1 Peptoniphilus senegalensis JC140
TCTGCCCTAAAGCAGATTAATTTATATTCTTTATAATTTTTCAATTTATATTGCAAGTTTTCCAGCATTTGAAATGTATGATGAAATTCTTTCCATAGCTGCAAGAGTCTTTTCGTAAAGAAGTCCACTTTCTGGATTACAAATTTTTTCTCTCATTCTAAGCATGTGGTTATTTCTAAATTGAGATGCTTCCTTTTGAACTAATTCGTTTGATGATCTCATAAAGGCAATCCTTTGATCTCGATCTAATTCTCCAACAGCTGCGTCAAACATCTTATCTATTACTTGATTTATTTCTTTTAATTCTTCAAAAGTCATATCTGTAAATTCAAGTTTTTCATCTTTTTTTAACTTTGCAACTTCAGCAATATTTTTTGAGTGGTCTCCAATCCTCTCCATATCTCTTGAAATTCTAAGATAAGCCGCAAAATTAGCAGAAGTCTGTTCATTCATTGCAAGTCCAAGCGCATCAATTATAAATGCAGAAATTTCTTTGTTCAAATAATTTATTACCTTTTCTCTTCTAAAGATTTCGTCATATTTTTCTTCGTCAAAATTACTTAATAAGCTGACAGAATTTTCGTAATTTTGATTTACTATTTCAAGGAGTCTTCTGATTTCAGCCTTTACATCGGTAAAAGTTGCAGGTGCATCCTTTACGACATTTTTATTGATAAATTGTAAAGACATTTCTTCTTGTTCCTTGTCGATACCAGGGATAATCTTGAAAGAGAGATCGGCAAGCTTTCTTGAGAATGGGAACAACAACAAAGAAGTTGCCACATTGAATAATGTATGCAAGTTGGCAATTTGTGCTGCTGGGAGTTCCCTTGAAAAACTCATTATTATTTTATCAATTGGGATGACAAGGGAAATTGTTACAAATATTATAGTACCAATTATATTAAAGAGCACATGGACTAAGGCTGTTCTCTTGGCATTTTTAGAAGAGCCAACTGATGACAATACAGATGTGATACAAGTACCAATGTTAAATCCAAAAATTATATACATTGCGGAATGAAGTGGAATTACCCCTTGATTGGCAATAGCTTGCAAAATACCAAGTGATGCAGAAGATGACTGAATAATTGCAGTTATAATTGTACCTGCAAGAACTCCAAGTATTGGATTTTCAAATTTTGTCATCATTGTCACGAAACCAGGATAATTTCTTAGAGGTTCCATTGCTTCGCTCATAAATTGCATACCCATAAATAAAAATCCAAGTCCAATTATAGCTTGACCTATGTGTTTTTTCTTTTTATTCTTTGAGAAGGTATTTAACACAAAGCCAGTGAAGGCAATTATAGGTGCAAGTGTAGAAATATTTAGTGCAACTAATTGACCTGTTATTGTTGTACCAATATTTGCCCCCATAATAATTCCAACCGCTTGATAAATTGTCATGAGTCCAGCATTTACAAAACCCACAACCATAACCGTTGTCGCAGAAGATGACTGAATTATTGCTGTTACGAATGTACCAACTAATATTGATTTAAAAAAACTCGATGTCATCTTTTCGATTATGACGCGAAGTTTGTCTCCTGCAACTAGCTCGAGGCCACTGCTCATCATTTCCATACCATAAAGGAATAAGGCAAGCCCTCCCAATAGTTCGATAAAATAATTTATTGACATAAGTCCCCCCAATTTATTTTTCAATTTAATCTTACAATATATTTATCATTTTTTAAAGACAAAGTAAAAAAAATGTAAATTTTCATTAAAGTTTTTTTGAAAATTAATGCAATAAAAAAAGACGATGCCTCGCCTAATTTTATATTTGTTTTGTCTTCGCAACTTTCAAATAAAAAGGAATTGCAAGAACTTGTGCCACTGTGGAAATAATTATCATAGCTGGAATAGATATGCTATACATTACCCCAAGTAGCCAGGAGCCCAAGAACCAAAAAACTCCAAAAAAACATTCAAAAATCCCATAGCCAGTGGCTCGATTTTTCTTGGGAACCATTGATGTTACTGCAGCCTTTAAAATAGATTCTTGTGCGCCCATTCCAATTCCCCAAAGGACAAGTCCAAAGAAAAGTGCCTTAACGCTATTAATTCCAAAGATAAAAAGCGAGAAGGGAGCAGAGATTATTGTAGATATGACAAGAGCCTTCACTCCATTTTTATCATAAATATGTCCGAAAACAAGTGCAGCTATGGCATCAACAAGCATCGCTCCAGCATAGAGTAGGGGAATTGTACCAGAATTTATAAGAGCTGATGTTTCTTGTAAATTCCCAGCTATAGCTGTGTAATTTTTCGTGATGTGCATAATTATTATGGAGTAGTCTATAAAACCAAAAGCAAAGAAGGAAATACCTGCAATATAAAAAACAAAGGACTTCTTCATGTGGAAGCCTTCTTCTTTATTTGACTCAGGCTCAAAATGTTCTGGATTTGAAAATTTCATCTTTGTGTAAAACAAAAGAATAATTGTTATAAAACCAGGAATTGCTAAAAATGCAAAGCATCTGCTATAAATTTCAAAGGTGCTGCCATCTGTTTTAAATAACATAACAAGATAAAGAAAAACCGGTCCCAAGAAAGCACCAATTTGGTCTAGCATCTCTTGAATACCAAAGGACTTGCCCACTCCCTCTTGTAAGGCAGCAAAGGACATAATAGTGTCCTTGGCGGGTTTCTTTATTGCCTTACCCATTCTTTGCACAACTAAGAGAAGTGATGCAGCAATCCAACCCTTTTCGCCAACGATAGCAAGAGCAGGCACTGCCAAAATATCTAAGATATAGCCAAATATTACCATTGGCCAATATTTTTTTGTTTTGTCAGTAATTTTCCCAAATACATACCTCATGGAGTAGCCAACAAGTTCTCCAAGTCCTGATATAAAACCAATTGCCCCACTAGATGCACCAAGGACAGTTAAATATGCCCCTCTAATACTTGAGGCACCTTCATGTGTCATATCTGAAAACAAACTGACAATGCCAAATAAAATTATAAATAACATAGCTGTGGAAATTTCTTTTTTCTTCAAAATAAGCCTCCCGATATTCTTAATCTGGTCATTATATCATTAGATTGTAAATTTTCTTTAAAATAAATAAGTCCGCAAAATTTTCAAAGAGTTTAATTTATTTTTTCTTAAAAAGCGTAATTCCATTTATTATTATTGAAGCAATTGTGCAAAAGAATAAACTTTTTGATATTGTAGGAACAACATCTAAAGCTCCCGATATATCTCCTTTTGATAGAAACTCCGCTCCCATATAATAAAAAGAAAAAATTGTAAGAGAGGTAAAGGCAAGGCTCAAAAATCTATATTTTTGCGGATCCTTTCCTTGTGTCCAAGCTATTATATTTTTAATTGCAAAAAATATTGCAATGATACCAAGAATAATTTCCATGTTTTCTCCTCATTCTTCAAAAGTTTTTCCGCCGTTCTTTGAAAGATAGCTAGTCTCATTTTTATTTATGTCTGTAAACTTTAAATAAATATTTCCATTTTCATCAACTCTTCCGCTGACTTCTGGACTTGTATCCTTTAATTCCGAAATAAAATTCATCTTATCGCCTTTTATTTTTACAAAGAACCAGCGACTTCTTGCACCTGCACTGTCAACTTCAAGCAGTCCATAGTCTGAATTTTCTATTTTTACGGCATCTTCTACTGTAAAATTTTTTAATAATTTCTTTTTATCTTCTATTAGATTTTTGCCTTCAGCTTTTTCTTCCACTTGATGATTTTCATTTGCTTCTTTATTTTCTTCTTTTGTAAAATCTTCTCTTCCATAAATTAAAAATTTTAAAATTTCTCTCTGGTCCTTATCTTCAACTTTACTCAAATCAGAAAAGACTTTACCAAGATTTTTCTCATCTAACTTATCCATTGTAATGAAATTCTTCTCGTAGACTTCATAGATAGGATCCAACCAACCCAAATTTAAAATGTAATATTTTTCGCCCGCATAAATTAAAGTGCGATTCTCTTTGCCAGAAAAGACAGAGGCTAAAAACAAATAGAAGGCAAAAATCAAGCCAAGAATTAAAATTAAAAGGCACAAAATAATTTTCCCATATTTATTTATATTAAACTTTGTAAAATTGTAAAGCGAAAAAATTTGTAGACAAATAAAAAGTAAAAAACCAAATCCTATGAATAGATTATTTATTATTGGGATAAATTCAATTTTATTAACCAAGACCAAAATACCAAAGCTAAGGGCAAAGGAGGCAAGATAAAGAAAAACATATATAACTTTTTTATTTTTTAATTTCATAAACACTCCAAATCAAAAATTTCAATTTATTTTCTCTATATTTTATCATTTTTGCCAGAAAAATTATAAAAATTAATAAAATAAAAAAGATACCCTCTTAAGTCTCTTTAAAAAATTACATATTGTCCTTTACACCAACGGCAACCATTTTTGCCTTTGCACGAACTTCTCCTGCCGCTTCCATTACCATATTAACTATAACTTTTCTGTCTCCAATTTCTTCAGCTGTGGCAGTAATTGTGATTTCAGTATCCATTGGAGTTGGTTTTTTGAAGTCAACTTCAAGTCTTGCAGTTATAAAACGACCAATAACTGTATCTTCGTTTAATTCAATTCCCAAGTCTCTGTGTTTAAACCAAGCAGCTGATGCAGTGCCATGGCAGTCGAAAAGCATGGCAATCATTCCACCAAAAAGATTTTTTGGAACACCACCAGTGTAAACTTCATCTGGAATTACTTTTGCAATACATTCTTCTCCACTTTCTGATGGAAATGATTTTAGGTGCATCCCATGTTCATTCTTAGGTCCACAACCCCAACAATGTTGGAATCTCTCGCCATAAGTATCTTGTATTGCAATTTTTTTATTTTCTGACATAATATTTATTCCCCCATTAAAATTTTAAATTTTTTCATCTTTAACAATAACATTTTACCATATAGACCTTAAAATAAAAATCGCCTTCAGTCATGATTTATAACTAAACTTTGCTTACTCTTAAATTAAAATAATGAAATCCTGTCATTACGAGATTATTGGCAAGCTCTCCTAATATGAATTTATCCTTTACCTTATGCCAATAATAAAACAGTACTCTCCTGAAAAATAATCAAATTTCATATCATAACTCTTCACTATGCAGATATTATAACAAATCCATTTTCTTTTATCCTACATATATTTCCTAGCTTTCATGAAGGTAAATTTTAATTTTTATCTTGATCCATTTACCTATCCTTTCTTTTTCAATAACTTTAGCAAAAAGAAGCTTGCCTGCATCCATAAGTCGCGAAAAGACAATATTATCTTGACGTGGCACATACCCTATTTTTTCGTATCCCAAAGTTTCTATACGAATAGCTTGAGGATCATGCTCATTTTCTGGCTCGCGATAAAAAACTAACCTATCGCCATCTTTGAGGCTTTCTCCAATTACCTCAATGTCTTCAATATGAGTTGTGCCAGCTACATAAGTATCAAAAAGATAAATGTCCCTCTCAAAGGGTTTAGGTAAATCAAGGCCTGCCCCAGTCCTCACAAGATATTCAATTAGGTCGCCATTTTCTTTTTTTACCAAATTACTCATGTCTCATCCCTCATTAAAACCTCGATTGCCTCTTCTTGCATTCGAATTGCATCCTTGAAGCTCTTTAAATCTCGCTCTAACTGACTTAACTTCTCCGACTTTTTTTTCTTGTCTTTCACATATATACGCCAAGTATATGGCGGCATATACTTAATTAAGTCAATGTCTCTTTGAATTTGATCCACTAAGTCCTCCAGCCTTTTTACTTCATCTCCTAAAGACTTACCAGATAAGGCTTTATCCTCTATATCATCACTGCTACAAACTATATCATAAATAATTTGTAGAGAAGCTAGATCGCCATTCTTATAGGCTTCTGTTGCATTGTAAAATAACTCCTTTTCTGCATCTGTAACATTTGGATTAATATCTGGATGTAGTTTTTTAACAATACTCTTATAGCATTTTTTAAGGAGCTTAGCATCTTCGTCAGACAAGACTTCAGCCTTGGAACGCTTTATAGCATCATTAATCTCTTGAGTTTTTTCCTCCAACTTCTTTTTATAATCACAGAACTCTTCATCAAGCTTCATCTCAATAAGATCCATCTTAATTTTTTCTTGACGGTTCTTTTTCGCCTGAATCATATCTCTTTTTCTTTTTAGACGAAGATATTTGCAATAAGATTTATACAGTCTGTACTCAAGGCTTCCAAAAGTTAGCATATATGCAGTTTTTATATTCTCACAAATTACATATTTAAGATTATCCCTTTCAAAAACAAGATTTTCCAAAGTTCTTTTAAGTTCTTTAATCCTCTCCCTTGACTTTTTGTCATCTGGAAATTCAATAATCTGTCCCATGCCCTGCCTCCTTCTTACCTTTATTTTAATCCTTTTAATTTAGAAAATTAAAGGGAAAAGCTAAAAACTCCCTAGCTGTAAAATAGGACTCATCCTCTTCCATCCTATGGTACTTAGTGTAGGAATACAAAATCGCCTTATAAGAAGCAGTCCCCCCATCCTTGTAGCGATAAGTTATTGGAAAGAACAAGATTAAAATAAGTAACAAAATAAGAAGCTTTTTTCTTTTCTTTTTATCTCTTTTTCTCATAAATTGTACCCCTTAAATTTTTATAGACATCCTTTAATCTTATATTTAACAGTTCCTCTAAATAGATAATATCATTTTTTTACAATCTTTTTCTAAGTAATTTAATACTTTTTCTAATTATTGCAATTTTATTTGTCCTTTTATCTTTGACTCAATATACTAATCTGTATGATCAATATCTTTTCTTTTAGGGAAATGTTATCTAAGTAAACCATTTTGTATCCTCTTTTTCTCATCTCTGCCAAGGGCGATGTGGAAATGTAAAATAAAATTCAACTAGATTTAGTTCACTACTGATTTCTGTATGCTTTGCAAATTATTTTTTTCAAAAAACTATGACTCATTTTTTGTTGCACTTAAATTATAAATTGAAGGTACAAAAAACAGTAAATCTATACTATAGATCTACTCCTTAATTATTGCTATCAATATTTTACACTTGATTTTTTAAGAATTTCTTCTAAAGATTTAATCTCATTATTTACTTCCTCATCAGAAATTTTATCAGTTCCATGAACAAGTTTATTCCTAAATCTTCGTAATCTATTGATCTCTTTTATATTTTTTTCATATTTTTTATCTTTGTCCTTTGATAAATATAATAAACCATTCCAAAAATTATTATTTTTACTTTCAAATCTTACTAATTTTTCCAACTTATTCCATAACGTTAAAAAATCTCCTATAAGTTTCTTGTCAACTAAATTGTTGTATAGATAAAACTTTTCACTTTCTATTTTAGAACAAATATCTTTCATGATATCATTATCCGGATATAAATTTTTAACACTTATAGGATTTTCAGATTCCCAAAATGTTTTATCGTCTTTAAATTCATAGATTGCTACAATTCTTCTATTGAAATCTAAATCTCCTTTTTCAATATCACTATCAGAAGTGAATTCTGTCTGCACTAAATATCCTTCTTGAAAAAATGGTCTCTTAGAAGCACTACAACTTATACTTAATAATCTTACGTTTGTTATATAATCTTCAGAATCTACAGATATTCTTCCTTTTATATATGGAAGTGCTAAAACATAAATATATCCAATTTTCTCCTCATTATTTAATACAGCAAATGAACATGCGACTTTTAATGATTGTGTCAAATCTAATAAAGGCGTTTTACAAACTTCATAATGTTGCAAAATTGAATATTGAAGTAATTTAATTTTTTTATTTCTGTTATCTCATCATTATCAATACTTTCGTTTTGTTCAATTTCCTCAATTAACTTACTTGCTGATTTTTCCAAAATTTTAAATTCAAAATCTATTTCTCTTTTGTTGGTCGAACGATATATTGTAGGATATAAAGTTGAATACTTAGTCTTCACATAATTCTTATTTTGTCCTCTATAAAATAACATAACTTCAGGATTCTTATATGACAATTCTGCTATTTCCATAACCAATTCATGAAACGTCTCAATTCTTATTGTTTTACTTCTTACAAAAGAAGTAATGTTTCTAGCATTACGTTTTCTATCTTGATAAATCTCTTTCATTTTTCTTGTTAAATTTTTATAACTTACCGAATATTCTTTCATCTATGTAGCCTCGTTGGATAATTTAATTTTATATATCAAATATACCCAATTTTATAATATATTTTTACAATCATATAACTTTACTATTTACACCAATTTTTACCTTATCCTTACTTTTTTAAACTCTTCCTCATCAAACGAGTTTTTCTTATCATAACCTTCAAACTACTTATAATTCTTATACTTTCCAATATCAAAATTATCAGATAGAAAAGGTCTTTGGAACATACTAAATTTAGTAGACACAAAAATATAATCATAACCACCGGCTAAGCCGGTGGTTTGTTTTG
>NZ_HE610718.1:367973-381245 GCF_000321025.1 Peptoniphilus senegalensis JC140
TTAGTTTATCACGGGAGGTTTTTTGCTTGAAGCTAAAGCTTATTTTCCTACAACCAGCATAGCTGGTGGTTTATTCATGCTAAAGCGTACAATGAAAAGAGAGACTCGAGTTAACGAGTCTCTCCAATATTTGACATAGAACCTATGTTATTTACCCCAAGGTAAAAATTTCGAAATAAAATTTGGAATCTGATTGGCATTGAGTATCCATGAAATCACAATAATTATAGCAATAACCAAGCACGCAATATTCAATGATCTGATATTGAACAGCTTTGCATTCTTCTCATTTATAGTAAAAATGAATTTAACTAAAATATAAATTACATTGATAAGAACAAATGCTAAAAAGTCAACAACCAACAATAATCGAAAAACACTAACCACAGAAATATTTTGCAAAACTGAGGTTGAAAATGTAATACCACCAACAAAAGCAAGTACAATTGCAGCAAAAATACCAAGTATAGAGATGTATTCTTTTTCAACACCTTTTATCTGCTTTTGCAGATTTTCTTTTGCTTCTTCAATGCTATTTGCAAAAATATTATTGGCATTTTCAATCTGATGCAGAGCCAATTGAGAATGGTCATAAATCTTCACAATAATCTTTTTACAATCTTCACTTATCCCAGTATTGTCATCAAGTGAATAAAGCAACAGTTTTTCCAAGTTTGTAGCAAGGATTCCTCTCTCAGGCATTTCTAATGAATAGACATAATTGCTTATCTCTGAATATAGAATCCTATCCAACTTATTTGTTGATGTAATATATGCAGATATGTTTTTAACTGTTTTCTGTGGGTCATACCTCTGAGTATTCATGGACAATTCCTCGCAAATTCCATTGATTTTCCTTTTAGTATTATTGAATTTTTTTGACTGCTCCAATGACATTGTTGTATTATCTGTCGTCCGGAACAATACATCCAAATTATCATCAGCCATTAAAATACTCCCTTATTGCATTGATTGTAATCTCGTTATTTTGGTATGGAACATACACGTCAATCCATGGCGATTGTCTATGAGTCAATGATACAAGATCTGTTGCCGAGTAATCTGCAAACGTGTCTATAACTTTATCAATAAGAGCTTTGTCCTCATCCCAAATGGTAGTATCCTCAAATTCAATCCGATTAGAATTCCATATATCATTTTTATCAAACATAATATATGATTCTATTGTAGGTATATCCCCACTTCCATACTGCTTATACTCATGATATGCTTCTGGCACAACAGGTCCAAAGTCCCATGCTTCAATCTTCTCATCAAAACAAGGAGTATGGTTTTTCTTTTTTGTCAGAAAATAAGCCTGAATAAAATAAAGCACTTTTTGAAGTTTTAAATTTGAAATTCCATAGTCATTCTCGTTACTATAATTAATTACATGACGACAAACATCTAAAACCTTATATATCATCATATCGCCCTCTTTCATATGTAGACCTACATTATATTACCATTATTATGTTTTTTTGTGAACTTCTTGAAAATTTTATCAATATCTATTCCTCTGTAAAGTCAACCTCTTAGTGTAGAGTAGCTTTTAAACTGCGGTCAGCTCTGACAACAATCCCAGTGCCACAACTCACGCCATCTAATCCACATCCTAAACCCTACCGTTATTTTCCAGCCATCCACATTTTCTCAGGTCCAACTAAAAATTAGATATACTCTCATATAAAGACCTGAACTTTTCGCAAGGCTTACTTGATGATAGCATCCTTACAAAAATCCTGGCAATACATTGTTTTTCTTTCTTTGTTTATCTTACCTTGGCAGCAAATAGTCCTTCACACCATTTGATACATAGGTTTTCTTGAGTTTTATTAACTTAATATTTTGTTGAAACCTCATTATTTTATTGTCAATTCTATCCACTTTAACATTGATTTTGATTAGGCTATTTTGAAAAGTTTCAATTCAATATGTTTTATTATTTATTCAAAGTAAGCTCTCCCCAACACAAATAAAATAAATCGTCTTTTTGAAGCAATAGATAAATCTTATAAATTATATTTAATATTTTTTTGTTTTCGATAACTTCAAACTTATAACTGCCATCTTTTAGTCTAGTGTCCTCTCTTATTTTCTCCATGACATAGTATTGAGCTAAATTAGCATCACACGAATGATTATTATTTTTTAAATATTCTACAGTCAATTCTTTTACTTTATCAGAATAATTTTCAATAAAGAATTTTTCAAAATCCTTATAAGATTTTTCAAATTTCCAAGATATATTCTCATCCATACCACTTGAAAAACTAGATAAGTTAAAACGAGTAGAGAGAATATCAAAGTTTGTAGTCCAATCAGTAAAGATTTTTCTTCTATGTTTTATTAGTTCTAATAGCTCCTCTTTATCGTTTTTTTTAATACAACAATTCATTTTATCTACAATTTCAAATTCTCTAAAAAGATATTCTATATAATCATATTTTAAATAAAAAGAACAACTTACATAATAATTAAGCCAATTTTTCGGATAAATAACAGGATAAGTGATACCATTTTCTATTCTTATTATTTGATTGTCTACTGATTCTAAAATTTTAGACAATACTCTTGCAGATTCTTGTGCTAACCTATATCTATCCCTTCCTTCTTTATTTATTGTGTAAAAAACTGCAAAAAATGATATAAACGTTGCTCCCATAACACCCAAAAAAGTTATTTGATTAATCGTAAAGTTTTCAGCAAAAATTATCAGGATAACTATACCTACAACGATTAATGCAAAAATAATCATTACACCTAAAAAAGAAAATGGTTTATTATTTCTTATACTATTTATAGTTTTACTCGACATAATTGATTCTAAAACTTCAACATCATTGATTTTTAATTTGTTTTTTTTATTCGCCATATAGACTCCTATCTTTTATTTAAAATAAGAAAAAACTTTTTTCTTTAAATAGCAATCTTTGTTAATATAATTTTATGTAGATCAATTTTTTGAGTTATACTTATTACTCTTTCTTTTTATCCCCCCTTCCTCAACTACAACATTTGTCCTCTTTGATTTCTCCTTTTGTACCCTATTAAAATCTTTCTCAGAGATGATTGCTTCGTGATTATCTTTTATAAGATAATAATTTTCTTTATTTACTGAATCTAATAGTTTTCAGAACCTGTATACTTTTCATTTTCTAACATGGTTTAAATACTTCTCTTTGGTCATTTGTTTTTCCTTGTTGGGGATTTTATATTTTCTTTTTAAATTTCTTTGACAATACCTATAAAACTTTTCCCATCTAAGTACCAATTAAATATTTTCCTGACTATTTTTGCTTGTAGTAAGTTTATAACCAAGACCATTTTTTTATTTCATCAATTACCTTTTGGCTGTCCGTTAGGCTCTTTATTTTTGCCCAACCATATCTGTAAATTTTGGAATTTTTTCCTTTATCTTCTTAGAAAACGCCTTAATTGTTGCGTTTATAATTTCTTTTGTTTCTTTGTTTAAAACATTTTTTGTTTCATCGGCAATCCCTTACCTAAGTGCACATTTTCTTCTTCCATTTATAGTACCTCGTTTCTATACATTATAAATGACTTCTATACCAATCAATTACGGCATCTCTATCTGAGTCAAAAAACTGTGTTGATACATAAATTTCAGCACCATTAAAATTTATGGATTTAGCTCTGTATCTCTTTTGAAGAGAATTTCCCATATTATCCGTTCTATTATTCGCAACTGCTGGATAATCCGTGGCTTTGAATAGCTTCTTCGTATATTCTTTAGTTTTTAAGCTTTCTAATTCAGCAGAATCAATTAATCCTTTATTTACCAAATCTTCTGTAAAATTATAAAAAAGTTTTGCTACCGGAATTAACCCCTCTGCCCAGGTATCTTCATTATCAATGTCAAACGGTACCTCTGATAAGGAAAAACTAAAATCATCAGTATCCAATTGCAGTTTAGAAAGCAGATCCTTTATAAAAGAGATAATTCCATTAGCTGATAAGTTTGCTTCAAAATAGATGCCGCTATTATCTATCTGCTTTGGCTTACGAATCTTTCTCTCATCATTTGAAATATAAATCCGCGTAGCATACGGAATAGAATAATCCTTTGTAGCAAGATCAATAATCGTTTCAGTATCAAGATCAAATGCAGTATTCATTGTCTTTGCTAATAAATCCGCCCAACTAGAAACCTTTGTATGCTCTCCAACAAATATCATCTCACCCGGTTTCGTATTCGAAAAATCAAAATTACTATTTACGTCAAAAGTTAACTCTGTACTTTCGTTTGTATCCGAATGAATCTCAATATACTTAAATTTTTCAATTAAGATACCTGCCAATATCTCTGCTCTATGTAAAATAGATTTTTCTGTCCATGTATCAGCAGACAGTACCTCTCTGTTGAGAATATTAGCCTTAGAATTTTGTCTGATTATCTTTTTCTTCTCTTCAAAAGCCTTAGTCCCAAGTTCACTGTTGTGACCTGTAATAGTCAAATTTCCAAGTGTATGGAGATATGTTTCATATACACGACTATAATCTGCTCCAACCTCTTTTTTCCATACTGCTGCGTTTTCCTTCTGAGGAAGAATATGTTCAATCGTCAAATTACTAACATCAATATGTTCCTTTGTCGAATTCTCAATTACAGACAAAAGATATTTACAGATGTTCTTTTTATACAACGGTCTATAGATTAGAGCTTCTCTAAATTCTTTATCAATAGGCATTCTATCATTAGCCCGGATATCATTAAGAAACATTACAAATCGTTCATAATAATTCTCGTAACTTCCATCAATTACCCTATCATAAAGTGACTTCATGAATTTTGCCATATTCTTATTAATTTCACAGGCATTTGTTCTTACAAAATAAGTAAGCAAGCATTCCAATACACTACATAATATATTCTCATCAATGTTTCCCACTTCAAAATCATCAAATATCCTAAACAACAATGGTAAAACTGTGGTCTGTTTTATCATATTAAATGCCTTTAGATATTTTGTTACTCGTGCACTATAACACTCAATTTCCCCAATAAACGCTCCATAATATTTCGATGTTCCTCTAAGAGCTGTCAGTACATCTTTATGGCTAAGTCCATTATTCTGACAGTGTTCTTTAAACAAACGATATGCATTCTTACTGTTGACGGATCCTGTTATCTGAGAGTTCAAAAAGTTGATTACAAAATCGCCAAGATTACGGTATCCAACATTTTTTTCAATTTCTAGCCAGTACTCCTCATAGAGTTCATCCTGGTTTTCATCATCCATCAACAAATAATTTCTAATCAAATCAGCAAGTGAAAGTTCCAATCCTGTAGAATTGATAGACTCAAAAATTTTCTGAGGCTCGTCCCCTTGAAGCTTATCCAAAATAATTTCTACGATTTCAAGCTTTTTTATTCCCTCTAAAATGTCGTTAAGTTCATGCCCATTGGCAACTGTCATTTCTATAAGGTTTTTGAAAATCACGTAGTTTTTATAGACATTCGAATTTCTGTCCATTTTATCTACTTTATCTTTTATAAGAAGTATCAATTGCTCGTTATCTGTTTTTACTGGTTTTAATTTTACTTTGTATTTTTCATCGCAGTGTCTGTTAAACATTACCTCTTGAACTTCATCCTCAATTCTCGCAGACACTCCTTTAGACGCATCGTAAAGAGCTTTAAGAAGAATATACATTGTTGTAATCCTCTGCTGACCATCAATGATTAAAACCTCATTCAATCCACTACCACCATTGACATCATCAATATATACAACCGTACCAGTAAAATGCTGACGATTGTTCTCTCCAGCTTTCATAATATCCTTGAACAATTTTTCACACTGTATATTAGTCCAATCATAATTTCTTTGGTACACCGGCACCTTAAATACTCGTTTGTTCTTTTCAAGTACATCTGAAAAGAGCCACATCCTGTTAGCTTTCATTTCAAAATATCTCCTACATATACTTACTTTTGGTTATAAAGCTGCATGAATTGTGTTGCAAACTTTGCTACGATTTCATGATCCAGTGCAGTTGCCAAAGTTTCTTCATTATAGTTAGCAGTAGATGTCCAGTTATATGATCTATGCATAACATAATCCATATCTATTATGCAAAACTTATCATGTATTCGGTTATATTCCAAAGCTCCCCTTTGAGGAATTACAACCATATCAAATCCGCTATCTTTCAATTTAGATATCATTATACTATTAGAATCTTCCTTAGATAGAATAATACGTATATTCAATCCCTGGTTCTTTTTTATAAAGAGTTCCTTGTAAATGCTTTCGTTTGAAAACCATGCTACAGCAACCCATATTATGAATTTAGCATCTCTTATCTCTTGTATTACTTTGTCTTCTATTTCATCAAATACCAAATCATGTTCAGATATTTTCTCTGGTGTATCAATTATCTGTGGACGTATTTCAACATGATGTAACGCATAATCATCTGATTCCTCATATACATACTCCACCAATTCCTCTAAAATTTTCTCATTTTCTTCTGCTACTTCTAATAAAGGAACCGGAACTCGTAGTTCCACAACCTCCCAATGTTAGTATGAACGTCCATGATTTGCAAAAGCATATTGCAGAACAACATTTACTCTTGCTCTCCATAACAATCTCATCAGTTGGTCTCTTGTTTCAATTGTTCTATATTTTTTATCATATTTTAATACTTCTATCAGAATCTTAATAAAAGCATCTCTAATCATTAATATTACCCATTCTTTTTAATATGTTTTCCGCTCTTAATTCTTTGGTCATTTGGCTTTTCTGCATCTGCTGGAATCGCCCAATATGATCCTATCTTTGTAGCACTAAGTATACGCCCCTCTTTACAAAGAACCTGTATTCTTCTCCTGGTAATCCCCCATTTTTCTGATGTTTGTCTTATTGATAAATATTCCAGCATAATCTCTCCATAAATAATTTTGCATTTACACTCACTAACAATAGTATATTCAAAACTACGAACAAAATCAATTCGCACATATAACAAAAAGGTAGAGATTTATCCTGCCAAATATAGTCTTCCTTATCGTTCAATATCAATCTCTACTTTTGCCCTAAAACAAATTGTGAACTTGTCCTAATACACCTTTATTTGCTCGATGTATTTTCTGACCATGCTATCATCGTATTTCGTCAGTTTTTGCTTTGCATCTTGAAGGAAATCAGCCAACTCTGCAATTCACTTTTTTACACCCTCTGTCTATGCCCTTCGTATCAAAAGTTTCTGTTTTTTGTTTCTCAAAACATCTACCTCATCGGCAAATTCCGTATAATCTTTCTTAACGTGGGCAAGCTTTACCAATTCCTTTTGATTTTCTTCTAGAATACCATGCAGCCTTTCCATTTTGTATCTTTCTACAGTGTTATTATATCACAAGAACAATTACTTTCTATCCATCTTCTTATAATCATTTTCTATTCTATTTTTTATTTTTGTATATTCCTTATCATTAATTAATTTAAGATCATAAAGTCTACATAACATAGCAACTCTCATACTATAAACCTTTATTGCTTGCATTTTACCTCCTATGTAAGTTGATTTTTTTACCTATGTAAGTGGCTTGAATTTGAAATATACTAATCTCACCTAATCAAAGTCAATAATATTTACACTTCAAAGTATTTTGATTTTTATAGAAAGATGACAAAATATTCCTCACTTTATAAAGTGAAATTTGCTCTCTTTGGTAACCAGAATTTTTATTTTTCTATAGTATTTTTGAGTTTCAATGATTAATTTGAACATAAAAATAGGACTTATGCTCTAAGGCATAAATCCTCTAAAATGAAAGAAACTATTTCTAATAATAATTATATTTAATTTTTTAAAATATTCTTACTTTTTAAATACCATTTTTACTTCAGCACCATTACCTTGATCATCATAATTATTTAGTAACAATTGCCCCTTGTTAATTTCAAGTATTTTAGTAACAATTGAAAGTCCCAAACCATGTATAATATTATCATACATTTTCGTTGATACAAATTTTTCTCTTACATCATAAAGAATATCATTATTAAATCCATTGCCTTGATCCCTGATGACAATTGTATAGTCATCTATATCATCATAAAAGCCGATAAATATAGTAGAACCCACTGGAGAGTTCTCAATTGCATTATTTACTAAATTTTGTATCGCAATAGAAATTGCACTTTTATCTAGTTTAATATTACTTGCATCATACGAAAGAATTGATATACTAAAACCTTTAAGTTTACAAATACTATTCACAATTTTTAACCAATAATCTAAAACTTCTTTTGATACAACCTCATTTGGAGATTCCATCAAATCAGAAAATTCATTTAGTTTTTTTAAAAAAGATTCCAATCTCTCCACACCATTTAGAGCATCTTCTGCTCTTTCAAGAACATTTTCCTGATCTTCTTTTAATAATTCAATATTCCCTTTGATTAAAGTAATCGGAGTCCTTACATCATGAATAATCGATTCAATCATCTCTTTTTGTGTCATCTGCATATTCCATTGTTTTTCTAATGATTCTTTTAAGCTCCTTGCCATTCTATCTATCGAATCCAATACTCCCGAAATTTCTGTATAATCAGAATGCTCTATTTCAAATTCTAATTGTAATTTTTCAATATTATAATTAGCCTTGGATATCTTTTTAATTTCACTCCTTAATTCCCTAGTCAAATTACTTATTAAATAAATAAATCCGATTAGCCATAGACAAAACATGCTTATAAAAAATACCAATTCAAAATTTCTAATTATTTTATACACATTTGGATTGGAAGGTATAGCACTAATTTTATATTTTATGATCAAATCTTTATTACCATTTTTAAAAGCCTTAAATACATCTGAACCTATTATTTGATCCTTTGAAGATTTTCCTTTTTGTAATGCCTCACTTATTTTTTGATTGTAGCGTTCATCGATCGTATTTTGTATAATTTCTCCATTATCTCTTAATTGATATTCATAAAAAAATGGTATTTTATCAATTTCCCAATTTTCTTTTAGAAATTCATATTTCACTGTATCCGAATTCATTTCAGCATAATTTGCAGGATATACTACCCTATTGTTAATTAAGACGTATAGAAGCACATAGGAGAATAAAATCATAAATAGTAAAAAAAACAATTCTAAAATGGCAAATTTACTAATTAAATAGGTTAAACTTTTTTTACTTCCCATTGGTACCCTACTCCCCAAATAGTTTTAACTGGATCTATATGAAATCCAGCAAATTTTTCTCTTATTTTTTTTATTCTTTCCGTAATAGAAGTTGAGCTATCACCTTCAGCATCATATCCATAAATTGTTGTATAAATCTTTTCTTTAGTAAAAACCTGGTTTCTATTTTTTAAAAGTAGTTCACATATTTCATATTCACTTTTGGTAAGAATAATTTCATTTTCCTTAAAATATATTTTTTTAGACAACAAGTCACAAGAAATTGGATAATCAATTATTCTACTGTGCTTATCTCTATTTTCTCTTCTAAGATGTGCTGCAACTCTCGCCCTTATTTCATATACAGAAAATGGCTTTGTAACATAATCATCTGCCCCTAGGGCAAACCCCTCTATCTTATCCTTTTCGAAACTTTTAGCCGTCAACAAGATAATCGGTAAATCTATCAATTCTCTATATCGTGATAAGAACTCAAACCCATCCATTTTATCCATCATGACATCAAGAATAATCAAATTATATTTAGATAGCTGTTCCGGAACAACTTTTTCAGCTGAATCACAAAGGTCAACATTATATTCTTTTTTAAAAGTCAACTCTAAAAGTCGCAATAAATCTTTATCATCATCTATGATTAATAGGTTCATTCTACTACTCCATTTTATTAATTCCATCCCATCTATTATACCAATTATTAAATACGCCTATAAAAACTACAGTAATGATTACTGATAATGTTAAAAACACCAAAATAACATGACTTGTAACTTCATGACTTGTATAAGCAAAAATAAGTTTTATCGGCCAAACAAAAGGTAATAAATACCAAATATTACCGCCTAATTCTGTAGTACCTAACAAAATACCTGATAATGTTAAAAAAACTCCGATTAGTATACTACCAGAAAAACCTAATTTCAAACTTAAAAATTGATAAACAGGAATCATTGGTATCAGCATAATTGTACCAATCAAGGAGCATAAAACTGTACTTATATAATTAAACTCAACTTTTCCAAACCCTATTAATATCATTACCAAGATAGATATAAATTCAATTATAAATAGTAATATAGAGATAGAAAAGAATATTTTTTTCCTACTAATCCCAGTCCTTAAATCATTTGCAAAGTTTCCAGCTACCTTATCAACTTCATATATCATTGGGATATAAAAACTTATCGAAAAATTCGCTAAAATTATATATATGCAAAAAAACACTTCCATTTCCTTTCCGATTAATCCTTTTGAATTTATCGCATAGATACCATAAATCAAAGAAAATAGAATTGGACATAAAAAAGTTATAAGTCTTACTGGTGTCCTTCTACTTCTAAGCCAATAGGATGATATTATATTATACAAAGCACTTACTCCTTTTGTTTTTAATTAAAAGATTTAATGTTAACACAACTGCATAGACAGCAATACTTAAAAACAATCCTAAGTATGTTGTCTCCATATTCATTAGTTCAGAGCCATTCTCAAGAAAAGTGCCATTTGGATGTACTCCAACAACTGGGCTAAGCATTCGCAAGTTATATGACCATGGAAATAAAATCCAACTATTTGTTGCCGCTATCACAGCTGATGGAAATGTCAGCACAAAATTCAACAATATAAGAATAGCTTTCTTTTTTACAAATCCATATATCAAAAAAGATAAAGCAACTACTGGCAAACTTCCAATAAAAAGGCAAATAGTAGCCATAATTAATTGACTTAGCAATATTTTTTTACCCAGAAAAAATGTAGCAACAGTAAATATTAACATTGTCGATACTACTATAATAGTAAACAATTCAGCTGCAATAATAATATTTTTTGCCAATTTCATTTTTGCAAAACTTAAATTTTTACTTTTTTGTAAAACAATATGCTCTCTTTTTTCTTTACCGCTTATATTCACAACTAGTAAGCTCAAAACTATTGGGAGAATTAAAAATGGATACCAATTAAAAGAAGTTGCCAATATATAACTTTTTCCCTCTGGGCTCTTCCCCATCAAAGTAACCATAGCTATATTAAATAGAACAAAAATTATAGGCACAATTACTCCCAATTTAAAGTTAGCAGATCTTTTTTCTTTCATTAACTCTGTTTTAATATAACTAATCATTATTTTTTATATCCTTTTTTATCATTTCTAAAAATAGCTTCTCCAAATCAATCTCATCTGAGTTATTAGCTTCATAAATGAGATGTCCATTATTAATAATTCCTATCTTATCTGCTATCTGCTCTATCTCACTCAAAATATGACTTGAAATAATTACTGTAATTCCTTTTTTAGAAAACTCTTTTATCAATTCTCTTAATTCTTGGATTCCCAAAGGATCCAATCCATTTGTTGGTTCATCAAGTATTAATAATTCAGGATTATTTATAAGCGCCATTGCGATTCCAAGTCTTTGTTTCATACCTAATGAAAAATTTCTTGCCAATTTTTTATTTGTGTTTTCTAAACCAACTATTTTTAACACATAGTCAATTCTTCTTTTGTCAATATTTAATAATACTGTTAAAACTTCTAGGTTTTCATATGCTGTTAAATTTGGATAGATAGCAGGATGCTCTATGATATCTCCAACTTTTTTTAAATCTTCTGTACACATGCTTTTTCCTTCAAAAAAAATATCCCCCGATGTACAATTCATAACTTTAGTGATCATCTTTAGTAGTGTTGATTTTCCTGCACCGTTTGGTCCTAATAATCCATATATCTTTCCTTTTTCTACTTTAATTGATACATTTTCAAGTATCATTTGTTCTTTGATTTTCTTTGTTAAATTTCTTGTTTCAAGCATAATTTCCATATATTATTCCTCCATTTCTTATGTAATCAATTCTAACAATAAAAAATAACCAAATTATAATTACGGTATTTTTTGAAAAAAATATATAAACTTTAAAAGGAGCTTTGAAAGAAGCAAGCACAGTAAGTGTACGGACACTTACGAAAAAATTAATGGAGCAGACCTTTACGAAATGCTCTATTTTTTTTATTTTTACCTTGTTAGGGAGAACCCTAAGACCCCGAAATATATTTTATAAAGGAGAATAAAATGGCAAATAGATTTAGAAATGAAAGAATAGAAATAAAACTTACTAAAGAAGAAAAAGAAATTTTCGAGAAGAAAATGAAACTTGCAAATTGCAAAACAATGTCCCACTTTCTTAGGAAATGTGTATTGGAAAAAGAGATTTATGTCGTAGATTTAGAACCATTTAGAAATTTACAATGGCTGCTTTCAAATGCACCAAATAATATAAACCAGATTGCAAAAGCTACTAATACAACTGGTGTTATTTACAAAAATGAAATTGAATCTATGAATAATCAGATAGAAAAATTATCAAGAGAAATATGGCAGATCCATTCCCTACTTCTTAATAAATCAAGAGAAAGTTCTGGTGATTAGTATGGCAATTACAAAAATACATCCTATAAAATCAACTCTAAATTTGGCAATAGATTACATTACTAAGAGTAAAAAAACTTATGAAAAAATCTTAGTGTCTTCATTCAAATGTCATCCATCTACTGCCCATATTCAATTTATGAAAACACGAGAAGACAATGATACTAAAGGTACAGTTTTGGCTAGGCATTTAATCCAATCTTTTCTACCAGGAGAAGTTGATCCTATAAAAGCTCACGAAATTGGAAGGGAATTATGTAAGAAAATTTTAAATGAAGATTATGAATTTGTTCTTGCAACTCATATAGATAGAGGACATATCCATAACCATATTATTTTTAATAATGTTAATTACAAGACTGGTAAATGCTACCAATCTAATAAAAAATCTTATCATAAAATCAGGTTTCAAAGTGATGAGTTATGTAAAGAAAATAAGCTTTCAGTCATTGATGAATATTATGAAGCTTACAAAAGAAAATATAAAACTGCTGGTAAATCTTGGTACGAATATGACCAAAACAAGAAAGGAAATTCTTGGAAATCTAAACTGCAATTTGATATAGATAGAATGATTAATAAGTCTAAATCGTGGGAAGAGTTTTTAGAAAATATGGAATCTCTTGATTATGAAATTAAGTTTGGTAAACACATTGCTTTT
>NZ_HE610718.1:381705-388898 GCF_000321025.1 Peptoniphilus senegalensis JC140
AAACCGAAAGATAAGCCGAGATTTACAAGATCTAAAACAATCGGAGAAGATTATACCGAAGAAAGATTAAAAGAACGAATTGTAGAAAGAGAGTTTATCAAGACTCCTGCCGTCAAAAAACGCATCGGCAATGTTATTGACATGAGCACCATTGCAAAGGTAAAGGAAAGCAAAGGCTACGAATATTGGGCAACCAAACATAACCTTCATACAATGGCTGAGTCTGTTATTTATATCAGAGAACATGGCATTAAATCCGTTAAACAGCTTGACGAGTATATTCAAAAAGCAGCCGATGAAAGGCAAAATATACAAGAGAAAATCAAGGCTATTGATAAGGAAATGCAGAAGCTTTCCACCACTATGGAGCAAGTTCATACCGTTAAAAAATACAGAGCGTGCTACAAGGAATATACTGCTAATCCGTCTGACAAGGCGTTTTTTGAAGAGTACAAAGCTCAAATTGCCCTATATGAAAATGCTCTCTCTGAGCTTAAAAAATCCTATTCCAAACTCCCAAATTCAAAGGATATTTTAGCTGAGCTTGATAAATTACAAGAAAAAAAGAATACCCTTATGCAAAAGTATTCTTCCTCAAAATCTACTATGGACGAGCTTTATAAGATACGAAAAAATTATGGAATTTATATGGGTAAGGAGATGAAGAGATAAACTTTTGAGTTTTTCTATTATCTCAACAAAAAATTATGAACAGCGTTTAAAGTCAGTAAATATGATAAAACTGAAAACAATATTACCAAAAAACTGAGAAAAGAAACCGATTCAAATCGTTTTGTTTTAGAAATAAATTTGCGAATTACTTGTATCGGATTTTTCTTTTTTCTATCAATATAGACACTGAATACACGCAACAATAAGGTATAAGATATCATTTGTTGAATTACTCCTATAGATACACCTAAAATTTTATATACTGATATAAAAAATTTTCTTGTATCAACTATTGACGGACTCATTGTTACCACCATTTCCTTAATGTTAAATCCATAATACAACGTTAATGTGGAAACAACTATTGAAACAATAATAAATTTAACGGTAACTTTTTGAACTTCCTTGCTAAAAGATATAATAAATAAAAATATAATAGATAATATTAAAGGTATAAGCCCAAACCACTTTAAGAACAAAGATATATACTCTACATATTCTTTAAAAAAATTAACAATTATAGAAGCAATCAATGCTCCTACAATAATAATTCCCCATACATCATTATCACTCGAATTTTGACTGTATACATATTCCTTTTTTCTTTTTGAAACATAATTATATTCTGGAGAATCAATAAAAGAAGTTTTTGTAGATATTTCTATATTTGTACTAAATATCATTACTATTAAATTTTTAAATTTGGAATTTAAAAATTTAATTTTGTCAACAAGTATTCTTAGAACTAAAATTAAAAAACCTAATATCAGCGTTTTAATAATATCTTCAGGTATTGTTTTAACTAATCCAAATAACCAATTTATAATTGTATCAGGCATACACTACCCTCTTAATTTTTTTGGTATTAAACCACTCAAAAGTAAGACCATCAATTATATTAACTTCAAAAGGTTTACTTTTCTCATAACAAATACCATTTTTTACTAAATACGCCTCAACATAATGTCTACCTGCATAGCAAGTTTCTTCTGTTCTTATTCTTTTTCCTTGTTCAAGCTTAGAATTATAAAAGTCTCCTCTTAAGCAATTTGCATTGATTGCTTCGTAACCAGTATTGGTTATTTGCCAGTATATATCATAGTCTTTTATATTAAGTGTAAGTGCATTAACTTCAAATTTAAGTTTTCCTTTTTTATTCAAAGCTTCACCACTTTTTATTTTCTTGAATCTGAAACCATGCCAACTATAATATGCTTTTATCTCTACGTCAGTCTTAGCAATACTTGATATTTTCCATTTAGGTTTTTGATGATGACTTAAAGAATTTAACGAAATTCCAATTTCATTAATATTTTTACGCAAACTTCTCTGTATATAAAACAAACTCTCATTTAAAGACAATGCTTTATTATCTACGCTAAAGTCAACTTTAAGTTGATCATACCACTTCAAAAAACTTTCAAAATATTTTCTATCCTTATCCCATTTCAAAGATAATTTTTCTTTTCCATTAACCGGATTATAAATACAAGGATTTTCATTTTCATATTCAATTCCGCTCAAAAGATTTTTAACTACATTCAATAATAATGTTTTAAAATCCTCACTAATAATCGTACATTTAGGATAAATTTTTGCAACCAAAGTAGTAATTATAACAGAAGACGGTTTTTGTTCCATATCATCTTCAAACATAACTTCTGCATGTCTCTTTAATAATTGCACAATTCTTTGTAATGGAGTTTTTATTTTATAATCTGGAATTTCTTCTATCTTTGCATAAAATCGTTTAGCATATGATTCTTTTATCATTTGAAAATCGCTTTGTTTTTTGAACCAATCGGAATATCTTTTAGGATTACTAACTTCCCAGTCAAATGTTATATTATCATAGTTACCACTTCTTTTATCTGAAATTGCAATATTTCCATCATCCGTATCATTCCAAGGAACAGCAGGTAAAATATCTATATGAAAATTTGATTCATCTACATAGTTTAATGTCCAACACCTATTGCTTTCTTTTGGAAAATTTTCCATACTATGCTTTAACGAGTAATTTTTAACTACTTTTCCAAGTTCGTCTTTTAATTCTCTTTGAGTCTGGTAATGTCTTCTTTTTTTAGTCAGATTGCAGACAATATCTATATCATACGCCCCTTCTTCAGTAAGAGGTTTAATTGCTGTTCCTAATTTAATAGAACCTTGTAGGTAAATATCCGGACTATATTCTGCTAGGTCAGATTCTTTTATATAGTTTGCAATTGCCTTATACCTGTTTGATGCTTTTTCGTAATTTGATTCAGAAACATCAATTTCATTAATAAGCTCTTTTATCTCCTTCGACATTTCAAATTTTTTCATTTTATTCCTCCTCTCTTCTTAAATAATATATTGCGAATGGGCTCCTATTTTAAATGATTTTCCTCTTATATCAACACATTCCTTTTCAATGTCTTCTCTATCTACAAGCTTAATTAAATCATTCTCTTCTTTTACATATTTATATATCATATCAATATATTCATTTGTTAAATGAATCTCATAAATATCAAACAATAATATTTCATTCTTTTTAAAATGCTTAGAATAAGCCATTTTAGGTTTTATTTGCTTTAAAAATTCTATTCTCATGCTACTTAGAACTTCTATAGGCAATATGTTATTTTTTATAATTTCTTCATAAAACTCTCTATATACCGCTACTTCCCTATTTTCTCTACTATCAAACCAATTTAGAACTTTGCTAATATTTTTTCCTTTGGTACAAAATCTTAAATCTTCTTTTTCATAAAACCCTCGTTTATTTTCAAAAATAATATTCAATTTCCTTTCAATAGTACTAAACGAACTACAAACCTTATATACTCCACCAACAGGTTGCAGTTGTTCTATTTTACTTCCCTTAATTAAAAGATATTTATCATCTATTTTTATTTTATATAAATACGCAATGCTAAACCTAATATCTTCGCTCCGATGCATCAACGATTTTACAAACAACCCTATTCTTCTATAATTAGCTGCAAATATACCAATTAAAAAACAAATTCCACTGCTAATCAAATTAATTCCTATATTTTCTAACACTTATATCCCTACACTTTCATTATTACTCCCACTTAATTTCTTCATTAACTTTTTGATGAATATCTACTCTATTATCAACATCAATTAAATTTACTAACCAACCATTTAATGTACAATTTCTGATAAATTCATCAATTCTATTAACTCCATTCATTTCTTTGAGTGTTACAACAACACCAAACCTAACTCCTACGCCATCTTGGGGAGCTAGTCGGTTATTTGTCTTTACTTCCATACCCCAGTTTTTATTTTTATAAGAGTCTTTTGGTATCATTCTTTTTGTAGCACTCTCTGCGATATACTTAACATTATCCCATTTTCTAAACTGTTTTCTAGCTTTACCTTCCAAAAGATAATTTCTTTCTCCATCTAATGTGTCTTCTGTATTCTGTTTATCACCCTTAATATCCTTGATTTTTTTATCATCTCCTATTCGACCAAAATGCAAATTCAATTCTGTATTTGTATAATCAACACCTTGCAATCTATCACACAATGGAAAATAACACATAGTAGCCTTTGCAATATATGGATACTTATTATCCTTTAGAGGCACTGGAAAATCGTAGCTATAAGTATTCCATTTTTCACTAACGTCTGATACCACAAATTTTATTTCATCATCTTTTGTTTGAATAATATCGTTTATATGAATTGGTACAACTCCATGCCCATATAAAGCAACTTCCTCAGGAGTCGGTTTTTCATCCCAACCTCTTGCAGCGTCAATAATAATGGCTTTTGCAACTTCTCTATTAAATCCTATCACATCAATTAAATAAGATAATTTTCTCGCAATCCACGGTGCAGCATAAGAAGTACCAGCAACACTCGCAGCCCCTAAAGGTTCACAAACCCTAATGTACTCTTCTTCACTGCCACCATAATAGCTCACATCAGGCTTTGCATAAAAAGATAATACCAATCCTTTACGAGCATATTTAGTAGACAGACCATTCTTACTAACTGAATTTACAACTATACTATTAACAGAATCTGCTGGAGATCCTATTTTTACTATATCTGCACTTGGTTTATTTGTCCCTGCCACAACAAATATTACATTGTTTTCAAACTGAATTTTATCTAATGTTGCAGCTTCAGCAGAAATAAAGTTGTCATTAATTTCCTGATTACTACCAAGTGAAATATTCCAGACTTTTATATCTGAATTATTTACCACAATACTCTTTATTTTCTTTATTATTGAAAATGAAGAAAATTCAGCACCTACCGCTACTCCAAAATGCCTAACTTTAAACCTTCCACAGCCATCATCCAGCCAAGGATTTAATCTTGCTCCATCAACAATAATGGAAGATACTGCTGTCCCATGATTATAATCTTTTGGATTTTTTGGTATATCTTCTGAGACCATATCATGATATTCAACCCAATCACTAAAATAAACACTTTCATCAAATAAGGTATCTATCACCCCAATTGTTGGTTCAATAGTTGGGGATGGTATAGTTATCATTTTTGTTTGATGCTCATTGGTAAAATCATCAGGTGATAAACTTGACAAATCAACGGTTGCCATTGAAACAAGATAAGGTGCTTTTACTAAAAGTAGTTCTACCTGCTTTTCGTCTAAGTAAACAGTTTGATTATCTAAAATTCTGCTACTTAAAATATCTATCCCTAATCTTTCAAATAATAATTTTGTATCTTTTCTTACATCATACAAAGTTATAATACTCTGTTTTATATCTATCATAGGTAACTCTACCTCAAAAGAATCAATATACGATACATCTGCAATCACCTGTTTAAATGTAGACATACTAACAGAAAGTTTTTTAAAAACCTCCGAATTAACAATACTTTTGTCTTTAAATTCGCTCTTGCTGATATTTCCTCTAAATTTTTGAGATAATATATTTGAAGTATTTACAATTAACTCTATACTTTTAGTTAAATCATCTTCATCAAGAAAATATGTTATTATATGCTTACTCTGATTTGAATTAAATTTTGCTCCAACAATTGCTTCATTAGAATATGTCCCTTTAAAAAGTCCAGCAATTCGATTACTTTTCGCAACAATCTTATTATAATAAACACTAACCAAAATACCCTCAAACGGTTTTGTTTCTTTATCCCAAAATTCTTTAATCTGGATTAGCTGAGCTTTTAATCTTAATAAATGCTCTGTACTGACTTCCATCCTCCCATTCATGGATACACCACCACGATTACCATTTTTACTGGCTTGTACAAAGCGTTTCCCTTTTAATTCCAAGACATTATTCACTATCTACTTCCTCCTTCTTTAACTTTCTTGAGACAGAACTTTTAGACTCTCCTTTTAATTTTTCTATTTCTCTTACAGTGAAGCCTTCCTCATGAAGCTGGTTTATATCCTTGTGATCCAGATTTCCTATCAAGCTATTATATAATCTCTTAAAATAATCATACTCAGAATCAACATCGCTAAATGCAAGTGATGTTTTTATAATGTTTTTCAATTCTCCAGGATAAGGTATTTTTTTTGCTATTTTCAATATCTTTTTAAATAATCTTGTGTCTTTTGATATTCCTTTAAAATTCTTGATAAAAGAAGAAAAGTAATATTCAGCAACTTCTATTAAATCCTCATCGCTATACCTATTGAAATTAATAACAGCATCAAATCTCCTAATTAATGCTTTATCAAAATTTGAATATAGATTAGTTGTTGCAATAAGCACTATCTCTTTATTAAGATCTGTTAATCTATCTAATTCTCTTAAAATTGTAGATGTTACTCTTCCCATCTCTCTAATATCATTAGAATTAATTCTATCCAGAGCGATAACGTCAATCTCATCAAATAAAACTACTATTTTATTCGCATTTGGAAGCATATTTATTTCTTTAAAGACTTTTATAATGTTTTTATTAGTCTGCCCCAACTTACTATCTATCAAATTTTCAAAATCCACTCTAAAAAGAGAGCGATCCAACAATCTTGCAACATTTTTTGCTGCTTCTGTTTTCCCACTTCCCGGTAATCCTTCAAATAAAAATTTATTAATACCAACATTATGATTTACAGCATTAATAATACCTTTTATATCCTCTGTTATTTCAAGCGGTAAATTTAAAGCCTCTAAATTTCTTATTTCAACTTGCTTTAAAAACTCACTTTCAAAATCACTACTTTGTGGTGAATATAAATTTGATTCAGATATTAACCCCATAATATATTCAGATAACTGATAATCTCCTATGCTATCAAAATATCTTGCTATTGCTATAGCCTCATTTCTAAAGGAATTTTCATTCCTTTCCACATGGTATTTTATTAAATTCAAAACATTTTGTTTTTTCATATTGCCATACCTCCTAATTTCTTTATTATTATATCACAAATCGGGACACAATTCTATATTTATGGGACAAATATTAAAATTTTTGTTTTTATGTATTAAAGGTTATATTAACAATCATTCATGAATAAAAACCTGCTAACAAAAGTCAAGTAT
>NZ_HE610718.1:390020-462061 GCF_000321025.1 Peptoniphilus senegalensis JC140
TAGTACCTACTTTTTTAGATCTTAATAAGTATTATGTTGAAGTATTCATGACCTACAATCAAATTACTTGTCATTTAATATAATAGATATTACGCTTTGTGTATCCAATCCGATAGATTTCTATTATTCTCAAATAAATCAAATAATCTTCCAAAGTTATCCCTTTCATGCTCATTACCTAATATTTTTTTACATCGAGATTTTAAATCATTAATATATTCATTCTCAATATTAAATTCTATCATTAATTCAAAAATTATTTTTATTTTATTAAGATACTCATGATATTTTAGAAAATCAAGAGTATTTGTACTTTTTGTAGTATATCCATTGTTATAATAATATAAACACTCTAAATTTTTGCACATCTGCATTATATTATTTTTGTCTATTAATATTTCTTTTATTTCTTTTTCCAAAACTAAATCATATTTTTTACTTGTTACTTTATCTAAAATATTCCACCATTTAAAAAAATTATTATCTAAATAAATTAAAAAAATGAAATTATTAATCTTGCAATTATTTGTTGATTTATAAAGAATCTCAATTATATCATCGCTATTCTCATAAGAATATTTTATTATATCTTTTTTTTCATTTCTTAAATCATTATATCCTTCCAAATTTAGAAAGAAATAAATATCAATTGCTTTGTCTTTATTCTTAATCCAAATGTACTCTTCATTTTCCTTATTTTCTAATACGTATTCTAATAAAATATTTAAACGTTTCAATGCCTCACTACTATTTAGTTCAGTTATTTTTTCTTCTAACAATTTTAATAAAAAATCAAAACACTTTTCTCTCTCATTGTTCTGTAATTTTGAGTAGTAATTATAAACCACTTTTATCTCTTCTTTATAATCTTTAAAAGAAAGAAAATCCAATATTTTTTGTAAATTTTCTTTAAATAATTCATCTGTTCCATTTATAACGAAATATGGATTAGAATACACTATAAAATCCCATAAATCTTCAATGGTCGACGTAGTTACGGGCCTCTTTTTATTATGAGCACAAGCATTCCTAATAATTCTTTTTGTTTCAAACTCTTTTATAATCTCATTCTTTAATCTAAAAATATTACTTTTATCGTTTTCCAGAATATAGCCTATTACTTGCTCTTCCCACTTGCTATCTATATACAGATTTTCTTTTCGTTTTTTCCATTTACTCTGTGCACATTCATCACTTGATTCTTCTTTATATGAATTAGGTACTCCATCAAATTGAATAATCAAATTTTTTATATAATCCAAAAAGCCCAAATATGATAATAAATAAGATGCTCTGTTCGCATTTATGGAGTAACATTTTAGAGACTCCCTAAAAAGTTCATTATTATCCATGTCATTTTCTGTTAACCAAATTTTAAAATTTTTAGCATCCATACTATTACCTCCTAGATTCGCAAATATACTTTGTCAATATTATATCCGTAATAGTTATGAAAAACAATCAATCCCCTATCATCATATATAAACTCATTAGAATCATTGCCAAATCTTATTGCCCTATCAAGAGCCATGATTATAGCAATAGCACCGTCTAGCTTTTCTGTAGATTTTTCCTTGTCTGCCTTTATGTTTTTAGCAGGATCTGTTCGTATAAAGATATTTTACATCATCCACCTTAGAACTGGATGACTTCCATGGGCTATTTTTCTTTTAAGGGTTAGTTTCATTAATTCTTTTGTTGGTAAAGACATATCTTTAAATCCCTTTCCAAAGAGAACTACTGTAAATCTCATGCCTTCTAAGTTTTGAAAAATCAGAACTACTCCCTATCTGTCAAAGGTAATTTCTTTTATGTTATATATATCACCTAAGTCTTTGATAAACTTTTAATAAAACCATAGCGGACTACATTTTCTTCTTTTTTTGAAAAGCTAATATGTTAAATTCAAGATCAATTTTAATTGTAGACCACTAACTCTTATATCCTTGAAATGTTATTCTTAAAGATGCATCTACCTTGTTCGCTCTCCTTATAAATATCTATCCTGTGTACACACCCCAACGCTTTTTACGATTAATACGTTCCCACAAGGTATTTTTCAAAAAGAAAAATGGCTTTTAAGATTTCTTCTAAAATTCTAAAAGCCATTGATTTCAACAGTCTTATAGCCTCTTATCTTATTTTCTTGACATCAATACTACACTCTCGACGTGGCTTGAGAGGATAGAATGAATGTCATTTGAGTGTGTCCGTTCTCGGGAACATATCCACTGCGTTTTTGGAGCTATCGGTAGACGGGAACATATCAATACACCTCATGGATTATTATTTTAGAATGGATTTTAAGTAATCTAATAAATCTGATTTAGTTAGAGGCTCTGCATGACTTAAAATACAATACTTACAGTCGAAACTTTCTATCAAATTTGTTAATGACATTAATTTTTCTTTATCCATATACCCATCATTGTAGAAATCCTCGCTTGTTGAATCTCCCAAGAACAATATTTTTTCCTCAGGAATATAGATAAGCACCGTATCTTCCGAATGGGGTGAAACCGTATGAAAAATCATTGCGGTTATTCCACCGAGATTAAGGGTAAGCTCTTTTTCAAATTGGATATCCGATAGAACGGCAATAATTCTTTTATTATCTACATATTCTCTAGCTAGGCACTCATCATCATTTATCAAAAATTTTATATATGCACTGTCAGATAGTTTGGCTCTTTCCTGTTTCAAAAACTCGTTGGTTTTATGGTGTGCAATGGACAATCCGTGAATTTTATGCATTCCAAAGGTATGGTCCCAGTGCCAATGAGTGATGACAGTAAAATCTGGCTTCTTTAGGTCCTCGATTTCTAGGGATTTATAAAATTCATCAACATGGTCTGCTGAATTTCCTGCATCAATGGCAAGTGCAATTTTATCTCCATTTAAGTATGCCAACATAGGCCTATCAGTTTCTGGTTGATGTGGATAATAAAAGACCCTGCTAGTTATCTTTTTCAGTTCCATTTGCCATCCCACCTTTCTGGTAATAAATCTTTCAGCAACACTTCTTCCATTTCAGGTAATACAATTTGGGTCTCTATATTTTGATTATCTATCTGTGCAATAAACTCTCTGCACCTTCCACATGGTGGAAGTATACTCCCATCTTCAAATACAGCGATAATCCTTTTGATTGCAGTTTCATTGTTCTTTACCATTTCAGCAATAGCTGACTGTTCAGCGCATAAGCCAATAGAACAGGGCAAGTCAATGCATATTCCTGTAAAGATGTTACCGCTATTTGTCTCCAACGCGCACGCAACATGCCCTGAAGTTCCAAAGTTCCGTAACTTTTTATGATTAATTATACTGAAAGCAATTTGATATAATTCTTGTTTATTCATTTTCTTCTCCAATATTATTTAGCTTAATAATACGTTATTCTTTTTTCAAAACACTAAGTTATTCAGTTCACCATCAAGAACTTTTATAGTTTCATTTCTTTCCTTATCCTCTTGATTGTCATATAAAAGTTGTTCAATAAACTCCCATATATCTTCTAGTTTACGTCTAATATGATAGAATAACAAAGCATCCGTATTGATTAAAAAATCTTTGTGTAATTTCAGGTATATGTTCATAAATACATCATAATATGGCTTATCAACAAAAAACATGAGATCAGCTTTTACTGGAGCCAATTTCAAGCCTTCCCAGTCAATTAGAACTAACTGCTCATCCCGTTGCATCAAGTTCCAATTATGAATATCTGTATGGCATAGGGCCATTTTAGGATTACTTCGTCTTAGAATCTCCGACAGTCCTTCAACTCTGTCAATAGATTGTTCAAGGGGTTTTATGTGTGCCCCAAGCAAGCATTTTAAGTCCATGGGAAGACTGGCGCATTCTTTACGCAATACTTGTTTTAGCTGTTTCAGAAATGGCAAACTAAAATCTTCCCTAATTAGTTGCACATATACCTACTATATCAATAAATTTTGAGTTATCATTGACTATATTAGTTGCTATTATCAGAATAGTCGTCGATAACTATATTTTCGTGCAAATATGCAAATAAGTAAAATGATAGTTATGTTATATCATAATAATTGAAAATAATAGAATGCATTTTTCAATGTAATAAGATTAAGCGTTCTCTTAAAGTTAGAGAACGCTTAATTATTTTTAATTTATTGAAATAATTTGTAACTATTGAAAACAGACAAAAATTGTTCATTGGATAATTTATCAAGATCAGTAATATTCGCATGCTTCAGCACCTGTCTTAATTGATTTTTAGTAAAAAGAACATGATATTCCCTGTTTACCCATTTATAAACGAAAAATCTATACTTTTTGTAGTCCTTCTTTAAAATAAATGGTTTATGCCTTTCAAGTACAATCAATACAGAATCTACATTAGGCTTAGGGTGAAAATATGCTCGTGGCACTTTTTTAAGAATTTTTATATCCATTTCCACCATTAACAGCAAACCTAAAGCTCGTTGGGTATTTTGCAACCTTTTAGCAAATCCCCTCTCTACAATAAGGTAGCTATATTTCGCTTGACTATCAAAAGCAATCTTTTTTACAATATCAGTACTAATATTGTAGGGAATATTACCAAATATTTTATAGTCTGTATTTTTAGGAAAGCTAAACTTCAAAATATCCTCATGAATAACTTTTATATTCTGAAAAGGTTCAACTGCTTTTTTCGTGGCATGACATAAACCTTCATCAATCTCTATAGCATTCACCCGTTGACTCATTTCCACAAGTTCCTTGGTAAAATGTCCTTTTCCTGACCCAATTTCTATTATTTTATCTTGTTTATTGATATTCGTATATTTTAATATTTCCTTTACATGCTTTTTAGATGTAATGAAATTTTGCGTATTTTTCGGGTTTTTCTGTTTCATTATAACCTTCTCCTTGCCGGTTATAATGAACTAATCTTAAGAGCTCATTATAACCAATTATTTTTGGTTTGGTTGATAATTAAATCTCTCAATAACAAATATAGAAAACATACCCATACCTTTACCTCCTTTAATTTTTTTCATTATAAATGAGATAAAGTAATATCTACTACTGCAATACATGTACACATATTTAACTCCTCCTTATGCAACTGATTATATCACTTTTAATTTCTCTATTCAATAAAGTTCTGTGCTAATCTACCTCACCCTATGGATTTTTAATACCGAAACATCAAATGTCATCTGTCAAATGCCCTATTTAAAAGGGTCAAAAAACGGTATTTTTTAGCCTGTTTTTGACCCAATTTTCGTACTCAAACCACTACATGTTGTGGTTGACTCCTATTATTCCTTGTCCAAACCACAATACGTCATCAGAATTGCTGCTTCAACGTGCGATGTTTTTGGGAATTGGTCTACTATTTCTATTTCTTCTATGCTATAGCCTCTATCGCCAAAGACGCCTAGGTCACGGACAAGGGTTACGGGGTTACAGGATATATAGAGAAATTTTTCTGGTGCAAAGTCGATTATTTTTTCTATTGCCTTTGGATTTATTCCTTCTCTCGGCGGGTCTAAGACTATTAAATCAGGGTTCTCGTCCAAGTCATCTAAGACTTTTAGGACATCTTCTGCTATAAATTCTACATTTTCTATTTTGTTTAGGACTGCATTTTCTCTTGCTGCTTCTACTGCTTCTTCTACTATTTCTACTCCAATAACTTTTTTTGCTGATTCTGCCAAAATTTGGGTTATTGTTCCTGTTCCTGAATATAGGTCGAAGACTAATTTATCTTTTGCGTCAATTTTTTCTCTTGCCATTGTATATAGAACTTCAGCCGACCTCGTATTTGTTTGGAAAAATGAGAAAGGACTTATTTTAAATTTGAGTCCAAGGACTTCTTCTTCAATGTGATCTTTTCCGTAGATTAAATTTATTTCTTCTGGCACAATTGCATCTGATAGTGAATCATTTTTTACATGGAAAATGCTCACTATTTTGCCTTCAAGGTCTAATCCCAAGAGAAATTTTATAAATTCATCTTTATTTAGCTCACTTTGAGTTGATGTGGCAAGAAGAATCATTATCTCGCCTGTTTTTGTCGCCTTTCTTATTAAGAGATGACGCAAAAATCCTTCATGTGTTTTTCTGTTGTAATGTTTTTCTCCAATTTTTTCAAAATAATTTCGCACTTCGCTTCTAATTTTATTAAAATCTGCATCTACAATGTTGCATTCAGCGGTGTTTACTATCTCGTGAAATCTGTTTTTGACATGAAGTCCAAGGGCGATGGGTCCGTCTTTGTACTCGTCGCCAAAGGTGTACTCCATTTTATTTCTGTAAAACTCGTGAACTGGAGAAGGTATTATTTCAAGCTCTCTTTCTATTCCATTTTCCATAAATAATTTTTCAATTAATTCTTTTTTATACTTTAATTCATCTTCATATTTTAAGGTTTGGTAAGTGCAGCCGCCACACTTTTCAAAGTGAGGGCAGGGGTTTCCTCTTTCCAGCTCTGATCTTTCTATTACATTTAAAAGCTTTGCCTTCTTTGACCTCTTTCCTCTTGGCTTTATCTCAACTCTTTGACCGATTATTCCACCTTTAAATTCGTATTTTCTATCTTCAAATTTTCCTCTTGATAGGTTTGGAAATTTTGCTTCATCTATTTTTACTATTATGCTCATTTCTTCACTCCTTAGGAAAAATTATATCAAATTATATAATTTGCCTCAATTCTATAAAATCTCAAAAAATAATAATTTTTATTTTTTTACATTACTTTAATATTTATTTTTTATTTTTTGGTATAATGTTATTGATAAGACTTTGTTTTATGGGCAAGCCCATATATATTTTTGGAGGTATTTTATGAAAAAAACATGGTTAGTATTACTCCTTGCAATGCTAATGACTCTTACTGCTTGTGGCGGTAACAAAAAAGAAGAGGCAAAGGCTGAAGGAGAAAAAAATGCAATTGAAGAGTTGAAAATTCAATTTGTTCCATCAAGAGAGCCTGAAGAAATTGTAACTCAAACTGAACCTTTAAAGGAAATCTTAAAGGCTAAGCTTGCTGAAAAAGGTTATGATGTTAAAAATATTGACATCACAGTTGGAACTAACTACGAAGCGACTGGTGAAGCTCTAAGTGCTGGTACAGTTGATGTTGGATTTATCCCTGGCGGAACTTATGCAATCTATGACGATGGTGCTGAAGTTCTTCTTACTGCAACTAGAAAGGGACTTTCTGTTGACTCTGACAATCCAAAAGACTGGAATGACAAGAAACCTACTGAACAAGTTGACGAACAAGTGAACTTCTATAGAGCTCTTGTAATTGCTGGACCTTCTGAAAAGGGTAAAGAACTTGCAGCTAAAGTAAATAATGGCGGAGAATTAACTTGGGAAGATCTTTCAAGTGCTAAATGGTCTGTAATGGGTTCATCTTCTTCTGCTGGTTACATCTACCCATACCTTTGGTTACAAAAGAATTATGAAAAGGGTCTAACTGACCTCCCATCTATTGTGCAATCTGATTCTTATCCATCATCTATGGCAAGACTTGCTTCTGGTCAAGTTGATGTAATGGTTGGCTTTGCAGATGTTAGAATTGACAACGCCGAAAAATGGCAAAGTGAATTTAAAAAATCCGCATCAATCTGGGATGAAACTAATGTAATTGGCGTTACTGATAAAATTTTCAACGACACAATTTCAGTTTCTAAAAACTCAGAAATTATGACAGATGAATTTAAAAAAGCTCTTTCTGATTCCTTCATCGAAATTGGAAATACTGAAGAAGGTAAAAAGATTATTTCAATTTACAGCCACGAAGGCTACCAAGTTGCAAAAGATTCTGATTACGATGGCGAAAGAGAAGCACAAAACCTTTTAAAAGAACTTAAAAACTAATAAAGTTATTTTATTTGTCTAAATAAAATTTTTTAATCTTTTAAGAGAATATGAAAATTAAGAAAGGGCTTCAAAATTGAAGCTCTTTTTTATAAGGAGTATTATGATTGAATTTAAGAATGTAGATAAAGTATATCCTGGTGGATTTAAGGCTCTAAAAGACATTAATTTAACTATTGCCGATGGCGAATTTGTTGCCATAATAGGACGAAGTGGTGCCGGCAAGTCCACTTTAATTAGAACTATAAATAAGATGCACGACATAAATTCTGGGACACTTACTGTGGATGGAGTTGATGTTAAAAGTTTAAAGGGAAAGGAACTTAGAAAGTTTAGGAGAAATATTGGCATGATTTTCCAATCCTTTAACTTAGTTGAAAGAATTTCTGTAATAAAAAATGTCATGTCTTCCTTTGTTCCTGATTTGAATCTATTTCAATCTATTTTCGGAGTCTACCCAAAGGAATGCAAGATAAAAGCCCTTGAAGCTCTTGAACAAGTTGACATCTTGGACAAGGCTTTTGAAAGAGCCGATAATCTTTCTGGCGGACAACAACAAAGAGTTGCTCTAGCAAGAACTCTTGTGCAAAACCCAAGCATTATCCTTGCTGACGAGCCTGTTGCGAGCCTTGACCCCGTTACAGCAAGACAAGTTATGGATTATTTTAAAAAGATTAACGAAAATCTTGGCATAACAATTCTTTTAAATATTCACCACGTAGAACTTGCCCTTGAATATGCCACAAAAGTTCTTGGCGTTCGTGACGGCGAAATAATTTATTATGGACCTTCCAAAGATGTTGATGACAAAGTTTTAAAATCTATTTACGGAGATTCCTTTGAAGAGATAAAAATGGAGGAAATATGAACCTCTACTACAAAATTTTTAAACCAAAAAAATATATAACAAGTTCAGGAAAAGAAATTTATGAATATCCTGGTTTTACTATTCCAATAATAATTGCTTTGATATTATTTACGGCACTTTCAGTTAAAGTAACAGGATTTTCATTGAACACTTTGATAAAAAATTTCCACAAACTTTTTGCAATATTATCGCCAATGTTTAAGCCAAACTTTTCCTATTTCTCTTCAGTGGTGGGACCACTTTTAGACACAATAAAGATGTCCTTCTTGGGCTCCTTTCTCGGTGCAATTGTTGCTGTTCCCTTTGCTTTTTTGGCATCTCATAATATGGTCAAGAGCAAAATTATTAACTGGATTGTAAAACTATTATTTTCAATTCTTCGTACAATTCCAACACTTGTGTCTGCACTTATAGCTACTTATGTATTTGGACTTGGCGCCTTTGCAGGTACTGTTGCAATCTTTTTATTTTCCTTCTCCTATGTTGGAAAACTAACTTACGAACAAATTGAAACAGTTAACATGGGAGCTTTTGAGGCGATGATATCCATGGGCTTTACTAGAGCAATGGCATTTTTTAAATCTATTGTGCCAGAAATTTTGCCTTTTTACCTTTCAACGGCTCTTTACAACTTTGAAGGTAACGTCAGATACGCTGCCATCCTTGGTTATGTAGGAGCAGGTGGATTAGGTCTACTTATTAACGAAAACATTAACTGGAGAGATTATAACCGCGTTGGTATGATACTTTTGACACTGCTTGTAACAGTATTTGTCATAGAAAATATCAGTGCACACTTTAGAAGAAAGTTGAATTAATATGTCAGAAAAAGTAATACAAAAATTAAAATCTGAACCTAAAAATCATGGATATATTTTCATGATAATCGCCATAGTTTTATTTATGATAATTTGGTCCTCAAATGTAATTAATTTTGAGTCTGCAACAAAAGAAGGCATGGACGTTGCAAAAAATATAATAAAGGGCATTTTAAGTCCAAAAAGAGAAATGCTATTTAATTTGACAAAAAAGGGCGTTCCTTATCTTTTGCTTGAGACAATATGTATTGCCTTTTTGGGCACTCTCGTTGGCTCAATAATTGCAATTCCCCTAAGCTTTTTGGCTTCATCAAATATTGTTGCTGCCCCAATAGCTTACCTTGTGAGAATTCTTATAATATTAATAAGGACAATCCCATCAATAGTTTATGGTCTGATGTTTATAAGAGTTACAGGCCCTGGACCCTTTGCCGGACTCATGACTATGAGCTTTACCTCAATAGGGATGCTTACAAAATTATTTTCCGACAACATTATGAACTTAAACAAGTCCATACTTGAGTCCTTCTCATCAATAGGTGCAACAACTTTCCAAAAAATTCGCTTTGGAATAATTCCGCAACTTTGGGCAAACTTTGCATCTACAACAATTTATCGTTTCGACATAAATTTAAGAGACGCAGCAGTCCTTGGACTCGTTGGTGCCGGAGGTATAGGCTCTCCACTTATGTTTGCCATAAATTCCTACAAGTGGCAAGAAGTTGGTGCAATCCTTTTAGGACTTATTATTCTAGTTTTATTTATAGAATTTTTCTCAACAAAGATTAGAGCAAAATTAGTAGGTGAAAAATGAAAATAAAAATAATTCATACATCCGATTTACATGGATATTTTTTCCCCACAGATTATTTGGATAGAGAGAGAAAAGCTACTGGCTATCTCTCTCTTTTAAACAATATCAAAAAAGATGAATTTACAATTTTAACTGACGGAGGCGACACCCTTCAGGGTTCATCCTTTGCCTACTATGTAAAAGAATTTTTAGACTCAGATATAATAGCAGACATAATGCAAAATGTTGACTACTACACCCTTGGTAATCACGATTTTAATTATGGTTACGATTATTTAAAATCTTATGTAGAAAATATGAAGGGGAAATTACTTTGTGCAAATGTCACTGACAAAACTTCTCATATAAAATTTTCTCCCTATGCCATAAAAGAAATAGAGAGCTATAAAGTTGGCATAGCCGGCATTGTCACAGACTGGGTAAATCTTTGGGAAAGAAAAGAAAATTTAGAAAATTTTGAAATAAGAGATGCCTTTAGCGCTGCCAAGGAAGTTTTAAAAAAATTAAAAGAAGAAAAAACTGATTTTAATATTTTAATTTATCACGGCGGCTACGAGATAGATTTAAAGACTGGCAAAAAATTATCAGACACAAGTGAAAATGTTGGTGGAAAAATCGCAAATGAGCTTGACTACGACTTAATCCTCGCTGGGCACCAACATATGGAATTATCTGGCGAGATCAATAAGACCTTTGCCGTAGAAAGTCCTGCCAATGGAATGAAGGCTGCCATGATAGAAATAGAAACTGGCGAGAAAAAAGTTTCTGCATCCTTTATAGAGCCAAAACTTGGAGAAAATTCTTTAGAAGAAAAATATAGAGATGTAGAAGAAAAGGTGCAAGACTATTTAGATGAGCCAATTGCAAGGCTTTCTCGTGACTATCTTCCTGATGATAAAATAAATATGGCAATAGAAGGGTCTGATCTTTCCGATTTAATAAATAAAATCCAACTTGAATACACTAGCGCCGATATTTCAATCACTTCCTTTGCCAATGTGATTACTGGGTTCAAAAAAAATCTAACTACTAGAGATGTATTAAACACTTACAGATTTCCAAACACAGCTCTAGTCCTTGAAATTGACGGCAAAACTCTAAGAGAAGCTCTCGAACAAAACTACACATACATTGAGTATGATGGAAATTACAAAATTTCAAAAAGATTTTTGGAACCTAAGGAAGAACACTACAACTTTGATTTCTTTTATGGAATAGATTTTGATCTCGACTTAAAAAAAGAAGCTGGACAAAGGATTGGAAAAATTTATTTTAAGGGAAGAGAAGTTGTAGATGATGACAAATTTTCCATCGTAATGAATAATTATAGGGCAACGGGAGCTGGTGGCTTTGATATGTATAAAAATCTCAAAGTCTTAAAAAATTATGACAAAGAAATATCGGAAATATTATTAGATTATTTTAGAAATTTATAATTATTGAATCGAGACTTGGACAAAGCAAGTCTCTTTTTTTATTTTTAGAAAATTGCGTGAATTTGAAAAAATGCAAAAAAATAAGACAGTCGCCTGTCTTATTCGTAGAGATTTCTGCTTCCAAATTTAATTTTACTATTATTTAGAGCTTTCTTTTGTGGATAGTTGTAATTAGAAATCATCGACCTAAAGAGCGTAGCCGCTTCTGATCTCCTAATTGATCTTCTAGGATAGAAATTTCCATCAGAGTAGCCTCTTAGTATTCCTGCATCGACTAAGGCGCCTACATAACCTCTTGCCGATTCACTAATTTTGGCTCTGTCTCCAAACTCATTAGTTGCGCCCTCCTTTTGTGGCAATGAATAGACATAGCCAAGGATTTCTGCAACCTCTTCTCTTGTAATTTCTCTCTCTGGATTTAACTTTCCCGTATTTGGTGTAATATACCCTGCCTTGATGCCCTTAGCTACATCGCTATAAAACCAGTCAGAAGTGTTTACATCAGAAAAAGTTACTGTGTAAGTCTTGTCATAGCCTGCCAAAGAATTTACTGTGGCGTAAAACTCAACTCTAGTCATGTTTTCGTTTGGTTTAAACGTATTGTCCTCATAGCCTGACATAATTCCCTTGTCAGTTATAAAATCAACAGATGATTCTGCCCAATGACCCCTTGTGTCTCTAAAGGATTTTGCAAATACAGTGCTTGTTAAAATCAATGCTGTGGAGATAATGATCAATGAAGTCTTTTTAAAAATCTTCATTTTTATCACCTTCAGTATTATTATAACTTAATAATCTCTTTTTGAAACATAATCTATTTTAAGTTTATGTTACAAAGAATTCTTATTGTAATATTGCTGAAATATTGCCTCTATCGTCTTAATTTGGGGATTTATTCTCGATGGTAGTTTTAATATTATTTATAAAATATTTTAATTTTTTGCAAAATAAAAGAGAACAGATTATGTAAATTTATAACTGTTCTCTAAGGGAAGAAAAAAGATGATGAAGTTTTCACTTCATGTATATTTTACTTTAGTTAATTATTTTTGTCAAGCCTTTATGAAAATATTTTCAAAAAATTTTTTCATAATTTAAAGCCTTTTAAATCCTATTATTTACACAAATTAAATGTTTTTTTAAAGATATTATGAATATATTTGCACAGATTACTTTATTATCTTTTTATGGTAGAATGTAGTTGAGGTGATATTTTGTTAAAAGATATAATTTTAAAGAGAAGAACAGTTAGAAAATATAAAGATAAAGAAGTTGACAGAGAAAAACTAGAAGAACTTTTGATGTACGCATCTATGGGCCCATCAAATGGCAACTCCCATCCCGTTGAATTTATAATTGTAGATGACAAAGATAAAATTGAAGAACTTTCAAATATGGATTCCTTTGCAACTTTATACCTAAAAGATGCTCCAGTCCTTGTAATAGTAATAGCAAACACAGACATTTGCAAAACTTGGGTAGAAGAAGCATCCCTTACAGCAGCTTATCTTCAACTACTTCTTGAAGAAGAAGGGCTTTCATCTTCTTGGATAAATGTAAAAGAAGGAAACACTGCTGGTAGAATTTCTTACGAAGAATATTTTGCTGAAAACTTTGGTGTAAAAAAACCTTACAGGGCTCAATGTATAATTCCTATTGGCTATAAAAAATCTGGCACAAAAGACCACGAAGAATTTGATATATCTTCAAAAGTCCACTACAATAAGTTCTAAAATTTTTATAAAATGTAAAATTTTTATTAACATGAAAAATAATTAAATCCAGTTCGCCGGATTTTTTTTACTAAAATATGAAAGTGTATAAAAAAAGATTCTCCTTAATATCATACAGGTGAATCTTTTTTACTATCTTAAATTATTTAAAAAGTGAAACTATAAAGTCGATAAATTTTTCTAAAAAGCTCTTTGTATTTTCAACAGCTTTTTCTCCTTCAGGAGAGTTTAAAAATTTTGATGCCTTGTCTTTGTATTTAACAGCAGTATCTGCTAGTCTATTCCAATCTACATCTGCATCTTTCATGTTATTAAATAAACTTACGAGCTTGTCCTCTTGGCTCTTTGTCAAGTTGATGTCATAGTTATTTGTTACATTTTCTATAATAAGTCTAACTTCATTTTCATCTTTAGGCATATTTTTTGCCATGGCATCTTTCACTTGATAAATTATGTCATTAGTCTTTTCATCGCCAAGCTCTTCAGAAAGTTTTGTTTGCACAACTAATTCTTCGTTGGCAACTTTTTTCAAGTCTTCTGGGAGCTTCTTGCCTGTATTTTCTTCATAAGATTTTAAAATACCAGTTAGGGCAGCTGTGCCGCTTACCTTTCCTGGTGCCGTTACATAAATGTCGGCATCTTCTATTCCCACAGTGTTAAGGGCATTTAAAAAGGCCTCTTCTCCTACAACTCTGATGTTGTCTGAAAGTTCAATATTTATCCCACTGCCAGCTTTTTTGTATCTAACTATAGCTGATGAAATTGCCTTATTTCCTATTTCCTTTGAAGAAAGAACATCGCCTAAATATTTGTACTCTTCCTTATTTGTTACTTCAATAATCTTTGCATTTTCATCTGCCTTCATATCACGAAGCATTTCACTTTTTTGCTCTTCCTTTAAATCAGCTCCAAGAGTTACTATTTCATCGCCTTCCTTGGCAAAAACTACACTTGGTAGCATCAAAATTGAAAGTAAGGCAACCATAATTTTATTTTTAATTTTCATAATCTCCTCCGTTTTTTTATACTAACATTAGTATATGTATAATATTTAAAAATTATGTGAAATTTTTTACTATCAATTAAACACAATTAAAAAAAGAGCTCTCCCAAGCTCTTATTTTACTTTATTTTTCCTTGTGAAAGCTCAATATATCTTCAAAGATAAACCACATATCCTTGACTTCATCTTTTTGTGATGAAGAGAATGGGATTATATTTTCTCTGTGCTCAACGCCAAGTTTTTTTGCAATCACAGAAATATGTTTATCCAATTGTGATTTTTTTATTTTATCCTTTTTTGTTGCAATGACTATGCCTGAAAAGCCTGAGTGAATAATGTAGTCATACATTTGCTTATCCAAAGCAGTTGGCTCATGTCTAATATCCACCAAGAGAATTGTCTCCAAAAGATTTTCTCTATTCTCAAGGTATCTGTTGATTATGCCTGCCCACTTTTCCTTTTCAGTCTTTGCAACTTTTGCGTAGCCGTAACCAGGTAAATCCACAAGGCGAAGGTCATCATTTACCTTATAAAAATTAATTGTCCTAGTTTTTCCCGGCGTGGAAGATGTCCTCGCAAGATTTTTTCTATTTAACATGGCATTTATAAAAGATGACTTTCCCACATTAGACCTTCCTGCAAAAGCAAATTCAGGAAGATTTGCCACAGGATATTGTTTTTCCAAAACTGCAACTTTTTCTAGTTCTGCTTTACTTATCTTCACTAAAATCACCTATCGCAATCTCTGCAACTTCTTTAAAAGTTGAAACAGTTTTTATCTCTAACCTTTCCACTGCTGCCTCTTCTATTTCCTTTAAGTCTCTCTTGTTCTCTTCTGGAATAATCACAGTCTTAACTCCATATCTTTCTGCAGCTAAAAGTTTTTCTTTTAGTCCACCAATTGGAAGGACTTTGCCCCTAAGTGTAATTTCTCCAGTCATGGCAACATCACTTCTCACTGGTCTTTTTGTAAGGGCTGATAAAACTGATGTGGCAATTGTAATTCCTGCTGAAGGTCCATCCTTTGGTACTGCACCTTCTGGCACATGAATGTGAATGTCCTTATCGCTTCTAAAGTTTGCGTCAATTTTAAAGTCCTCCGCATTAGATGCAATGTGAGAAATGGCCGCTATGGCTGATTCCTTCATAACATCGCCAAGAGAACCTGTAAGTGTTAGTTTTCCCTTGCCAGGCATGACAGTTGTCTCAATAACAAGGGTAGTGCCACCTACTTCTGTCCATGCAAGTCCATTAACTGATCCAACTTCAGAATTTTTTTCTCGCTCATTTATTAAATAAATTTTTTCGCCAAGAAAGTCAGAAATATTCCTCGTGGACACAGAAACTTTATCTAAATCTTCTTCCACAATTTTTAGAGCAGACTTTCTCACGATTTTAGAAATTTGTTTTTCTAAACCTCTCACTCCAGACTCACGAGTATAGTAATCAATTATGTCCTTTAGGGCTTTTTCAGAAATATTAATATTTTCCTTTTTTAAACCATTTTCAGAAATTTGTTTTGAAACTAAATATTTTTTTGCAATATTTAATTTTTCATTTGGCGTATAGCCACCTAACTCGATTACTTCCATTCTATCAAGAAGTGGTCTTGGAATAGTCTGCCTTGTGTTTGCCGTCGCTATAAAAAATACATTGGATAAATCAAAGGGAAGCTCCATATACCTATCTGTAAAGGAATTATTTTGCTCTGGATCAAGAACTTCAAGTAGTGCAGAGGCAGGATCTCCCTTAAAGTCATTTCCTATTTTATCTATCTCATCAAATAAAAATACTGGGTCATTTTTGCCAGCTTTTTTCATGAGGGAAATAATTCTTCCTGGAAGTGCGCCAATGTAAGTCCTTCTGTGTCCTCTTATTTCTGCTTCGTCAGTTACACCACCAAGGCTCATGCGAACAAATTCCTTATTAAGTGCATTTGCAATTGACTGAGCAATTGATGTTTTACCAACTCCAGGAGGTCCCACTAGACAAAGTATTGGCCCTCTACTCTTGTCTCCAGATAAAATTCTTACAGCTATAAATTCTAAAATTCTCTCTTTTACATTTTTAAGTCCGTAATGTTCTTCATTTAAAACTTTTCTAGCATCGCTTAATTTTACTTTTTCCTCTCCAGCATCAAGCCAAGGAAGATCAATTATCCAATCCAAATAATTTATGAGCATTGAATAATCTGGAGACTGTGAATTTAAGTTTCTAAGTTTTTTAATTTCACTTAATGCCTTTTCTCTCACTTCCTCAGGGAGATTTTTCTCTTCAATTTTTTTCTTGTAGACTTCTGTGAATTCGCCCTCATCTTCTCCATCGCCAAGTTCCTTGTGAATAACTCGAAGCTGTTCCTTTAAATAGTATTCTCTTTGGATGTCATCCATTTTCTTTTTCACTTGGTCATTGATGTTTTTTTCTATGGAAAGAATGTCAATTTCCTTTTTCATTATCTCATGAAAAGCGACAAGTCTCTCATAAATGTCTGTAGTCTCAAGTAATATTTGATACTCCTCAAGTTTAAAGTTTAGGTATCCAACAACTGTGTCGATAAACCTTGAAGGGTCATCTGTGTCAGCAATATTAGATAATAGTCCTGGGAAAAATTTTTCATCAAGAGATGCGTAAGATTCCAAATCACTTAAGGCAAGGCGAAGTGCCGCCTCGATTTCGTCATCTTCATTGTAGTCAACTTCCTCTTCTTCTAGGATCTCTATATCAGCTTCAATTATCTCCTTGCTAATGTCAAGCTTTGAGATTTTTGCCCTCTCTTCGCCTTCAACAAGTACCCTAACAACTCCACCTGGGAGTTTCAAAATTTGTTTTATAGTTGCCACAGTCCCAATATCAAAGAGGTCTTCTCTCTTTGGATCTTCTACTTCTAATTCTCTTTGTGCCACCAAAAATATTTTTGAGTCTTGCATTTCCGACCTTTCAATTGCGTTTACAGAAATTTTTCTACCGCAATCAAAGTGCATGACCATGTGGGGAAAGATTACTAAATCTCGAAGTGGGATAAGTGGTAATTTTAAATTTTCCATTTTTCACCTTCTAAAAAAGCCGTGGCAAGCACGGCTAAATTAATTTATTTTTTTATTAACTCAGCAGACTCTGTACCTTCTACTGATTCTTTAGTTATTTTAACTGCCTTGATGTCGTCTCTTGAAGGAATTTCGTACATCACATTCATAATTGTGTTTTCGATAACTCCTCTTAATCCTCTAGCTCCTGCCTTCTTTTCAATTGCCTTTCTAGCAATATATTTTAGGGCATCGTCATCGAAAATTAAATCTACATCGTCAAATTTTAATAGCTCTTTGTATTGTTTCACAAGGGCGTTCTTTGGCTTAGTCAAAATTTCCACTAGAGCATCTTCGTCTAATTCTTCAAGAGTGATAGTCACAGGAAGTCTTCCTATAAGTTCTGGTATAAGTCCAAACTTTAACAAGTCTTCAGTCTCAACTTTTTTAAGAATATTTTCTCTATTGGCCTTCTTATCTATTAGTTCAGAACCAAAGCCCATAGATGACTTAGCAGTTCTATTTTCTATAATTTTGTCAATTCCGTCAAAGGCACCACCAACAATAAATAAAATATTTGTGGTGTCAACTTGAATAAATTCTTGAGAAGGATGCTTTCTGCCACCTTGTGGCGGAACATTGGCAACAGTGCCTTCAATAATTTTTAAAAGTGCCTGTTGGACACCTTCTCCACTTACATCTCTTGTGATAGACACATTTTCAGATTTTCTGGCAATTTTATCTATTTCGTCAATGTAAATAATTCCCTTTTCTGCCCTTTCAATGTCGTAATCAGCATTTTGAATTAATTTCAAAATAATATTTTCAACATCTTCGCCAACATAACCAGCCTCAGTTAAAGTTGTGGCATCGGCAATGGCAAAGGGAACATTTAAGAGTCTGGCAAGAGTTTGTGCAAGTAAAGTTTTACCTGAACCAGTTGGCCCAATCATAAGAATATTGGATTTTTGTAATTCTATATCTGGATTAACTTTTTTGGAAGATGATATTCTCTTGTAGTGATTATAAACTGCAACGGCAAGAGCACGCTTGGCATCCTCTTGTTTTACAACATATTGGTCTAAAATTTCTTTTATTTCAGCTGGCTTTTTAAGCTCAAAATCTTTATCCATCTCTACAGGAAGTTCAGCTTCTAAAATTGTGTGACATCTTTCGATACACTCATCACAAATATTTACATTAGGTCCGGCGATTAATCTATTCACTTGGTTTTGCGTTTTGCCACAGAATGAACATCTTAAAATTTCATCTGTATTTGACATATCTCACCTCAAACCCTTTTTTCTATAACTTTATCGATTAAACCATATTTTTTTGCTTCTTCAGAAGATAGCCAATAATCTCTATCTGTATCTCTTTCGATTTTTTCAAGATCTTGACCAGTTCTTTCAGCTAAAATTTCATTTAATTTTTTTCTAATTTTTAAAATCTTTTCTGCATTGATTTGAATGTCACTTGCTTGACCTTGTGCCCCACCAGAAGGTTGGTGGATCATAATGTCAGAATTAGGGAGAGCAAATCTCTTTCCCTTAGCACCTGAGGCAAGCAAAAATGCTCCCATAGATGCAGCCATTCCGATGCAAATTGTTGAAACATCTGGCTTAATATAATTCATAGTGTCATAAATGGCAAAGCCTGCAGAAACAGAACCACCAGGCGAATTTATATAAAGTTGGATGTCCTTATTTGGATCTTCAGATTCTAAAAATAAAAGTTGTGCAACAATAAGGTCAGCCATAGTATCATTTACTTCGCCACTTGCAAAAATAATTCTATCCTTTAAAAGCCTTGAGTAAATGTCATAAGACCTCTCGCCCCTATTAGTTTGTTCTACTACCATTGGCACTAATGCCATGTAATCACATCCTCTGATTATTTATCTTCTTTTTCTTCTTTATCTTTTTTTACTTCTTCTTTAATTTCTTCTTCAGTAGTTTCCTTTGGTTCAACAAATTTTGCTTTTTCAACAAGAGTGTCAATTGCCTTTCTCTTTTGAAGGTCGTCTCTTACAACTTCCTTGTTTTGATTTAACATATATTCTCTCATTTTTTCCATGTGTTCTTTGTCATCTTTAAAGTATTCCTCAACTACTTTATTAACTTCTTCTTCGATTTCTTCGTCACTTATTTCAATAGCTAAATCTTTTACAAGAGCTTCAAGTGCAAGATCGTTCTTAACAGTTCTTTCTGCTTCAGGTCTCATAGTTTTTTTGAAATCGTCAAGACTTTGACCAATCATCTTGATGTAGTCTTCAAAGCTAATACCTTGAGCTCTTAGGCTTTGGTCATAATTTCTAATCATGTCATCAATTTGTGCATTGATCATTCCCTCAGGAATTTCTACATCTACCATTTCGCCAATTTTATCAATAGCTCTTCTTTGTTTTTCCATTTCAGAAGTTGTCTTGAATTCTTCTTCCTTCTTCTTTCTGATGTCAGCTTTAAATTCATCAAGAGTGTCAAATTCAGAAATATCCTTTACAAATTCATCATCAAGTTCTGGAAGTTCTTCATAAGAAATACTATTTAATTTAATTTCAAATTTTGCATCTTTTCCAGCTAAATCTTTTTGATGATAATCTTCTGGGAATTTAACAGTAATGTCAAATTCTTCGCCAATTTCGTGGCCAATTAATTGTTCTTCAAAACCTGGAATAAAAGTGTTTGAACCAATTTTAAGGTCTTGGCTTTCAGCTTCTCCACCATCAAAATATTTTCCATCAACAGAACCCTTGAAGTCGATATTTACAGTGTCGCCATCTTCTACAGCTCTGTCATCAACATTTATAATTCTTGCATTCATTGCTCTTTCGTTTTCAACTTCAGAATCAATAAGTTCGTCAGTTACTTCAAGAGTTGGATCTTCAATTTCGATTCCTTCGTAGCCTTTAAGCTCAACTTCAGGTTTAACATCAACTGAAACCTTTACAGTTAAATCTTCGCCCTTTTCTACGCTTTCTTCGTCAATGTCAATATTAGGTTGGTCAACAACTTTTAAATCTAGTTCCTTTATAGCTTTTTCATATTCAGCAGGAAGAAGTTCGTTAATAGCATCTTCAAAGAATACATCTTTGCCATACATATTTTCAATCATCTTTCTAGGAACATGACCTTTTCTAAATCCAGGAATTTGGAAGTGTTTTTTATTTTTCTTGTACACTTCTGTCTCAGCATTATTTATATCTTCTCTTTTTAAAACAATATCAAAAAAGACAGTGTTATTTTCTTTCTTTTTAATTTCCATTTTAATTGCCTCCTCGCTCTATGGCGTTTTTTAACATCTCTATATTATAACATAAGTTATTTTAAAAATATATTAAATCCCTCTATCCTTTAGGATTTTAGAGAGAATTTCCATCTCTTCATCATTAAGAGTAACTCCCTTGGACATTTTTTCGTGATTTGGGTCCCACTCTCTCAAGTCATACTTAGCAGGTCTGTCATTGAAGGAAACCTTGTTAAGCTCCTTAGTCCAGCCCTTGGCACTTTCAGATAAAACTCCCAAGTGCTCTGTAATTTCAAATTTAAAATCGCTCATACTATCTAACCTTTTCTACTTCATTTAAAACATTTTTTATTGCATCTTCAGAAGAAATTTCAGAATTTTCCATTTCTCTTCTAGTTGAATATTCAACCATGCCTTCAGAAGATTTTTTGCCGCAAGTTATTCTTAATGGAATACCAATTAGATCTCTATCCTTAAACTTAACTCCAGCTCTTTCCTTTCTGTCGTCAAGAAGAACTTCGATTCCCTTAGTCTTTAATTCTTCATAAATTTTTTCTCCAAGGGTAACTTGATCTTCATCCTTAACATTTACTATTGTAACAATTGCCTCATAAGGTGCTACAGCCACTGGCCAGATAATTCCATTATCGTCATGATTTTGTTCTATGACTGCCGTTACAGATCTTGTGATTCCAACGCCATAAGAGCCCATGTAAAAGTAATTTGCCTTGCCATTTTCATCAAGATAAGTTGCATTTAAGGATTCTGAATATTTTGTACCCAATTTGAATATATTTCCCACTTCAATGCCTCTTGCAAATTTGTATTCTTCATCAGTTTCAGGAACTTTGTCTCCTTCAGCAACAAGAAGAAGATCCTCTACAACTTCGCCCTCAAAGTCTCTACCATAATTTGCGTTGATGTAGTGGTATTCACTTTCATTAGCTCCAACAATAAGGTTATCCATTTCTGTAACTCTCTTGTCGAAAATCATCCTAACATCAAGACCAATAGGTCCAGTGTAACCTTTGATAGATTTTATAGCCTCAATGTCAGAGTCTTCCATCATTCTTATGTCGTGTTCAGCAACTCCAGTGTAAGCAACAAGCTTTGCAAAATTTAATTCTCTATCGCCAGGAATAAATACTAAAACGGGTTCATCGCCAAGCATTAAGTCAATTGCCTTGGCACATTTCTTTTTATCAACTTTTAAAAACTCTGAAACCTCTTCGATTGTGCTTGAATTAGGCGTATGAACTTTCTCTAATTCTTTCTTTTCTTCTCTTTCTGGAATAATATATTCAACTGGAGCTTTTTCTTCAGTTGCTCCAAATTTTCCAGACTCAGAATATACTATTACACCTTCTCCAGTTTCAGAAAGGGCGATAAATTCGTGTGAGCCAGTGCCACCCATAGCACCATTGTCCCCTTCAACAATTTTATAGTCAAGCTCTAATCTGTCAAAAATTCTTTCATAAGCCTCATACATATTCATGTAAGCCTCGTGAAGCGTCTCTGGCGAAGTGTCAAAAGTATAGGCATCTTTCATGGAAAATTCTCTAGCTCTGTTTATTCCAAATCTAGGTCTCTTTTCGTCTCTGTACTTAGTTTGAATTTGGTATAAATTTAGAGGAAGATCCTTGTAAGATTTAACTTCGTCTCTAATAAGCGTGGTAAAATATTCTTCCGCAGTTGGTCCAAGGCAAAACTCTCTGTCATTTCTGTCCTTTAACTTAAACATTTCTGGACCAAACTTTTCCCATCTACCAGACTCTTTCCAAATTTCAGCAGGTTGGATAGCTGACATTAAAATTTCCATTGCACCAGCTCTATCCATCTCTTCACGAACTATATTTTCAATTTTTCGAATAGATCTATAGCCAAGTGGCAAGTATGTATAGATACCACTAGCAGATTTTCTAATCATACCTGCTCTTAGAAGAAACTTGTGTGATGCAATCTCTGCATCTTGTGGATCCTCCCTAAGAGTTGGCATATAAAGTTTTGATAATCTCATATTACCTCCATAATAAAAGTATTATAATAAATAAAATAAATTTCCACAAGTTTTCTGAAAAAATCTCGTGGCACGCTATTTTTATTATACTATAAAGCTTGTAATACTTCACATTTTTGTACAAATTTTTTAGTTTTTTAAGGCTTAAAGAAAATACTTTTACAAAAGTCACAAAAATTTTTCCAATTTTAATGTATAATAGATAATTATTTCATAAAAAATAAATAGGAGGACATTATAATGAATAAAAAAGATATTAAGGGCATTATATTTTCTGCCCTTATCGCAACTTGTGCCTACTTTTTAGGCAAAAACTTTCCAGTTATAGGAGGTCCTGTCTTTGGAATACTCTTTGGAATTATCTTAAATAATTTTAATAGACCTGAGTCCTTTGAAGCTGGAATAAAATTCACATCAAAAAAAGTTTTGCAACTTGCTGTTGTACTCTTAGGCTTTGGACTAAACCTAGGAGAGATTATAGTTGTGGGCAAGTCATCACTACTTATTATTCTCTCAACAATTTCCACTGCACTTATAATTTCCTTTGTGGCTGCAAAAGTTTTAAAAATTGATTCAGATGTGGCAACCCTAATTGGTGTTGGCTCATCAATTTGTGGCGGCTCAGCAATTGCCGCAACAGCACCAGTAATAAAGGCAAAAGACGAAGATATTGCAACATCAATTTCCGTAATATTTTTATTTAATATAATCGCTGCCCTAATCTTCCCAACACTTGGAGTAAAACTTGGCATGACTCACACAGGATTTGGTATGTGGGCAGGCACAGCAATTAATGACACATCTTCAGTTGTAGCAGCGTCAGGAACTTGGTCAACAATGTTTAATGATGACACTGCCCTTAATTATGCAACAATTGTAAAATTAACGAGAACTCTTGCAATTATTCCAATAACTCTTGTGCTTGGAATAATAAAATCAAAGGAAAATACTGAAAAAGTTAGCCCCTTAAAAGCTTTTCCAACATTTATTTTATTTTTCCTACTTGCATCAATAGTAACAACAGTATTGCCGCTACCAGAATCTTTCTTGTCAGCAATGAAATTTTTTTCAAAATTTTTCATCATAATGGCAATGTCAGCAATTGGTCTTAACACAGATATAAAAAATTTAATCTCTCGTGGCGGCAAGGCAATCATAGAGGGTGCTCTTTGTTGGATAGGAATTATTTGCGTCAGTCTCTTGATGCAGCACCTACTTTGCATTTGGTAAAATATTAAAATTTAATAAAAGAAAAAGAAGTTTAATTTGCATCTTTTACAAGTTAAACTTCTTTTTTTGTTATTTTTAACATAATTTTATTTTTCACAGGCAAAAAATAAAAGCCCTTGCGGACTTTTAGTTTTTTATTATTATAAAAATTTTTATGAATTAAATTCTTTGTATTCTCTCTTTGCTTCTTCTTGTTCTTCTGGTATTACCTTGACACTAGCCTTAACTATTCTCTTATCTGCCACCGCGAGTTCTGTCAATATACAGCCAGAAGTCTTTACGCTAAGCTTTTTCTTTTCATTTTCTTCTGGTATAAAGCCAAGTTTTTCAATTATTAGGCCTGAAATTGTCTCATGGTTTTCTGAATAAAGTGATGTGCCAAGTTCATCATTTATGTCTTCGATGTCCATTGAACCATCAACTATATATTCGTTGTCAGATATTTTTTCTAGCGAGTGATTTTCCTTGTCGTACTCGTCTTCGATTTCGCCAACAATTTCTTCTACTATGTCTTCTACAGTTACCATGCCAGAAAATCCACCGTACTCATCAATTAGTATTGCCACATAATTTTTTGATGCTTGAAGTTCCTTTAAGAGCATATCAATTTTTTTCGTTTCAGGTACAAAGTAAGGCGACTTTATACACTTGTCCAAGTTTATGAACTCATAGTCATTTTTTGCATATTCTACAAAAAGGTCTTTGATGTAAACTGTTCCCAAGATGTTGTCTGTGTTTTCTCTAAATACTGGCATTCTTGAGTAGCCCATCTTTAATATTTCTGTAACTGTATCTGTAGTAAATTCGTCATAGTCCACCATGTAAATTGATGTCCTTGGCGTCATTATTTCGTATGCCAACTTGTCATCAAAGTCCATAATGTTTACTATCATCTCTTCCCCAGCCGAGTTTATTACTCCTTGCTGAGTTGAAACCTTTATATAAGATTTTAATTCTTCTTCTGAAATTTTTTCTTCAACATCTTCTGAATATTTGCCCATCATCTTTAAAACTAATGCCGTTGAGAAGGACAAAAGTTTTACAAAGGGATAAAATATTTTTGACGCAAAGGCAATTACATTACTTGATTTAAGTGCAACTTTTTCAGAATTTTGAAGTGCAATTCTCTTTGGCACAAGTTCTCCAAAGACAAGTGTGATATAAGATAGCAAAAATGTTACCAAAATAAAGGACACTGTCCCACCATAAGGTATGCCATAAGTTGACAAAAATCTTCCAAAAACTTGTGAGATACTTGTAGCTGCAGAACCAGATGAGAAAAATCCAGCTAGTGTTATTGCAACTTGTATTGTAGACAAAAATCTCGTTTGGTCAGATGAAATAGAGAGTAAAGTCTTTGCCCTTTTGTCTCCCTCTTCTGCCATTTCTTTTATCTTGTTATTATTTACTGAAACCATTGCCATTTCAGCTGACGCAAAAAATGCGTTTATGCCTGTAAGTATTGCGATTAATATGAGCTTAGCCCACAAGGCGCCATCGTCCATTAACATATTCCTCCATATCTTTTTTACTAATTTAGACTAATTATATCAAAGAATTTGTGATTATAACAGAAAAAGAATGAATTCAAAGAATTTTTATTAAAGTTTTTTATGTTATAATTATTTTAATCATGGAGGTGTTAAATGAAAAAAATTAAGAAACTAATTATTTTGATAGTTTTAATTGCAATAGCATTAACCGCAACTTTTTTTGCTGGCAAAAAAACTATGAGAGCTGAAATGGAGCCCACTATTACAACTAGTTTGATTTATAATAAATTAGTAAGCGTAAAAGAACTCACAACACTTAAATATCACTACACAAACATGGGACAATTTGAAAATCAAAATACTTTTTACGGCTATAAAATTCCTTTCACATCAAAAAAATTTATCGTAGCCTATGATGGCGTAATTCATGCTGGAGTTGACCTTGAAAAGATGGAAGTTAATTTGACAAAAGAGGAAATTCAAGTAAAAATCCCACCAGCAAAAATCTTGAGCCACGAAATCTATGAGGACTCATTAAAGGTTTTTGACGAGAGAGAATCTATTTTTAATAGAATTGACATTGAAGACTACAACGACTTCTCCAAAGACCAAAAGAAAGACGTTGAAGAAACTGCCATAAAAAAGGGTCTCTTGAAGGATGCTGATGAAGAAGCGAAAGAAGCAATAGAAGAAACTCTCTTGAGCGACACTCTTTTAAGTAAATACAATATAAGGGTTACAATAGATAAAAATTTAAAATAGATTTTTACTCAAATAAAAGAGGGCATTCTCACATGAATGTCCTCTTATTATAATTAGAATAATCTAAAATAGTAAATTAAGTTGAGTTAAAATTATCTCTTATTTTGTGACATTTCTACAATTAAATTTGTCACGCTCTCGAAGTCGAAAGCAGATGAATTTATTAAGAGGTCATAGTTTTCTCTATCGCCCCAAGTTTTTCCTGTATTTCTTCCGTAATGATTTGACCTTCTGTTGTTTTCTCTTTCAAGTTTTAGTTGAAGTTTTTCTTGTTTTACCTTGTAAGTATTTAAAATTCTCTCTTCCTTAAATTCCTGAGAAGCGTAAATAAATACAGATAATTTGGGGAAGTCTTCCAAGACAAAATCTCCACATTTGCCAAAGATTACTGCTTTTTTACTTTTTGCAATTTCTCTTATAGTCCTTGAATCCAAGAGAAAGGCTGCGTCATTAGTGGCTATGTCTTCTTGTGAATAGGAGTAATTTTGTCTATATAAATCGTAAATAGTTCCTTGTAAAAAGGAATCGTCTTTTTTTATCTCTTCAGGTTTTACCTTTCCTTCAAGGCTCATGAGTTCAATTAACTTCTCGTCGTAAAGCTCATAGTTTAATTTGTCAGCAACTTTTTTTGCAATTTCGTTAGCACCGCTGCCATACTCTCCGTCAATGGTAATTATCTTCTTACCAGCCTTTTGGAAAATTTTTTCAAATAGTGACATATTTTCACCTCTCAAACATTATATAACTCCAGTGTGAAATCTTTTTTAATTAATATAAAATTCTTGTGAAAATTTTCAAGAACTTGTAATTTTTTTCTTTAAAAACTTTTCTATAGGCAGTTGTGCCACAAGTGTCGCCACAAAAATAATTATTGCTCCAAAAATTTCTTTTTCACTCATTTTTTGTGAAAGTATAATCCAACCAAATATTGCACCAAAAACCGATTCCAAGGAAGATATCATTGATGCAATAACTGGATCTAGATCCTTTAATGCCATTAGCTGAATTGTAAAACCAACTCCCGATGATAAAATCCCTACATACAAAATAGGCACATAAGACTTTAAAATAGTGTCCATACTTATATCCTCAAATAAAAGCGCCATAATTAAAGAAATAATTCCACAAACTATAAATTGCAACATAGAAACCAAAACCGCATTTGTTTCCTTAGAAAACTCCGATAGCATTAAAATATGTACGGCAAAAACAATGGCAGATAGAATAGTAATTATATCTCCAATATTCATATTAAGGCTTCCCTTGACAGACATTAAATAAGTTCCTGCCATGGCAAGGACTATACATATAAAAAGTTTTCTGTTTATTCTCTTTCCTAAAAATATTCCAATAATAGGAATAAATACAATATAAAGTGCAGTTAGAAAGCTTGCCTTTCCCGCTGTTGTATAAACTAGTCCATACTGTTGAAGATTCATTGCAACCGTAAAGACAAGCCCGCAAAGAACTCCCCCTCTTAAAGTTTTATTCATATCAAATTTTTGTTCTCTATAAGTTTTTGATGTTTTATTAAAAAATATATATGTTAGGTACAAAAAAATTATAGCTATCACAGATCTTGCTGCCGTAAATGTAAAAGGTCCTATGTACTCCATGCCCTTTGTCTGTGCCACAAAGGCGAGTCCCCAAATTATTGAAGTAATAAATAATAATATTGAAGCTTTAAATTCTTTACCCATTAAAACACCACCCAAAAAAACACCAATCCAGCATTTATTAACTAAATTGATGCTATTATTTTATATTTTAATCATATCATAATTTATCTCGAAAAAATAGTAATGTATTAAGTATATTTTCTTTTTATCTTTAATCATTAAGATTAGACCTTTTTTAAATCTCATGTATAATTAAGGTAGAGGTGAAATATGATTAAATTTAATTTGTATAAAGAAGGCGGATTAAAAGTCCACTTTGTTAAAAAAGATGGGGAACTTCCATGTGAAATTAAGGAATATCTTGAAAAGAAAAAATTTTCTTATAAGTTTAAGGAAAGTCTATATCTTCCAAGTTTCGATGATGACTCAGAAATTTTTATGGGACTTGGGGACGATGAAATAGATCTTGAAGATGTGAGAAATATTTTCTTTGAACTAGGAAATATTTTAAGAGACAATGAAGAACATAAAGCTGAGATAAAAATGCCAGACCTTGGTATGTGCAACAGAAAAACTATTATGGCAGCCTATGAAGGGCTTCGCCAAGGAGAGTATGAGTTCACAAAGAAAACTGATGTTAAAGAAAAGAAAGCTGACTTTGAACTTACAGTTAACTATACTGCCTTTAAGGGCCCTGAAGAAAAACTTCGTGCTGGCTTAAATAAAATGGAAAATATTATGGATGGAGTCTTCCTTGCAAGAGACCTTGTAAATGAAAGAGCTAATGTTATTTATCCAGAAAGCCTTGCAAATATTGCAAAAGAAAAATTAGAAAAGCTTGGCGTAAAGGTAAAGGTTTATGAAGAAGATGAAATTGAAAAAATTGGCATGAAGGCATTTTTAAGAGTTGCCGCAGGCGCTACTAACCGTCCAAGACTAATCGTTATGGAATATAATAATGCTGAAACAGAAAAAATTGCCCTAGTTGGAAAGGGACTAACTTACGACTCTGGTGGCTACAATATAAAAACACCATCTGGCATGAACTATATGCACTGCGATATGGGTGGTGCAGGCACAGTTATTGGCACAATTTATGCCCTTGCAAAGAACAAGGCTAAGGTAAATGTCGTTGGAGTTGTTGCAGCTTGTGAAAATATGATTTCTGGCACATCTTACAAGTCTGGCGATGTAATTGACTCCATGAAGGGGCTTACTATTGAAGTGGCAAACACAGATGCCGAAGGAAGAATAACCCTTGCTGATGCAGTTCACTATGCCACAAATGATTTAGAAGCAGAAAAAATAATTGACCTTGCAACACTTACTGGTGCTGTTACAATTGCCCTTGGAGAAGTTTACACTGGTGCTGTTACAAATAACCAAGACTTCTACAATGAAGTCCTTGAAGCAGGAAAATTATCTGGCGAAAAAATTTGGGCCTTCCCTTATGATGAAGATTACAAAAAATTAAACAAGTCAGAGGTTGCAGACATAAAGAACACTTCAGGTAGAGATGCAGGCTCTGTTACAGCAGGATTATTTGTTGGCGAGTTTGTAAAAGAAGGAACACCTTGGGTTCATCTTGACATAGCCGCAACAGCTTACAGAAATAAAAAATCAGGCTACCTTCCAAAGAATGCAACAGGCATTCATGTAAAGACTTTAAATAACCTCCTCGACCCAACAGATTGCTAAAAATTTAACTAGAACCACTGGCCAAGGCTAGTGGTTTTTCTCAATCAAAAAACCCATCTTATCTCTAAGATGAGTTCTCATATATCTTCTAAATTTATTTTCCCATGCAAGCTATAAATCTCTGGTCCCCTGTTTTCTGATTTTCCTCTCTCTTCTCTTATAGAGTAAGTGAGGTAAAAATTAAAATGTTCTATCCCTTGATAATCTTTAGTAAGTTCAAAATCTTCTGAGAGAATTTGATATTCATAAAATTCTTTCATTTTTCCATCTTCTAATATTCTATAATTAATTTCATAATCTTTTGGGTCTTTAAATTTTATTTTATCATCTTTTTCCAGTAACATTGTAAAAGAAAATTTGCTATTCAACTTTCTTCCATAGAAGTTCTTATTTTGACTTATAATTACATCTCTATAAAGGTCATTGGAATTTTTATTGATAATATTTGCTTTTACTTCTTCACTCATAACATTGGAATCATTCTTATTATTTAATTTCTCTTTATTAGTTTTTCCACCAAAGTATATTAATAATGATAAAGATAAAATAATTATCAAAGCTATTCCTACTTTTTTTCGCATCAATAATACCTCCATTAAAAATAGCAAGCCGTCTATCTCCTTATCTAATTAAACTATATATAGGAGTCCTTTGCTTGTCAAATTTATTCTTATTCACGTTTACTAATCTAATTTAATTTGTATTTTTAAAAATTTAAACCATAAAATTTTTATTTTCAAGAAATTGTTGGTGCTATAATGTTTGAAAAAGGAGTGATTTTTATAAATAAGCTACATATAGCAAGAAATTCCATCCAAGAAACTTTAATTGTTCCCTTGTATGGCAGGAAAATTTGCTCTGAAAAATTTCCAGAACTTTATTCTGATCCTTCTGCTAATCAATTATGTAATAATTTAGACTACGATTTTTCTGAACTTGAAAGAAAGAAAAATTCTCTTTTATACGAATTTGGTGCTTTAGAAGCCGCTATGCGTCAATTGGATTTTATTTGGGAAATTAAAAAATATTTAGAAAAATATCCTTATGCAACAATTGTCAATTTAGGCTGTGGTTTAGATGAAACAGGAAAATTTTGTGACAATGGTCTTTGCAAATTTGTAAATATAGATTTCCCAGATGTGATTTCCCTTCGAAATAAATTAATCCCTCCAAGCCCTAGAGAAATAAATATTTCTTGTGATTTAAAAAACTTTTGCTGGATGAGTAAACTAAATAATAAAGAGGGAATTATATTTTTTGCAGCAGGAGTATTTCATTATTTTAAGAGAAGTGAAGTAGAAAATTTATTACTTGAACTGTCAAAAAAATATAAAGACGCTTGTATTATTTTTGATACTGTTGGAAAGTTTGGAATAAAACTTATGAAAACAACTTTAAAAAACATGAATATTTCAAATGTGAAAGGACTATTTTATTTAGATAATCCTAAAAGAGAGCTGAATTTGTCTAATAATATAAAAATTTCATCAAGACCTTATATGTTGGGATATTATAATATGAAATGTAGAAATATAAAAATTTCTCACAGAATTCTTGCTAAACTTTGTGATGCTATCCTTAAAATGAATATAGTTAAAATTGATTTTATTTAAAAAAACCTCTCGAAGATAATCTTCAAGAGGTTAATTTTTTTATAGGAATATTCCGCCGTATGCAACAAATAGTGGTGCGAATACAAGGGATACAACAGTGATTAGTTTGATTAAGATATTAAGAGAAGGTCCTGATGTATCTTTGAATGGGTCACCAACAGTATCTCCAGTTACAGCTGCCTTGTGAGCTTCTGAACCTTTACCACCGTGTGCTCCACCTTCGATGTATTTCTTAGCATTGTCCCAAGCTCCACCAGCGTTTGACATAAATATTGCCATTAGTACGCCTGTTACAAGTGCACCTGCTTGAAGTCCACCTAGAGCTTCAGTTCCAAGTAAAAGTCCAACTACTATAGGAACTACTACCGCGATAAGTCCTGGCACAATCATTTGTTTTAAGGCTGCTCCTGTTGAAATGTCTACACATTTTGCATAGTCAGGAGTTCCTTTGCCTTCCATGATTCCAGGGATTTCTCTAAATTGTCTTCTTACTTCGTCAATCATTTCTGATGCTGCATTACCTACTGCTGACATTGTTAGTGCAGAGAAAGCAAATGGAAGCATACCACCAACGAAAGTTGCAGCTATAACTTGTGGTTTAGAAATGTCAATTCCACTAAGTCCAGTTGCGTTGATATAAGAAACGAAAAGTGCAAGGGCAGTAAGTGCTGCTGAGCCAATTGCAAATCCCTTTCCTATTGCTGCAGTTGTATTACCAACTGAGTCAAGTGAGTCTGTTATTTCACGAACATCTTCTGGTAGTTCACACATTTCTGCAATACCACCAGCGTTATCAGCAATTGGTCCGTAAGCATCTACAGCAATTGTCATACCAGTTGTTGAAAGCATACCAACAGCTGCTAGTGAAATTCCGTAAAGTCCAATTATTGAATCACTTGCTCCGCCTGCTCCAAGGTAAGAAGCAATAATTCCAATTGCGATTACTATAATAGGTCCAACTGTTGACATCATACCAACAGAAAGTCCAGAAATAATATTTGTAGAAGCTCCAGTTTGTGATTCAGCTCCAATTCTCTTTACTGGTGCATAATCATCAGCCGTGTAATATTCTGTGAATTTAGAAATAATAAGACCAACTGCAATCCCAATAATTACTGGTGCAAAAGGTGCAAAGCTTCCGAAAATTATATTTGATAAAACTGCTGAAGCAATCATTGTTACTGCAGCTGATACATATTCTCCTGCGTTAAGAGCTTTTTGTGGGTTTTTGTCTCCCTTTACAAAGAAAGCAGCTACAATTGATGCTAAGATACCAACTGTTGCAACAAGAAGACCAAATGTAACGCCATCATCTCCATAAGCTACTACTCCAAGAGTTATAACTGATAAAAGTGCTCCTACATAAGATTCAAATAAGTCAGCGCCCATTCCAGCAACGTCTCCAACGTTATCTCCTACGTTATCAGCGATAACAGCAGGGTTTCTTGGGTCGTCTTCTGGGATTCCAGCTTCAACTTTACCTACAAGGTCAGCTCCAACGTCTGCTGCCTTAGTATAAATACCACCACCAACTCTTGCAAAAAGTGCAATAGATGATGCTCCAAGTGAAAATCCTGTAATGATTTCAGTTTGTCCATTTGTTAAGAAGTATGCGCAAGTAATACCAATGATTCCTAAACCAACAACGCACATTCCCATTACAACTCCACCTGAAAAGGCTACGTCAAGTGCTTTACCTAGTCCACCCTTCCATGCTGCGTTAGTTGTTCTAACATTTGCCTTTGTGGCAACTTTCATACCAACATAACCAGCAGCTACTGAAAAGATAGCTCCAACAACGAAACAAATAGCAGTTGGAATTGATTTAAGTCCTACTGCCAAGATAATTGCAAGTACAATTACAAAAACAACAAGAGCCTTATATTCCCTTGTCAAAAATGCCATAGCTCCTTCTGAAATGTAAGAAGAAATTTCCTTCATTCTTTCATTTCCGGCATCTTGTCTTGACACGAAGCTTGCCTTATAAAAAGCAAACAATAATGCCAAAACGCCGGCTATAGGAGCTAAATATAAAATATTCATTATAATCCTCCTTAAATTTTAATTGCAATGTATTATAAAAGACTCGCCAACAAAAATACAATTGCAATAACGATCACTATAGGAAGTAGAAAAAATATCATTTCTAATTTCTTCCTAATTTTAATTAAATTGCAGCTAATATAATAAGTGCAAGTGCAAAAACGATGCTTGAACCAATCACAATTCTGTTTTGGATATCTTTTTTACTTGAACCCTTGTGAGATCCCCACATGCTTGTCTCTTCACCTTGAAGAGTTCCAAGTCCAGCTTGATCTGATTCCATTTGTGCCACTATTGTTATTATAATAATGCTGGCAACAATAATTATAATAGATAATAAAGTTTGCAAACTACTACCTCCCTTAAATTTCTATAACATATAAATTCTAACACAGCAAGGCTTCCTAATCAACGAATTTATAGGATTTTTGGTAACTTTTTAACAGTTTGTCTCATTTTTTAAAGAATTTTCAATTAAATCTTCCCTATCTTGCATTGCAATAAGAGTTTTTCCTATTAAATCATCAAGCTCCCAACCTAAATTTTCTGCGCCTTTTTTTATTACATCGCGAGAGCAACCTTCAGCAAATTTTTTGTCTTTGAACTTTTTCTTTACGCTTTTTAAATTCATATCCTTAGTGCTCTTAGATGGTCTCATGAGAGATGCTGCGTAGATTAAACCTGTAAGCTCATCTACTGCAAAGAGGACCTTTTCCATAAAAAGCTCTGGCTCCACGCTTGAACATAGACCGTGCCCATGAGATAAAATTGCATGAACTAATTCATCACTTCCACCTGTACCCTTTAAAATTTCTGGCGTGTTCTTCAAATGTTCTTCAGGATATTTTTCATAATCAACATCGTGAAGAAGTCCTGCCATCTTCCAAAAGTCCAAATTGTCCTTGTCAAACTCATCTGCAAAAAAGCCCATAACACTTTCAAGAGTTAAGGCGTGTCTAATGTGAAACTCCTCTTTGTTGTATTCTTTTAAAAGTTTTAAAGCATCTTCTCTACTTATTCCACTATTCATATTGCCACTTCCTTTTTACCTATATTATCACAATAATTTTTGAATTTCACTTTTTTCTACTTGTGTTATAATTAATATAAGAATGCAATGATTACGGAGGTTTTTTATGAAAAAAAATGTTGGCATAATGGGATTTGGAAGAATTGGTAGAGATGCTCTTAGAATTTGGGCTCTAAGAGAGGATTGTAACTTCGAAGTTACTCATGTAGCCGTTAGAAATTTAGAAAAAACTTTAAAGGAAAGAACTCACTTATTTAAATTTGATTCTATTTATAGAAAATTCCCTGGTGAAATTGAATTTACTGATGACGGAATGATTATCAATGGAAAAAAAGTTACTTTTGTTGAATCAAAAACTCCAGACCAAATGAATTGGAAGGAACTTGGCGTTGATATTGTTATTGACTCTTCAGGTGCCTTCAAAGATGAAGACAAGGCTAGAGGACATCTAACAAGTGGAGCAAAAAAAGTTGTCTTAACTTCTCCAGGCAAGGGCAATATGCTTACAGTTGTAATGGGAGTTAATGATGACAAATATGACCCAGCTGTACATGACATTATTTCCAACGCATCTTGTACTACAAACTGTCTTGCTCCAGTTACAAAAGTTATTTTAGAAAACTTTGGAATTAAGAAGGGACTTATGTCCACAGTTCACGCTTACACTAATGACCAAAATATTCACGATGGAGTTCACAAAAAAGATATGCGCCGTGCAAGAATGGGTGCAGAAAATATTATTCCTACATCAACTGGTGCAGCTAAGGCTGTCGGAAAAGTTATCCCAGAAGTTGAAGGAATTTTAACTGGTTTTGCCCTAAGAGTTCCCGTTCCAACTGGCTCTCTTGTTGATGTTACTTTTGAACTTGAAAAAGAAGCAACAGCAGAAGAAATCAACGCAGCAATTAAAAAGGCAGCTGAAAATGAATTAAAGGGAATCCTTGAATATTCTGAAGACGAACTTGTTTCCTCTGACATCATAGGCAACACTCACTCTTCTATTTTCGATTCACTTCTTACAACAGTTAATGGAAAAATGGTTAAACTAATCTCTTGGTATGACAACGAATGGGGTTACACTGAAAGAGTTATTGATTTGACAGAAAAAATTGCAGAATCTCTATAATTTTTACAAATTATTTTAAAAGGAGCCAAAGTTTTTTCAACTCTGGCTCTTTTTTTTAGTCTTTAATAACTGTTCCGTGATTTCTAGGATTATTTGTATTTAAAATCTTTATCATAATATTTTTTTCTTCAACGGGCTTTATGGCATCTCCTTGATAAACCTCAGCACCACCATCTATTATTTCCTTCAGCTCCTTAAAATTTAGCTTGTCAATTGTCTTTGCATTGGGATCTCTATTGGGGTCTGATGTCATTATTCCATTTACATCCGTCCAATTTTCATAAACTTTTGAATCTAGAGCATAGGCAATTAGGCTTCCTGTGTAGTCGCTGCCTCCTCTTATAAAAGTTACAATGTCTCCATTTTTGTCGCTGCCATAAAAACCTGGCACAACTGCCTTTTTCTTTTCTCCAATGTTAACTCTTATTGCCTTAGCTGATTTTTCTAAGTCAACTTTTCCAGCTTCGTCAAAAATTATTATGTCCTTGGCATCTATAAAATCATATCCCAAGTAACGTGAAAGAAGTTTTGCGTTTAGATATTCCCCTCTGCTGACTATAAAGTCCTTATCCCTAGAATTTTTTATTTCATCAAATACAAATTTTAGTTCATCGTCCCAAAAATCTTCTAACTTTAATTCTTCTGCAATAGAAAGAAATCTCCTTTTGACTTTTTCAAGCTGAGTGTCTCTATAGGCTTCTTGGACTTTTAACTCTTCTTCAAGAGATTTTATAATTTTTTCAAGGTCATCAATTTTTTTATTTTTGTCAGATAGAGAAATTAATTCATCTGTGATTTTCGTGTCCTCTTTAAATCTTCTGCCTGGAGCAGAAACTACAATGACATCTCTGTCTTCCTTAGAAAAAATTATTTTTTTAACCTTAGCAAACTGACCTGCATCCTTTAAAGATGAGCCGCCAAATTTTGAAACAGACTTACCTTCTATTGTCTCTATGGCAAAAGGTGTTTCTTGATATACGCAGTAATTGAGCCAATTGGAGAAAAATAAATTGCCTGAAGATCTCCATCTAATTTTTATTTCCTTCTTTGGGTCATTGTCCTCATAATAATTTTTAGGTGGAGCAATTTTTTTGCCTTGGGAAATATCTCTGATGTATTCATTGTGTAGAGTGTCCTTGTCATATTCCCAGTGACCAAAATTAAATACAAAGCGGTTATCCTTTGTTGTTACAAGAGAAACTCCTGTGTCAGGTCTTGCTGCAAGAACTTCTAAATCTGGAAAGTCATAAAAATCTTCTATATCCACATAGGTGTGTCTTGAAGTTGGAACTAAAAAAGTATCGTCAAAACCCTTTACAATTTTATTGTCCTTTAACTTGTCAAATTCAAAGACACCAAATATTTTTCCCTTAGAAACTTTGTGCTCGATATTATAATAATGATAGAGGGCTGCCTGTGCAGACCAACATATAAACATTGTTGAATAGACATTTTCTTTGGCAAATTCAAAAATTGTCTTTAATTCCTCCCAATATTTAATTTCTTCATAGGCAATAGTTTCAATTGGCGCTCCAGTTATTATCATTGCGTCGTACTTATTATTCTTTATGTCCTCATAAGTTTTGTAAAAGGCATTAAGTCTTTTGACATCACTATTTGTTGGATTATAGGACTCCATTCTCACAAGGTCAATATTTATTTGAAGGGCAGTATTTGATAGCATCCTCAAAAGTTGAAGCTCTGTCTCTTCTTTTTTGGGCATTAAGTTTACAATGGCAATGTTAAGTGGTCTTATGTCTTGCTCTTTTGCAGAGGAGTCCCTCATTGTAAAAATATTTTCTCTCTCTAAAACTTCTTCAACTATTAAATCCTTAGGTACTATTAGTGGCATTTTTATTCCTCTCTTTTCTAAAATTTTGTACTTGTGAGTAAATTTAAAATTTTGGTCGCTTTATTAAAAATAAAAAAAGCTCCCGTCCCAATAAGGACGAAAGCTATTCGTGTTACCACCTTAATTCTCTTCTATCTCACAATAGAAGACTCTTCAAGTACTATCATACTCTATCACTATAACGGGTGCACCCGTGCTCATCTAAATATCGACAAGCCCTCGAGAAAGACCATGTTCGCTTATTTTTCTTCTACTTCTTTCACCTAACGAAGCTCTCTGTAATCAGTCCAACAAGTTACTCTTCTCTCTGTTGAGTTTAAATTTTATACTATGATAGCACCTAATAATATTTATGTCAAATAACTTTATTGTAAAATTTCAAATATCTATAAAATTCTTATTGTAATACCCTATAAAAATCAATTAAAAAACCGAGGTCGCCCTCGGTCTTAAATTATTATTTTTGGATTATTTATGAATATTCTAAATTGTACTTATCAAGTTATAATTTTTATCTCAAAAAATTATTTGATTTCAATTTTTTTGTTTTTCTTTTCTTCAGCTTTTTTAGGAATTATAATTTCCAAAATTCCTCCTTCAAGCTTTGCAATCATATTTTCTTCGTCAATATCTTTGAAGAACATTCTTCTAATCATCTTTGATGACTTTCTCTCTCTGTGAATGTAATTTTTTTCTTTATTTTCTTCATTAACTTCTTCATTTTTTTCAGCTGAAATTGTAAGTTTGCCATCTTCAAAATCTATATCAATTTCATCTTTAGAAAATCCAGGAAGCTCTGCTTCTACTTTGTAGTCCTTATCTTCGTCAATTACATCAACCTTAAAAGTAGCAGATCTCATTGCTCTTTGAGGTGTAAAATCATCGTTAAAGAAGGAATCAATCATATCATAAAAATCATCAAATCTTGTATCTCTCAAATTATTTTTTTCATAAGGTCTAATACTCATTTAAAAACTCCCCTTTTATTAATGTTATTAGCAGCCAATTAATTTATCTGCTAACTATCTTTAGTATAGGACGTAGGTCAAAGAATGTCAATAGCATTTTTGACTTTTTTTGACTTTCTTTAAGAAAATTTTTAAAATTCTATGGCAAAGAAAAAAAGAGAGCGCACCCTCTTTCTCTTTAAGCTAATTTATTTTAAAATTGTGTGTCATTATAATTTGCCTTAAATACATAGAAGTTTTGATTTAGCTCTGTAATAATTTGTTCTTGATGTGCCTTGTCCTTTGTATCTATAACAACGCTTACTATCATTGAGTCAATTGTATCTCCAATAACATCTATATTTTGACCAATTCTAACAATGTTAGCTCCTTCTCTTTCAAGAAGCTTTGTCATTCTAGTCATTTCTCCTGGTTGGTCATTTAATTTAATTTTAAGTTCCATTCTTCTATTAGTCTTGTAAAGACCCTTTTCAATAACCTTTGAAACTCTTGTTACATCAATGTTTCCACCAGAAAGTACACAGCAAACTTTTTTACCTTTGTGGCTAAATTTCTTGTACATCAAGGCTGCAACTGTTGATGCTGCTGCACCTTCTGTTATAATTTTATTTTTTTCAAGAAGTGTAAGTATTGCTGAGGAGATTTCCCCTTCAGTTACTAAAACAATTTCATCTACATATTCTCTTACAATATCATAAGTAATCTTACCTGGAGTTTTTACTGCAATGCCGTCGGCAATTGTTGAGCCACCCTTTACAGTTAATATTTTTCCTTCTTTAACTGATTCATACATACTTGGAGAGATTTTTGTTTGAACCCCAATAACTTTCACATCAGGATTAATACTTTTTGCTGCAAGTGCGACTCCAGAGATAAGTCCGCCACCACCTATTGGCACAACTATAATATCTACATCAGGAATTTTTTCTAAAATTTCAAGTCCAATAGTTCCTTGTCCTGCAATAACTTTTTCATCATCAAAAGGTGCTATAAAAGTTAAGCCTTCTTCCTTAGAAAGTTTTGCCGCATAGGCTGCTGCATCATCAAAGGAATCTTTAATAAGCTCTACTTCTGCTCCATAATTTCTTGTTGCTTGAACCTTTGAAAGCGGTGCGTGGAAAGGCATACAGATAATTGACCTTATTCCTCTTTCTGTTGCAGACTTTGCTACTCCTTGGGCGTGATTTCCTGCAGAACAAGCCACAACTCCTTTTTCTGCTTCTTCGTCAGTTAAAGTTGCGATTTTGTTATAAGCTCCTCTAAGTTTAAAAGAGCCTGTGTCTTGCAAAACTTCTACCTTTAAGTAAACATCTTCTCCTAGATTTGGTGCATAAACTACTGGTGTCTCTTTAATATGACCCTTTAATCTTTCCCTTGCATCATAAATTTCTTTTACATCCATACTATTCTCCTTCTTTCTTGTGATGGACTATACTAACAAATTTATCATCTTCTAAAATTTTTCTAACCCTTTTTTCAAAATCCATTCGACTCATCCAAATAAGTCTTTCACATCCAAGGCACTTTAATTTTATATCTGCACCCTTTCTCACTATTTCCCATCTATTTTCTCCACAGGGATGTCCCTTTTTTAGGGTTACAATATCTCCAAGATTATAGTAAAGCATTGTTGTCCTCCCCTTTAATTAACTCATTTCTAATAATTGGCATCTTAATATTTTCTCTCTGCATAGTTTTTAAAATCTCTGATCTAATTGCATACTCTAAATCATATTGTTGACCTTGCTTTGTATAATAAACTAGGCTCATCTTGTAAGCATATTTGTCATTTTCAGTGACACCCCAAAGATTTGGCCCCACTATCATTTCCTTGCTCTTCTTATACTTTTCTAGCGCTTCATTTATTTTTTCTTCAACAAAGGATGGGTCAGCGGAATTGTCTACATAAAAATCAATTCTCGTCCTAACATTTGCCCTTTCCTTGTTTGAAACAATTGAAATATTGCTGTTAGGAATTACATGAAGTATTTTATTAAAGTCACGAATTTTTGTAACTCTAAGCCCTAAGTCTTCAACTATGCCTTCTATTCCTTCAATTTCAACTAAATCTCCAACAGAATATTGATCCTCAAAAATTATAAAGAATCCATTGATTAAATCCTTGACAAGACTTTGGGCACCAACACCTATTGCCAGTGAAAATACACCAAGAGTTGCAAGTATAGGTGCAATTGAAATTTTAAATACACTCATAATTATTGTCACACCAATAAAAATTAATATAATTTTTATAATCCTCTTTATTAAATTAGTTACTGTGACAATTCTATTGTAGGAGCCTTTTAGCTTTATCTTTTCTGACTTTAACTGTCCGTCTATAAATCTATCAATTACCTGCAAAATTATAAAAATCCCAACTATAATTGCAAGAACTACAGCAAGTCTCTGCCAAGATCCAAGTCCTTCAAAGGTAGACTGCAGTGCCTTATCCGCTTCATTTGCCACAATGTCTGTATTTTTGTCTAAATTCACTTTTACACCTCTTTATAAGTGGTCTCTATTTTATTTTCATCTTCTCTAACTGAATTTGAATTTACAACAGAGTAAAGATTTAGCTCTCCATTTCTAAGAGCACCAATTAAAAGTCCGTTGATTTTAATTTTGTCCAAAGAATATCCAAGTCTAGTGTAAAACTCTCCTCGATTTCCTATTTCTCCACCAACATCACTTGGACCATAGACATAAATAGAGCCTGAAACATTTTCCATCTTGTCTACATTGGCTGCAATTATTTTTTTCTCTCCAGCCTTTAGAGCATAATTATATTTCGTGATAATGCCCGAATGGAGAATATAAGTATCTCTTCCTTCCACTAAGACATCAGATACATTGGGAATTTTATCCTCATAAATTTTTCCCTCATCCATAAATCTATAAATAGACTTGTCAGTCAAGGCAAGCACAGACCTCTTGTCCCTCTTCACAAAAAATACTATCTCATGATTTAGGACTTTGCTCTTTTTGTTGCCCTTGTCAAGAGAATAAATAAGAGAAGAGTATCCACTTGCGTCATTTTTAATCTCTGCAACAGAAAGGTTTTTCGAATCTAAAATATCGTGAGTTAAAATTTGATTTCCCGTTCTATAAATTTCTGTTAGGGTAGAATCATTGCCCATTAAGTATAAAATTTCATTTTTATCGTCAATTACATGAAAAATAATATTTGCATTTTCATAGGAAATGTTAAAAACTTCGCCCTTTACATCTGTCGTAGAAAGGAGTTCGCCCATTTCAGAATACATGTGCACTTTACCTAAATCTCTTTCGTATAAAAAGGCATAGTTATTGGCAAAAAATGCCTCGATGTTTTCGTCTTCTCTCTGAATTTTTTTTATTATGTTGCCATCTTTATCTGTAATATATAAAACTGGATCAGCCCATAAAAAAACTGACTTAGATGCAATGGAAAAATCTTCTATTTGCTCATTTACACTTACACCTTTAAGCCTAACTATGGTTCTGTCCTTAGAAAAGTTTTTGTAGTTAAAATATATAAATCCAAAAAAGATTATTAATAAAACTAAAATTATTGCGTGATTTTTCTTTAATTTCAAAATATCACTCCCAACTTAATTATAACATTTATAACTTTATTTTTGCATTTTTTTACAACTAAAAAGAGATGTACTCTTAGCACATCTCAAACTTTAAAATTTTTATTTTTTTAAATTCATTTCATAACTCAAATAAAAAAGGAGGTTACCCTCCTTCTTTTCTAAAAAATTTTTTAAAATTCTTCTATCTTTCTTCTAATATTTTCTGCTGTAAATCCAAATCTTTCAAATACTTCTGAACCTTTTCCACTTGCACCAAAGGTATCAATGGAAATTGCCATTCCCTTCATGCCAATGTACTTGTGCCAGCCAAAGGATGAAAGTGCTTCAAGAGAAATCCTCTTTGTAACCTTTGAAGGCAATATTTTTTCCTTGTATTCAGATGATTGCCCATCAAAAAGTTCCATAGAAGGCATTGAAACTACACGCACACCCTTTAATCCTTCTGCCGCTTCAAGAGCAAGAGAAACTTCAGATCCTGTGGCGATTACAATTTTTTCTAATTCGCCCTCTTCTTCTTTTATAATGTAGGCGCCCTTCATAATATCTCTTGATGAGTTTTCAAGTTGTGGCAAGTTTTGTCTTGAAAGGGCAAGAACAACAGGTGTGTTCTTGGAATTAAAGGCAAGGTTAAGCGCTGCCGCAGTCTCTCTTCCATCAGCCGGCCTCAAAACAATGACGCCAGGGATTGACCTTAACATAGCCAAGTGTTCAATTGGTTCATGTGTAGGACCGTCTTCTCCAACTCCAATGGAGTCGTGAGTAAAGATGTAGACATTAGGTAAGTTCATTAGGGCAGCAAGTCTAATTGTTGGTTTTAAATAATCGCTAAATACTAAAAATGTTGCCGCATAAGTTTTTAGTCCGCCGTGAAGTAAAATTCCATTAGTGATTGCTCCCATAGCATTTTCACGAACGCCAAAGGTTAAGTTTCTGCCAGATCTATTTTCAGCTGAAAAATATTCTTCTCCCTTTAACATAGTCTTATTAGATGGACCGAGGTCTGCTGAGCCACCAAAAATGTGAAGATCATCTTTTGCAATTTTATTTAAAACTTCTCCAGATACACTACGAGTTGACATGTCCTTTGTGAAGGAATCGTAGTAAGAATCTTCTAGTAATTCTTTCTTTTCTGGATTAAAGGAAGCCTTATAATCTTCATAGTCCTTTGGATATTTTTTAGCATATTCCTCTTCAATTTTTTTCTTTTCAGAAGCTTTTCTTGTGTTTTCTTCTACAATTTTTTTGAAGTGGTCTCTCACATCATCTGCTACATAAAAATCTTCGTCTGGAAGTTCAAAAAATTCACGAGTTGTCTTTATGTTTTCTTGACCAAGAGGTTCGCCATGAGCCTTTGCAGAATCTTCTCTAGGTGAGCCGTAGCCAATTTTTGTCTTCACTTCAATTAGTGCAGGTCTTTCTGATTTTTTTGCCTCTTCAATTTTTTCATTTATTTCATCTAAATTATTTCCATCACGAACTACAAAAGTGTCCCAGCCAAGAGCTTCATATCTCTTGCGAACATCTTCTGAGAAGGCAAGATCAGTTGAACCTTCAATAGAAATTTTATTTGAATCGTAAAGTACAATTAATTTACTTAATTTTAATGTACCTGCAAGAGAAGATGCTTCGTTGGAAATTCCTTCCATTAAACATCCATCGCCAACTAGGGCATAAGTATAGTGATCTACAAGTTTTAAATCTTCTTTGTTATAAAGGGCAGCAAGTTTTTCCTCTGCAAGGGCCATTCCAACAGCCATAGAAATACCTTGACCAAGAGGACCAGTAGTTGCCTCAACACCCCTAGTGTGACCATACTCTGGGTGTCCCGGAGTCTTTGAGTCAAGTTGTCTAAAGTTTTTTAAATCATCAAGACCAAGCCCATAATCAAATAGATAAAAAAGTGAATACAAAAGAGCAGAACCATGTCCGGCAGACAAAATAAATCTGTCTCTATTTTCCCAATCTAAGTCCTTAGAATCTCTTACTAAGTGATTTTTAAAAAGTGCATACGCCATTGGCGCAGCACCTAATGGAAGACCAGGGTGACCTGAGTTTGCACTTTCAATTTGATCCACTGACAGCATTCTTATAGTATTAACTGCTTTATTTTCGATATTCAAAATTCCACTCCTCACTCAACTGAATTTTTATCTCTCATAACTGCTAACAAAAACTTTGGCAAATCAATTTGTCTCTTTATCCTCGATGGGTTTTTTATAAGTCTGTAGAGCCACTCCAGCCCAAGCTTAATAAAAATCTCTGGCGCCCTATTTGCCCTGCCAGATAAAATATCAAGGACACCACCATTTCCTATGATGACTTTAGCCTTTAAATCATCTTTAAACTCGTCAATCCACTTTTCCTGACGGGGAAAGCCAAAGCCAACAAAAACAATGTCAATATCTTTAGAATTTATCTCTTCAATTATCTTTTTTTCTTCCTGCGATATTTCGCCATCTATCCTAGAATTGAAATAACCATTGTGATAACCTGCAACGTGAAGATTTTTATACTTTTCATTGACAGACCTTGCGGCATCCTCTGCCACACCTTCCTTGCCACCTAAAAAATATAAATTAAGTCCCACCTCATCTGCAAGTTCAAGAAGTTTAATAGAAGTATCAAAACCTGTGACTCTTTCCTTTAAAGGCTTCTTCCTCATTTTAGATGCGTAGATAAGACCAATGCCATCAGCCAAAATTAAATCCCCTGAATTAACAAGAGTTCTAAGCTCTTCATCTCTCTTCGCTGCCATGACAATCTCTGTATTTGGCGTGTAAATCTTTTTAAGGCCCTCCCCCTTTAAGAAGGTCCTTAAAATATTTTCACACTCCTTATTATCAATATTAAAAATTTCAACTCCAAAAATTTTTATCTTTTCCATATATCTCTCCGCTAATAAGTTTATCACATAGGTATCTCTATTTCTATAAGTAAATAATTTTACAAGGCTTAAAAACTGTAAAGAATTTTTGCAAAGAAAAAGACCAGGTCAAATGAGACCTAGTCTTTTAAATATGTATGCTGTTCAATATTTCATCGCCAAACTAACTTTTATTGCAGCGTCAACCTCGTCCATAACATCTTTGTCGAACTTACCGATTTTCTCTCTCAACCTCTTTTTGTCGATTGTCCTTAACTGTTCCAAAAGAATTACAGAATTTTTTGGAAGCGGAACATCTTTAGCTCTAACATTAACGTGTGTTGGTAACTTCGCCTTATTTAGTTGAGATGTAATTGCCGCAACAATTGTAGTAGGCGAGTACTTATTACCAATGTCATTTTGAACAACAACTACGGGCCTTACTCCTCCCTGTTCAGATCCAATAACTGGCGACAGGTCGGCATAGAATATATCCCCTCTTTTTATCATCATAATTTTCACCTTTTAAGGCAAGAGAGATTTTAAAGATTGAACTATGAACAACCTTTATATTATTCTAACACAATTTTCATAATTATATACAGATAATAGAAATTTATTTTATTTTTTACAAAAATCTAATAAGTTTATTTCAAATACATTGGCATTACAAAATTTATTGCAATCATAATAAATAAAGGAATGGTATATTTCATTGTTTCCTTTAAATTATATTTTGTTCCTCCTGGTAGGTAGTGAACAATTGCCGGTGCAAAAACTACTACAAACCAGAGAACTTGTACATAGATTGGCCCTCTAAACCTGTGAAAAAATTCTGCCACTCCAGTGATTGCAAAATATGTATAAATAAGGTCAAGGGCAAATAAAATTATAAAAAGTATTTTTCTATTTTTAAACATAATAACTCCTTTAAAAATAGCCTGAGCTTTTCTCAGGCTATTTCTTTACATTGACATTCTAACCATTCCAAGGGTAAATAAACTTAAAACTGCTACATAAATACCCATGGCTATCTTGTATCCCTTGCTCCAATTATCCCTTTCTTTTTTTATCCTAATAAAATTTAAGACAAGAGCAAATAAACCAGGCAAGGCTATAATTATTGGACCTCTATGATTTTTGAGAGCCTGGGACATTGTGATTACAACAAAAATGTTTAGGATCTTCCAAAAGGCATGGACTTTAAATGGATATGATTTCATAATATTTCTTCATCTGCCTTTATTTTTATAATAAATTAATTTTCGGTTTTTTATAATATTTACATGTAAATATTAAATTATGCTTTAGGTTACATTGCTTTAAATTTATTATAAATCAAAAAAATTAAAAAACAAATTTAATTTTCTTCAAAATTTTTAAAAACTGTGCTTAGATTTTCTATTAGGTCCCTTGCCCTTAGGCTGGTCTTAGAATTTTTACTTGCGTAGCTGTCTCCAGAAAGTCCGTGAACATAAACTCCAAGCCTTGCCGCGTCAAATAAAGAATAATTTTTCATAAAGGCAGAAATTATTCCCGTCAAGACGTCCCCTGAACCTCCTGTCGCCATTCCAGAGTTTCCAGTTTTATTTATATAGACTCTTTCTCCATCTGTGACAATGGTATTGTGCCCTTTCAAAACTAAAATCAGCTTATATTTTTTTGCAAATTCCACTGCAAGTCTTTTGCGATTATTTTTTATTTCTTCTAGGGATAAACCAGTCAGTCTTGCAAACTCTCCTTCGTGAGGAGTTAAAATCGTGGTAAAACTTTTTCTCTCTTCCAACAAGTTTAGATTTTGTGACAAAATATTTAAGCCGTCAGCATCTATCAAGAGATTTTTTTCCGTATTTATTATTTTTCCAAAGACTGACCTTCCATAATCTCCTAGTCCCATGCCTGGACCCATGGCTATGGCATCCATTCCCCCTAAGAATTTTTCCATTTCATCAAGGTCATCAAAGGACTTTGCTATTGGCTCAATGAATTTTATGGACATGATGTCAAAAATTTCTCGTGGAACAAGATTATAGACAAGACCTGCCCCTGATTTTAGGGCTGCATTTGATGATAAATAGGATGAACCAGTCATGCCAAGAGAGCCGCCCACTATAGCAATTTTTCCGAAGTCGCCCTTGTGGCTATCCTCATCTCTATTTTTCCAAATGGCTTTTAATTCTTCATCTAAAATTATTTTTTCATCAAAAATTTTTTCTGGAGAATCTTCACATAATTTTGCCACAGCCACTGCATAATTTTTCTCGTGGCTAATGGATAGATAAAATTTTTTGTTAAAAACTTCTGCATGAGGAAGATTTTCTATATATTTTATTTTTATATCATGAAAGGAAATTTTGCCAATGCCCGTTGTCATTGCCTTTGCCACTGCTTCTTTGGCAGCATACATGCCTGCTATTCTCTCGTAGGGATTTTTTCTCTTCTCAATTCTCTTTATTTCATCTTCGTTAAAAACTTTTGCCAAGAAATTTTCATGGTCTCTCATTATTTTTTTTATTCTATTTACTTCTACTATATCTATGCCTATCAAAATCTCGCCCCATTTGACAATTTATTTATTTTCGATTATTATATCATAAATAGTATGAATATAAGACGATGAAGATATACAGTAGGCGCAAGCTGAATTACAATATTGGAGTCTAATAATTTTTGAGGCCTCGGCGAAGAAAGGTGGTACCACGAATGCGTCCTTTCATCCCAAGGCCTCTTTTTATTTTTTTGGAGGAATTTATGGAAAATGTATATGATATTTTAAGTGAGAGAGGTTACCTAGACCAATGCACTTATGAAGATGAATTAAGGGAAATGCTTGGCAGAGAACCTGTAACTTTTTATGTTGGCTTTGATGCAACTGCTGACTCTCTAACTCTTGGTCACTTCATTCAAATTAGAGTTATGCAACACATGCAAAGGGCAGGTCATATTCCAATAGCTCTACTTGGTGGTGGAACTACAACTATTGGCGACCCATCTGGCAAGAGCGACATGAGAACTCTTATGGATAGAGAAACTATCGACTACAATGCAAATAGATTTAAAGAACAAATTTCAAATTTTTTAGATTTTTCTAATGGCAAGGGAATCATCGAAAACAATGCAGACTGGCTTTTAAAGTTAAATTTCTTGGAATTTGTAAGAGAAATTGGCGTGCACTTCTCTGTTAATAGGATGCTACAATTTGACTGCTACAAAAACAGAATGGAACAAGGGCTTACTTTCTTTGAATTTTCTTATATGCTTATGCAATCTTATGACTTCTTGTACCTTTATAGAAAACATCACTGCAAGCTAGAAGTTGGCGGCTCAGACCAATGGTCAAACATACTTGGTGGCTATGAACTCGTAAGGAAATTAGAAAATGACAAAGTTTATGCCATGACTTTTAAACTTTTGACTACTGCAGCTGGTATCAAGATGGGCAAGACTATGGCTGGAGCAATTTGGCTTGACCCAGAAAAAACTACTCCTTATGAAATGTTCCAATACCTAAGAAACTGTGACGATCGTGATGTAATTAAATTTATGAAGCTTCTTACTATGCTTCCACTTGATAAAATTGCTGAATATGAAAAATTAGAAGGTGCAGAAATAAATAAGGCTAAGGAAGTTTTGGCTTACGAAGTTGTAAAGGACATTCACGGCGAAGAAGCTGCCAAAGCTGCCCTTGACGCTTCACATTCACTTTTTGGTGGAGAAAAAGATTCTGAAGATATTCCTGCAACAGAAATGCCAGCCGATAAATTCAATGAACCTGTAGGAATTTTAAATTTAATGACTGAACTCGGTCTTATTAAGACAAATTCTGAAGGCAGAAGACTAATAACTCAAGGTGGAGTTTCCATTGACGATGAAAAAATAAGTGATCCTAAGCTAGAACTTACTAAAGATGATTTCAAAAATGGCGAAATTATAATTAGAAAGGGAAAGAAAGTTTATCACAAAGTTATTTTAAAGTGAGGTTAATATGAATTTAGAACCAAAAAAAGTTTTTGATTATTTTGAAAAATTATCACTTATTCCTAGAGAATCAGGAAACGAAAAAGCTGTCTCCGACTTTTTAAAAAAATTTGGAGAAGATGCTGGCTATGATGTTGTTCAAGACGATTCTTTAAATATAATTATGGAAGTGCCTGCAACAAAGGGCATGGAAGATAGAGAAAAAGTAATTTTACAAGGTCACATGGACATGGTGTGCGAAAAGGGAAAGGACTCAGACCACAACTTTTTAACTGACCCAATTGAACTAATAGTTGATGGCGACAAGCTTCACGCCAATGAAACAACACTTGGAGCTGATGACGGCATTGGTGTTGCTATGGCAATGGCACTTGCAGAAGAAGAACATGGTCCACTTAAAATTCTTGTAACTGTGTCTGAAGAAACTGATATGCACGGAGCAAAGAACCTTGATGCAAAATATCTTGAAGGCAAGTATGTAATCAACATCGACTCAGAAGAAGAAGGCATCTTAACAGTTTCATCTGCTGGCGGAAAGCTACTCCATTCAAAATTAAAAGTTGAAAGAGAAGACTACTCAGGCGATGCTTTTTCACTTAACCTTCATGGCTTTTTGGGCGGCCACTCCGGCATGGAAATTGCCAACAATAAGGGCAACATGATTAAAGTTATTGCAGAAATTTTAAATAAGGTTGATGATGCAAAACTAATTAATATAGACTGTGGCACAAAGCAAAATGCAATCCCAAGAGAAGGTAAAGTTTCCCTTGTATGTGACGAAAATAAACTAAAGGATGCCATAGAATTTGCAAAGGATAAATTTAAAGATGTTGAAGGAGAATTAATAATTGAATGTGAAAAAATTTCTCACAGTGGGAAAATTTTGACAGCAGAAGATACTGTTAAACTTACAAAATATTTACTTGAACTTCCAACTGGACCTCACACATTTATTGACGAGGCTAAAAAAGTTCTTGAATCATCATCAAACCTTGCAATAGTAAAATTATTAGGCGATACAGTAGATGTTTTTGTTTCTCTAAGATTTGCATCCTCTTCACTTTCTGAAGACTTTGGAAATATTTATCTGGATATAGTTAAAAAATTTGGTGCAGAAGCTGAATTTGAAAATCCATATCCTGAATGGGAATACAAAAAAGAATCTAAATTTAGAGAAATTGTAAAAGACATATACAAAGAAATGAAAGGCGTTGAAATGGAAGAAGAGTTCACTCACGGTGGACTTGAATGTGGAGTATTCTTCGAAAAGAATAGGGATCTTGATATTATTTCTATTGGACCAGACATTAGAGGAGCTCACTCACAAAAAGAAACTTTATCAATTTCTTCTACAGAGAGAGTTTACGAACATCTAAGAAAAGTCCTAAAGAACCTATAAATTTAAAAATAAAGATTTTTGAGACGCATTTTCCTTGCGTCTCTTTTTTTCTTATAAATTTTTATGATAAATCCCTTTTTGAAACTTATAAATTTAAGTCTAATAAAAGATTTTAAAAATAAAAAAAGAAACCAAAAAGGTTTCCTCAATATGTATTATATTAAAATTGCGTAAAGTAATCCAAACTTCAAATAAAAAACTTGGCAAAATTCTACAAATTTTTTATTGCTATTACTTCGTTTTCATTTAAAATCAATTGGTCAGTAAGTGCCTCAACTATTAAAAGTCCTCTGCCATTACAGTTTTTTTGGGTGCAGTCATATAGAGATGTGTCAAAATCTACACCTCTTCCCTCATCTTTTACAATTATTTTTAAAGATTCACTATCCAAAATTAATTTTAAAAAGACTTTTTTGTTAAGGTCTTCTTGATTTCCATGCATGGCTCCATTAATAACAAGCTCATTTAAAATTACTTTTATGTCAAATAATTTTTCTTGGTCGGATATAAATGAATTCAAATCCATAAGAGCTGAATCCAAAAAATTTTTTATTAAAGATAAATCACTATTGACAAATCCTTTAAATCTATATAAAGTATCCATAATTCTCACTCCATCTATTAGAAAATTACCCATTACTTCCCCTCTTTAAACCCAAAAATTTTTTCCCAATTTCATTAATTTTAAAATTTTACTGTATTATATTTATCAATTTGTTATAATGGATTTAGGCTTGTATAAGCAAGTAATTTTATAAGTAATTTTAATAGGAGGAAAATAAAATGCAAAAATATGAATGTTCACTTTGCGGATATATTTATGACCCAGAAGTAGGCGACGAAGATAACGGAATAGAAGCTGGAACAGCTTTTGAAAAACTACCAGAAGATTGGGTATGCCCACTTTGTGGAGCTGAAAAATCTGATTTTGAACCAGCTGAATAATTATAATTAAAGAAGGCACGAGCCTTCTTTTTTTGTACAATTTATTAATAAGCTTTCTTTATTTTAATAATTTTTCCTTATCTATTAGAAGTTCGCAACTTCTTTAGAAAATATAATTGATGATTCAATCATTTGCGTAGTTACTTGATGTGCAGTCATCTCAAAAATTTGAAAGTCCAAAAGATTTTTGTCATCATAAACTTTTTCCACTTCTTTTGCAAATGACTCTTGACCTTTGGGGTCTATAACTTCATCATTTGCACCATTATATAAGACCATGGCTCTATCCTTAAATACTTCTGGAATCCTCATTGGGTCCATGTCTAGGAAAAATTCGTTAATCCTAAACTCTTCCTCCTCAATTTTTTCTTGGTTTTTAATTTTATTTACAGCATCAACAAGTGCCATCCAATTGTTCACACCATTAAAGATAAATGCCATCTTCAAATCCTTCTTAAAGGCATAGAGACCTCCAGCCGTTATTGCACCCATAGAGTGACCGCCTACTGCAATTTGACTTTCTGGATAATTTTCCCCTATATACTTAAATATAGAAGGTGCCTCCTCTATGTTGTGCATAATAACTTTTAAAATGTATTTGGCTTCCATGTCCTTGTCCTCATGGTCTAAATTTATCTTATTTCTTTCTCCATGGTAGCGAGCTTCTGGAAGGATTACCCTATAGCCATAGCTCGCAAAAATATTTCCACGGAAAATTTGTCTCTCCTTGGAAGAACCCCAGCCGTGATAAAAAACTATTGTCTTATTAGTTTTTTCCCTTGGTTCAATAATTATTGCTGGCACATCTCCTATTTTTATTTTCTTTATATCTGAATAATTCATTTTTAAATACTCCATAATTCACCTCACATACATTATAACTAAAAGAAGGACAAAAGAAAATTTCTTATCACTTTATATTACTTTATCAATTTTATTTTAAAGGAGAAATTTTAGTGATATATTAATTATAGGTGATACTTTGAAATACGAATTAACTTACAATGAAATATATGAAATGAAAAAAATGGGCGAGTCCATAATTTTTGTAGATATGAGAAGTCCTTCTGAATTTGCAGAAAATAAAATCCCAGGAGCAATTAATCTTCCCATTCTTGATGATGACGAGAGAAAAGTTGTGGGAACTTGCTATGTTAAGGAAAGTGTGGAAAAGGCAAAATACCTTGGCATAAATTGTGCCAAGGATAAACTCCCTTGCTATTACAAAAAAGTTTTAGCTCTCACAAAAAATTATGACCACGTGATTATTTATTGCTCTCGCGGCGGTTATCGTTCAACTGTATTTTTTACTTTTCTTCGCACCTTAAATGTAGAAGTCAAAAAACTTCTTGGCGGCTACAAATCCTACAGAAAATTTATTAGCTGCCACTTAGATAATTTAATTTCAGAAAAAAACTTTCTTGTCCTTCATGGCAAAACTGGTGTTGGGAAAACTGAAATTTTAAATAAGTTAAATGAATCTTATCCTGTCCTCGATTTAGAAAAACTTGCCAACCACAGAGGTTCTATATTTGGTGGCATAGGTCTAACAAATCAGCCTTCACAAAAATATTTTGAGTCCCTTCTCTTTGAAGCCTTAGACAGGGATGAAAAATTTTTCTTCACTGAAGGAGAAAGTTCAAAAATTGGAAATATTCAGCTTCCAAAAACTTTAATTGAAAAAATTTCTTCTGGAAAAAAAATTGTTATCGAAGATGAAATAGAAAATAGAATTGACAGGATAAAAAGAGACTACAATTTGTCAAATAAAGATGAAATTTATAAGTCCTTAATTGAAATCAAAAAATTTATTTCTCAAGAAAAGGAAGATTTATACCTGAAAAAATTTTATGAGGGCGATTATGATTTTTTGATTGGCGACCTCTTGTCAAATTATTACGATTCTCATTACAAAAAAAATTACAGCAAAGATGATTCGCACATTACAAATGATTCTGCTGTAATAAAAAATATTTTAAATTTTAAAAATTCTATTTAACTTGCCATGAAGGTGGAGTAACTCCTCTTTCTCTTAAAAATTCATTGGCACGAGAGAAAGGCTTTGAACCAAAGAAACCTTTGTTGGCAGAGAGTGGAGATGGATGCACACCTTCTATTATTAGATGGTTTTTATTGTTTATAAATTTTTTGCGAGCCTTGGCATGATTGCCCCAGAGTATATAGACCACAGGCTCTTTTTTTTCGCTTATCTTTTCTATAACTGCGTTAGTAAAAATTTCCCAACCAATTTTTGCATGGCTCATAGGCTGATGTGCTCTCACAGTTAAGGTTGTGTTTAAGAGCATGATGCCTTCGTCTGCCCATGACTTTAAGTAGCCCGTATTTGCTATTGGAATACCCAAGTCAGAATTTAATTCCTTATAAATATTTTGTAGAGAAGGAGGAATCTTTACTCCATTCTTTACGGAGAAGGCAAGTCCATGAGCTTGACCTACATTGTGATAGGGGTCTTGACCAAGTATTAGGACTTTTAAATCCTTGTAGGCTGTGTAGTGAAAGGCATTAAAAATATTCTCTGCTCTCGGAAAAATTTCGTAATGCTTATATTCTTCAATTAAAAGTTTTCTGAGGTCCTTGTAATAATCTTTTTCAAACTCATCTTGCAAAATTTCTTGCCAATCATTTTTAAAAATTTCTTTCACAAAATCATCTCCTGAAAAAATCAAAAATGCTCTTCTTTAGGCTAGGGTCAATTAGTTCTTCTAACTCTTTCCTGCTCTCGTTAGTTGAGAAAATTACAAGTCTATCGCCCTTTTCAATTCTTGTGTTACCCCTAGGTATAACTGCAGAATTGTCATACCTTATTATGCCTCCAATAATAATTTCTCTGTGAAGATTAATTTCAGATAATTTTTTGCCAATATAAATAAAATCATCTGGAATTTTAATTTCATAAACTTGTGCCTTGCCGCCAAACATATAGTTTATTGAGACCTTCATGTCTGTATTAATTGCTTTAATAATTTCATTTGCCACAATTACTTTAGTGTCGATTACTCTATAAATTGCAAGACTCTCTAGAATGCTATCATAGTTATTGTCCTTTTGAAAAACTATATTCCTTGATATGCCATGATTCCTAGCCATAAGGCCAAGAACTATGTTGAGTTCATCTGAATCAGTCATGGAAATGAAAACTGCTTCCTTTGAAATATCTTCTTCTTTAAAGATTTTGTCATTCTTCAAATTTTTATTTACAACAAAAGCTCTAGTTAGTTCTCTTCTATAATTTTCAAATTTTTCTCTGTCGCTTTCTATTATCTTTAAATTTACATTTTCAAGATTAGAAATAATTCTATTAAAAATCATATCTCCAGATGCAATGACAACATCTCTCACATCATATCTTTCTTTTCTGGCAAAGTGTGAGTATTTGAAGTTCATTATGTCCTTGGAAAGACCCATTAAATACATATAGTCGCCGCTTTTTAAAATAGTTTCTCCATCGGGCACTATTAGGTCTCCCTCTCTAAGTATGCCAACTACTAAAATTGTAGATAGAGATCCAATATCTTTTATCTTTACATTCTCAAACTCTTCTTCCATATCTATATAGTGGCCTGTAACTTCAATCTTGCCCTTGCCAAAATAATCTGCTTCATAATAATTTGATGAACCTATTAATTTCGTGGCAAGCTTTGCGCTCTCAAGATTTCTATTAAAAATATTTACAACATTTGGAAGGGAATTTTTTATGATGCCAATTTCAGAAATATTTTCCATTTCATCGAGACGTAAAATTAACTTAACATCTAAATTTTTAAAGATAGATGCCATTATTAGATTTGTCTTGTCGCTATTTGTTGCTATTATGGCATAATCATAGGACTCTAAATCCATAGTTAGCATAAAATTTTCATCTAACACATCGCCTTTTATCTTTGTCACAGAGTTTGTAATACTCTCAAAGTTTGATTCATCCCTATCAACTATATCTATGTCAAATTTTTCTAGGCTTAAAGTATTTGCAATTGTAGAGCCAACTTTTCCTGATCCAATAATTAAAATTTTCATTATAACTTAATAATATCCTTTCTATGTCTACCTCTTGTGAATAATGCCAAAATTGTGAAAAATTCAAGTCTTCCTAAAAGCATAAGTACACTAAAATACAATTTAAAAAAGTCATTATAAAACTCAAAATTTTTAGTTGGTCCTATGCCACCAAAGCCTGGACCTACATTTGAAAGGGTTGTTGCAACAGAAGAAAAACCAGTTATTACATCTACTCCAGAAAGTGTTACAATTCCCGTAGATATTATTGCTATTATAAAATAAGTCCCAAGATAGGCATTTATTCCAAGGACAACTTCATCGGATAATATTTTTCCGTCGGCGCTAATTGGAAGAACTGCCTTTGGATGTGTTGCCCTTTTCATTTCTCGTTTTATCAATTTTAAAAGAAGAGAAATTCTCGTGATTTTTATTCCTCCACCAGTTGAACCTGCACATCCTCCAAAGATCATAAGTATTAACAAAATAAATTTTGAAAAACTTGGCCACAACTCGTAATCCGCATTGGCAAAGCCTGATGTTGATGATATAGAGGTAACTTGAAAAGCTGAATCTCTAAATGCCATAAAAGCTGAACTATAACCATTTAAAAATAAATCAATTGCTATTAAAATAATCGAACCAAGCGTAATTAAAATCCAGAGCTTTAACTCATCATTTTGTAAAACCTCTTTAAATTTTTTTCTTGAAATCAAAGAGTAAATTGTAAAGTTTGTTGCACTCAAAAACATAAAGAATGAAAGAATAAAGTGAACTGCATTTCCCTTATAACTCATAAAAGAATCTCCATAAGAAGAAAATCCACCTGTTCCCAATACGCCAAAAGTGTGTACCAAGGAATCAAACACTGACATTCCTGCAATCTTTAAACAAACAAAAAGTACCGCTGATAAAATAATATAAATAATATAAAGTCTCTTTGATGATTGAGAAATTGTAGACTCGATTTTTCCTGCCACTGGTCCTGGAGATTCTGCTTTAAAAATTTGAAAGCCACCTACTCCTAACTTTGGAAGAAGTCCAACCGTAAATACTAATATTCCCATACCTCCAATCCAGTGAGTTATAGATCTCCAAAAAATCACTGATCTTGGAAATGATTCTATATTTGATATAACTGTCGCACCTGTTGTAGTAAACCCAGATACAATTTCAAAAAAAGAATCAACATAAGTCATATCTGCTGCTATATAAAGTGGAATTGCTCCCACAAGAGAAACTAATATCCATGATGCTGTTACTATTAAAATTCCATCTCTTGGAGATAGTGACCTCTTCTTTACTTTTAGATTAATTAAAATTAATCCCAAGAACACAGCAAGAGCCATTGGGATTAAGAAACCATAGGTGCTTCCATCTCTTTCTACTAAACTAAGTATAAGAGATGGTGCCATAAAGGCAGTCTCTATTAACAAAATATGACCGAGTATTTTTGAAATAAGTTTATAATTCATCTTTATTTCCTCGATTCTTAATTGAATTTATTGCATCCTTTATTTTACCTTCAGAAGAAAAAATCTTTTGCATTTTTGGTGCAACTTGGTGCATTGCAAATAAAATAATTCTATCTCCTGATTCCAAAACTGTCTTTCCATTTGGCACTATCATTTCATTACCTCTTATTATTGCAATAATTAGAATTCCATCAGGTAACTCTAAATTTTCAAGTGCTTTCCCACATACCAAATGTTTTTCCTTTACTATTAATTCTACACATTCCACTTGTCCGTTTAATAAAAGGTGAAGTGAAAGGGAACTCTTTCCCCTTATTTCTTTTAACATTTCTGCGGCAGTTATATAAGATGTATTAAAAACTGCATCTATATCTAATTTATCTAAAACCTTATCGTAATTAGTTCTTGAAATTTTGGCAACAGATTTATAAATTCCTGTTTGTTTTGCCACAAGACTCATAAGTAAGTTTGCTTCATCAATACCAGTAGCAGCTACGAAAGAGTCATATGTGTGGACCATTTCCTCTTCTAAAGTTGTAATATCGGTTCCGTCGCCATTTATTATCTCTGCATCAGGAACCATTTCTTTTAATTCAAGACATCTCTCTCTATTTATTTCAACTATTGTAACATCAATATTCTCCTTTAGAAGAAGCATGGCAAGATAAAGACCAGTCTTTCCTCCTCCCAATATCATTGTACTTCTAAGAGCTTTAGTTTTATTTACTCCAGTATGCTCTTTATCAAAGATTTCTATGTTTTCTGATTTTCCCGCTAAAATTATTACATCATTTTCTTCTAATACGGTACGCCCGTTTGGAATTATAGCATCTCCACTTCTTGAAATTGCAGAAATCAAGAGGTCATTGATGTTTTCAATATCCATAATTCTTTTCCCAATGAAATTTGGGTCATTTCCAATATTAAATTCAACCAAAGAAACTTTTCCACCAGCAAATTCATCGGAGTATAGTTGATACCTTTTCATCAAATACTTAACTATTGACCTTGCTGTGGCAAAATCTGGATTTATAATTTTATCTATTTCAAGTTCTTCAGATATAAAGTCCAAATGTTTTCTGTATTCTGGATCCCTTACTCTGGCAATGGCATACTTTGCTCCAAGTTTTTTTGAAATTGTGCATAGTATTACATTTGCTTCATCATTAGTAGTTGTTGCAATTACATAGTCAAAAAGAGAAATATCTAGCTCTTCCAACACTCCAAAATCAAGTGCATTTGCACAAATGCTAAACACATCAAGCGAATTTGAAATATTTTCAATTACATCTTCATTATTATCTACTACAGTTACTTCATAGTTTTCATCTATAAGTGAAGCTGCAAGTCTATAACCTAATTTTCCAGCACCTACAACTAAAGCCTTCATAATTCCTCCTAAAAAATTGCGTCCAGTATTATTTCAAAATCATAATCTTTATAAACTGATTTTAATTTATTGCAAAGCTCTTTTTTTAAAGTATCTTTATCTTTCACAGTTGATACAGCGTCGGCATTGTAATCAATGTCAATGTATATCTTTTTATCCTCAAGCACTATGTCATGAAAAGAATAAATATTTAAACTTTCTCTAATTATCTTCTTTAGCTCCTCTGATACAGATTTAATAATGTCCGAGCTAGAGCCAAGTGGATCTGCGTGAATAATGAGTTTTATTCCCAAAAGTTCAGAGACTTCCCTTTCAACCTTATCTACTATATTGTGTGCCTCTTCCAGTGTCAAGTTATAATCTAAGGCAGCATCAATTAGCACAATAATATTATCTGGTCCAAAATCTGTTACCATAATATTGTGCACATTGGAAATCCCATCATAAGTTGAAACTTTGGACTTTATCTCGTGTTTAGTTTCTTCAGTTAGACCTCTTCCAAGTATAATAGAAATTGTCTCATAAATGAGAGATATAGCAGTATATAAAATAAATAAGGCAACTAGAACTCCAACATATCCATCTAAAATCTTACCAGTGAATTTTTCTATGATTATAGAAATAATTACAACAGCAGTAATAAGTGTGTCGCTAAGTGAATCTTTCTCCTGAGCCTTTAGTGTTGTTGAATCAATTGCCCTTGCCACATGAGAATAAAGTGAAGCCTGCCAAAATTTTATAAAGACACTTATAACTAAGATGACAACAGTTGAACTTGGGTAAGTTATCTCAACTGGGTGCAAAATTTTCTCAACAGAAGTTCTCAAAAATTGAAATCCAACAGAAAGCACGATACCACTTACTACAAGAGAAATTAAATACTCAAGCCTGCCATGACCATAGGGGTGGTCCCTGTCTCTTGGCTTTGAGGCAAGCTTTATCCCAAAAATGGAGATAATTGAACTCACACAGTCTGTTATATTATTTACAGCATCAGACAAAATAGAAATTGAGCCTGTTAAAGTATATAAAATAACTTTTAAAAGAGCTACCAATATATTTGATATAAGTCCAAGAAAAGAAGTCTCCTTAGAAATTTTTGCCCTGTCATAGCCATAAACATTGTGTCCTCTTTTTAAAATGAGTTTTGCGAACATTTATCCTCCATAAATAAAAATAGGCTATAAGCCCATCTTTATAATTTTATTATAGTTAAAGTTATTATAACACTACTATATTAGTAATAAAAGGAAAAGTCGCCACTTTAAGGCTTAGATTATCATATTTTAAAGCTCCATAAAAAAGTGTACCAAAATATTTTCTGGTACACTTCTACACTTCATATAATCAATAAAATTTTTCAAGTAAATTAAATAAATTCTTTAAGTTTAGGAATAAGTAGTCCTTCATAAACTTCTTCTGCTTTTTCCTTTGACCCTAAAATTTCTACTAGCTTTACTCCAAGTAAAATTGCAAGGGCAGGTCCCATAGCTGTAATAATATTATTTTCCACAACTACTGCCGCATCTTGTGGATTTTCGGCTTTAAGTCTATCTTCAACACCAGGATAGCAAGTGAACTTTCCATTTTTTAAAAGATTTGCCGCATCCAAAACTTGTGGACCAGCACAAATTGCAGCGATAAATTTTTCGTCATCGTTAAATAAGTTTGCACATTCAAGAACTTTTTTATCTCTCATTAGATTTGATGCGCCAGGTTGCCCTCCTGGAATATACATTGCCCTATAATCTTCAATATTTATTTCGTCAAAAGTTTTGTCAGCAAGGACCCTTACATCGTGAGTCCCTCTAACTTCATTTCTGTCTGTTATTGAAACTGTTTCAACTTTTAGTTCTGCTCTTCTCAAAACATCTACAATAGTTAGCGCTTCAACTTCTTCGAAGCCATCTGCCAAAAATACCAATAAATCTTTCATGTCGACCTCCTATTTATTCATAATAGAATCCACTGCATTTATGATTGCAGCTCTAAAACCGTCCCTTTCTAAAGATTTTACTCCCTTAATTGTTGTGCCAGCAGGTGTAGTAACTTGGTCCTTTAACTCTCCTGGGTGAAGACTAGACTCTCTTACCATCTTGGCAGAGCCTGCCACTGCTTGTGAAATTACCCTATAAGCCATGTCTCTAGTCATTCCATGAGACACCGCTGCATCCGCTGCTGCCTCAATATACATATAAACATAGGCTGGCATGCAACCAGAAACTGCCTCATAAATTTTTATATTTTTTTCTTCCACAATTTCAGTTTCCCCAAAGGAAGATAAAATTTCTCTAAGCTCACTTAGTTCGCCCTCAGTAATATTTTCTCCTGGACAAATTCCCGTCATTGAAGATAAAATTTTTGCAGGCGTATTTGGCATTGCCATCAAAACTTTTTTGCCAGGAAGTTTCTCGCCAAGTTTCTTTAAATCGTAGCTTGATGTAACTGAAATTATAATTTGATTTTTAACTTCCGCCTTAATTTTATCAAGCACTTCATCATAAACATAAGGCTTAACTGTAAGAATCACTGCGTCTGCATTTTTTACTACATCCACTTCTGAGCCCATTATTTTTGCATTTTCAAAATCCTTAAAAGCCTCTCTCTTTTCTAAATCTCTATCGTAGAGAAAAGTTTCTATATTATTATTTAAAAGACCATGTGCCATGGCAGAACCCATGTTGCCAAGGCCTATTATTCCCATCTTCATCTATATCACTCCTTAACTAGATTATACACGATATTATTTAATTTTTCATTTATGTGCTATAATTAATGCGGTGATTTTATGAAAAATATTTCTCTCTCAAAATTATTTTTAACATTTTTTAAAATCAATGCAGTAACCTTTGGTGGCGGCTATACAATTGTGCCCGTCATAAAAGATATTTTTGTCTCCGATTTAAAATTAATTGATGAAGATGAGATGATGGACATAGTTGCGATCTCTCAAGGTGGACCTGGCGCTATGGCAATATCTTGCTCAGTCTTAACTGGTTATTACTTAAAGGGACCTCTTGGTGCAGTAACTTGTCTTGTTGCATCTTCACTTCCTTGTCTAATAATTTTGTCTGTGATTTCAAATTTTTATCAAGAGTTTAAAAGTAATTTCTTTATAAATTCTGCCTTAGAAGGCATAAGTGGAATAATCTCTGCAGTTTTATTTATCACAGTTTTACGCATGGGAGTATCTTCCTATAAGAAAAATCCAAAATTTAGTGCAGTTATGATTATCCTCGTCTTTTTAGTTGCCTTCTTTACAAATATAAATACGGGACTAATTATTTTATTCTGTGCCCTTGCAGGAATTTCTTATTTTAGTGTAATGGAGAGATACAAAAATGCTTGATTTGTTTTTAGTTTTCATTAAAATCGGATGCTTTGCCTTTGGCGGCGGTTACGCAGTAATCCCTCTCATATCAAAATATGTAGTGGAAGAAAATGCTTGGATAAGCACAAAAGAATTTATAGATTTAATTTCAATTTCACAAATGACTCCAGGACCAATTGCCATTAACTCTGCAACTTTCGTTGGACAAAAAGTCATGGGTATACTAGGCTCTATAACAGCTACAACGGGATTCGTTCTTCCTCAATTTATTTTAATGATGATATTTGGTTACTTCCTCTTTAGCAAAAACAAAAAATTTAAAATTATGGACTACTCCCTTCTTGGCATAAAGGCTGGAGTTGTGTCTCTAATTTTTATAACTACCTTAAAACTATTTCAGTCATCAGTTTTTCCAGATGGATTTAAACTAGAGGGCATGAGCCTTGCCGCACTAATTTCCTTTGTCCTTGGCTTTATTTTGTACCTAAAAAAAATAGACCTATTTAAGTTAATAGGTCTCGGTGCAATCATTGGCATTGTTGTTAATCTTACCATAAATTATATATAATTTTTATCTTCCTTAAAATTTTTGAGGAAGATTTTTTATTAAAATAAACATTCTTCAATTAGGGTTTTGTTTTTTAACTTATCTATCCAGTCTCTTGGAATTTCATCAAAGCCATATATGGCATCTCTTAACTTAGTCATAAAAACTCCTTTCATAAAAATTTTTCCATAAAACAATAACTAAGACCCACAAAAAGAATCTTAGTTATAAATATCTCTTCTATGTCTCCCATCAATGGCAAAAATAATTAATTTGTCGTCGTCAATTTTTGCAAGAAGCCTATAGGATCCTATCCTATATCGCCAAAGGTCCTTAAAATTTCCTGTGAGGGGCTTTCCAGAAAATCTAGGCTCTTCACAATTTAGTAAATTATTTTCTACCCAGTTAGTTATAATTTTTTGAGCTTGTATATCTAACTTTTTTAAACTTTTTAAATATTTTTTATCATAAATTAAATCATACATGTCAGAAGTCTAGTTCCTTCATCAACTCTTCATGAATAATATATTCAACTTCGCCCCTAGCTTCTCTTTCAAGAAAATCTTCAGCTACCTTCATGTCGAACTCATCTTCAAGTTTCTCTTCCATTAATTTTTTAAAAAGAGTGGAAAGAGGTTCTCCCATAAGATCAGCATAAGCAGTAAAAGCCCTCTCCTCTTCAGCGTTAAGTCTTACAGATACAGTTTTCATACCATCACCTCTAAGCCAATTGTATTACATTGTGTTACACAAATCAATAAGAAGCTTTATTTTTCTAAAACTATCTTTGCATAAACTTTTTCTGTGAATTTGTATATACCAAGATAAATAATTATATAAATCAAAATCACAAAAATCATTGACTTTATAAATAATTCAATATTCATAAGCCCAATTATTATCAGCATATTTTTTAAGCTTGGAAATGCAAAAGCTGTGTGAACTATACAAAAAATTATTGGCAAAAACAAAAGTGTAGCCATTTGTTTCTTTATACTTCTCTCTGCCTCAATATCTCCAAGACCAAGCTTTTTTAAAATTCTAAATCTTTCTACATCCTCATAGCCCTCTGTTAGTTCTTTATAATATATTGAAAGTCCCATTGTAACTAAAAATGCTAAGGAAAGTATTAAACCAACAAAAAATATTACACCATACATTCTCAAAAATTCTAACTTGGTTTCTCCCCTATCTATAACTTTTATTTTTTGATTTTCACTTACTTTTAACTTATCTATATTTTCTTTAAGACTTTCTGCAAAGTTTTCTTCATTTACTACATTAATCACTGTCTTAACTGATGGCTCTATGCTAAATATATTAGAATTTTTCACTTCATACTTTTTAATTATCTCTTCTGCAATTCTGTAATCTTTTACAAATATTTTATTCTTTTCAAATATAGTTATTACATTCTCAATGGGTACGTCATTTTCTTCCTCACTTATACTCTTTACTTTAAAATCTAATTCTTGAATCCAATCTTTTGTTCCCTCATTTTCAAAATATAAGACATCTGCATCACCAAATTTTAAATTGCCATCTCTTGTATAAATAACTTGTAGGTCGACTAAATTATTTTTAAATGCTGCCTCATCTATATCTTCACTTTTTAAAGATTCTACTCCACTCTCTGTCTTTAAAAGTGGAACATTCCATTCCATTGTAGTAAATGGCTTTGCATTAAATCCATTTTCATCAAGATATTTGTTTACCTTATTTCTATATTCTTCTAAGTTATTTATCCTTATAGAATTATCCTCTATCTCTAGAGTATAATCTGATGGAAATAATCTATTTACTACATCATCTATTCCTACATATAAACTTATTCCCGAAGTTAGAACTACGGTAAAAGCTGTAGAAAGTATAGCAATACTTGCAAGAGACCTTGAATTATTTTTCACTCTATACAAAAGCCCTGATATTGCAAAGAAATTATCTTTTTTATAATATAAATCTTTTTTATTTTTTATTATTTCCAAAATCAAACTTACAATAACAGAAAAGGCACAATAAGTTCCTATTATAACAAGCAAAACTGCTAAGAAAAATTTAAAAAAAACTTCCCTTGGATTTTTTGTTGTAATACTAATTGCATAACCTGACGCAATAAAAATTATCCCCAATAGAGCAATTAATTTTGTAAATTTATTTTTCTTCTCTCCTGCCTTGGACTCATTTACTAAATCAATCGGAGAATAATTTCTCATCTTAATAATTTGAATTGCAAATACAAAAATTAATATTGCAATAAATATTAAGGCTATGATAGCTACTGCTAAAATATTGTTAAAAAATCCACCCTCAAATATATTTATTGAAATGTTTGTCAGTTTCACAAAAATTCCAAGGGAAAGTTTGTATAAAACAAGACTAAAAATGCTTGCTGGTACTATAGAAAAAATAATAATATAAATTATTTCCCAAAATAAAATTATTCGCAGATGCCTTTTTTCGAGTCCAAGTATTAAATAAAGTCCTTGCTCTTTTAACTTTCTCTTTTGAATAAAGGAATACACGGAAGATAGCATTATTAGTGAAAAAATTGATAAAACTATGACTCCATAAAATAGAAAGATCTTCATTGTATCCATTCCACTTGCTCCTGCAAGAGATTTGTCTAAAACAAGGCTTAAACAAATTGAATTAAGTACAATTAGAAAAATTATAGTTCCAATAAAGGGCATAAAAATATTTTTATTTCTCTTTATACCAGACAATGCAAGGTTCCTATAAAGTGATTTCATCTTCTTAACTCCTTTGCAACATTTGCATTGTGTCTGCAATTTTCTTTTGCATATCAAAACTTTCTAAATTTCCTTTATAAAGTTGATGATAAATCTCGCCATCTTTTATAAATAAAACTCGATTTGCATAAGAGGCTGCCATAATAGAATGTGTAACCATTAAAATAGTCTGCCCCTCAAGATTTAATTCTTTAAAAACTTTTAAAAGTTCTCTCGTACTGTTGCTATCAAGTGCACCTGTAGGCTCATCTGCAAAAAGCATCTCTGGCTTTGTTATAAGTGCCCTTGCGATTGCTACTCTTTGTCTTTGTCCACCACTTATTTCGTAAGGATATTTACTTAATAAATCATTAATATTTAATCTTGCTGCAATCTCTGATAACTTTTTTTCCATTGATGAGACTTTTTCATCTGCTAATACTAAGGGCAATAAAATATTTTCTTTGACAGTAAAGGTGTCAAGAAGATTAAAATCTTGAAAAACAAATCCAAAATTTTCTCTTCTGAACTTTGCCATTTGGCTGTCCCTTATCTCTTGTAAATCTTTGCCTCTTAAAATAACTTTTCCAGAAGTTGGTCTGTCAAGAAGTGCCAATATATTTAATAAAGTTGTCTTTCCACTTCCAGATTCTCCCATTATGGCAATATATTCTCCTGCTTCAACAGTGAAATTAATTGACTTTAAAGCCTCAAGGTCATCTTTACCAAAGCGACTTCGGTATATCTTTTTTATATTTTGAACTTCTAACATCTTCCACCTCTTTAAAACTAATCTTCATAAATGACAGCAATTGGCTTTGCATAATAAACAAAAATCATTGCATCATATAAATTTTTTGGGGCTTCCTTCACTCTATAACTTGTTGGAATAAATTTCATAAGTGGAGAATATCCTTCGCCCAAACTTCCCATGTTTATCTCTTTATTTATAAATTCAGAAGTTTCGCCATCTTGAACTTTCGTGAAATCCAAATAATATTTACCTTTAAATTTTCTCGCACTGTAGGCAAGTGGATCTGCAGATACAAAGACATGGTTTGCCCTCTTATTATCTGGACCAATTTCATTAATATTTACAATGCCCTTATAAAAGTCAGTTCCAATAATAAAATATTTTTCTCCAAAAATTTCCTTTAAGTGAGAACCCATAGGCTCATAAAATTTTCCACTTTTGGCAAGATGACCATTGTGACCAGAAATTAAAAGCAAATCGTTTCCCTTTGATTTTTCAAAATCACTTATCCACTTAACATTTTCAGCCATAAATTTATCTCTCACATTGTTTGCTTTTGTGTAATCATTAAAATCTAATTCGTAATATTTTACGCTGTCCATTACATTTGTAAGAGCTCTTGAAACTTCTCTTGCGTAATTAGAAGAAAAACCATCAGCATGAGCTTTTATTTCTAATAACAAATCTTCTTTATCTTTTATTTGAGAAACCTTAAATTTCTCATCTTTAATAAAGGAAAATTCCTTTTGCAAGTTTTTGTCCTGTAAGATATTATTTTCCTTGCAAAAATCTAAAATTAATTCAATAGATTTTTCTGGATTTTGCATGTCAAAGCCGTAAAAAGAGAGCTTATCCTCATCCTTTGCCTTTTGGTTGTAGTCAAACATATAATTTATGAGGTCATTCATATTCTTTGTATGATAAATATTAAAAGAAAAAACACTAGAAATATTTTCAGCTCTTTTATTTCCATGAATGTAATTATTTATAATCATGCCTTCGCCAAAATCTGCTTCAAGGCAAAAACTTTTTAAATTATTTTTTTCAACTAAAGTCTTTAAAACTTCTAATTTTAAATCTTGAAAATCAGAATTGCCGTGAGTCGCTTCGCCAAGTCCCACAACTTTTACATGGTCATCTAAATTTATCTCACTTACCATTTTGCCATAGTCTTCTACGTCGGAAATATTTTTTCTTGCACTTAGCTTTGGAAGATTAACCCACAAAAAATCTCCAAACCCTCCAAGAAAAATAATAGCTACTAAAAAAATTAAAATTCCCTTAAAAATTTTCTTTATCATTTTCTCACCTTCTTAACTATATTATAAATTGTACAAAAAAATAAATCCTTTTATTTACATAACAAATAGAGCTTTAATGTGACATTTTTGTAAGATATAAAAAAGAGTGCTAAGCACCCTAATCTAAAATATTTCTTAAATTTATATACATCTTTGTGCCAATCTTTGGCTCTGACTCACATCTTAGTATCACTCTTAAAGATTTACCAATATTCTTTGAAAGGTTTAGTCCCAGTCCTGTTGACTTTTTCTCAAACCTACCATTGTAACCAGTGTATCCTGCATCAAAAATTCGCGGTAAATCTTCTGCCATAATCCCAATTCCATTGTCCTCAATTACGAGTTCATCTTTATTTAAATAAATTGCTACTCTTCCATTTTGCGTGTACTTTATTGCATTAGAAATAATTTGCTCCAATAAAAAAGAAAACCACTTGGCATCAGTTAAAATTATTTTCTTAGTTTCACAAAAGTCTAGGCTATTATTTTTTCCAATAAACTGAATTGAATATTTTCTGATTACGCCCCTAATAATTTCGTCTAAATTATACTTGTCAAAGACATAATCTGTGCTGTCTGCATTCAGTCTTGCATAGCCTAAAATATTTCCCACATATTCTTCGATTTCAAAAATTTCTTTCTCGCATTCTATTTTATTTATTTCATCTTTTTTGAGTAGAAGCCTTAGTGCAAATATTGGAGATTTTATTTGATGAGTCCAAATGGTCAAATAATTTTTTACATCAGCTCTTCTCTTTTCTTCAAAATCTCTAAAGTTTTTATTTTCTTCTACACTTTTATAAAGAGCTTTTGATAATGGAGAATCCTTTATTTCTAAAATTCTTTCGTAATTTTTTTGATTTAAAAGAGCAATTTCTTCTCTGTAATCTCTGTCCCTTGTGAAATAAATAAAGATCATGTATATAAAAAATAAAAATAGATATAAAAAAGATATGTAAATAGTCTTGGTTCTTTCAAATTCAAAAATTAAATAAACTCCAAGAATATAAAAAAATATAAAAATTCCAAAAATTATTGTGAATTTTTCTCTCTTTAAAAAACTTTTAATTGGCAGGTGGGACATAATAGCCTACTCCTTTCTTAGTTTTTATGAGCTCAAAAATATTTATATCTTCTAGCTTTTTTCTAAGACGCATCACATTTACTGTTAAGGTATTATCATCAATATAAGAGTCTGTTTGCCAAATTTTATCAATGATTTCATCTCTATTTACAACTTTACCCGGCTTTTCCAAGAGAATTTCTAAAATTTTAAATTCATTTTTTGTCAGTTCTATCTCTTTATTTTCTCTTGATATAATCATGCTGTCGCAATTAAGTCTTATGTCTTTGTAAAAAATATTTTTTGTCTCAATATATTCGTAAGCTCTTCTAAGCAAGGCTCTTATTTTTATTTGTAACAGCTCTAGTTCAAAGGGCTTAGTCAAATAATCATCTGCTCCAAGGTCCATTGCCATTATCAAATTTAAGTTTTCATCGGCGGCAGAAATAAATAAAATTGGAACTTTAGAATTTTTTCTAATAATCTTGCACCAATGATAGCCATTGTAAAAGGGAAGACTTACATCCATCAATACTAGATCAGGACGAAAGTTTTTAAAGTCATCAAAAATATTTTGAAAGTCCTCTGCTATTTTTATTTCATAATTCCAAAACTTGAGGTGTCTTTTAATTTCCTCAGCAATTACTTTGTCATCTTCTACTAAAAAAATCTTCCACTTTTTGTTTTCCATATCTTTACAACCTACTCTTTTCACTAAAATTTACTTGACATCATTATATATATTAAGGGCAAAAAAATAAAGACTCCCAAAGGAAGTCTTTAAGTCAAAATTTATTAAAGAACTGCTTGTGCTGCTGTTATGATTGCTAGTGAATATACTTCATCTTCTACGCAGCCACGAGATAAGTCGTTTACTGGGGCATTAAGTCCTTGAAGGATAGGTCCAATTGCTTCAAAGCCGCCAAATCTTTGAGCGATCTTGTAGCCAATGTTTCCTGCTTCAATGTTAGGGAATACAAATACATTTGCGTGTCCTGCAACTTCTGATCCTGGTGCTTTTTTCTTTGCAACAGATTCTACGAAAGCTGCGTCAAATTGTAATTCTCCGTCAATTGCCATTTCAGGATTTTTTTCCTTAGCCATTTTTGTTGCTTCTGCTACCATTGTTACTCTGTCATGAGATGCTGAACCCTTAGTTGAGAAAGAAAGCATTGCGATCTTTGGATCCATTCCAAATTGTATTGCTGTTTCATTTGATACTACTGCTACTTCTGCAAGTCCTTCTGCATCAAGGTCAATGTTAATAGCACAGTCTGCCATTAAATACATTTCTTCGTCTCTAAGCATGATAAATGCTCCAGAGCATCTCTTGTATCCTGGCTTTGTCTTTATGATTTGAAGGGCTGGTCTAACTGTATCTGCAGTTGTGTGTGCTGCTCCTGATACAAGTCCCTTAGCTTTTCCCATGTAGATAAGCATTGTTCCAAAATAGTTGTGGTCTTTTAGGATTTCTGCTGCTTGTTCTTCGTTGACTTTTCCTTTTCTTCTTTCTACAAAAGCCTTAACCATTTCATCTTTAGCTTCATAGTTAGCTGGGTCTAAAATTTCAAGATTTCCTAATTCCACGCCTTCTTTTTCTGCTAAAGCTTCAAGTTCTTTTTTATCTCCAAGAACTATTGGTTTAATATCTCCATCTTCATTAAGTCTAATTGCTGCTCTTAAAATTCTTGCATCATCGCCTTCTGGAAATACAATTTCTGGTTTTGATGCTCTTACTTTACTTCTCAAATTTTCAATTAATGACATAATGTCCCCCTTATTTTATTAATACTTATATTATATATCTTCTAAAAAATAATTTAAAGTGAATAAGGTTTGAAATTTACATCTTCTATAACTTCATTTAGCCTTACAGCGTCTGCAACGAGCTTTGCAAGTCTGTGATGCTTCATTGTGTGGACTCTTAAAACTTCTACCCCCTTATAGGCTGCTAGAGTCGTAAGAGCAGCCGATGCTTCGTCCCTATTTTCAAAGCCTTCTTCATTATTTCCATCAGCGTCAATATTATTTTCTGTCAAAATATTTGTGATAAATCTCTTTCTTGATACACCCAAAAATGTGAAGCAGCCCTTTTCTCTAATGGCATCAATTTTGTCTATTAATTTTAAATTTTCCTTTTTTGTTAGGGCAAAGCCAATACCTGGGTCAAGCATAATTCTATCTTTTGTAATGCCATTTTTTTCTGCTCTTTCAAGAGATTTCCCTAGATATTTTTTCATGACTTCCACAATGTCCATGTCTTCAAAGGATTTTAACTCATCATCAGTAAAGGCTCCCTCGCCACCAAAGGATGGAAAGTTGGCAGATGACTTGTGATTTGGTCTTGCAATTTTTGGATTAAACATTAAAATTGCGCCCACTTCACTTCTTCCTACCACTTCAGCCATTTTAGGGTCGCCCATAAAACCTGTGATGTCATTAACAAAGTCAACGCCTGCCTCTATTGCAGCTTCTGCAACATCTGCCTTCCATGTATCAATTGATAGAGGCACATCTGTCATAGTCTTTAATTCTTTTATAACTGGCACAACTCTACTTATTTCTTCTTCAATCTCAACATAAGTAGAGCCTGGTCTAGTGGATTCGCCACCAAGGTCAATCATTTTTGCACCGGCATCAATAAGTTCCATTGCCCTTTTGATAGCCTTGTCCTTGCCGTACCATTTGCCGCCATCAGAAAAGGAATCTGGCGTAACATTTACAATGCCACATAAAATTGTTTCATTTCCGCTTTCTAAAACTTTGTCTTTATACTTACAAATTAATTTATTCATTTTTCACTCCATTTTTATTTTTCCTATAAACTTAATTCTATGTCTAAGGGCTTTTAAAATCAAATAAATTTTAAATCGAATAGTAGTGCAAAACTCCATCTTGGTCTTTTTCAAAGTCAGCCTTGCCTAGAGTCCTTAGGTGTTCAAGATGAGCGTGAGCTTCTCCTGCTGCGAAAAACTTTTGTGTGTTTGGAAATTCAGAAAAATCCCTTGCCCTCATGTCCCAAGACATATTCATGGCAATGTCTCTTACTGTGCACTTGCCCCTAGCTTCTAAAGTCCTTAATGCCTCGTCGATTCTTTTCTTGTGATGAGCCTTTAACTCGTCAATCCTCTTTGGTACATCATCAATAAGAGCCCTGTGAGAAGAATAAATATGCTCAATTGGAATATTTCTTAATTTCTCAATATTTTTAAGATAGGTCCCAAGGCTGTCGCCCACAGTAAAATTCCAAAATGTAATGTTTGGCGTGATGTCTCCCAAAAGGTGGTCGCCACAGAATAAAATTTTTCGGTCTTCTTCATAAAGACCAACCATGCCAGGAGTGTGGCCGGAAAAATCCATGCCCTTAAAAGTAAAGTCGCCAAGCTTTAGGGTGTAGTCAGGATTAAAGGAAGTGTAGGGGAACTCTGCCTTAGGTCTATAACGAAAGCCTGCGTGCTCTTCAATTTTTAAATTATCCTCGTCAAGCCCTTGAAGATGGGTTGTCGCCATGACATCCTTCCATCTCTTTGAATTTGCATCAGCCATTGAAGACATCATGTGGTAGTCAATGTCTCCCATATAAATTTCCACGCCAAGCTCTTCATGAAACCAAGTTGCAAGACCTGTGTGATCAGAGTGAAGATGAGTCAAAAATAACTTTGTATTCTTTAAATCAATTTCCATATCTTTTATAAAAGATAACATTTCATTCCTTATCTCTTCAGTATTAAAGCCTGTGTCGATAATTAAAGCCTCGCCTCTGGACTTTACCATGTAAATATTTATGCTCTTTAGGGGATTGCCCCTTAAGGGAATAATTTTACAATAAACACCATCACTTAATTTTTTAATACTAGACATATTTCCTCCCTCAGCTCATTTCATGTATAATAAATACGAGGTGAATTATGAGCGATTTTTTATTAAAACTTTTTAAAGTTGAAACCATTAACAAACTGCCTGTTGATAAATTATACCCCATTATAGAAAGTTTAGACGCTGACCAAAGACAACTCATCGCATCTTCCTATGACTTAAAGCTTGAAGGACTAAGTTTGACAGAAGAAGTTGAAGAAATTTATAAGAAAATTACCGACGAATTTAAAAATACCCTCATGAACTTTGACGAAAAAGAGCACAAGTCCTTTTACGATTTTTATAATGGCGCCGTAGATTATTCTGATGAAAATGTCTATGTAAATATGAAAAAATTCACATCACTGGGTCTAATGTATCTCTTCCTATCAAAATCTGGCACTTACTTTAACTTTGTCATACCAGAAGAACTAATAGAGATGTATGAAAAACTTCTACAATCAAGCTAAAAAGTCAATTAAAATATAATTTAATAAACAAATTAATAATTGAACTTGCTAAAATTTTATAAAACATAATCATAACCACCGGCTAAGCCGGTGGTTTGTTTTG
>NZ_HE610718.1:463285-596689 GCF_000321025.1 Peptoniphilus senegalensis JC140
CCGAGAACTCAAAGTTCTCGGTTAAAAAAAACTATTTAGTTTTTCCCTTTGTAGTTACATTATATAGCAATGTCACAAAATAAGTCAATTACTTTCTTAACAAATTTATAATCTTCTACTAAAATTTTATTCTTTTCGTACTTATCTTTATTCCTTATAACTCTAGTTTCAAAAAATTCTTTTATCTCTTTAAATCTATTTATCTTTATTTCATCACTTTTAACATTTAATTTAAAAGCATAAAGCAAACAAATAAAATCATGTATAAATAAATTTCTTAACTTTCTTTTTATAAAAATTCCATTGTATTCATCTAAATTATCTTTTAAAAATTTATATATATCATCGAGATAATACTCCCTCTTGTCTGGGAGATTGTGAATAAGGCAATTACTGTGTGCAGATGCATTTCTAATATCTCTCACACGAAATAAAATATCACAATTTGCAAAATTATTTTCATAATTCTCTACATAAAACTTTATAAATTTCACTAAAGTACCAAATGATATGACTTCGACAAAGGTCCAAATTGGATAATTCGGATGTGTAAACTTACTTAATAGATTTCCAACATAACCTTGTACTCGTCTTCTATATAATTCTTGCCTAATATTATATCCTGTATCTCCCTGGTTATTTCCTAAACTATCCAAGAACTCTAAGGTAAGATTTATATCGTCTAGACCATTGTTTTCTATTGATTTGAGTAAATTTACTTTTAAAGAATGCTCTAAATTTAAAGTCGTTTTTAAGATTAAAAATTTAAGATGCATATCAATAGTAGCTAAATCTTTTAGATGAAAAAAGTCTAAGTCTTTATATTTCCCATTTTCATCTTTTTTAAAATTATGTCTATATGATGAAACTTTTACATAATAATTATGCTCTTCTAAATAATTAATGGCTTGCTCCCTGCTAACTCCGCAAAATTCAACACCCTTATCATTAAGTTTATTAACAAGCTCTATTGAGTTGAGCAATAAAATCACCCTCTTAAATTAAATTTCTTATAACAAAAATTATAACACAAAGAATTATTAGCTAACTCCTTAAAATATCTTAAATAAGTCTTTCTTTTTAAAAAAATATTTAAAATTAATTTTAGAGCAAAAAGAAAAAGCCATCCATAAACATGAATGACTTGAAAGTTTGGTGGAGGCGGTGGGAGTCGAACCCACGTCCGAAGACCTCTTACAGAAAGATTCTCCGAGTGCAGACTCCTCTTAAATTTCCCCTGCATTACTAGAGTGTCAAACTCATACAGAGTATCGCCATTAACCCCCTCTGCTATGGCGCATCACAGAGTTCGTTGCCCGCTAATTTGAAACCCGGTTACAGTTCGCGGTGTCTGGCCGGATTGCTACCTAATTAGGCAGCTAGTGCGAAATTATTTTCGTCGTTTATTTTTTATAGACCATTTTTACGTTGTGTGATCCATCAACGACTCGCTACTTAAAGCTCAAAATCCCCGTCGAAACCATTTTCGCCCCCATATTTAGTTAGACTAAAATTATACTAAAGTTCCCTTATTTTGTCAATTTTAGTCCGCTTAATACCTCTCCTGTCTTATTCTTTTTCTCTTCTTCTTGGCAAACTTAAATCTCAAAAATTTCTTCCAGATAAAATATCCAATCATTGAGCCAAATACATTTAACATTAAATCGTCAATATCAACAGACCTTCCTATAAAAAATTGTATAAATTCAACAAAAAAAGATGTGCAAACAGATATAAGAAATATGCGGGAAAATTTTCTCGTCTTCGGAAAAATTTCTGCTATCAAAATACCAAAGGGCACAAAAATTATAATATTGCCAACAATATTTATTATTGTATGAAGAAAACCTGAGTATATTATGTAATTTTTTATAGTCCTAAAGGGAATTAAATTTACTCCCCAAGCTCCTGCTGTTATTCTGTCTTTAAAGTTTCCCACGAAGTCAAAATTTTCATTGGTCAAATTAATTCCCGAGTTAGAAATATAAGAATTTGGCATAAAGAGCATTATAACTAAGAAGGCAATGTAACCAGCAAAGAGACTAAGTAGAAATTCTCTAAAGCCATTAGAATTTATTTTTCTGTGGGAGAAAAATTTTACTCTCACAAGTGAAAAAACAACAAAAGTAAATATAAAGGCGGGTATAGTCCTTGCCGCAAAAAATAAAAATAATCTCATATATTTTTTAGCTCTATTAAATTTGTTATGGAATATTTATTTTCATCCACAATCTTTTGCCAAGTGTCCTTTGAGTGCTCATCGTAAATGCCCACAGTTTCTAGTCCTGCACTTTTTGCGGTCCTTAGGGCAATATAGGAATCGTCTACTAAAAGTACCTCCTTTGCTTCTTCCTTTAATTCAGAAATAATTGTAGTGAAAAATTTTTCGTCAGCCTTTATACGACCAACTGAATCTGCTGTGTATAGACCTTCAATATATTTGTCCATGCCATATTTTTTTATGATTATATCAGCAAAAGGCTTTGCAGTTGATGTTCCAATAACGATTTTTTTGTCCTCATCCTTAAAATATTTTAAAATTTCAAGGGCATTATCCTTTAAGTCAACCTTGTTGGCATAAAAATCTTTTACTGTATAACTAAAGCCAGCATAAAGTTCTTCAAAACTTTCACTTAAATTATAATAGTCTTTTAAATATCTAAGTGAAGTGTTTAGGCTCATTGTGGTCATCTTATGTTGCACATGATTTTCTACATCTATGCCCTTTCCTTTCATGAAGTCGCGAGTTACACTTCTCCAATATCCCATAGAATCCACCAGTGTTCCATCTAGATCAAATATAATAGCTCTCATGTTACCCCCTATCTTTTTATAATACTTATATTTTAGTTGTAAAGTTTTTATAAATCAACTATAATAGTCTTCTAAGGCAATTTTTTGAAAAATTTTTTAAAAAAGCTTTGACAAATATTTATTTCATGTTATAATAATATCTGTTCGAAAATTAAATATAAAGAATATAAATTTCTTGTAAAATTTTCATTACGTCGGGGTGTAGCGCAGTTTGGTAGCGCACGTGGTTTGGGACCATGGGGCCGGGGGTTCGAATCCTCTCACCCCGACCAATTTTTATTTATTTTTACATTTCTTTACAAATGGCTAAAAATACAAATATTAAGCATGTACTTTAATTACTGAGTACATGCTTTTTTACATGTTTTTACACCTTTTTACTGTTGCGTTACCAACTCGTTGCCAACTTTTATAACTCTTCTACCTACCTAAATGCCTTTATTTGGTTAGGACTTAAAAAATATTTTTTTTATTTCTACATAAAAATAAAGCCCAGGTTTAAAACCCAGGCTCAATAAAATCATTTTTCTTTCAAATCTTCTGTATTAATAATATTGGTTACATCTCCGCCGACTCTTTTCCCATCTACATAGCTTTCTCCTAGTACATAAGAAATCATAGCTCCAAATGCCATTATTATTGTTGTTATTTGTTCAATGCTGCCTTGATCAAATTTTAAAAATGCTAAAACCGCACTTACTAATGCAATTAAAAGCACCCAAAATTTTCTACTTGTAAATTTTCTAATAAAATCTTCTCTTTTCATAAGATTCTCCTCATCATTGATTGGAATTTTTTTCTGTTAGTTTGTCCACTACTCTATCAAGTAAAGAAAAAACTTCTCCTCTTGTTATAGTGTCATCAAATCTTTTTTCATGGATTTCAATCCCTTTTTCATTCAAGTTCTTAAAAGATTTTTCTGCCCAATGTTCTTTTTTATTTTCCATTTTATTCACCTTAATATTTCTTATTTCGTTTACATAGTTTAAAAGCTTTCTGCCATAATCATTTGATGGAGCCCATCTGCCACCTAAGTCCTCTACATATTTGCAAGTGCCAAATAAATAGGCAAAATGTCGTGGATCCAAAGTATTGGATTTAGGATAGCCTTTAGCACCTGCATATAAAGCTAAGTGATCTAAATGGGCACTAATTCCATCTTCCCATGTTGCAAATCTTTTGTGGGCTGAAGCTTGATAATCTCCACCGCCTTGAGTTACCTTCAAACCGCATGGATTATGATAACTAGCATCTATCCCTGCAGCTGATTTAATTTTGTATAAAAAGCCTGTTTCGTGTGCCATTTGTGCAAATGCAATTACCGGATTTATTCCAATAATATTGGATAATCTCCAGTAAGTATAAGCAAGCCCAATAAATTCTTTGTCATTATTTTTTGTTTTTGCCCACTCTTTAATTTGCTCCAAAGTTGCACTAGGTTTGCTTAAAATTGGTGTCCTAGTGCTTTTTACTACTCCAAAATATTTTGCAATAACTTTTGCTGTTGCTCCAGCTACTTTGTCTAAATTATCCACATATTTTTTACAATCCGAATAATTATCATGAAAGGCATGCTCAATTATAAAATTGTGCTTTGCAAGACCATTTCTTAATACTCCATAATAATTGGATCCTGATTTACTTTTTCGATACTTAGTTCCTCGGTTATTAGTTCCAATTGCTGTTGATATTGCCGTACATAGTTTATCTGTAAGGTTTTTGATGCTTTCTTTTGGGTTAGTTGAGTCCCAAATTTCAGTTCCTGTGGCTGAACCCCCACCAGCGTTTGAATGTAAGCTAATTAATAGGTCATAACCTTTTGCCTTTTGACCTCTTTGAGCCAGGCTTGGATTATCAAATCGGTTGATTCTCGTATTTCCAACTATAAATCCATAGTCTTCTAGTGCTTTTTTTAGCTTCAATGAATAGATATAATTACAGTCCCCCTCGTTACAAAATTCAAAGCCCGGAATGCTTTTAAAACCTCTATTATGGAAAGCCCCTGCTCCATGTCCAGGGTCTAACATTATTTTTACCATGTCATCAACTCCTTTCATTTAATGCATAATAAAAGGCAGCTTATTGCCGCCTTATTTCCTAATTTCATCTAAAATTTTTTCTACTTTGTCGTCATGTTTGTCTAGTTTTTTGTGGAGCTCTCTATTATAATAATCAACTTTGTTTACTGTATCAGCGACAATTCTGTTAGTTGTTGCAACCTCTTTTGTAGCTTCAGATAGTTTATCTATTGCAGTATTTAATAGTTGATTATCCAATATCAGCTGCTTAAGAGTATCAGTTATTTCCTTCATCTCTTGGCTTCTTCTCTTGTCGTTTTGCACTATCGTGTAAACAAAAACTCCTAAGAAAACAATTATTATCGTCCCTGCAACTCCTACTGCTAAATATATCTCCTCTATTGTTTTGTATTCCATGCGGTCACCTCTTTTGTTTGATTTTTAAAATAATTATCTTGCTCTCTTAATTTATTTTTCCCAAATAAATTAATTCCTATTTCCATTTATTTATACCTCCTATTCAATATTATTAGCTACAATATTATTTGTTCCTCCATCGTAAATACCTTTACCATAGCATCGATTAGCTAAAATAATACACTTTTTAGAATCTCTTGTACAAACAATATCTTGATTCGCACTAGATTTTAGACTACATCCTATCAAACTAATTTCCGATGCTTCAATATAAAATGCTTCCGCACTAGATATTACTGTACAGTTTATAAATTTATTATCTTTATTTTTAATCCAAAAACATGGTGAGTTTGAACCATTTTTACCTTTACAATCCGCTAAACTAATCCCTGAGCCTTGAATATTAAATGCGGTGGTTATAGCTGTAGTACCTGAACAGTTTGATAATGAATGATTTGAGCCTTGAATATTAAATGCAGGGGCATTATGTGTAATTACGGTACAATTTAATAAACGATGATTTGAACCTTGAATATTAAATCCTCGCATGTTAGTTGAAGGCGTATCAATATTATATATTTTGCAATTATTCGTGTTTTCAAAAACCTTAACCGCATAGTTATCTTTTAAAGTAATTTGAAAGTTTTTCAAAATGATATTAGAATTTAAAATTCTAATAAGTTCTACAGTAGTAGACTTAAAAGTTTTTTCTAATTTTGTAGATTCTCCATAGCCTGAAAGAGTGATATTATCTTTATTTAAATTAATACTTTTATCATTTTTTTCTATAAAATTACCCTCGGTAAGTTGAATTTTTCCACCATAAGTTGGTAATTTTTCAATAAAACCATTAATAATATCACAAGGACTTTCATTTTCTTGAATTACATAATCGGCTCCTGTTTTTGAATTTTCTGATGAATCATAATTAGCTATTACAAAAGTTGCAGACCTTGAAGATGAAATATTTTTAAATTCAGCTCCACCAGTTGTTTTAGTCAATACTTGGTTTTCTTTTCCATCGGGCAACTCAAATTTTTTATTCCAACTTCGTTTTTCAGTGTCTGTTACTGTTTTATGATTTCCATCTTCTTCCATTTCTGAAAGTTTAGTTTTTATGTCTTTTTTCATAGCATAGTCACTTAAATCTTGCTTAGGTGATAACTTTTCAATCGCTTGTTTTGTCGCCTGTGGTGTCATGTATTTTGTGTTGTCTACACCACTTTCAGCTTCTGTTTGGCTTGCTTTTGATAGCTGGCTATTTTGTAATTCTGCTATATCCTTTTTAATTTGTGTGTCATTGTATTTGGTATCGGTCGCACTAATTCTTCCATTAGTGATTTTGATGTTACTTCCTGCTGTTAAGCTATCTTGTTTGCCTGTATTTAATTTTTCAATGTTATCTTTAATTTGTTGATAGTCAAAATTTGTAAAGTTTCTTGCAATTGCTGTTGTCTTTTCCCATCTCTTAGCAGGTCCTTCAATAGCTCTTTGAACTTCAAGTCCACCATCAGATCTCTTTGATTTAATTAGAATTGTTTCTGCATTCTGATCTGTTCCTAGAACTGCTAAATTAGGAAGACTTCCAAATACTGAACTATCTGCTACATAAATTATTGTTGCATCTGCAGCTAAATTTTGTGTTAAGTATGTTTCGGGTGAATTGACCACTCCATCATACATTTTATTTAAATTTACCATTTAATAATCACCGCCCCCTCTGGAATTTGTGAATAGTTGTATAAATAAGCTTGCGTTTATTCTCGTCAAAGTATCTGGCATTATTTCAACTGTATGCCATGTTCCCCTTTGAATTTTGCCGCCGTCATCTTTGCTTAAATATGGTATTAAATTTACTTCAGTATCTTTGGTATAAACCATTTGGCCATCAATCTTTAAATAACAATACCTAGCCTTGCTGCCTTCATAAATCCCATAATCTATTTCATGCTTATGGTCGGGCAAAATAAAAGTGTGCTTATGCGACTTTATATTTAATTGGTGGGTATGTGATCTAATATTTACGCTGTGGCTATGTTCTGGAATGTTTACACTGTGGCTATGTTGAGGAACATTTACACTGTGTTCATGATAAGTAGTATGCCAAAATGAACTAGTATTACCTATCTTTCCACCATTGTTGTTGTAAACATCTAGACTTAATTGGCTTCCTTGTACATGTTCAGCCCCGTGTGTAGTTGCATAGTCGCCACCACCTGAACCTGTTGATGTATAATCTCCGCCGCCTGACCCTGTTGATGTATAATCTCCACCGCCGCTTTCTGTGGAAGTATAATCTCCGCCGCCTGATTCTGTAGTAGATACATCTGCTCCACCACCTTTTGTGGCTCTTGAATATGCTCTAAATTGTTCTATCGTGTAATTTAAGATTAATTTATTTATCCTGGCCATCTCATTTGGAATATAAAACCTTAGTGTCGCTGGATATTTGGGATCACAGTTATCTACAAAAGCCATCTGCATTAGATTAGTAGCACCTTGACTGTAGGTGTCATTTATCCTGGCTCTTTCTTGTATTTCTGAAATAGAACCTGTGATGTCCTTCTTTTTATTTGCTATCTCTATTTCAATATCAAATGGATTACCTCTTATGTCATTTTTCCTTACGCTTACTATTGGGACTTTCAAATTAATGTTATCTTCAGTGTCTCTTATTAATACATAATCCCCTGGCATAAATTTAGGGTACTTTTTACTATCTTTAATTGATAAATCTACTGCTTGAATTTTATATGATATATAAGGCTCTGCAAGACCATCTAAAATTGACCTTGCATATTCCATTAATGTAACCGGTGCTTCAAATCTTCTGTCTACTAGAATAGATTGCTTAAGCCCATATTTACCTACATTCTTTTCTAAATAAGCCCTGCCATTATTTACTGAAGTAATATCCAGTTGATTATCTCCCTCGCCATATCCCAAAGCATAAAGCCTAGTTACAATATTTGTTGGATCCACTGTCTTTTCTATATTTTGCATATTTTTTCTATATTGGATATCCGCCCTATAATTATTATTTAATTTTTTCAAATTTATAGTCCATGGGTATGAAGTAGTGTCCCAAGTCCATTTATAATTTTCATTGAATGGCTTCGGAACTGAAAATAATGCTGCAAGTAAATTTTCATTCTCCCATTTATATTCGAACTGGCGACTGAAATCACACTCAACTAGCTGCCATCTTTTTGTTGACTGCTTGTCTAAAATGTATCTCAACACTTGCCCTGTATATACTCCCAAATTGCCTATTTGGTGGTATTTAAAAAGTACATCATCAATAAGCGTTGCTAAAACATGTTCGCAACTATATTCAATATAAGATGTTTCTTCTGTAGTCAATATTGTAGGCAGTATTCTAAATAGATCTATCCTGTCATTCCCATCAAATAATTCTACATAATTAAATGGCTGGCAGTATTTTGTCTTTGCATCATCTCTTGGCAATTTAAAGCTACAAGTCCATAATTCATTTAGTTTTAACTCATAACCTATTTCGTATGCATTCTGTAGAAAAGCGAGTTTATTCATTTCTGAATCATAAATCTTAATGTTATATTTTCTCACTATAACCACCTATCCTTCCAATAGGTGTCAATGCTTACACTACCTGCTCCAACCGCATCAATTTTTATGTCATTTGCCCCTGGTAAGAAGTCAAAGAAATCGCCTTCTTCTGTTAAAAGGTGTATTGCGTTTTCTCCATTTATAGTTGCTGTTAGGTCGCATGTATTTATTTCTATTTCTTGCCCAGGTCTTAATACAAATCCTTTGATTTCTATATATTCTTCACCTAATAGGGATCCAATTCCTTCTGCTTCAAAAGTGATTTCTGAATTTAGGTCCTCAATTAAAATTATTGAAGTAGCCACTGCTGATGCATCAAAATTAATTTCTAATCCTGCAGTTTCTTTTAACTTTATTTCTAATATTGAAATAGCTGATGCTTCATAATCAACAGTAGCTCCAACCTTTTCTAATTCTTTTTGAATTAAAATATCTTCTACTTTTGTAAAATAATTTATTTCTGAATTAGCTGTTAAGGTTATGTTATTGTTACTTTTAACATTGAATTTTCCAATATTAAATTTTCCTGTGTTATATGCTCCCATTTGAGCACCGCCTTTATCCTACTGAAACGGACAAATTGCCGACTTCAATAATAAATTTATTACCCTCTGTAATTTCTATTGGTCTATTGAAAGCTCCATAAACTATAAGATTTCCACCATCTTTAGCATCTTTTATTCCAAAATAAGCAACTTCACCCCATCCATTAGTTGATGTAGGGAATTCAATCCTTTCTGTATTAGTAGATACTGCCCTATCAGACTGTTGTGTTGGTTGACCAAAGTTAATAGGTTGCCTTGTATATCCGCCACCAACTACTTCAGCCCCTGTATCTCCATCTGTGGGATTAATTTTATATAATGCTATAAATAATTGTGTAGGCCTTGCTACTGTTTGACCTCTTAGAAAATAATTTATAGTCGCATCTTCCAAATAGTTACTTGCTTTACTCATTAAATTACCACCTTTCTAGTTATCCTTAGTGATGTAATATTACTATCTCCAGTATTTTTTATAATGAAAGTTCCGCATGTCTTAACATTGCCTTTGTTTTCTATGTTTATATTTGTTGTTTTGCTTCCTGATTTTAAAATTCGATTTAGATCCCTTGAAACTGCAAATGGCTGGCACTCAAATTCTATGGATATAGTTCCTCTTGGTTGCAATTCTAGTTGCTCAATTCCAATAGCACTATAGACTGATGCTTCATACGCTTTTTCTTTTTCATCATCAAAAATTAAAAGACCACTTCCTGTAAGCCATCCTGCCAAATCCCTTATTTTATATCTAAGCTCTTCAAACTTATCTATATAAAGAACTCCTATAATGCCTGTTATATGCCTTTTTTCATATTCCTGGGATTCAAGCTCCAAAGTTCCTGACCTACCTAAAATTGTGAATTCTTTTCTTCGCCTTTCTGGGAGGACTGTCCTATCTACCGATCTAAATCCTATGTTAAATTCTGACGAGTGCCTGCCCTTAAAATTAAAACCTATCATATAGTAGCAAGCCCCCTTCCTCTATTATTTCTTTTTTCTAGCCTATAAAGTTCTTCAGCAATTCTCTTGATGTCATTGTCATTTCTTACATTCATTTCTTTGATTATTATTTGTCTTCCTGATTCAATTGAATTTTCATTAATTACATCTGCAACTATTTTCTTCAAGTCGTCTAAAGCTCCTACAAACTCAGGTCTTTTTTCTCCAACACCAATTATTGATGGGCTCTTAAAAATACCACCCTTGTCATACCAATCTACGCTTAAATGTGGTACTGATGGAGGTTTCAAAGAAAAGGATCCAGTAATTTTAAAATGTGGTAACTTTATTTTAGGAAATGGCAATGTAATGTTTAATAATGACTTCATTCTCTCTATTGCTTTACCAACTAAATCTCTAGCTTGGTTTATAGGCTTTTCTATAGCTTGTTTAACTGCATTCCATGTTGATGTTGTAGCACTCTTTATTCCATTCCAAACTTCTGTAATTTTGGTTTTTATTGAGTTAAATGCTTCAGTAGCTGTTGATTTAATGCCATTCCAAACTTCTGACAAACTACTCTTTATTCCATTCCAAATTTCAGTAGTCTTTGATTTCGCATCATTCCAAACTTCGGTTATTTTTGTTTTTACTGCATTAAATATTTCAGTTGCCTTGGTCTTAAATGATTCCCAAATTGGTAATAATGCTGACTTTATGCCATTCCATACTTCGGTTGTTTTGGATTTAATTCCATTCCATACTTCCGTAATCTTGGCTTTAATAGCATTAAATACTTCTGTAGCTTTTGATTTCAAAGCTTCCCAAATAGGTTGGATTACACTCTTTATTGCATTCCATGTTGCTACTGCATTAGCTTTTATGCCTTCCCATATTCCTTTAAAAAAGGTTACTAGACCATCAAATATAGTCTTTGCTGTTGCTATAAAAACTTGCCATGCAAGTATAATAGGTGTTGAAATAGCAATCCAAGCTACATTAAATATTTCCTTGATTGCTTCCCAAATGAATTGAAAAACTGTAACTAATCCTTCCCAAATTGGCTGTACTCCTGCTATAAAGCTTTGCCATAATCCACTTAGAGTGGTTGTTATTGCTGCCCATATTGTAGACCATGACTCACTTACACTAGTCCATAAGGTAGAAAAGAATTGAGTTATCCCTTGCCAAATGACGCTTGCTGATTCTTTTATGCTATTCCATGTATTAATCAAAAATTCTTTAATTGTACTCCAATTTTTTATAATGAAAGGAATTAGAATTGTCGCAGCTGCTGTTATTATTGCCACTATTGGATGTGCTTGTATTAGCCCTAATAATCCTACAAAAGCTGTTTTAATTACACCAAATACTTTTGCAAGCCCCAGCATTGCTGGAGTTGCTCCTGCTGTAGCTCCGCCCATGGCTGCTAAAGCTCCACTAACTGTGCCTATTACTGTTGCTATTTTGGATATTATTATTAATACTGGACCAATTGCCGCTGCAAAAGTTGCTATTACAACACCAATTTTTACAAGTGCAGGGTCGGCTGCTGCAATTTTATCTGCCAAATTTCCTATGCCATCTACAAGTTTTTCTATATATGGCATTAGTACAGTGCCTATTGTTATTCCTGCATCTGTCAACTTGTTCTTGAACATATCCATCTTGGCACCAAAGGATTCATATCTTTTTTCTGCTTCATTTGCTAATGCTACATTTTCTGAAAATGCACCAGTCGCTATGTCAAAAGCTGATCCTAAAAGATCCCCTGCACCGGCAAGCCTATTTAATGTATCAGTTTCTCTTATGCCTGTGATTCCTAAATCTGATAGAACACCATTTACATCTCCGCCACTTTTTACAACTTCTTGAAGCCCTGAAATAAAGGCTTCTAAGGCTTCAGTTGGTTTTGTTCTCCAAACTTCTGAAAATTCTTCTGCTGACATTCCTGCTACTTGTGCAAATCCATCCAAAGATACCGTGGACTTCATCAAATCTTTAGCCAGTTCTTTTGCGTATTTTGGAACTATACCTAATCTATTAGCCATGTTTTCGGCTGATTTACCGCCTGCCTCCATAGCTGTACAAAATTCTGCTGCAGTAATACCTGTTGCACCTGATATATTTTGTTCAAAATCTTTTATTTTTTCACTTGACCCAACTACCGCTGAATTAATTTTCTTTAAAGTAGTAGACATGGCACTACCGCCAGCTTCAGCTTCTATACCTACTGAAGACATAGCTGCTGCAAGACCCATTATTTCGGCTTCCGTTAATCCTACTTGGTTACCTGTACCTGCTAATCTAGTTCCCATAGAAACAATATCTTTTTCTGTGGTAGCCATATTATTTCCTAGATCTACAACTACTGACCCTAATTTGTCAAATTCTGTTTGTGGCATTTGTGTAATATTCGCAAATTTAGCAAATGCTGTTGCGGCTTCATCTGCGGTTAGGTTTGTAGTTTCTCCTAGGTCAATCATGGTTTTTGTAAAGCCTAAAATATTCTCTTTATGAATCCCTAGTTGCCCTGCTGCTTCTGCTACTCCTGCAATTTCTACAGCTGATGCTGGCATCTCCTTAGCCATATCTCTTATACTATTTGACATAGCTGCAAACTCTTGATCAGTCATATCAACTGTTTTTGCAACTCCGACCATGGCTGTATCAAAATCAGCTGCAAATTTTGTAACAACACCTGCTCCTGCTACTAATGGTGCTGTAATTGTTTTTGACATTTTGCTTCCAATTTTGCCAGTAGTTTCACCAATTTTCATTGATGCATCTCTAATTCCTAGAAGTGTTTGATTTGTTTTATTAGCTTGTGCTTCTAGTGACTTTAACTGGTTTTCCGTCTTCATTATTTCCCTTGTCAATGCATCATATTGAGCTTGTGAAATATCTCCACGAGAAAGTGCGGCACTCGCTTGTTCCTGTGCTGTCTTTAATGTTTCAAGCTTCTTTTTGGTGTTCTCTATGGATTCTGCCAGTACTCTTTGTTTCTGACTTGCAAGCTCCGCATTCCCTGGATTGAATTTCATTGATGTTCCAATATCTTTTAGTTGTTTTCCTAGGTCTCTTGCACTGGAATTTACACCTTTCAAGGCTTTTTCTAGCTTGGTTGTATCTCCACCAATTTCAATAGTTATGCCTTTTATAGTTCCTGCCATATCCTCACCCCCTTAGAAATTATCAAAATCTTTTTGGCTCGCCTTTCTTACCTTGTCTTTGTCTTCATCTTCATTACTATAATTTGCATTATTATAGGCGATGCAGTAGTCTACTACATCGCCTATTGTCATACTTTTAAAATCTGATAAAGTTAATCCTCTTGTAAGAGCTCCTGCCATTAATTCTGAAAAGTCTACTGGTTTTCCTTTTCCGCCTTCGGTATCTTTACTATGTCCTCTAATTTTTTTTTACTAATTAGAGAAGGCAAAATTATTTCCCATAATTCTTTTAGAATATCAATTACTGGAAATTCATTGAACTGGCTATACCATTTTATTGGCTCATCAATCCCTGGATCCGCCATCTTGGCAAGGGACCAAATAAAATTATTTACATCTACCATTTCTAGGCTGTAGATATTTTCTAATACCTCACCAATAGTTGATGGCACTATTGCTTCTTGGTTTGCCCTAGTATATAAATCATCTAGCCCTTTTAAAGCTTCTGATACTAATGGCATTATTACAGTTAAAATGTCATAGCCAAATTGATTTTTAAAAATGTTGGCAAAGTAAGCATTAGTTGAAAACTTTACTTCTTTGCCATCAATATTTATTGTTTTAATCATTATCCTTGAGCTCCTGTTTCTGGTGTTACTTTGTAAGGAGTTGTAAAGAATGTATCATATCCTGTTTGTCCTTTTTCTAATCTTGCTTTTACATAGCCTGTATCAGCTGCAGGTGCTGTTGAAATGTTAATAGAATCTGTTTGAGGTTCCGTCTTATCTTCTGTAGTTGCACCTTCAATATTTGGTCTTGATGATGAGCAGTTATAAAAGATATGTCTTGTTTGTGTTACATCTCCATCAAATTCAAAGGCCATTGCATAATTCTTTGCCTTGCTTGAATTCGATTCAACTATTGCTCCATTTTTATCTTTCAAATATCCTAGTATTTGAACTTCAAATTCTTCTGGGATTAATGCAATTTCTAATTCGCCTTCATATCCATTGTTAGAATATTGGTTCCAATAGATCATGTCATCTGCGTAAAATGGATTGCTATCTCCTGATGCTTCTAGTGATAATGAAACAGCTCCTGGAACTTTTATTACTTCTGCATAAGTTATTTTTTCTGATGTTGCTTCTGTTATTGGCCATACATGAACATTTTTAAGACCAAATTTAACCTTATTTTTTGCCATTATTATTTACCTCCTAAATAATAGTAAATTACAAAAATATTTTCACTTGGAATATAAACATCTTCCGACTTATCCCAAATTATTTCATTTTCGTTTAGTAATTCTTCTATTTCTCTTTCTTTATGTTCGTTTTTATCTTTAAAATAAAATTCTAAATTATAGTTGTAGCTTGAATTGTAAACTACATTGTCTGCTTTAAAATTATTAGATCCATCTCCTCTATAAATTAAAAATGGAGGAGCGACTCTCTTATTAAACTTAAAATATGCTATTGGCATATTTAATTTTTTTAGCATATCAAGAGGATTCTTCAATTGCTTTCTTTACCCCCTCTTCATATTTTTTTATGGTTTTCTGTTCAACTGGTTTTATGTGAGGAAATGCCTTTGTCCTTCCACCTTGCCATAGTGCATGGCCATGTTCTAATAAGTGAGTAAGCTGACCCCTGGTATTGTGGATAATAATTTTATTACCTTCTTTTTTACCTGTCCAAGCTCTTGCATACTTGCCGGTTTTCTTTGGGCTGGTGCTTTTTAATTCCTCAATAGCTTCTTCAGATACTTCTTCTGTAAGCTTTTTTACCTTGTCTTTAACATCTTGAGTGTATTCTGTTAGATAATCACCTATTACTGATTCCAACTCATCAGCTGATACTTTAGTCGACAATTTTATCACCCAAAACTATCTCTAATAAATTACCTTTTAGGTAAGTTCTTAAAATGTAATATTCTATGCCTTTGTAGATTGCTTTTTCTTCTTCGTCATATTCCATGGCATGAATACTTATCTTTGCCTGTGGTTTAAGACCAATATTGGCTGCTTGATAAAATTCCTGTGAATAAACATCTAGCCTATTGCATAAGATTTCTCTTTCTGATGTTTCTATGATTGGATTTCCAAATTCATCAATTCCTTTAATATCTTCTTTTATCAAAGTAACTGCATCTTTAAATGTGTCCATCTTTGCCACCTACCATAAGATTTCTCAATCTCCAATAGAGCCTTTCCGGCATAGCCTTATCTTCGCCTTTGGATTCATATCTCCAAGCTACGAGGTCAACTATAAAAAGTAAATGGTCCGGATTCTCTACATCTAATTTTATTCCCTGGATCTTCTCCAATTCCTTTAGTGTGCCTTTTATTATGGCTAAGATGTAATCATCCCTGTTATTTATCGTTATCCCTAGCTGATTCTTTACTAGCTTTAATACTTGGTCCATCTTCTACCACCTCAATCCATTGGCATTGTACGCAGTAAAGCTTTAGTGTTTTCTCAATTTCTTCATATCTTTCTTTTGAACAAGTAAAAACATCACCAGGTTTTCTAGTGATGTTTTCTTTCTTGTCATGAAATTCTTTTAATACTTTTACTTTCATTATGCTGTCGCCTTATTAGCTTTATCTTCTGTGAATGCAATTGTAGTTGTTGGTGCTTTACCATCAATATTTAATACTACAAAGCCTTCTGCTATTGCTGGTGTTCCGTCATATCTTGCAGTGCCTTTAAATACTGTGTCATCTTCAATAAATCTTACATGTTCAGATGCTGCAAGTGTAATTCCCGCTCTTTCTGCTAAAACATATAGATCTGAATAGCCGCCTATAATATCTCCATCTGGAATAAATGGTAAAGTTGCTACTTCTCCATTAATAATTGGCAATGCGTTATTTACTCCTGATACTAGAGCTCCTGCTGCATTAAAAGCTAAGATCTTAGATTGTAGCATTGCATAAGTCTTATCATTCATAGCCCAGAATTTTCTTCCTGTTGAATATTTTGAATCTGCTGCTGATGCTTTAACAATTAGATCTCCATAAAGTTCAGTTGGTGTTTTTCCTGCAACTTGTAGAATGTTAGTTGTTGAAAGGTCCTTCCATTCTCTAGCCTTTGCTGGATAGTTTTCTGGTTTTGCTTTTTGTGCAAGTCTAGTTACAATTCCTAGTGGCATTTTCTTGCCTGTACCATATAGGATGGCTTTATCTAATGCAAGACCAATAGCTTGGGCTAACATATACATAATTTCATTGTATAGGTCAATATCTGATGCATCTTCAAGTGTAGCATTGCAAATTGGAATATAGCCGCCTACTTTATAGCCTTCTAGCTCAATTACATTAAATCCAAAGTCTAGTTCATTTAATGTTGCACAGGCTTCTGTCCACACTGCTTCCGGAATGGTTCCTGCAACTGAAACTCTTGCTTGTCCTTTAATTGGTCTAGTCCAAACCATGCTTAAAAGCTTTGAATAATTATGGATATTGTCTCTTAAAATTCCAATTAATGTTGATGGAATTAAAAGCTCTGCTCCTGTTACTGCTCTATTTTGTCCTTTAAGTTCTCTTACTCTTGTTAAGAAGTCTTTTACTTCTTCTCTTTCTACAAGTGCAACTGTCTTTTCTCTTGTTAGATTGCCAAACATTTCTCTTTTATTCATTGTTATTTCTTCCTTCCTTTCTTCAGGTGCGTCTACCGCTTCTTCTTTCTTTTCTAGTTCTTCTAGCTCATCATCAATATCTTTGATTTTGCTTTCTAGCTCTTCTTTTTCTTCGTTTAAAGCTGATTTGTCTTTTTCGTATTTTTCAACTTCTTCTTCAACGGCTTTTTCTTCTTCTTCGTTTTCAACTTCTTCAATAGCTTCTGCGATTTCCTTTTCTCTAGTTTCAAGTTCTTCAAAGCTCTTTCTGTTTTCTTCTAGCTGTGCTTCTAGTTCTCTTTTTTTCTTATTTAGTAGTATTTTCCTTAACATTCTTTAACCTGCCTTTCATGCTTTCTTTCCATAGGGATAAACTTCTCTTGTTATGGGCTTCAATTTGTTTTTGCCTTGCTTCCACTTCCGTGCCTTCATATGCAGGGAAAGTACAAACTGAAACTTCATATAAATTTAGATCCTTTAAAATGAAGTGGGCTGAACCATCTTCTCTATAATCAGCTTCTTCTTGGTTTATTGTGAATCCAAAAGAACACTGTGATACATCTCCTCTTTTAACTCTTTCATAAATATTTAATGCATCAGTATCATAGGGATTAATTTTTATTTCTCCATAAAGTCCTTTAGCATCTTCTTTAAGAGTTAATGTATTTGATGTAGTCCTTGCTAATACTAAGCTTGTATCATGATTGATTAGAGCCCTTATATCTCCATTGATTGAATTCTTAAATGCTCCCCTATCAATACTTTCAAATACTCCTGGATAAAGCTCAGTTTCTTGATTAAATACTGCAAAATAACCTGCAATAATATATTCTTCTTGATTTGCTTCTTCTCTAATTTCAAGCTTGCTATCTAAAGCTTTAAATCTTTTTATCATTCTTCCTCACCTCCAAGCTTTTTTTGATCTCCTATTTTATCTTGTGGTATAAAGTTTTCTAAAATAACTAATTCATCTAGTCCATCTTTAGGGCTCATGTCAAACATTTCTCTTACTTCATTTCCTGTTACAATTCCTGACCTGTATAAATTACTGTAAACTTGGTATATTTCTGTTAAGTTGTAGGAGTATAGGCTTTTTACATTGAATTTAAAATAAAGGTCCGGACTATATAAAAGTTTAGTTGTTAGTTCCTGCTCAATAGCTTTTGCAATTACCATTATTCTTGTCTTAATGAAATTGTTATATTCTTGTTGGTTATATGTTCCAATTCCCAATAAAAAAGCAGGGATCCCTAAAATTCCTGCTACTGTCTTTTTATCAATTTCAATTGTGTCTTTAATGGCTATGTCATTGAGCGTTAGTGGTTTGACTTGGACTACATCAATTAAATCTGTTGGAACTATCCAAGGTTCCCCTGCTCTACTGGCACTTACAAACTTATCATATACATTTTTTCTTCCTTCTTCGCTTGCTACCTCATCTGTCAATGCATCTACTTTTACAATTAGTGAAGGTAAGATTTTATTGGCCATAAATTCGTTTGTTGTTTTTGCCGCTTGTTTTAAGTTTTGAACAACATCTTTTAATGTAACTTCGTATGATTGGCCCTTCCATGGTTCGTTTAAGTCTGGATTCAATCTGAAATGGAGTATCTCGTCATAATTAAATTTTTTATTGTTGATGGTTATATAATATCCATCTTGAAATGCTGAAAAAGTTTTTGTTTTAGAATCTGTTATTGGTATTAGGTCTTCAATGATGCCATCAGTAATTTTTGGATAAACAATAGCATTGCCATTTATTAAAAGCTCACGGACTATCCAGGATACCCATAACTGCCTTGTCATATACTTGTATGGATGTATATCTAATTTCTTAGATAAATCATTTTTAATCCTGATGTCACCCTGTTCGCTGTTTCGCATCAAATAAATTGTCATTGATGATATAAGGTCAGCTATTCTTTCAATGCCTATCCTTACTTCTGGATTGTCAATTAGCCTTGTATATCCTTTAGCACAAAGACTGCCACCATCTCCATCTGAAATGAACCATGCCTGCGTTGGTGTTAATGGTTCGGCTCTAGTTTTTCTTTTTTCTTTCTTTTTTTTGCTCATATTGATCACCTCTAATTTTCTAGCCATTTTCTTGCTAATCCTGATTTTTCTAAATTTCCAATTAATCTACATGCTGCAAAAACACTTGCATCAAATAAATCTATCCTTAAATTTGGCATGACCTTTTCATATTGGATCATGTCATCTGTTTTCTCTACTCCATGAACATTTTCTACGCAGTATTCATAAGCACTTGAATGTAAATAATATAATTTACCGCCTATTGCCTTTTGTTCAATTCGTCTAAAGCCCTTGGACTTATTAATAAAAAGTTGTGGCTCATCAACTATGTTAAATCTTTCTTTTTTCATCATTAGGTAAAATTCTTCACCAAATTTTCTGTCAAAGCCTATTTGCTTTATCTTAAAACCTTGATTTCTCATTTGCATAAACCATTTAACTACATCTGCATGATTCGTAATATCTCCATTAGTCATGGTTAAATATCCATCATCAAGCCAACCAAATAATGGTATGTTGTCTTCTTCAGCTTTTAAGTGTGCCCTTGTTACTGGGAAAAATGCGTGAGTAATTATTATATCCACTCCCTTATAGTTCCCATAAAGGGCTGCTGCAGTTAAGTCATGCATCTTTGATAAGTCGGCTCCACCAAACCATTCAATCGGCAGTTTTACAAGCTCTTTATAAGTCCAATTGTATTTGGCATCTGAAGACCTGAATGTATCTAAATTGAAATATGTCTTTGTGCTTGATGTGTAAACATTCAAATCTTTTGCTAAGAATTCTTTCCTCGTTTGCGGATCATTTAATGCCTGCATGGCATCTGTCATTATGTCTTGCGGCCTTATAGTTATTCCATAGTTTGGGCTTGCCATCTCATGAATTTTTGGATCTGTAAAATCTACACTGCCATCCTCTTTTTGGTCCGCCTTTGAAATAAATACAAAATATTGGTCATCTTCCAACTCATATTTATTGGTTTCTGTGTTTTTATTTATAATTTTTTTGCAATATAAAAAGCGGTTATAACAAAAACTATTCATGTTATGCCCGCCTGTGGTAATTCCTATTATTAATTTGTTTGAGTATGACCTGCTTGCTTTCTTCATCCTGTCATACTTCAAAGAGTTCTTATACTCATGCAATTCGTCTAATATAAAAATATTTCCAATAAGTGAATCTCTATCTACTAAAGCTTCAAAATACATGGAACCATCTTTAAACTTCCTATCTATGGTGTGAGCGTTGTTGTTGTCAATTATATGGAAGTTGTCTTTTTCTCCCATCATATTGATATTTGCAACTATAAAATTAAAAGATTGCAAAGCTTCTTTTAAAATTGAACCCACCATAAAAACCCTGGCTGCTGATTTTCTTTCAAGTAGTGCTAAAGCAAATGCCAAGGCTCCAGCAAATCTAGTTTTACCATTTTTTCTGGGAATCATTATAAATGCTTCCTTGTATTTTCTGAGCTTGGTGTCTTTATGGTAAAATCCAACCAAATTATAGATTATAAACTTTTGCCATGGCTCCAATAGAAAAGGCTCACCATAAAGTGGTGTTCCGTCTAGTCTTTCACCTTCTACATGCTTAAATATATTTTCAATTACTTTTATAATAAATTCGGGATCTTTAACTTTTAATTGATACTTAGGATTCTGTAAGTCATCTTTGTATCTTTGGCAGGTCTGCTTTAATTCCTTGCAGGCGATTTTTTCGCCACTCAAAATACTTTCTACATAGTCATTTACTATCTTTTGATTTTCTGTCATTGTAGTTTTTCTAATATGCTATCTAGTGGCGATTCTTTTTCTTCCTGCAATTCTTGATTTAATTTTTTTAGACCTGCTGGTGTTAAGCCTAGCTCTCTTGCATAAGTTATTATGTCAGCTCTCATCTTTTCTATGGATTGATAAAGTGGATTTTTAACTATATTTGTTGAACCATTTTTATTAGTGTGTGAAATTACTACATTCCCACCTGTTTTCTCAAACATAGCTAAGGTTTCTTGATAATCGTATAATAATTTGGCAAATGTATTTATAGTTATTTCAAAACTCTTGTTGTAAGTTCCTACTTGTTTCATCATTCGGTTTATGTCTCTCTTATAGGCTTTTTCATCCTTCTTTTTTTCCACTTCATCACCTCCTCTTATAATCCTAATTTATCTTTCTAGCTTTTTGACCTGTGAATTTTTCCCATCTGGCAATTATTACATCCACATAAATTGGATCCAATTCAATAATTCTTGATTTTCTTCCAGTTTGTTCCGCTGCAATAAGTGTTGTTCCACTTCCACCAAATAGATCTAGAACAATTTCTCCATCTTTGCTTGAATTTTTTATTTGTTTTGCTATTAAAGTAATTGGCTTCATTGTTGGATGTAAAGGACTTGTTAAAGGTTTGTCTTCTCTCATTATTGTTGTTCCATCTTCAATGATTTCTAACAATTTTTTGGCATACTCTTTTAGTTCATTCTTATTCATTCTCGCTAAATTAGGCACATCATCATAAACTGAAGTGTTTGTAAAATCTGCTATAAAATAATGTGCTGCCCCTTCCTTCCATCCATATAAGCAAGGTTCATGCTTCCACTGATAATCAGACCTACCAATCGTGATATTATTTTTTATCCAAATTAAGTTTTGCCTTTCTTCAAGACCTGCATCCCTTAAAGACTTTGAAAAAATAAATCTGTTTCTATCTGCATGCCAAACATAAAATGCTCCGCCTGGTTTCAATAATTCTTTAATATTAGCAAAAACTTCTTTTAAGAACTTTGAAAACTCGTCTTCTTGCATGCTGTCGTTCTTTATTTTCTCTCTTTTTTTCTTTTTGCCTTCATACTCTACATTATAAGGTGGATCTGTAATAACTAGGTCAATTTCTCCTGACCTTGCTATCTTATTAATATCTTCTAGCTTGGTGCTATCTCCACACATTAAAATATGGTCACCTAACTCAAAAATATCTCCTAATTTGCTTGTTGGTTCATCAATTTTCCCTAGCTCTTCTTCAATATTAAAGTCATCTTCCTGAAAATCATCTTTAAAATCAGACTCATCAAATCCAAATAGTGTCATGTCCAGGTTCCCTAGGCCTGCAAGTTCTTCTGCTAATAGTTCTTTGTTCCAAGTAGCTTTTTCTGCAACCTTATTGTCGGCTAATCTATAAGCTCTTACCTCTTCATCTGTTAAGTCATCTATAATTACGCAGGGAATTTCTTTTAAATCTAGCTTTTTAGCTGCCTTGTACCTTGTATGACCTGCTATTATTTCATTCTTAGAATCAATTGCTATTGGCTGATTGAATCCAAAGTTTTTTATTGAGCTTGCTACTGCATCTACCGCAGGTTCGTTGTCTCTTGGATTATTTATGTATGGAATAATTTCATCAATATTTTTTATTACTTGGTCTCTTTTTATCTTCTTCATTTTCTATCCCCCCTTTCAAAAAAACTTCATAGAGTTGGATAAGGTTCCCACCCCCCGTTCTCCCAAAAGCTTTAATTCTTTTAATTTTATAGGGGGGCTTCCTTCAATTTTTAAATTTTAATTTTTTATTTTTTAAAAATTTTATATTTTATTTTTTCTTGCCATCTCTTACCTATAGATGTTATCTCCTGTGTGCATCTGTCATGCATTTTATTATGGCAAGCATTACAAAGACTTATTAAGTTATTGTTATTATAAAATAATTCCGGATACTCATCCGCCGGGTAAATGTGATGAACACATTCTGCATCTTTATTCTTGCCATACCTTCGGCACTCTTGGCACATAAATCCATCACGCTTTTTAATTACCTTTGCTTTTAATTCCCATGTCTTTCTATTGTAGTTATTCATGTATTCCCCCAATACAAAAGACTCCCTAATTGGGAGCCTCTTGTTAGTTATATTGTTAAAGGAGTAAAAAATGAATCATTCTTTAATATGTCTATTAATACTATACCATAGAATTTGTCCAAAATAGTCCAGTCTTTTTCCACTCTTTCATTCTGTCATTAGCTTCCCATAAAGATATAATGCAAGCTTCTTTGTAGCTACATGGCTGATATTATAAATGTTTGATTTACTATATCCCATCTCATTGCATATATCCTTTAGGTTAATCCTGTAGTTTACTAAGTATAGTTTTTGTATTACCTGGTATTCTGTGTTAGTTAATATCTCAAAGGCTTTATCTAATTCTTCAACTTCTCTTTGGCAATACTTCAGATTCCTCAATAACAAATCCTTCTCGACTATGTTATTAATTAGTATATCTTCTTGTTTACTTCCTCCACCCTTAATTGGATCCTTGTCAATAGAAACTGTCTTTACGCTTGTAAGGTTAGATTCAATATATCTAATCCTTGATTTTAAATTAGTAATTGCTTCTTTTCTGTAGTTGTAATTCTTTAACCTACTAATTACTTCTTTTTCCCAATTCATAAGGACCGCCTTCTTTAGATTCAAAATAAACCTGCAAAAATAAATAATGTAACTTCTTGATATTATTCTTCAGCTTATTTAAAACTTCTTCTGCAATTTCAAAGTCATCATCTATCTTTATAATTAGATCCTGGCCAAAGATAAATTGAACTTTCCCAAGTGGTTTATTATCAGTGAAATCATCACTCATTGTTACTTGGTCATCTTCATCTTGCTTGTAATAAATTCTAGCAATTATAGGGAAGCTTGAATTCTTCCAATCAAATTCTAAATCCTTTTTGTCGCAGTATTCTTTTATATTTGTGTGTAGTTCTAAGTAATTGTTTTTTAAATCTTCCATCTCTTTACACCTCAATTCCAATTATTTTAAATGCATCCTCTACACTTCTTGCTACTCCATAAAGTATGTTGTATCTTTCTAACTCTTTGCCAAACTCAATTTGTTCTTTGCTTAGTCGCCCTTTTACATTCTTGACTTCAATGAAAAACATCTTGCCATCCTTATGCCTGAATCCAAATAAATCTGGAAATCCTTTAGGAAGTCCTGTAGAAATAAATCTGTTACCTTGCTTAAATACTCCTACATTAGCCCTATATACATGGCAATAATAACTTAGTGCAGCCCTTATCTGATCCTGAATAGTTTTCTCCGGGATTGGCTTGCCTGTTAAATCATATCCGCTTTTAATTCCCATGTCTTAAATCCTCCAGTATCCTCTCAAAAGTCTTTGATTTGATTTCTTTCTTCTTCTGCCTGAAAGATGGATAATCCATTTCCACCATTTCGCACATCTCGGCTATCCTATCAAAAGTTCTTGCTACTCCATCTTCGGAAGTGATCTTCTTCTTGAAGCTGTTAGGATTCAAATTAGTTGTAATTATAATTGGTTTCTTTGCCCTATATCTTGCATCTATAACCTCATATAGCTTAGCCTTGTTGTATTCTGTGGATGCTTCCGCTCCTAAGTCATCTAATATTAAAAGTGATGCCTGGTTTAAATTCCTATATAGATTGTTTAAATCAGTGCTTCCAAATGTGGATAGCTCTCTTATTTTCTGTAGAAGTCCATTGCTCGTTATTGCAATTACTGAAATATATTTTTCTAGTAGTGCGTTAGCTATACAAAAGCTTAAATATGATTTGCCGCTTCCTGGTCTTCCAAAGAATAACAATCCACAATTATTAGCTTTCATTTCCTGAAAATTATCTACATAGTACCTAGCAAATTTGAATAGTTTTTTATTCTCATTGGTGATTATAAAGTTATCAAAGTTACACGTCTTAAACCTTTCATCAATCAAAGAATTTACTTTCAATCTTTCTAAGCTTCGTTTCTTTTCTTCAGCTTTTTCTTTTGCCTTCGCTCTTTCATATTCTGCTTGTTCCGCTTCGCTCATTGCATTTACTTTGAATGTTCTCCCACCAAAGGAAAATACAATTTCTTTTCTTTCAGAGCTTAATGATGTTGAGGTCTTCGTATCCATCTACTACCTCCTTCTTATTCCAATTATTTAATATTCCTTTTATATAAGCTGTAGTTACCTTGTTGTTATCTGCAGATGTCTCTATTGCTTTTATTAGTTGTTCTTCTCCATATTCCTTTTCTAAATCTCTTAATTTATAAAAATTATATTTACTACAATTACCACCACATTCTGCAAAGGTCTTTAAATATAATTTATCTTCTGAATTTCTGACATAGTAGTTATTGTTATCATTATTATTCATTATTCTTTCATTATTGTTTAGGCTTTTCACTGGCTCTTGGCTGGCTTCTGGCTGGTCTTTCACTGGCTCTTGGCTGGCTTTTTTGTTGGTGTTATCATCTTGGTAAAGATTGTAATTTACAATGGTTATAATAGTTTTTTTATGTGGCTCTATTTTTAAGTAAATCATTCCATCTTTTTCTAATAATTTTAGAAAATTATTTACTTTTGTTCTCGACCATTTCCACCTATTACATAGTTTTCTTATGGAGGTTATTCTTTGCCCTCTTTTAACCAACTCTAGGTTCCCATCAATTAGAACTTTTTTATCCTCATGATTTACCATTAAAAGCAGGTCTATCCACGCTGATCTCTTGTCAAATTCTTCATCATCATTCCATATCCAATTATCATAGATACTTCTATGAATGCTGACCCAGCCTTTTTTCTTTGGCATAATATCACCTGCCTAACATACATAAACCGGCACACCTGTTAGTTTTTGTATTGATTCCTTGATGTAGTTTTCTTCAGAGTTACTTTCTGAAAGATGAATTAAATAAATCATTTTTAGCCTTTTTAAATCGCTCTTTAAAATAAAATCAATAGCTGTTTCAAGACTCATGTGTGTTTCTTTTATCCTCTTTCTTAGCTTGGGATTAAGGGACAAATTATTATTGATTTGTCTAGCTGTATAATTTACTTCCAAAAGCATAAAATCAACGCTAAATCTGTATCTGCAATATTTAGTATCTGTTATAAAGGTTAAGCTCTCGCCAGTATTCATATCAGTTATTAAAAATCCCACTGGCTCTCTTGCATCATGGATAGTGCCAAAAGGTTTAATTAAAAAGCTTCCAATTTTTACATAGCTATAATGTTCTTCATCTTCTTTTTGTAAAATATCAATCCTATAATCTTCGGGATCTAATACATCTTTTGTGCCCTGTGTCATATAAATTCTTGTTCCAAAGTCTAATAGCTTTTTATAATCTCTTGAGTGATCTTTATGCTCATGACTTATAAAGCAAGCATCTATATCTGATAATTTAAAATTTAACTTCTCTTGAATCTTGATGTATGGAACACCGCACTCTAATAAAAGTGCAGTATCCTCATTATTAATTTTGTAGCAGTTGCCTTTGCTTCCGCTTGCTATTACTTCAATATTCATAACAATACTTAAAATGGTGCTACTATTTCTTCGTCATCAAGTATTTCGCCAGTCTCTTCATCTACAATATAATCTGCTTGAGAACTTGGAATGTTTAATTCTTCTACTGCGTTGTTTTCAATAGTTCCAACTGCAATGTCTACATCCTCTTCAGTTTTTTCTAGCCTTTGCATTTCTGTTGAAAGAACTCCGTATTTACTCAATAATCTTCGCAAACAAGTCTTTTGTGCCTGTGCATCAAATTCTGTTGTCCAGGGTCCTTTAGCAAAAGACTTGCTATATTTTCTGCCCCAATCTGCAGCTTCTTCTACATCCATATATAAAGCTTTTTCAAATCCATTAATTAATTGGAAGTATGCAAAATAGCCCTTTATCTTTTCACTTTGTTTAGATCCCTTAATTTCTAGTGTGCCCCTTAGTACATCCTCTTTAATTTCCATTCCTTCGTAAATGATGCCTGAGTTAATTGCCTTATATTGTCCAGTCCTCATAGCAAGCTGAATAAGACCCTTGTATCCAATAATAAAAGTTGGAACTAATTTCCCATTCTTATTCTTGAAAGGAACTACATATCCAAAGCCTAGGTTTTTATTTATTGGGAGTTTTAATGTTGCCGCTTTTAAAGCTTCCATTACTACATCCTTAGGCTCGCAGTTTTGCAAATAACTATCTCCGCCATATAAATCTATTAAGCTTGATACAAAAGCCCCAGCATTGTCGGCTAATGCATTGTCAAATAGATTTCTTACACTTGGTACGCTTAAAACATTCTTAATTTCGTTTACTGGTTTTCTTGCAATTTGATTTGTCATTATAAATTCTCCTTTACAAATTCTTTAAAATATTCATAGGTTTTATCTCTTATAGTCCTAATATCTTCTTCAAAATAATTATTGTCGTTCTTAGTTAAACGAACCTTGCTCTCATCCATTACCAAAGAGCAAAGCTCCAACTTTCTGAATCCTTTCAGGAAGACTGTAATCTCTAAAAAACTACAATCTGGATCATCCTTTTCTAAATCCAAATAAGCTAATTTTTCTATTATTATTTGATTATTAGAAGTGCTTATATTTTTTATTAATTCTCTTACATTTTGATATTTCATTTTCTTTTAAAATCTCCATTAATAACTTTTATGCCTGTTTCTCCTTCCAAGGTTTGCTCTATATCATCTAAATTCAAATAACCCTTGTTATAGCTATCAAGCATATCTGCCACATGGTCTATATAATCTTCAAGCCTTTTGGCTCCAAATCCATAGTGATCTCTTAGGACCATTAAAGGCAGGAGCATCATCTGCCTAAAGGCAAAATCCATAGCTTCGCTTGTAGCTTTTAGCTTTATATTTTCGATTTGCCCCCATGTTAAGTTATATGTCGGTGTTTTCTTCTTTTTCATTGAAAAACTCCTTCATCACTTTTGGATATATAGGATCACCCCATTTTAAAATGTAATTCATATCTTCTTCCTCGTTAGCCCCCTTAGCTGATCCAACGTAATACTTTATATTTCCTAAGGCGTCTATACCTTTTACAATTCCTATAATTGGAAGTGGATTAGTCCAAGGTGTGAACCAAATCGCTTTTAATGCCTTCATTTAATCACCAGCTTCTTATCTTCTGAAACTACTAGCTTTATAGTTTGGCCTGGCATCTCAATAACATTATTTACTGCTTCGGCATTATCTATAAATATTGGTGCCTGGAAGTCATATTGTTCAGATAAAATCTTTATTATCTCCAATCCTGCATTAATTTTTCCTGCATTATTTACATCTGGATAAGGAACTCCATTCACTGTTGTTTCGCATGTTTCAACTACTGTCCCATTTACTTGAGTATCAAATAGTTTAAAGTTCACATTCTTAAACTTCTTATTTACTTCATCTGCAATTAACTTGCTTCTTGCTTTGGAATATAGGCTTATTAAATAAAGTGTTTTTTCTGTTTTTTCTAAGCTCTTGGCTATTTCTTTTTCTTTGCCCTTGTAAGTCTTTATCTTTTCGTCAATTTCTTTATTGATTTTTTCATAGGCTATCTGGCCATCAATTTCTTCTAGTTCCTTATTTAGGTCATTTAGCTTTTTATCAATATCTCCAAAGTCTACCTTCTTATTGTTTTCAAGCTTCTTTTCTAACTTCCTGATTTCTCTTTCTATTTCTTCAATTTCCGGATTTTCTTTTATTTCTGGGATTAATTCAATTTCTGATGTTAAAAGTTTTTCCTTTTCGTCTTTGGCTCCTAATAATTTATTTTGTATGCTTTCACTTTCTGCCTGTAGCTTCTGTAATTCTGCTTTAAGTTCATTGCCATTTCTTATTATTTCTTCAAGCTTTTCTGATTTAGTCTTTTTGAATAAATCTTCTGGCAATGGCTGATTACATGTAGGACAATTCATTTCTTTGTTGCCTGCTACTTCAGAGTATTCAATCCTTAATTTATCAATTCTTATGCTTACATTTTTAAGTAAGGCTGAATTTTGTGCATCTGCAGCCTTTAGCTTATTGCAATTAATATCAAAGTTTAGAACTTCATCTGCCCTATCTTTTTGTGCTTTGCTATTAAGTTCTTTTATCTTTTTATTTTTGTTGAAGTCATCTTCTTTTAATGCAATTTTCTTCTTCTGTAATTCTGCTATCTTTGCATAAGCTTCTTGTTTATCCTTGCTGTTATCATCTATAATTTTTTGCTCCTGCAATTGCTTTATGCCGCCTGTTATAGCTCCTCTTCTGAAATTTAATACATCAAAATCAAATTCTTTCTTTGAGTTCTTTAGTTCATCTAATCTTGCAGGAAGTTCCTCAATTTCTTTCTTTAATTTTTTAGCTGTCGCCTTATTCATGGCTTCTAAATCGTCTAAACTATAATTTTTTAGATCAAGCTCTTTAAGGTCCGGATTTTCTTTTATAATGTCCTCTTCCTTAATCTCGCCTTCGCAAAGCTTTAATAAGATTTCTCTTCTTTCATCCTTACTTAAAACTTCGTTGAAGTGTTTGGGATTTGTTAGTAGCTTAAAAATGTTCTCATCTGCAATATTATTGATGAACTCTTGATAGTCCTTTTCTTTCTTAGGTATGCCATTAATTTCATATTCTGTAGTGTTTCCTGAATATACTTTTTCTTGGCTGCCCCTTTTTGTTGTCCACTTTTCTTTAAATGTTTTTTTAAGTAAAACTTCTTGGCCATCAACTTCTATAACTCCTGCAACTATATGGTCACAGTTTGGTACTTCTCCATCTGCTTCAATTCCCTTAATGCTAAAGTCCTTTTTATTGGTGCTGTCTTTTCCAAATAGAAGCCATATAAAAGCATCAAATACTGTAGTTTTTCCTGTGGCATTTGCCCCTAGTATTAATGTGTTTTCCTTAAATTTGATATTTAAGTGATCTATGCCCTTGAAGTTTTTTAATTCTAGTTCTTTTAAAAATACTCTCATATCATTATCCCCTGATTGACCATATTCATTAGGCACTCATTTGCTTGTTCTTCTTCAAATTTCAAATCATCTAATTTTGACTGGATGTCTAACATGTTTAATCTCATTTCATTTTTCATGTGAATACTATCGCTTGTATAAAATAGATATTCTGCTTCTTTGTATTCTCTTATAAGTTCTTCTCTCTCGTTTTCTATATTCTTTATTTCTTTAAAATAATTTTTCATACTTCCTCCATTATCTGTGTTATAATAAAGGCAAATCTTTATAAGTTTTTAGTCCTCTTGCTTTGGTCGGTGTGAGGGCTTTTTTATTGCCTTTTCATCTTCCTTTTTCTTAAAATCAATTGCCATTTTGCACAATTCTTCCCAACTAAAAATTACTTTAGTTCCATCTGTAAAATTTATTATTGGAGCCTGACTCATTCCTACGCAAATTTTATCTACTCCGTCTAGTTCGTCCTTGTCTTGTTCGTCCTCAATTTCCCCTACTAACACTTGCATAACTAATTTATTTTTACTTAATATTTTCAATTTTTCGCCACCTTGCTAAATTTATAATTAAGAGTTTTCCCGTCTTTAAAGGTAATTTTACAATCTTCTTTTTTATCTCTGTGCATTGCTCTATGTCTTGCAATACCAAGAGAATTAAATTCTTTGCCGCAAGTATGGCAATAACAATCTTTCAACCTTATCACCTCACCAAATACTTAAAAAATTCGTCTATAATTTTTGTTCCTGCATATAAAATGTAAAATATTAATTTAACTACAAAGCTAAAAGCCCAGTAACCTAGAATAAATAAAATGGCTATCCCTATAAGCCTTCTTATCGTTAGCTTGATATTATATTTATTGAGTCTTATCCTTCCCATGTTTCACCTCCCTCTAAAGTCTTATTCCTTGCCTTGAATAAATTCTCAACCAATCCTCGACTTCTTCTTTTATAAAAAATCTCCTATTCCCATTTCTTATTTGTGGGAAATCTGGATATTTTTTCGCCATACTTCTAATTTTGTGCTCGCCTATAGGTATTTCCTTGGCGAGTTCCTTAGCAGTCATTAATGAAGCTTCCATTTTATTCACCTACCTTTAAAACAATTTTTGATATAATCAACCTTAGGAGTTGATTAAATATGTTAGAAAAACAAGACTACAAAATACTAAAATACATGTCCCAGTTTGATAAAATTCACATAGATAAAATATTAGAAAAATTTCCTGAATCTAAGTATTCAACTAAATTTAGAATAGAAAAATTGTCAAAAGTTAAATATTCAAATTCTGGATTCCCTTTATCAAATAGTTCTTACATTTCTGAACTTAATAAAAAAGATGATGAAGATCCTTTTGGCAACCTTGCTTATACTGGTATATATGAACTAACTGAACTAGGCTATGCTGAATTACAAGACCATAAATCTCAAATTTTGGATTACTGGTTAAAAGAAATAGTAAGATCTATAACTTTTCCAATTATTGTTTCTTTTGTAACTGCTTTAATAACAAGCTTGGTCACAATAAAATTGTTAAAATAATGGTTGTTGTCGCTACTGATACAATCAAAGGTACTATTAAATTAAATGTGATGATGTACCACCATTTATTTCTATTTGAATATAGATCCTCTATTAAATTGCTTATTTCAAATTCCATATCAAATAAGAAATCTTTGATTAATTTTTTCATATCTCACCTACCTCTATTTGCTATAATCTCCATAAGGAGTTGATTAAATGCTTTTTTATCATGTTGATAGAACCAAACTATTAAAACCAAACCAAATAATTGATTATGAAAATCTACCGCCAAAATCTAGCCAAGATATTATTGATTACTGTCAAAATAGATTTCAAAATAAGCTTAGTAGAATTGGATATATTTACACTAGTTATTCAGTGCCTTCAAATTCTGACTACTCAACATTTACAGCAGAAATATTTCTTGAATTATATAGACAACAACATTTCCCAAACTATCCTTCAAGATTTCAATCAATCTGTGCCTGTGATTCAATAGATCAAGCTCACTTTTGGATTAAAGAATTTTCAGGAAATGAAAGCGATGATATAGACTGCAATATCGCTATCTTTCAATCAGATAAGTTTTTTAAAGCTGATGCAACCTGGCGTGATTTAATTGCAGGTAATTTATCTATATCTACAGTAGAGCTTTGGTCTAAAAATTATTGGACTGGTGAAATTTACAATAAGAAATCTCGAATGGAATATCTCTTACCATTACCAATAAAAGTTGAGGATGTAATTTATCCACCTTTTAAATAAATTCTTTATCAACAAGATAATTTACATATTTCCAATCTTTAAAATAGTTCAAGTCTAAACTTGTAATTGCATCTTCCATAATTCTTGCAACAATTGAATATTTAATATTTCCTATCCCTGCTCCAAAAGCTGGAATAATTATTTTTTTAACACCATTTTCTCTAGCACAGATGATGGTGTTTCTTGTTGCAAAATAAATTGCATTAAGATCGTTAATCTGACCAGGAATCTTCATTGTGGGTGTATGAATAAGATTAATAAAATCATTCTTAATAAAAATTGAACTCCCTACAGTTTGGATCCCGTAAAATAACCTCTTTATTTCTTCTTGAACTAAGTCTTGAATGTTGATGTTATTCTTTAAATAAAACTCTTGAATATAAAGATCTAAACCTCCGTCCATAATCCCAAATGAATTTGCAGGGCTAACTAAAGCATCTACGTTTTCATTTTCTGCAGTCTTGCAATAGTCACCTAAAATACAATTGATATTTTCGTGATTAGAAAAAACTCTTTTCCATTCATAAATCATGTTTTCATTGTTATCGCATAATATAATTTTCATATCTAACCTCCCATTATTTTTAGTACTTATCACCTCATATTTTTTTATCTTTTGAAATTTCTATTTAAAACCCTGTCTATCCATGACATATTGAACTGATCTTTCTTAAATATGTCGTGGATGTTTTTTATTGCTAATAAATTAAAAACTAAAGTTACTAAACTTAAAATTGTCATTACAAAACTTACCATGTCTCACCATCCTTTATTTGCTATAATCACCATAGAAAGTGAGGTGACTATATTGAAACTTAATAACGACTGTATTCGTGACTTATTACTGACTGTAGAAGAAGAAACTGGATACAATAAAATGATGATTTACAACAATCCAGATTATGAATCCAATAATTTTAAGCTTCTGTCTAAATATTCTTACGAGGAAATGATCTACCATATAAATCAATGTGAAAAATCTGACTTAATAGAAGTCGGCATTTCTCCAGAAGAATATACGACTATCAGCGACTTAACTCCTAAGGGACATAAATACATCTCAGACATACGAAGCGATAATGTCTGGGGTAAAACAAAATCAATAGCCAATAAAATTGGGGCTAAATCCTTAGATGCAATGGTTCAAATATCTTCTAATGTTATTTCAGAAATAATAAAGCACGAATTTGGTTATCTATGATTTTTATAAAAAATATCTTCTAAAGTTTTACCTATTGCCGTTTTTATACTTTCCTTAATATCTACATCATCAAGAATTTGTTCTCCATATTTAAGCGACAATAGGTATAATGTCCCTTTGAGAGCCATATTATTAGAAAGCCATTGAAATACTGCAATTATTAATAAAAGAATTAAAATTATAGTTAACATATCTCACCTGCCTTTATTGTTATCTTGTTACTCAATGCGTAACTTTATTTGCAAAAAAAATTTCCATAGGCTCTTTAATGTCTAAGATTTCAATTAATTTATTGATCTCATCTGTATTAAAGATTTCGTCTTTCATCCTTCTTCTTAGTGTATTTGGTGTTATACCTAGTTCTCTAGCTATATCTTGTTGTGTATATCCTTTTTCTACAAATAATCCCTTTAGTTTATTAATATTCAAAAAACCACCTCCTAAAATTATTTGTTACTCATTGTGTAACTTTATAATACCTTTGTTTTTGTTACTTGTCAAGCAATTTATTTTGTATTTTAATAAATATTTGTTGCTTTAAGAGTAATTTTTTGATATTATAAGCATATATAAGGGGGTTAAGTAATGAATATAGGGAATAGAATAAAAAGAAAAAGACTTGAAAACAATTTAACATTAGAAGAACTAGGGAAAAAGGCTGATGTTAGTAGAGCAACTATGCAAAGATATGAAAGTGGCAAAATAACTAACATTCCTTCAGATAGAATAGAAAGAATATCTGAAGCACTCGGTGTATCTCCTGCTTTTATTATGGGCTGGGAAGATGAAAATAATGAACCAATTCTTGAAAATATTCCTGGTATTATTACACCCATAAAGATGAAAAGAATCCCTATCCTTGGAACTATTTCCTGTGGTAATCCTATTTTTGCTGATCAAAATTATGATGGATATTTTATGATAGATACCAACCTTCCTGAAGCTGACTTTGTCCTAAAAGCAAAGGGCGATAGCATGATAGAAGCTAATATTTTTGAAGGCGACTTCGTGTTTTTTAGAAAACAAAGGGATGTAGATAATGGCACTATAGCTGCTGTTTTGATTGATGAAGAAGCTACTTTAAAAAGGGTAAATAAATCTAATGATGTGCTTATCTTACAACCTTGCAATAAAAACTATGAACCACTTATATATTCAAAAGATGATGATAAAAATATAGTGATACTTGGCCAAATGGTCGGTGTTTATTCTAATAGATGCAAATAAAGATTGATTATGAAAGGTGGTGAAAATGATGATGAAAAAATTATTAGTAGTATTATTAGCTGCTATGTTTCTAGTTGCATGTGGAAATAATAAACCAGCTGAATCTAAAACAGAAGCTGAACCTAAAACTGAACCTGAAGTTGTTACTGAAATGGGATCTGGTAATTTTTACTTGGTAAATGAAAGTGGATCCACTAAGGATAAAGAATCTATTGAGGTTATGGCTGAAAAAGATACTTCCCTATTACAAATTGGAATTGAAACTGAAGGTATTGATGGTTCTCTAGTATCTTATATTTACATTGATGGTAAATTAGCAACTAAAGAACAACTTTCTGATAGTCAAGCTTCATTAGATTTATCTGAAGACTTTTTAAAACCTGGTGATCACCAAGTAGTTTTGAAACAATATCCGGATAATGATGAAAAGGCTGACCCTGTTACTGTAAAGGTAGCAAATTATAAAGTTAGTGAATTATAATTAAAAAAATCCTTGGCTGCCGCTAAACATACCAAGGATAGTGTAGGATTATGATATAACCCCCAACATTTATATTATATCATAGTCCTTATTTTTTAAGGAGTAAATTATGAAAGAAAAAAATTCAAATGGCTTAGGTAGTCTTACTTATTCCATGCGTAATGGCAAAAAATATTGGACCGGTCGTGTTACTTTAGGTCAAGACTTGGAAGGTAAGTTAGTTAGAAAATCATTCTCTAGCTACAAAAAATATGATGTAATTGAAAAAATGCAAAAGGCCTTAGCTCAAACTAATATTGCTGGCTTCACTACTTCTGGCGACCGTCACCTTGATGAATTTATGTCCTACTGGCTCTATAATATCAAGACTAAGGAAATAAAAAGCACTACTGTAGTTAGGTATGAAAGCATTTTAAAATGGCACATTATGCCCTATCCTTTTTCTAAAATAAAAGTAAAGGATATAACTATTCTTAATCTTCAAAATTTTATAAATTTATTAGCTGATGATGAAAAAACATCAATTAATACTGTTAAAAGTACTTTAATCTTAATTAAAAACTTCTTAGACTATACCATTGTTCTTGGTATCTTCCCTAATAACCCTGCTGATTATGTAAAAGTTCCTAAAAAGAAAAAAGTTGAAAATACCGGCAAATATAGAATATTTTCTGCTGATGAGCAAAAACTTATAATAAATAATTTAGATCTTGAAGATCCTGTTGAACAAATGTTATATATTGATTTCTTCACTGGTCTTAGAAGAAATGAAATCCGTGGACTTCGCTGGGAAAATTATTCTGATGGAACTCTAACTATAGCTCAGCAATTAGTTAGATCTTATAAATTTGAAAAAGATGGCTCAAAAACTTTAAATAAAAATTCTCCTCAGGATCTAAAAACTGAAAGTTCTTTTAGAACTATTGTATTGCCAAAAGTGGCTGATAATCTTATACAAAAAATAAAAATTAATTCTTATGAAAAGCACCTAAGGCTTGGTGTTCCTTTTACTGATGATGCATTTATATTTTCTGATGCTCTTTTAAAACCAATAGAAGAAAAGCGTGCAAATAGAAGGCTACAAGCTATTTGTAGAAAAATAGGAATTGAACCTAGACCATTACATTCCATCCGTCACTCTTACGCTACTAGACTTTTTGAAGCTGATGTTGATATAAAGACTGTGCAAAAACTAATGGGCCATTCTGACTATAAAACTACATTGAATATTTATGTTCATGTTATGGATGAAGAAAAAGAAAAAGCTGCAGCTGTTTTGGATGCAATGTATAATTAATTTTGTTGCCAACTCGTTACCAACTTTTGAAAAAATAATAATTGTAAGTGTTGGAAGTAAGCCATTATAAAAACTTTGGTGTTACTTCCTCTCACCCCGACCATTTTTTTATTATGAAGGCGAAAGCTTTCTTTTTTTTTGCTTTTTTGACTTTATGTTGGAAAAAAGATCTCCCAATAGCTTTTTATTTTAATCTTTATTAAAAATATAATTTTTCTAAGATATTATCCTAACAATTACTTCTTCAAGACATTTCCTTTTCTATAAGTTTTTTATAACTATCCAACTATAAATTTACAAATATTAATTTTAAAAAGGAAAATATATATAATTTAATTACTTTTGTAAAATATTTTATCTTTTCCTGCAAACGATTGTTAGCTTGATATTCTTTAATTTTTATGACTTGTATTTATTAATTTATTGTTCTATAATTAAATTAATAATAATAAAAGTAAAGGAGGATTTATATGTTACTATTTATTATTGGACTTATAATATTGCTTGGTGGCGGATTTTTCTATTCTAAATATGTAGAAAGTCAATTGGCACCTGATGACAGAGAAACTCCAGCTGTTAGAAAAGCTGATGGAGTTGACTATGTAGTAATGAGCGAAAAGAAAAACTGGCTCATCAATCTACTTAACATTGCAGGTATGGGACCTATCATTGGACCTATCCAAGGTATTCTTTTTGGACCTATTGCTTTTCTAGCAATTCCAATCGGTTGCGTATTTGCAGGTGCAGTTCACGATTACATTACTGGATTCATTTCAATGAGAAATGGTGGATCACAAGTACCTAAGCTTGTTGGTAAGTATATTGGCGATGGAGTTCGTAAATTCTACAATATTGTTATTGCAATTTTACTTCTTTTAACTGGTGTAGTTTTTGTTTATACTCCTGGAGACTTAATTGCAAATGATATTCTTAAAGTTGGAGCTAATTCAAATGTTATTTGGATCATCTATGCAGTAATTTTTGTTTACTACATTCTTTCAACAATTCTTCCTATTGATAAATTAATTGGTAGAATTTATCCAATCTTTGGTGCATTCCTTATTATCTCTGCTATTGGAGTATTTATCGGACTATTTGTTAAGGGTCAAGGACACTTTGCTTTTGAAAATGCTGGACTTCTTGCAGAACACCCACTTGGACAAAGATTTATCCCATCATTCTTTATCACAGTTGCTTGTGGTATCTTATCAGGTTTCCACGGTTCTCAAGTAACACTTATTTCTAGAACTGTTAAATCTGAATCAGAAGCAAGAACAACTTTCTATTCAACTATGATTGCTGAAGGTTTTATCGCAATGGTTTGGGCAGCAGGTGCAATAGTTCTTTTCTCTTCCGGACAAGCTGCACTTGACACTCCTGGTACAATTATGGTTGGCCAAGTTTCTAAATACTTCATGGGTAATGTTGGAGGACTCCTTGCAGTTATTGGTGTTATTGCACTTCCTATCACTTCTGGTGATACTGCATTTAGATCTCTTAGACTTATAATTTCTGAAGAATTAAAGATTGACCAAAGATCTGGAGCAAAGAGAGCAGGACTTTCTGCTGTATTATTTATACCAGCTTTTGCAATTTTATACTTTGCAAAGACAAATCCTAATGGATTTAACCTCCTTTGGAGATATTTTGGTTTCACAAACCAATTCGTAGCAATATTTGCACTTGCAGTTGCTAGTATTTATCTAATCAACAACAACAAAAATTATATTATCACTTTGATTCCAGGTACTTTCTATACATTTATAGTATTTGCATTTATTATAAATGTTAAAGGTCTTGGACTAGGAATGCCTTTCTCAATTGCTTACCCTGCAGCAGGCATTATAGCAGCACTATATGCTTTCTTTGTTGTTAAGCTTGGCAAGAAAAATCAAAGTAGAATTCAATCTATAATTTTAGACTAATTATTTTTAAGTAAGAGGTGGATGGAAAGTGCCACCTCTTTTTTAATGGAGGTTTTATGAACTTTATACTAAATGATAAGGCGATAAGCTATCTTAAAAAGAAAAATATTAATAAACTTTTTGTGAATCCTGATGTCGATGTCAAGGCTTGCTGTTGCGGTGTTGGTACATTTGATTTTGACATAAGTACGAAAGAAAATGAAGACAAGAGTAGGTACAAAGAAGTGGAAATTTCTGGCATATCTATTTTCTATAATCCAACTATTGAGCTTTACTTCGAAGGCCGTGAAGACACCGAGATAATTATTTCTGCTGTAGGAATAGGAAATTTTAAAAAATTATTTGTGGAAAACGAAATAAATTCAATTGACCAGTGAATCGATGAGTGATTAGATGAAAAATAATAAAATTGAAGATTTTATAGAAAATTATGAATTAGATGAAAAATATCAAAATAGAATACCAAATCCCCACTTCTTTTACTCTGGCGACGAAATTCTAAGAGAAGCAACCTCTGCAATCTTGGCTGGAAAAAATATCCTCTTAGTTGGCGACAAATCCACTGGAAAAAATGTATTGGCAGAAAATCTAGCCTACCTCTTCAAAAGACCTCTTTGGAATTTGTCCTTTCACATAAATATTGACAGCTCTGTACTAATTGGCGACGATACTCTTAAAAATGGAAATGTCATCTTTCGTGAAGGTCCTATTACAAAGGCTGCAAACTGCGGTGGTTTTGTAGTCCTAGATGAAATTAATATGGCAAAAAACGAAGCCATGGCAGTGCTGCACTCAATACTCGACTACAGAAGAATAATTGACATTCCAGGTTATGACATCATAAAACTTCATCCTGCAACAAGATTTATCGCCACAATGAACTATGGTTATGAAGGAACAAGAGAATTAAACGAGGCTCTTCTTTCTCGTTTTGTAATTATAAAAATGCCCTTAATCTCTCGTGAGAGACTTGTTGAACTTATTAAAAAAGAATATCCAAAGATGAAGGATGAATATGTGGGAAATATTGCCTTTTTCTTTTACGATTTAAAACTAAAGGCAGATGCAGGAGAAATTTCAAGAAACGCACCCGACCTTAGAGGAATTTTCGATGCAATTGATCTTGTTAAAGAAGATTTAAGTCTAAGTTCTGCTCTTGAACTTACAATTGCAAATAAACTATTTGATCCCTACGAAGAAGAAATTTTAAAGGACTTAATAAAAACTAGATTTGAAGATAATTTATTTTACCGAGATATTTTTACAGAGTGATTTGATTTACTATGACAAATAAAAATTCAAGAAAAGAAGAAAATCGAATAAAAAATATAATTTGGGATGGCTCCATGAACTATGACAGTGAACCCTTTATCACTGGCGAAGACATCTCTGGCAATCCCGACTTTTATATAAACTTAATCATAGGCCTTTCAGAAAAATATTTTGGAAGTGACAACTTGGAAAAACTATTTTCAAATTGGCAGTACAATCTCCACAGGGATAAATTTGATTTGTTTACAATTTTTCTCCTTGAGGACTTTGCTTATAAAAAAGAAGTGGAGTCGAGAAAGGTTTTAAGTTCCCTAAGAAAAACCTATGCAGAAAAATTTTTGGAAGATAAATACGATTTGCAGAGGAAAAATTTGGCCTTAAAAGAAAATTTATTTTTTGAGATGCAAATTAAAAAAGTTCATAATATTTTGGGAAGAAGTTACAAGTTAAGTGATAGGCGAGAAGAAATTTTTGAAAATTTAAAACTTCAAAAAGACACTGACGCAAAAAATTTAGAAGATAGAATTTTAAGTATTTTTCGTGAAAATTTAGATTACAAAGAAAATGAAATTTTAAAATTTTCTCCCCTAAAAAATTTTACTCTCCTTAATAGCCTTGGCTTTGTAAAACTTGAAAGATCTAATAGTCCTAGTATCTTCGGCGATTTCAAAAGTAAAAAAACTTCTGGTATCACAGGTTTCTTCTATTCCCTTGCTCTAAAAAGGCGAAGAGAAAAAGAAAAATACATTGAAGACATCTTTGGCAAGTCAATTTATTCAGATGCAGAAATGAAAATAATTGACGAAAAATATTTAAAAGATGGTCACAAAAAATCAAAACTTCATTACACAAGGGGACTTCTTCACAAAAATATTGATGAAGAAAATTTTGATGATGAATCCATAAATAGAAAGCTCTTAAAATTTAAGGAAAATAAAAATTTTTATAATGCACAGATTAAAAGTCTATCCAAAAAAATTAGGCTGGCACTTTCATCTCACTCTGGCATAGAAGAAGTGAAAACATCTAGTGGCAAGTTAATTTCACGTCTCTCCTACAAGTCAATGATTTCTGACAAGGTAAATATTTTTTCCAAGAAAATTTTAAATCTCCATTCATACTTAAAGGTGGATTTAGTCCTCGATGCCTCTGCCTCACTATTGGAGCTTGAAAGCGACATTGCCATCGAAGCATACATCGTCTCCAAGTCTCTTGAAAATAATGAAATATTAAATCGTGTGATTTCCTATGAGACTGTGGGCGACTACACAGTCATCACAATATTAAAAGATTACGAAGAAAAGTGCGACTTTGAGAAAATTTTTAGGTACAAGACTACTGGTTGGAACCGTGACGGACTTTTTTATCGCGCCTACCAACAATTAATAGAAAAAGAAAATGAAAACCACCTTTTAATTACCTTGACAGATGCCTTTCCTCGCGACATAAAACCCCTTCAAGCAAAAACATTTTGGAGTGTAAAAAATTATTCAGAAGAGACATCTTTAAGGGATACTAAAATAGAATTAGACAAGTTGAAAAAGTTGGGAATTCACACATCAGCAATTTTAAATAGTGACAAAATCGAAAATGCAAAATTTTTATTTGGCAAAAACTACATAAAAATAGAAAGTGTAAAGGAAATTGCAAATGTCGCTGGTCGCTTTATCCAAAAAGAAATTGCAAATATTGAAAGACAATAAAAAAGGACGCCCAAGCGTCCCCATAAAATTTATTTTAAACTTCGATTTTTCCGTAATTACCATCTTTTCTCTTGTAAACAATAGCTACAGCTTCTGTATCTGCGTCTAAGAATACAAAGAAATTGTGATTAAGAAGTTCCATTTGAAGGATTGCTTCTTCTTCATTCATTGGATTAAGTTCGAAAGACTTTCTCTTAACGATTTTCTTTTCCGAATCTTCCTTTTCTTTTTCAACAATTTCATCGAACCTAATAGTTTCGTTGTTTTGGTATCTTCTCTTTAATTTAGTCTTGTGTTTTCTAATTTGTCTAGCAAGTGCATCCACAGCGTTGTCCATTGAAGAGTACATATCGTCTGTAGTTTCTTCTGCTCTAATAATTGTCTTTGGTAAAAATATTGTAACTTCCACTGTTTGTTCTTCTCTTACAGTAGAGAATACAACCCTTGCTTCAGCTTCTTCAGAAAAGTATTTATCCAATTTGGAGAACTTCTTTTCTGCCACGTCCTTCAAAGATTCTGTAAGTTCAATGTTTTTTCCAACAAAGTTCAATAACATAAATGTCACTCTCCTTTTCTTTTTTATTATTTACCCAATTTTTAAAATTTATATCAACGCTTTCATAAATTATCAAAATGTACTTTTATCTTCATTATTGATATAATTGTCTTACATGTTAAGATAAAAATAGATTGGATGATTACATGGCAATAAAAAATAAAATTGATTACAAATATAGAATAGGAATGCGTGCTATTAAGACGGCTCTGGCTGTTGTTATTGGGCTTTATATATCCTACCTCTTCAATTTAAACTCTCCAATTTTTGTTTCCATCGCTGCCGTCTCTTCAATGAAACCATCAATGTCTGAATCTTTAAGCGACATGAAGAAGAGACTCTTTACTTGCATCTTTGGAGTAATTCTTGGTTATCTAAGCTCTATAATATCTGTTCCCGATTTTGTGGATCCATTAATCGCAGGCGTGGGGATTTTAATAACAATTTATATACTTTCAGTTGTAAAAATGCGTGATATGGCACAACTTTCATGTATAGTATTTGTTGCAAGTTTTTGCTCAAATTCAGACAAAGCCTTTTACGCTGTAAATAGAATTCTCGGCACAATCGTAGGAGTAGTTGTAGGCGTCCTAGTAAATTATTTCATATCTTCTCCAAATATCTGGGAGGATTTTATCTTAGTTTCAAAAAAATGCTACCAATCTGCAAATAGAGTTTTAAGAGAAATAATTTATGACAAGAGGGCAAACTTATCTGACTTTAATTCCAATTTATCTAGTGCAAATACCCTCTACAAACTTTTAGAAAAGGAAGTTAAAACTCCTTTTCACCATGACCATACTATAGAGAGGGAGACAAAAATTGTATCTCTATTGGAAAGCATATCTGTCAGGCTAGAAGTTATAAACAACATGAATGCAAATTATTTAAGCGACAAAGTTTCAGCAGAAGTGAAAAGTCGCTATGATTTAGATGAACCAACTTCTCACAATTTAACTGAAGTGGACAGCGTCTACAATTATCACATTGAATATATTCTGAGATACATGGACGAACTAAAAGAATTAGTTGAAGAGTAGGTGAAAAGATGAAATTAAATAAAAGAGAAATATATGAAATAGGAAAAAAAATCTTGAAAGAGTCAACTATTGGCTTTGAAAACTTTTTAAAGGAAATTGAGTTTGCTCCCATTACAAAAAATCCTTATGTAATGATAAGAGATAATGATGAACTGTCAGCCTTTATGCTCTTTGACTTTAAGGAGTATGAGGCTAGTGCGAAGAGAATCCTAAAAAAAATGTTAGATGAAATTGAAGTTCCAGAAGAAAATCATAATTATCTTATAAAAGTTTTTAGAGACTCCTATGTGTCACTTTTTAGAATAAAAGAAAAAGATGACCATTTTTCCTTTTACGATGTACTTTTAAATGAATATATAGAAGTAGAAAATTACACACCAATTAATCTGACTTCCAAATCAGAATTTGGTCTCTACAGAATTTTTGGCGATGAAAAAAGAAAATCAATACTTCAAGTTATTCAAATTATGGACGAGGAAGTCTTTTTTAGTTTTTCAGAAAATATTATTAATCTAATTTATCACATAGAAGAAAATTTTGGCCCCGTAAAGGTAAATAAAGAATTTTTAAAAAGAGAATTTTTAAATATAATCGCCATATTTGGCGTGACTTTAGAATCTATAAATAAAGATTTTCTCCATCCCAATGAAGACTTTGAAGATTTAGATGGTCTAGAAGATTTTGCTTACTTGCTAAGCTCCTTTTATGAAGAGGACTTTCTAATACCCCAAGATCCAAAGTTATTTCAAAAAATTTTCCCTGGCGAAGATGTAGAATTTATAATGGGATTTTTCTTCTCTTTATTCTCAAAGTTAAATCAATGTATAAGCTCTAGTGACGATGAAAAAGAAAAAACTTTCAAAGATTATGATTTAAACTACAAGGAAATGATTAAAGACCTTTGCGAATCTGGAGACTTCTTGTCAAGAGAAGATTTAACAAAATCAATAGACTTTTTGCTTGTATTTTATGGCCAGCTTCAAATCATGGGCAGAGGCGTAAAAAATATTTTAAAAGATCTGGGAGATATAAAGAAGAATATATTTTATTATATGGAGCTTTTGAAAAACAGTGAAAGTGGCTTTTACTCTGACGACAACATTCTAGATATACTTTATGACAACAAAAAAGCAGTATTTGGCAACAACTTTATAGAAAATTTTGATAGCTTTATAACTTTCCTAGACATGAATTATGTTAATTTGTTAAAATCAGGCGACCTTTCTCCAGCGATGCTAAAAGAATTTTCATCTACCATAAATCTAAAACCAATAAAAGATGTAAAAACCTTAAAAAATAAACACCTTCCATTGATTGAGCTTTACCTAAACTTTATGCTCAAAAAATATTTGACTTTAATAAGTGGAGATTACTTCCCACAAGAACTCTACCTAACAGATTATGCCGATGAGTATCAAGCTCTTGATGACACAACAAAACTCTCCATTTGGATTGAATCCTTGACTAATAAAAAGTTCCTAGAAGCATCCTTTGGCATAAACTATGAAAAATATAGTGGCTTTGTAAGAGAGCTTTTGCAAAATTTAAAAGAGAAAAAGGAAATAAAAAATATAGACTTTGCAGAAGATGAAATGGCCCTATTAAATATCTTAAAAGATTTGGAAGTAATAAAAATAAAGGAAATAGATAAAACAATAAAACTTACAAAATTTGGCAAAGACATCTACAATTACTTTACCACAGAAGAAATAAGTTCCAACAACATTATAAAAGTTAACTTTAAGGATGAAAAATAAATATAAACAAATCCTGAGCTTGTCCTCTATAATATGGCAAGCTCTTTTTTTGTAAAATTTTTTAAAAAATAAATTGAAACTTAGTCAACTTTCATTTTATCTGCTATTGCTGTGGTATAATAAAGACAAATAATAGTATTATTATATAATTTAAAAGGAGGATACTATGGAAAAGAAAAAATATAACTCAAAGGATGTTGCAATTTTTATTTTTTATGCACTTTTTGGTATTTTTATGTTCTTTGTGCCTGTTACAATTGGCGGAGCAAAGAGTATACCAATTGACCACATAACAACACTTGTGAAAAAACTTCCAAATTATAACCTGATTTTTGGCGTTTTTATGGTACTTGCTGGTATAGCCTATGCAATAAAAACTAAATCTTGGCAAAAAAGTAAACTACACTCAGTATTCTTTGCAATTAAACTTGTAGCTTTAGTATTTGTTTTTATGTTTGTAACTAATAAAGGCCCTGCAAGAATATTTGATGGTGATATGCTTCCACTTATTTGGAATGGAATCATGGTATCTGTAGCTACAATCGTACCTATTGGTTCAGTTTTCTTAGCATTCTTAACTGGCTTTGGACTAATGGAATTTATTGGTGTATTTATGGAACCAGTAATGAGACCAGTATTTAAAACTCCAGGTAGGTCAGCAGTAGATGCCGTTGCATCATTCGTAGGTTCATATTCCCTTGCACTTTTAATTACAAATAGAGTTTACTTGGAAGACACTTACACAAAGAAGGAAGCAGCAATTATAGCAACAGGTTTCTCAACAGTATCTGCAACATTTATGATTATAGTTGCAAAAACTTTGGGCTTGTTAGACTACTGGCTAGCATACTTCTGGATTACACTTTTTGTAACATTTATAGTAACAGCAATTACAGCAAGAATTTTCCCACTAAATAAAAAACCACAAGAATATTATTCTGGAAAAGAATATATACCTGAAGAAAAGAAAAAAGTTACTTTTGGCGAAGCCCTAGATGCAGGAATGGAAGCTTACAAAAATTCTGGCTCCTTAGCGCTTGTTATAAAAGATAACTTTATAGACGGATTTAAAATGGCACTTAACATTGCCCCATCACTTCTTGGCGTAGGTATGATAGGACTTTTACTTGCAGAATACACTCCAATCTTCGACATCATTGGATATATTTTCTATCCATTCACACTTTTAACTAGAGTAGAAGAGCCACTTATGGTTGCTCAAGCACTTGGCATGAGTATAGCAGAAATGCTTTTACCAGCTCCAGTTGTAGCAGGTGCAGGTCTTGGACTAATAGCTAAAATGCTAGTAGCTGTAGTATCTGTATCAGAAATACTATTCTTCTCAGCATCAATCCCAGTAATGATGGGAACAGAAATACCTCTAAAATTCTCAGATTATATTATAATTTGGATTGAAAGAGTTATATTAAGTATAGTAATCACTATGCCAATACTTTATATATTCTTTAGATAAGTTAAAATAATTTAATAATTTTTAAAAACCAGGCTCTCTTAATTTGCCTGGTTTTTTACGGCTCTATGTCAAATATTGGGGAGACTCGTTAACTCGAGTCTCTCTTTTCATTTAAAAATCAATACTTATGTACTATTAGAATATCAAAACTAAAATAACTAAAAAAACACTAAAGATAGTGTTAGGAGAAACATTATACCTATTAGCAATAGAAGAGCTAGAATGAAGTTCATTAAATTCAGTACAATAGCAAAACAAGCCTATTAGTCATAGTATGACCCTTAGCAATAAAATTAAGTTCTCTTTCAAAACGACAACCACAAGATTTACAATCATACCTAGTCTTCTTTAAGTGAATAAGGCATTTCTTACCATGAATATAAGTATCCTTAATCTTTTGAATTCTATGATCATGAACCCAAATTCTTTTAGAAGCACAATGAGGACAAGTATCCATCTTTTTAACAGAAGCATGAACATAAACAAAGTCATTATCCTAATCATAGCTATCAATTTTTAAAAGAGAAAAACTTTGTTTCCTTATCTGAACTACTTTGTTTCCTTATCTGAACTAAAAGAAAGTATAGTTGCTTTAAGAGATAAAAATTACAAGAACACAAGACCTATTAAAGATGCCGAAAAGAAAATAGATGATAGAGTACAGCCTATCGACCTTGCAGAAAAATACTTGAGGTATAAGGTTAATTACAAAACCTATACTAAGCTAAAGAAAAACAAACAAGATACTTTCTACAATGAACGTACCGCAGAGTTTATATTATTTGAAAGTACCAAGAAATATTTGAAAGGGCATTTAGGAGAAAGTAAGATCTTATCTATCAGTAAATGGAAATCAGAATTAGCATCCAGATGACCTATATTCTCAAATCATAGAGCTACAAAAAGAAGTTGAACAAGCTAAAAGTGTCAGGAACTGTATAGAGAAATTGCAACAAAAACAGAGAACTAACACAGGTAAAGAGGAATGAATTAGAACTATAAAATCAAGTTGAAAAGTGGTATAATAAATAAAAATTTAGTTCAAAGATAAAAACGCAATATACATTCATGTAAAATGTATTAGAACTGGTAGGTAGCCCAGTCGTCTAAGTAATTATTCCCTTAGGTAAGTAACCTTCCCCTCCGGGTTGTCCATTCTTTGATAAAGCATTAAGGAGGGTCTGTTATGGAAAAAATAACAGGGCAATTAACGGTTTTTTTGATGATCCTTTTTGGGTAGGTGTTTTTGAGCGTATAGAAGGAAATAAATTATCGGTATGCAGAGTGGTGTTTGGAGCAGAACCTAAAGATTATGAAGTATACGATTTTATTTTAAAAAATTATAGTAATTTAAAATTTAGTTCAAGCATAGAAGTTGAGGTTAAAAAAGAAAATGCTAATCCTAAAAGATTGCAAAGAGAGGCAAGAAAACAAAGCAAACAAGTAGGGATAGGTACAAAATCTCAATTGGCATTGCAACGACAAAGAGAAGAAATGAAATTGGAAAGAAAAACCCAAAGTAGGCAAAGAAGAGAGTTGGATAAACAAAGAAAATTTGAATTAAAACAAGAAAAACGCAAACAAAAACACAGGGGCAAATAGTAATGAGCTATTTGTACCAGAGGATTACCGCTAATCGCCAAAACAGTAAATCAAAAAAATTTTACTGTTTTTTGGCTCTATGTCAAATATTGGGGAGACTCGTTAACTCGAGTCTCTCTTTTCATTTAAAAATCAATACTTATGCGCTATAGAATATCAAATCTAAAATAACAAAAAACAACCAAAAATGAACATAGAAAACAAAACCCCTAAGAGTTTTGTGAAATTTTCCCATTTTCCTATCACTACTTCCATGCAAACATAATTCTTTTTCTAGACAAATTAAAATTTTTCATACCAACACAATTCCTCTTTGAATATGAGTATCCTTAATCTTTTGAATTCTATGATCGTGAACCCAAATCTTTTTAGAACCACAGTGGGGACAAGTATTCATATTTTTGACAGAAGCATGAATATCAACAAATTCATGTTATTATTATCTTGCACTTATATGCACCTCCTTGCTTTATTGTTGGTATTTCAAGTTTAGGACTAAATGCGTATAAGTGCAATTTTTTTACATAAAAATATCTGTTAGAGGTTTACTACCCCAACAGATATTATAGAGCCTAATTTTTAACGAATTATTTTATATTTATAATTTAGCTAATTTTTTATAAATATTTCCACTTTTAATTAGATCTTCATGATTTCCAGATTCAATTATTTCTCCATTTTGTAATACTATAATTTTATCTACAATATTTACAATATTTACAAATCTATGAGCAATAATTATACCAATTTTATTTTCTAAAATATTTTCGTATAAATCAGAAATTTCTTTTTCTGTAATAGCATCCATTGAAGCATTTGGCTCATCTAAAATGTACATACTACTATTTTTAGCGAAAGCCCTAGCAAGAGCAATCTTTTGCCACTGACCCATAGATAAATTAACTCCATCATCAAACCACATACCTAATTGAGTATCTAGTTTCTTGTCATAGGAATTAATCAAATCTAAAAAATTAAATTTACTTGCTATATTTTTTATTTTCTCATCTTCACTCATAATATCTAAATTACTATAAGATATATTTTCTCTAAAGCTTGCTTCATATTTAACAAAATCCTGAAATAAGGTGGAAATTTCTTTTAGCAGAGATTCTTTATCAATATCCCTAACTTCAATGCCATTAATTAATATATTTCCTTCATAGTTTTTATAAAATCCCATAATTAATTTTATTAAAGTTGTCTTTCCACTTCCATTCATTCCTAAAATGGCAATTTTTTCATTCTTATTTATATGTAAGTTAATATTTTTAAGTACATATTCTCTTGAAGAAGTATATTTGTAATATAAATTTTTTACTTCTATTTCCTTTATTTTATATATTTTTATCTTGTTAGAAACTTCCTCTTCTTTCAAATCAAAAAACTCAAATAACTGTCCTATAAATAAACTTTGATTGACCATATTTGATAGTCCTAAAAGAATTGAAGTGATATTAGACTTAGAATTTGAAATTGCTCTAATATAAGTTATAACATCTCCAATTAGAATTTGATCAAGAAATCCTAATGAAATTGTGAAATAAAAAATAAATCCATCTATTAATGTTTCTATTATACTAATTAAGCTTGACCATTTTACTTGTGACTTATTTATTTTAAGTCTTCCTTGTTAAATCTTTCATTAAGTTCTTTATATTTATTTATAAAATAAGAAAAAAGATTGTAAGTTTTGAGTTCTTTATAAAAATTTCCATAAGACAATAAATATGTTAAATACCAGCTTTTTCTGCTATCTTTTGTTCTCTTTTTTATTATCTCAAATCTTTTTAAATTAAATTTATTGTTTATAAGATACTTAAATATTGGAATAATCATAATAACTATTACAAGCCAAACCCTAAAATTTATTAAAATAAAAATATAAGAAGATAGAGTAATCATCTATTGAATTTATCTCTTATAGCCTTATAATAATCATAAACTTTCCTTATATAAATATCATTATAATTATTCAATAATAATTGATTTATTATCATAATATCATTTGAATATATTATTTTATCTCTATTTATAAAATAATTTGACATTCTATCATTAATATTAATAATCTTTTGCTCATAATTCTTAATTATAATAGGCACCCTTATTTTAATTCAAGTTAAAATTCAATTATACTTTTTATTTAATAAAAATGGAGTATACACAAGTATAGCTGTTATTACAGATACAAGTAAAAAGTCTTTTGTAAAAATAAAATCTTGATTGTAATCTGCACCAGAAACATTAGCCATAAACATATTGTGCAAAAGATGGATGAAAGTTACCGTAAAAACATTTCCACTCTCCATATAGATGAGTCCAAGCACCATCCCAAAAGTAATGCAAAATACAGTAATATCTATACCTGCATAAAGACCTTCTATTCCAGAATAAAATATAAAAAAATATAAGGGCAAATGAGACAAGCCCCACATAAAGCCAGTTAATAAAACTCCTATTCTATTACCATACAATGATTGAAATCTTGTCTGTAAAAAATATCTCCAACCATATTCTTCACCCATAGTAAATATTAAATTAATGATTGTGCTAAATAATCCTATGGTAAATGTACCTATTACTCTCGTCAAAAGATCAGTAAAATCTACATCTGATTGAAAGTAAAAATTTAATATTCCCATTCTAAATGTATCTATTAAAATTACAATAAAAGCCCATTTAGCCAATATAGCAAAATTAATTTTCCCTCTTAATCTTTTATCATCTATTGTAAGTAAATAAATACTAATTGCCCAACCTAAATATACGGCATAATTCATATTATTTAAAACTTTTTCGGAAAATAATGCCAAAATGTAAGAAAATATAAATAATATAAAGTATAAGGAGTATATCAAGTTGAATTTATCCTTAAATAAATCTTTTAACTTAAAATCTTTTTCTAATAATATAGCAATAAAAGCAGGAACCAAACTCGTAATAAGGGTTATAACCCCTGTATTATCTACTTTATAAAAATATTTACATGTAATTCCCAGTAAAAAATCTAGAAAAAAAACTATAAATAAGAAGTATTTTATTTCTTTTTCTATACTCATATTACCCACCCTCTTTTACCATTTTTTAACTCATTGATTTATTTATACTCATGAAATATCTTATAATCAACAAAATCACTACCACTTTAAAGAATATAAATTGTCTTAAAATAGATTTCTATATTTCTTCCCTTTTCCAGGATTATTCATATATGAGTAATAAAGTGATTTAGAAGATATTAAAAGAGCATTTTTAAAAAAATTATCTAAAGATTCATTGTCTAAAATAAATTCATAAATATCTTTATTTGAATTTCTATATTCTTCTAAATAACAAAAAGGAATAGCTGGCGTTCTAATCATAAAAAAACCCAAATATTATAAATCATTATTTTACCTCAGCTCATCAATCTTATATTATACTGTACAACGTTTTCTGAGCTTATGGTATCAATGCTTTATTTATTTGTCAATAACTCTTTTACTTCATCGTATAAGATATAAACTATATATGAAAGATTGTAAAATAAGGTTAGCCACATAAAAATATCTGTTAGAGGTTTACTCCCCAACAGATATTATAGAGCCTTTTTTCTCCTAACAAAAAAACTGCTGGGATAACCCAACAGTTTAAGTCTAATTAGTCAGCGCTATATGGAATAAGTGCAATTTGTCTTGCTCTTTTAATAGCAACTGTCATTTCTCTTTGATGTTTTGCAGTTAAACCAGTGATTCTTCTTGGAAGAATTTTTCCACGGTCAGAAATATAATTTCTTAGCATATCAACATCTTTATAGTCAATTTTTTTAGTTTTATCTTTTTCAAAAGGATCTACTTTTTTCCTTCTGCCAAATCTTCTTTGCATTTTTACCCTCCTTAAAATGGAATATCGTCATTATCAACAGGGAAAAATCCATCTTCGTCGTCGTTATTTTTATTTGAAAAATCATTTCCGTAAGCTGAATTTACTGGTTGGTCATTATTAAAGCCGCCTTGATTAAATCCTGCTTGGTTTTGATTTTGGAAATTATTTTGATTAAAGCCGCCTTGGTTTTGGTTAAAGCCTCCTTGATTTTGTCCTTGGCTTGAACCTATGAAAGAAATAGCATTTACAACAACATCAGTTGTATAAATTGTTCTTCCTTCTTTTTCGTAGCTTCCTGTTTGGATTCTACCTTCTACTCCAATTTGACTTCCTTTTCTATGGTAATTTGCAATAAGTTCAGCTGTTTGACCGAAAGCTGTACAGCCAATAAAATCAGCAGTTTGTTGATTATTAGCTTGTGCTTCTTGTCTTTTTTGCTTTGACATTCTTCTGTCAACAGCAAGAGTGAAACGACAAATAGCTGTTCCATTTTGCGCATAACGAAGTTCTGGATCTCTTACTAGTCTTCCTATTAAACTAACACAATTCATAAAAACTCCTTAGTCTTCAACTTTTATAATCATTTGTCTCATAACTGGGTCCATAATCTTTGCGACTCTGTTGATTTCAGCAATGTCTTCTGGTTTTGTTTCGAATTCAACGAAAATATAATAAGCTTCTTTTTTGTAGTCGATTTCGTAAGCTAATTTTCTCATGCCCCATTCATCAACGTTATTAATTTTGCCGTCTTTTTCGATTACCTTTTTAAGTCTGTCGAAAGAAGCATTTCTCTTTTCTTCTTCCACTTCAGGATAAAACATAATCACCGCTTCGTATTTGTTCATACTTTCACCTCCTCATGGTCTTCGGCATAGCTAAAAAAACTATGCAAGGATTGCAATCTTTGATATTATATATTAAAGAAAGAACTTAGTCAAGATTTTTTAAAATTTTGAGGTAATTATGCAAGTTAAAAAAATTAATGTCAAAGAAAAAAAGAATATTGCCCTTGTTGCCCATGACCACAAGAAAAAGGAGCTTTTGGATTGGGTTAAAAGGCACGAAGATGAGTTAGTCGGTCATAATTTTATTGGCACAGGCACTACTGCTGCTCTCATTTCTCGTGAGACTTCTCTTGATGTCAAACGCCTTGTATCTGGTCCTCTAGGTGGAGATCAACAACTTGGTGCGAAAATTTCTGATTCGCAAATTGACATCTTAATTTTCTTTTGGGACCCTCTTGAGGCACAACCTCACGACCCCGATGTAAAGGCACTGCTTAGAATTTCAACCCTATATAATATTGCACTTGCCACATCTTCAACTACTGCTGACTATATTTTGTCTTCGCCAATGTTTAATGAGAAGTATGACGTGGAAATTTTGGATAACGAATATTCTGTGGAAGATAGAATTTCAAAAAATGATTTTGATTGATTGTTAAATAGTTTGTTTAAATTATTTTAAAGATATTTTTATATTTATTTGTCTTATAAAAGGAGGAAGTATGGATTACAAAAGATTTGATGACAAAATCATCGCAAGAATTGATAGAACTGAAGAAGTTCACGAAAAATTAAAAGAAATTGCTCTAAAAGAAAACATTAAGCTTGCATCCGTTTATGGAATTGGTGCCACAGATGACTTCACTATTGGACTTTTTAGTCTTGCAAAAAGAGATTATAAAGAAAAAAACTTCAAGGGTGAGTTTGAAATTTTATCTCTAATTGGAAGCATAACAACACTAAATGGAGAATATTATCCTCACCTTCATATTTCTGCATCTGACGGCGAAGGAAAAGTTTATGGCGGCCATTTAAAGTCTGCCAAGATAAGTGTAACTTGCGAACTAACTATTAATGTAATAGAGGGCACTGTTGAAAGACAAAAAGATGACTTCACTGGCATAAATATTTACAAGTTTGACTAATTTTAATTAAAGCGACTTTTGTGGTCGCTTTTATTTTTTTGCCTTTTTTTGATAAAATAAATTCATTGGAGGTTATTATGACAAATATTTTAGATAGATTTTTAAATTATATTTCCTTTGAGACAACAAGTGACGAAAGTTCAGAAACTTGTCCTTCAACTAAAAGACAATTAAAACTTGGAAATTATTTAGTGGAAGAGTTAAAGTCCCTTGGTATTGATGCTGAAATTGATGCAAATGGTTATGTCTATGGAGAAATTAAGGGCAACACTAAAACAGAAAAAACTGTTGGTTTTATTGCTCACATGGACACTGCTCCCGACATGAGTGGAAAGGATGTAAAAGCAAAGATAATAGAAAATTATGATGGCTGTGACATAAAATTAAATGATGACTTCACTACAAGTGTATCCGATTTTCCTTTTTTAAAAGATTTAAAGGGCGAGACTATTATAACTACTGACGGAACTACACTTCTTGGTGCAGATGATAAGGCAGGCATTGCTATAATTATTTCTGCTGTAGAAGAAATTTTAAAAGATAAAGATGCAAAATATGGCGACATAAAAATTGCCTTTACACCTGACGAAGAAATCGGCAGGGGCGCAGACAAGTTTGATGTGAAAAAATTTGGTGCTGACTTCGCTTTTACAGTTGATGGAGGTCCTCTTGGCGAGCTTGAATATGAAACCTTTAACGCAGCTTCAGCTAAAATCAAAATTCAAGGCAAAAATGTCCACCCAGGTTCTGCCAAGGACACAATGGTAAACTCACAGCTAATTGCCATGGAATTTAATTCAATGCTGCCAGTAAATGAAAGACCTGAATATACAGAAGGTTACGAGGGATTCTCACTTCTTCTTAACATGGAAGGATCCGTTGAGTTCACGAAAATGTCCTACATCATAAGAAATCACTGCCGAGAAAAGTTTGAAGATATGAAAAAATTATTTGAAGAAGTTGCAAATTTCTTGAATAAAAAATACGACAACCGAGTTAAACTTGAAATCAAAGACCAATATTACAACATGAGAGAAGTCTTAGAGAATCGCATGGAAATAATTGACCTTGCAAAAGAAGCTTTTGAAAAATCTAGTGTCACTCCAAAAATTGGCCCAGTAAGAGGTGGAACTGACGGCTCAAAATTATCCTTTATGGGGCTTCCTACTCCAAATATATTCACAGGCGGCTACAATTATCATGGTCGCTATGAATTGGTAAGCCTTGACCAAATGCAAAAGTCTAAGGAAGTTGTAAAAAATATTATAAAGCTGTTGGCTGAATAAAATTGATATTAGAAAAGACCATCATGCACTTTGATGGTCTTTCTTTATAAACTTAATCTTCACTATTTACTTTTCCATTTTTAACTTCATTTTCATTAGAATTAGAATTAGAAACAGAAGTAGAATTTTCTTCTTTAACAGCTTCTTCTTTTAACTTTTCTCTAAGTTTTTTATCTCTAATTTTTTGCTCAATAGCTGCTCTTTCTTCTTCTGTCATATTTTGCAACTCTTCTTCAGTATAATTTAATTCTTCCTCACTTGCTTCAGACTCATTTTCTCTGAGTCTTAGGAGTTCATGTGCCTCGTATCTTGCATCTTCTTTCTTGACAAAATATAGGGGCGAACCCTTTTTAGTTGTCCCAGCCACAGTTTTCATGCCAATATTTTCCTTGTCAAGAGTTACTCCATAATAGGCTAGATAAGAAAGCTGACCGTAATTCATGTCTGTCTCAACATGTTTATTGGCAATAGAAACAAGTTTTGGAAGTTTTAAAAGCATCTTAGGAGACTTCATCTTGTCAAAAATCTTCATGATAAAATCTTGTTGAGCTTTAATCCTATCAAGGTCTTGGTCCTTGTAAATTTTTCTAATTCTAAGATATTTAACTGCATCTTCTCCATCTAATAGGTGAAGTCCCTCTTCAAAATTAATTTCAAGAGGCGGTATAGTTGATGGATCTGTGTACTTGTAGGCTGGAGTGTAAACTTCCACTCCGCCAATTGCATCTACAAGCTCCTTTACTGCTTCATAATTAACTGTAACGTAATGGTCAATTTTTACTCCCATAAAGTCTTCCACACTTGAAACTTGAAGATCAATGCCACCACGAGAATAAGCTGCATTCATTCTATAATTGTCATAGCCCTTTAACTTGTAGTATGTATCTCTTGGAACAGATAAAAGTCTCACTCTATCGTACTTTGGATCAATAGATAGGAGCATAATTGTGTCTGCTCTTTTTGAATCAGCATCCTTTTCATAAGTTACTTCACTTGAATCAATTCCAATCAATAAAATATTTACAATATCTTCGTCATCATTAAAGACAGTAATTTTTTCTGGCTCTCTGACTTCTGCTTTATTTATAATTTTTTTATTATCATCTAATTTTTTTCCCCTTGGCATAAACATAAATGTAAGCCCTAGTGCACCAAGAAGAAATACAACTGTAAGGAATACAAATATTCTGTAAATATATTTCATATTAACCTCCTAAACTAAGTCTATATATAAAAAAACTAAATTTTCAATACTTTTTACTTATATGATATTGTTAATTTGCTTTGGGTAAAATATAAATATGAAAATATTATTAGACGCAGACGGTGCACCAGTCCGTGAGATAACAGAAAGGCTCTGTCAAAAATATAGTACAAAACTTATTATAGTAAAAAATTACACACAAGAGTTCACATCTATTTATGGAGAAATTATTAATGTAGATATATCAAAGGAGTCTGCTGATCTTTATATAGCCAATTGTGCAAAAAAGGATGACCTCATCATTACAAATGACAAGGGTCTATCTTCCCTTGGTCTTTCAAAAAAGGCGAGGGTCATGGATTTTCAGGGTAACTTCATAGATGATGACAATATAATGGAAATGCTAGAGAGCCGTCACTTTAAAAGAAAAATGCGTGATAGACAAATTTATTTTAATATTGCGAAGAGAGATAATGTTGCCGATGAAAACTTTTATAAGGCACTGGAGAAATTTTTGGAGGAAAATAAAATGCTAACACTATTTGTTTCAAGCCTTTGCCCCGACTGTCCACCAGCAATTGCAGAAGTAAAAGAGAAAAACTTGGACTGCGAAATTGTTGACATAACAGAATCAATGGCAAACTTGAAGAGATTTTTAAAGGAGAGAGACTTCTCCGAAAGCTTTGACGAAATTGTAGAAAAAAATCACGTTGGAGTGCCTGCACTTATGCGTGGTGATGAGTTTTACTTTTTCGACGGAAACTTAGATGAATTTTTAGAGGGATAATATGGAATTTAAAGATTTTAAAGAATTAGCAAAAGTAAGAGAATCATGTAGAGATTATGATGCCGATAGAGAAGTTGAAATAGAAAAAATTGAGGCTTGCCTTGAAACGATGAAACTTGCGCCATCAGCCTGCAATGCACAACCCTATTACTACTACATTGTCCATGGCGACGATGCAAAAAATATTTCAAAATACTTTCAACTTGGCAAGATGAACTCCTTTGCTAAAGATATATCTGCCTTTGCAATTGTCACAGAAGAAAATTACAACCTATCTGCAAAGATTGGCTCAAGTGTAAAAAATCAAGATTACAAGTCCATTGACATAGGCATATCTGCTGCCTACTTCACAGCAGAAGCCACAAGCCTTGGTCTATCAACTTGTATAATGGGTTGGTTTGATGAGGAAAAATTACAAAAATTTTTAAAGACAAAAAGTAGAATTAGACTTGTCATAGCAATAGGCTACGCAAAAAATGATGACCTTCGCGAGAAAAAAAGAAAGACCTCTGACGCCTTATATAAAATAATTTCAGAAGAACTCTAAAAAAGAAAACTAGGTTCATGTGGACCTAGTTTTTTACATTATGGGTTTGATGTAGCCAAGCTCCATGGCTGTGTTATAAGCCTCAACAAGGTTTTTCGCCCCAAGCTTTGCGTAAATATTTGCTATGTGATTGTAGAGAGTCCTTTCGCTTATGAAAAGTTTATCTGCAATTTCTTTTTTATTAAGTCCCTTTACAAGTTCAGTCAAAATTTCTTCCTCTCTTTTTGTGAGAGCTTCCAAAAGGTCAGGGCATTGATCTTTAGATAAAACTTTTTCATCTCTATAGACTCTTTCTAGCCTTTCAATTAATTCATCCACTTCTACAGACTTATTTATAAAGTCTCTGGCGCCCTTTTCCTCTGCTTTTCTTTTGTAGTTAATCATGTCGTAGGAAGTCAAAATTACAACTTTTTTATTTTTGTCAAAGTCTTAAATTTTATCCAAGATGTCAAAGCCCGTCTCATCTCTCTTTAAATTTATGTCCACAAGAAAAATGTCATAGTCCTTTTTCATTTCAGCATAAAATTTTTCAATTTCATTTGTATAAAAGCATGAGATTTCCCTCTCTTCCAAGAGGAGCCTTAAGCTCTCGCCAAAAATTTTGTGGTCATCTAATAAAAGAATTTTCATCTCTACACCTTCTCAATCTTATTTTTGTGTAAAGGGTCCTTCTCCTGTCCTCGTAGGAAATTTCGCCTTCATTAGAGGAAATTAGCATCTTCAAAAGTAGAACCCCCCTCTTTGAATCCTCTATATTTTTAAAGTCCTCTTCAGCCATGCCGTCGCTTTCCACTTCCATAATTATAAAGCCTCTATCTTCATAGAGTCTGTAAAAAATATAGGTCGCCTCTGAATGCTTGTAGATGTTGTTGACAAGCTCCTTGGTAATTAGGGCAATTAGTTTTACTTCCTCGCCCCTTAAATTTTCTAAGGCACTTGAAATTTTCTTGTCAATTTTTGTAGTCTTGTCAGGATAAAGGCTAGCCACATTTTGAAATATTCCATGAATATTTTCTTCCATGCCAAAGTCTTCAAAGAGACTTGTCTGATAAAACTTCATAATTTTCCTAAGTCTTTCATTTAATTTTGTAAGCAGGTCACTTGCCTCGTGAATCTTGGGCTCTTTTAGGCTCAAATAATTTTTGGCAGCAAAAATATCTTGTAGGACCTCGTCATGGATAAGCCTTGCAAAATTTTCCCTTTCATTTGCCAAGTACTGAGACATATAAAATAATTTAAAGGTCTTGTCATAGACATCTTCCCTATCCTTTAAGAATAGGAAAAAGAAAAGGCAGCAGGCAAAAAATATTAATTGATTAAAAATATTTATGACAAAGGAATCCAAATCCAAGAGATAGGTTAAAATCATAATCATAGAAATGAAAATTCCAGTAAATACCTGTGTCATCTTTTTTGAGACAGGAAGAATATTAATGTAAAAAATCTTCTCTCTTCGCAAATTTTTCACAATATAAAAAATTGAAGTCAATAGTCCTATGGCAAAGCACATTAAAAAATTAAAATTTTTATTTAAGGCTAGGGCAAAAAATAAGAGTGAGGCATAAATATAAAGTCCGTCAGTTTTTTTATCCTCTTCCTTAGTAATTTCTGTGTAAATAAAGCCATAGATAATTAGGATCAATGCTGCGGAAGTTAGGTTTATTATTGGATCTTTTTTTGTAATTTCGCCAACTTTATAGAGGCAGCACCAATAAAAAATCAAGGCGGCGTGTGAAATTATTATTTTTAAAATTCTCTTCCCCATCAAAAGTAGGTCACCGCAATCCTTTCCTTGTTTGTCCTTATTGCCACAAAAATATTTGCAAAAATTAAAATTAAAAACTTGCTTATCAAGTACAATTTTATCACAGAAGTGAAAATATAAATATTAGTTGATACTATTAATACAAGGCCTCCAAGAAGAAATATCTTCTTTTGGATACCAGCCATCTTGTTCATGTTTTCTGTATTTAAAATTTTTAAAATTAAAAAACTTGTGTAAAGGCCAGCTGTTACTAGGAAGTTTAAAATTTCAAGGACCTCAATCCTTGTCTTGAAGGAAAAAAATATTAGGGAAGGCAAAAGCGTAATGAGGCTTAAAAAAAATAAGGTCCCAAAATACTTTAAGAGTAGGAATCTTATTTCAACTCCATTGGAAAGGACAAACTCAATTTTCTTTCTTGCCTTGTCTTCTTGTAGGGTCCCCTTGGAAAACTCTAAAGCAAAAATTAAAAAGATGAGGGCTAAACCTTCTAGGCCCATGAGCCTTGATAGACTTGTGTTTTTTTCAAAAGATATGCTTGATAGAAAGGTAAAAATGAGTCCAAAGAAAGCCATTAATAGGGCATTCCTGTCCATGATTTTCTTTAGATCAAGACCAATTAATTTTAAGACCATTCTGATTTCACCTCCATAACACTTTCATTGTCCATTCTCCTAAGCTCATATAAAGAATAAAGAGCCAAAAAAATTGTTGCAAGGATATTTATAATGATTATAGAAATACTTACATCTAAATTTATTTTCTCCAAAAAATTTAAAATCTTTCCAGAAAAATCTCCCAATAGATAAATCATAAGACTTGTAGTAAAGAAAACTATATTTTTGAAAAACTTAAAATTCTTCCTATACATTGCCCTTATGTTAAGGGTCAAAATCAAAAAATAATGAAGTATGAGGCATGTTAGGTAAATTGCGATAAAGGATTTGCCCAAGTTACAAATCACATAAGTTCCAAAAAAAATTATGAATGAAGGAAAAGATGAAAGCCTCCAGTTTTCTATTGAATATGTCCTTATTAGCTCTCTTACATCAAGTCCAGTCCCCAATAAAAACTCCAACCTTCCACTTAGCTTATCCCTGAGACTTAAATTTACAAGAATAGTGTTAGATCCAATTATTCCAAAGCCAAGTATAAAGGCGTAGGCCAATAAGATGATAAAACCATCTCCCCTTGCCCTAAAAAGAAAATTATAGAGGGCAAAGAGGTATGCAAGTGCAAGTAGAGAAAATAAAACTGTATTTATAATCACTTCTCTGTCCCTAAAGATTATGTATCTCGTCGCCTTATTTATATTTTTATCTTTCATCTTGATCCCTCATCAATAAATAAATTCTCAAGATTTTCTCCAAGTTCTGAAATTTTTTTTGTGAATAAAATTTTTCCATCCTTAATCATTGTTACCATATCGGCAATTTTTTCTATCTCAGATAAATCATGGGAAGTTATGATAATTGTCTTCCCTTGGTCTTTTAGCATGGCAATTATTTTTCTTATTTCAACTCGAGATAGAGGGTCCACACCAGAAGTTACTTCGTCTAAAAAAATAATGTCTCTATTCATTAAAATAATTATGAGAAGGGATAACTTCCTCTTCATACCCTTAGAGTAAGTTGCAACCTTTCTACCTAAATCATCTGTAATGCCAAGTATGTCGGAATATTTTATGTAATTTTCTTTATCTGAACCAAAATAAAGGGAATATATATTAATATTTTCCATGCCAGTCTTGTCCTCATAGAGGTAGTCATTTTCAAGTAGGGTGGCATAGGACCCCTTGACTTCGACATGACCTTGGCACTTATAGATTCCTGTTAGGATCCTCAGTAGACTTGTCTTTCCTGACCCGTTTGGTCCAACAAGGGCATGGACAGTATTTTTTTCCACACAAAAAGAAAAATTACAAAAGAGTTTTTTGCCCTTAAAGTTTTTTTCAATATTTTTTACAATTATTTTGTCTTTCATCTTGCCTCCTTGTGCAAGCTCCCTGTGATTGTTTTATTTTAAAATCTAAAAATTCAAAAATTTTAAGACGCAGCCCAAAAAAATTAAGATGATACCCAAAAATTTTTTCTTTTTACTATCTTTTTCCAGGATAAAACTTGCAAATATAAAAATTCCAACAAATAAAATAATGTTTGATATTGTCAAGTATTTCATTTCTTATCTCCATTCTAAATTTATAAAATCTACATTTCATGAGTAATAACTGCAAAAAATAAGAGGTAAATTTCTCTACCTCTAATTTTCTTATTTATTTAATTCATCTTCCATAGCCTTTACAAGTTCTTTAAATTTTTCTTCTTCAAGCTCTGTAAAGCGACCTATACTAGGCGAATCTAAATCCAAAACTGCAACAACTTCAGCCTCTACTATAATTGGCAATACGAGTTCCGAATTTGAAGCACTGTCACAGGCGACATGCCCTTTAAAGTCATGAACATTTTCTATCCTCATAATCTTTTTATTTTTCCAAGCAGATACGCAGACGCCCTCTTCACTTAGTCTTGTGCAAGCAGGAAGTCCTTGGAAGGGTCCAAGGACAAGTTCCTCTCCTCTTACAAGATAAAAGCCTGCCCAATTAAGATCTTCAACTACATTAAAAATTATGGAAGAAATATTTGCCATCATTGCAATCATGTCGGACTCAGTTTTTATTGTTGCCCGTCCAAAGTCTAGCATATAGTCTAGTCTTTCAACTTTTTTTAATTTTTCAATGCCCTTTAAATTGTCATTCATAAAAGACCTCTTTCTTTAAATTTTTATTTTTTAGTTTTTAAAGCTGTGAACAGGTGCAGGTATAAAGCCTCCACGATCTGCAAATCTGTCACAATTTCCTCTGTGAACTGGAATTATTGGGGCTGAGCCAAGTAGTCCACCAAAGGTTGCCTCTTCGCCAAGGCCCTTTCCTATTACTGGTATAAGTCTAACGGCAGTAGTCTTTTGATTTATAATACCAATCATTGCTTCGTCTGCAATTATAGCTGCAAGTGTTGATGCTTTCGTGTCTCCTGGAATTGCTATCATATCGAGACCAACTGAGCATACACAAGTCATTGCTTCAAGCTTATCTAGTCCAATGTGACCATCTCTTGCCGCTGCTATCATGCCTTCGTCTTCACTTACAGGTATGAAGGCACCAGAAAGTCCGCCAACATGATCAGATGCCATGATACCACCCTTTTTCACAGCGTCATTTAACATGGCAAGGGCAGCAGTAGTTCCATGTCCACCAGCAAATTCTACTCCAATTTCTTCTAAAATTCTTGCAACTGAGTCGCCAATAGCTGGTGTTGGGGCAAGAGATAAATCAATTGTGCCAAAGGGAACTCCCACTCTATTTGCAACCTCTGTACCGATTAATTCTCCAAGTCTTGTTATTTTAAAGGCTGTCTTTTTAATAGTTTCTGAAACTACATCAAAGCTTTCTCCCTTAACTTTTTCTAGGGCATACTTAACTACACCTGGACCAGAAACTCCAACGTGAAGGACTACATCCCCCATGCCAACTCCGTGAAAAGCTCCTGCCATAAAGGGATTATCTTCCACTGCATTTGCAAAGACAACGAGTTTTGCACAACCAATGGAGTCTGCATCCTTAGTGTTTTTTGCAGTCTCAAGAATTTTTTCTCCCATTAGCTTAACTGCGTCCATGTTTAGACCTTTTTTTGTTGTTCCAACATTTACTGATGAACAAACTTTTTCTGTCTCAGCAAGTGCTCTAGGAATTGAATTTATTAAAATTTCATCAGCTGGAGTCATTTCTCCATGAACTAGGGCAGAAAAACCACCTATGAAGTCAACACCAATTTCCTTAGCAGCCTTGTCAAGAGCCTTGGCAAATTTAGTGTAGTCTTTTTCCTCAGTTGCTCCAGCAATAAGTGCAATAGGTGTAACAGAAACTCTCTTGTTTACAATTTCTACTCCATATTTTTTGCCTATTTCATTTGCATACTCAACTAAATTTTTTCCATATTTAATAATTTTATTGTAAATTTTTTCGCAAGCTATATCTGCATCTTTATCTATACAGTCTAAAAGTGATATGCCAAGAGTTACAGTCCTAATGTCTAAGTTCTCTTGGTCAAGCATCCTAACTGTCTCTAAAATTCTTTTTTTATCCATAGTAGCTCCTTAAATTTGGTGCATCTTGTCAAAGATACCTGTGTGTTGAACTCTAATAGAAAGGTCTAGTTCTTCGCCAAGCTTTTCGTAGGCATCTACAACTTCTTGGAACTCAACGTTCATCTTCGTTAAATCAACCATTACAATCATTGTAAAATAGCCATCTAAAATTGTTTGAGTAATATCAACAATATTTAGATCAAACTCCACCATCTTCTTTACTACTTCATATACAATACCGATTTTGTCACTACCAATAACAGTTATTACAGCTCTCATAGCATCCCCCTTATTTAAAATTACAATTATTATACCATAACTTAATGTATTAATAATCTCTTTATGCTTGTAACTTCCTTTACTTTATTATATTATAAGGCAAAAGGGGGATAATATGAAAAATTTTAAAATTATTATAATTTCTCTTCTTGCAATTTTACTTTTAACAGCTTGTGGCAAAAATAAAAATTCTAATCAAGAAGTTGCTGAAAAAAATAAAGTTGAAGAAAAGGAAAAAGCAAACGAAGCAGATATAAAACTTTTTATTGCTAGAGAAAATCTTGGAGAGTCCAGTGAAAAATTTCCTCTCGCAGAAATCCTTGGCGACTTAAATTTAGATGACTATGAAAGAATTTTTAAGGGCGCAAACTTTACTGATAAGGAAATTGAAAAGAAAGAAAATAAGTCTGGCGATGTCATAATTTCATCTGATGGTAGAGAAATAAAACTTGCAGCTGTATATAAGGATAAGGTTTTTGAAAATGAAGAAATTAATGATAAAAATTCAAAATTAATTGAGTCAAATAATTCTTTAAGAAAAAAGGCTTTAACTTTACTGCTTTCAAATAAAATGCGCCAAGTTGAAACAATGAATAATCCTGGAGAGTACAGAACTTATTATCCAAATTTAGTAAAGGACTTTTTTGAAGATGGCAAATTAATTTTTCTAGCATCTGTTAATAATGCAAATTATTCTTACAAAGATGGAATCTTTAATCAAGATTCAGGCTATCTTATTCCCATGGAATTTCAATATATTTTAGATGAAGATAAAAATTTTGTCTTTGATAAAAAAATAGAGGCAGAAGATGGATCAAAGAATGGTCCTTCTATTGAAAAAATGGCTCGTGGTGATAAGATGACCTTTGATAACTTGCTGCTTGCCAATATAAATAAGGAAATTTATGACAGCTTAATGGAAGATTTATTTTATGTCGCAAAAGAAAAGGGCTTAAAGGACTTTACTCACAAGCTAGAAGAAATTCCTGGCTACGAAAAAGATGTAGTCTACATTGAAAATGGACCAAGACACATTGATGGCACAGTTGAAATTGCAAAGAAAAAGGATTACGAAGAGGCAAAAAATAATTTTGGAAAAGAAAACTGGTCTTATTGTGAAGGTATAATTTATCACAAGGACACTGGCATTGCTGTAAAAGGCATAATTGATTATTTCGAATAAAATTTTTTATGAAAAATCCCTTGCTAAAAATCTAGCAAGGGTATTTTTGTCTTCCTGTGAATTTTTTTATTTTTATTTGCAAGCCTCGATGAATTTTTTAAAGATTAAATTCATTTCATCGTCATCATACATCATCTCTGGATGCCACTGTACCGCTAGAGCAAATTTTTTGTCCTCAAGGTAAACTGCCTCAATTAATCCTTCTTCTGAAAGTGCCGCTTTTTTTAGACCTTTTCCAAGTTCGTTTATGCCTTGGTGGTGGTAGGAGTTTGTCCAAATTTCATCTCTCTTAAATATTTCATAAAGTGGAGAGTCCTTTACAATATTTAATGAATGTGACGGCTCATTTCTAAGTGAGTTACTCATAGAGTGTGCAGGAAAACCTGCTGAAGGCAAGTCTTGATGAATTGTTCCTCCAAGTGTAATATTTAAAACTTGAAGACCTCTGCAAATTCCAAGTATAGGTATGTCCTTTTCAAGGGCATATTGTGTCATAAAAATTTCTTGGTGGTCTCTTATATTGTCAAAGTTCCCGGCTTTTCCGCTATTTCTTTCATTATAAGTTCTTGGATTTACATCGTGACCACCGGATAATAAAAGTCCGTCAACTTTATCCAATACAAGACTCATATCTTCCATACTTTTTATATTTGGTATTAAGATTGGCACGCCGCCATTTCTTTCAACTGCCCTAATATAATCTGCTGCAACAAGTTGCCACTCTTGACCTTCAACTCCAATTTGTCCAACATCATTTTGAGAAATATCTCTAAGTGAGTTAATAGAAATTCCTATAATTGGTTTCATAATCTTCCTCCCAAAGTTTTATATTTTCATTATATCAAATAGAACTGCAAATTGATAATACATAAAGTTCTATGTTGCCTTTCTTGACTAAAAAATATGGCTGATATATAATTTATTGACTAGAGGTGTTATATGAACTTAAAGAGACAATTTTTTAAATTTGTTATACCATCAATAATTGCTATGTGGGTCTTCTCAATTTACACAATTGTAGACGGCTTTTTTGTAGCAAACTTTGCTGGCGAATTAGAATTATCAGCTGTTACAATAGTTATTCCCTATGTAAACTTTCTCTTTGCCATTGCCATAATAACTGGAGTCGGTTCTCAAACCATTATTGGAATAGAGCTTGGCAAGGGAAATAAAGACGAGGCAAATAAAGTTTTTACTTTTATAATCATATTTATACTTGCCTTTACTGCTATTCTTGCCGCCCTTGCACTAATTTTTATGGATAAAATAATTTTATTCTTGGGAGCAAATTCAACTTTATTTCCACTGTCTCACCAATATTTATCTGTAATTGTATTTTTCTCGCCTTTTTATATAATTTCCTATGCCTTTGAAGTTTTGGTAAAGGTAGATGGCTTTCCTAGAACTGCAATAATAGGTGCAGTCTCTGCTTGCCTAACAAATATTATCTTGGATTATATTTTAATCGACAAATTTCACATGGGAGTTAGAGGAGCTGCCCTTGCAACAGGCATTGCACAATTTTTATCTTGCGTCATTTTTTTCCTTCACTTTAGAGCTGCCAAGGGCTACCTTCGCTTTGTGAAAATTAAAATGACTGTAAAAGAAATTTTATCTTATTTAAAGACAACTATAGCCTATGGCTTTGGCGAATTTATATCTGAACTTAACACAGCAACTTTTGTCTTTATCTATAATTTATTCATAATAAAATATATCTCACCAGAATTTTTGTCTGCCTATGCAGTTATAAATTACTTGTCTGTCTTTGCAAACTCAACCTTCCAAGGAGTTTGCCACGGCACACTCCCTCTTCTATCCTACTATCATGGCTCAGAAGAGAGAGATAAGAGTCTAAAAATAATAAAAATGAGTTTTATCTTTATCTCTATAATTTCAATAATAATGTATACAATTTCTTATTTCGGTGCAGAAAAATTATTTAATATGTTCTTGGAAAATAAAACTATGATTTCATCTTCCATTAGACCACTTAGACTTTATGCCTTGATGTTCTTCTTGGCAGGCCATAACTTATTTATAGCGTCATTTTCTTCAGCTATCGGAAACCCAAAATATTCAATCGTCATTAATATAATGAGAGGTTCAATTGCCCTCTTTCTTTCCATTTACCTATGTGTAAAACTTTTTGGCGCAAGTTATCTGTTCTTGGGAGCCTTTATATCTGAAATAATAGTATTTATAATAGCCCTATACTCTTTAAAGAAAATGACAAAAAAACCTAAATTGCAAAGAATTTAAAAAAGGAAGTCACTTTTATTTTGACTTCCTCTTTTTCCATCTTTTAAGTTTATTTTCTATTATTTTTAGTCCAAATATTTTTTAAATTCCTCAGGAATATTTTCTGTGAGGTATCCCAATCCACAAATATCTGGTCCTACATGAGCTGCTATTGTTTGTCCTATTTCAAGCGGCAAAAATTTGTGGTAGCCTTCCTCTTCCAATTTAGAAATCAATGGCTTTAAAATTTCTTTGTCATCTGCATAAACTGGAAAGACTCTGTCACTTCCATCTGATATAGACTTTTCAGAAATAATTTCCATCATTCTCTTATAGGATTTATTTTTCCCACGAACAACTTCTGACACAAAAAGTTTTCCCTCTTCATCAACTTCAAGAATTGGCAAAATGTTTAGGACGCTTGATATTCTTGCCTTGGTCCTAGAGACTCTTCCCCCTTCATAGAGATATTTTAGGTCAAAAACTGTAAAGATATGCTTGGTATTTTTAACTAGAAATTTTATCAGTTTCGTAACTTCTTCATAGCTTGCTCCATTTTTTGCTGCGAGACCTGCAAAATATGTTATTTGACCAAATCCAACTGAAGCTGCAAGAGAGTCAATTACTTCTATTTTTACATCGTATTTTTCTTCAATTTCCTTTTTTGCCATATAGGCATTTTGAAAAGTTCCACTAAGTCCTGATGAAAGTGTGATGCAAATAAAATTGGTTCCTTTACTTGCCAAATCTTCAAATTTTTGCAAGTACTCATAATAAGTTATTTGACTTGTTTTGAAAAACTTGCCTTCTCTCATCTCTTTGTAAATTTCTTTGTTAGTCATTTCATCTGGCAAATCTTCTCCATCTTGGTCTGTACTTTTTATTTTTAAAACTTCTATATCAAGTTCTTTTATTGTTTCTTTATCTAAATCACATGAAGAATCGGATATTATTTTAAAAGACATTTGTCCCTCCTCTAGTCTACAGCATCTTTATAGTTTCTATTGTTTTATTTATTTCATCCTCGTTATTAAAGTAGGAAAGAGATAATCTCACAATGCCCCTATTACTTGTCCCCACTCTCTCGTGGAAAAGTGGTGCACAGTGTATTCCTCCCCTTGAGGCAATTTTACTCATCTTATATAATTTTTCTGAGATTTCTGACGAAACATAGTCCTTGTAGTTAAAGGAAACTATGCTTGAATCTTTTTCATTGCAATATAATTTTATTCCTGGAATTTCTTTTATCCCATAAAATAATTTTCTTCTTAGGGCATGAATTTTTTCGGAAACTTTATCAATTCCTATCTCATCAATAAATTTTACCCCTGCACCTAGTGCAATAATTGAGTGAAAATTAATTGTACCATATTCAAAAACATCAGGCATCTCAACAGGGTTAAATCTGTCAAAAGAATTTACTCCGCTGCCACCAGTAAAGACATTTTTAAATTTTTCGCCAGATAAATCTATTATTGCACCAGTGCCACTTGGTCCAAAGAGAGCCTTGTGACCTGTTAAGCAAAAAATTAGCCTTGGATATTTTCTCTCATTAAATTTTATTTTAACAGTTCCTGCAGCTTGTGCTCCATCAACAATTAATAAAAGATCATGTTCTATTGCAAAGTCATAGATATAATCTAAATCTGTCACTGCTCCACTTACATTGGACTCTGCTGTTATAACTATTGCCCTTGTATTTTTCTTTAAGTCTTTCTCCAGTTCCTCTAATTTTAAATTGTAATTTTCATCAATATCTATAAAAGAAAGCTCGACACCTCTATTTTCTAGTTGATAGAGAGGTCTTAGGACAGAGTTGTGCTCTGTAAGGCTTGTAATAATGTGGTCGCCCTTTTTAAATAGAGAAGACAAAACTAGATTTAAAGACGTTGTTATATTTGCTGTAAAGGCAATATTAAGCGGGTCTTCAAGACCAAAAAAATCTGCAAGAATATTGCGAACGTCATAAACTGCTTGGCTAGAATTTATAGCCTCATCATAAAATCCACGTGATGGATTGGAAAATTTCCTGCTGGCTATAGCATCATATAAAGTTTTTGAAACTACTTCTGGCTTTATAAGTGTAGTGGATGAATTATCTAGGTAAATCATTTTTCTCCAATCTTTACAATTTTTCTGCAAGAATTATCTTCTATAAATTTATAAATACCCTTGGGATATATATTTTTCTCAAGAAGCAAGCTTTTTGCCAAGTCTAAATCGCCTTCTAGCTTAACAGAAAATCCACAGCCCTTGGAAAGCTCTTCAGGTACTGGAATTACTCTTGCGGATAATTTGTTTTTTCGAATAACTCTCTCTGCCTTAATTGCTTTGTTAGAAGAATCAAAGGTCAAAAGAAAATATTCTAGCATGGTTTTACAACTCTATACTTGGTCATAATTTCACAAATTCTATACATATTTGTTATTTCTCCAATTTTAAGTTTGTCCTTTAATTTATAATTTTCAAGGCAAAGTCCACAGGATAAAATTTCTGTTCCCTTTTCTTCTAATTTTTTAAAGTCTTCGATGGTTTTTTCATTTATTGTTGTTAAATGAACTCCATGATTGTAGCACAAAATGTATTTAGGATGGCTGTCCTCTTCTGACAAAGCATAAGTGAAGGATTCCATTAATTTTTTTGAAAATTCTTCTTCGCCTACGCCAAGTTTGTCTGATGAAAAGATAACTACATATTCATCACTTACATCTTCAGATTTTTTTCCATATTCAGATTTTTTTAGGTGGACTTCGTAGTCAGTCTTTGAAATTTCAACTATGCTAGTTTCATAACCCAATTGGTCTGCCATCTTTTTTAGGTTTTCAGTTGCAACTTCATTATCGACTCTTACTAAAACTTCTTCTAAATTGTTTTCACTAATTGCCCTCTTAGTCATAATTACTGGCCTTGGACAAGCATATCCTCTCGCATCAATTTCCATTTATATCACCTTAAATTTTTTATTTTCTCTTGGTATTACGCGACCAACATAAAAAGCGGGAATTCCACTTTCTTTCATCTCATCTAAAATTTTTTCTGACTCATCTTTTTTTGCAGCAAAGAGAAGTCCACCCGATGTCTGTGGATCAAAGAGAACTTCCTCTAGGGAAAAGTCTTTAAAAGTAAACTCAACCTTATCTTCTAGTGCCCTTCTATTTCTCTGTCCCCCTGCTGTAAATAAAAATTCACTGGCAGCTTCATAACTTCCAGACAAAAAATTTATTTGGTCAGCAAAAATTTCTACAGACTCATCAGTGCACTCATCAAGATGACCAAGTAGACCAAAACCCGTCACATCAGTGACAGAAGAAACTTTGTGTTTCTTTAAAATTTCTGCTGCATACTTGTTTAATGTAGTCATATTTTTTATTGCTTCTATGTAATTTTCTTCTGAGGTCATGCCCACTGAATAGGCACTCATAACAAGACTAACTCCAAGAGGCTTTGTCAGAATAAAATAGTCGCCCACTTCTGCCCCACTATTCTTCCAGATTTCATTGTTTTTAACAATGCCCGTTACGCATTGACCAAATTTTATTTTTCTGTCATGGATTGAATGTCCACCTGTCACAGAAACTTCTGCTTCTCTACAAATATCTTCTGCTCCTCTTAAAATTTCCTTTAATATTTCAAGGTTTTCTCCTTCAGGGAAGCAAACTATATTTAATGCAAACTTTGGCTCTGCTCCCATGGCATATATATCTGAAATTGCATTAGTGGCTGCAATTCTTCCAAAGTCATAGGGATTTTTTACCATAGTAGAAAAAAAGTCCAAGCTCTCTACAAGGGAGATATCTTCATTTATTTTATATACACAGGCATCGTCTCTACCCTCAAAACCCACAGTAATTTCTTTTCTCTTGTAGGGCTTTAAGTCACTTAGTATGCCTGCCAAATCTTTTACGCCGATTTTCTCGTTGCATCCTCCACAAACTTCAAGCTCTAAATTAATTTCTGACATATTATCACCATATAATATTATAGCACAGTGACTATTTTTCTTATATTCTTTTATCAAAGTAAAAAGTCCAAGTCTTCACTTAAAATTATTATTTGCTATAATATTTTTATGGAAATTAAGTATATGAAAAAGGCAATCCACTATGCAAAGCACTCACTTTTATCAGATGATGTGCCTATTGGATGTGTAATCGTAAAAAATGATAAAATAATTGGCTATGGCTACAATAAAAAGGAAGCCCTTCACTCTCCTCTTGCTCATGCAGAAATTATGGCTATAAATATGGCGTCAAAATTTTTAAGTTCTTATCACTTGGAAGACTGTGATATCTATGTAACTCTCGAGCCTTGCCTTATGTGTGTAGGTGCAATTTTAAATTCTCGCATAAAAAATTTATATTTTGGTGCCAGAAACAAAAGGTTTGGTGCAGTTATTTCTCACCAAAAAATAGAAAAACTCATAACTAATCACGAGATAAGTTATGAGTTTGGTATCTTGGAAAGAGAATGTGCAAATTTAATAACTGACTTTTTCTCAGAGCTTAGGAAGAGGTCTAAATAAAAAGGCAGCATTTGTTTGCAAAAAGTCTAATATAAATTTATCGTAATTATTTTTCGTAACTATGGCAATTATTATGCCAAGGATGGCACCAATAATTACATCACTGGGATAATGGACAAAGTGATAAATTCTAGATATGGCAATTAAAATTGCAACAACTAGGAAAAATATTCCCATGCCCTTAAAGTAAAAGTAAATAGTTAAAGCGGCCGCAAAGGATGAAGATGCGTGACCTGATGGAAAGGAAAAATCTGTTGGATTTTTTATCAAAAGCTCAACTTTTGAAATCCATGAAGGTCTCTTTCTCTTTAAAATATTTTTTAAAAGTAGATTGCATATTATGCCATTAAAAATTAAGGCAAGGGCAATGTTAATGCTCTCAATTCTAAATCCAAGGTAAAAGAGTATAAATGTAGTGAAGAGCCAAATTGCGCCCCCTGTCCCCAGATGTGTAATTGCAATCATGTATCTATTTAATGTATCAGTCCTTATGCCAAGTAGCCAATTTAAAAATTTTTTATCCATTTGCACCTCTTATGAAAAAAGGCCTATCACTAGGCCATATTTTACATTCTGTTTTCGTTGTCAACCCATTCTTTTGCTTCTTCAACAGAATTTTCAGTTGGAATTTCAATTCCAGTTTCTGGATCTTTTCCTCTAGTTTTAGCATAAACATCAGAATCTGGTCTGTTTTCTGAATTTATTTGTTTTTGTTGATCCATATTTGCTTTCATTTGTTTCTTTTTTGCATCAGAAAGAGTTTTTGAATTTTCAATTAAATCTTTTTCTTTTTTATTGTCTGTCATATTTTCCCTCCATTAATCAATAATAAAACATTCTTAATATTATATTAGTACAAAGAAGTATCAATTTCAATTCATTTAAATAAAGTATTATAATATTTTGAATAAATTGTTTAAGTCATATTTTTTGGGTAAAAATAATATATTAAATCAATAATAGGAAGTGTTAAATATTGAAAGTTATTTTTGATAATTTAGGCGAGTATAAAAAGCACGCACTGCTCTCGCCTTTTTTTGTTTTGTTAGAAGTTTTAATGAATGCAGCAATTCCCTTCTACATGACAAAAATTATAGACGAGGGCATACTTAAAAATTCAAGTGAACGCATAGTAAAGTACGGAATTATTTTGTTAGTTTTTGCGACAATATCTATTTCTGCTGGTATAATATCTGGCTATCTTGCAACAAAGGCATCAAGTGGTCTTGCAAAAAATATGCGTTATTCTATGTTCGATAATATTACAAAATTTTCCTTTGAAAACATGGATAAGTTTAAGAGAGGCACTCTTATAACGAGAATGACTACTGATGTGCAAATGGTACAAATGGCATTCCAAATGACTATAAGAATGGCAATAAGATCTCCTCTCACTCTAATTTTTTGTTTCATAATGAGTTTTAAACTTTCAAAGGAACTTGCACCAACCTTTGTTATTATAATTCCACTTATTAGTATTGGCATGGGTCTAATAATAAAAGGAGCCTATCCAATTTTTGAAAAAGTTTTTAAAATCACTGACAAATTAAATACAGATGTGTCTGAAAATTTATCTGCAATTCGAGTTGTAAAGTCCTTTGTTAAAGAAGATAAGGAAATAAAAAAGTTTAACGATATTTCTGATGAACTTCAAAATAACTACATCAAAGCATCAAAACTTCTTGCGTTTTCAAATCCTCTAATGAACTTTTCAACTTATCTCATGACTATTTTAATTGCTTGGCTTGGAAGTCACTATATTGTTGCTGGCAATATGTCTACAGGTGCTCTTACAGGGCTTGTAACTTATGCAATTCAAATTCAGATTTCTCTTATGATGCTTTCAATGATTCTTGTACAAATTACTATTGCTAGAAATTCCATAAGAAGAATTAATGAAGTAATAGAAACTTCTCCAAGCATTGTTAGCCCAGAAAATCCAGTTAAAAATGTAAAAAATGGCGAAATTGTTTTTGACCATGTCTACTTTTCTTATTCAAAAGATTTGGACAAGGCAGTTTTGAAGAATATAAATTTAAAAATAAATTCTGGCGATTATGTTGGCATAATTGGACCAACTGGTTCGGGCAAGTCCACCCTAATAAGTTTAATAGCAAGGCTCTTTGATGCAGGTAGTGGAGCTGTATATGTGGCAGGAGAAAATGTTAAAGATTACGATTTAGTTTCTTTAAGAGATGAGGTTTCTGTCGTCCTACAAAAAAATCAACTCTTCACTGGAACTCTTCGCGAGAATTTAAAGTGGGCAAATGAAAATTTAAGTGATGATGACTTAAAGGAGGCACTTTACATTGCATCTTGCGATGATTTTATTGATGTAGAAAAAGATTTAGATATGGATGTGCAAAGAGGTGGCACAAACTTTTCTGGTGGTCAAAAGCAAAGAATTTCCATTGCTAGGTCTCTTTTGAAAAACCCAAAAATTTTAATCATGGATGACTCAACTTCTGCTCTTGACAACAAAACTGAAGAAAAAATAATTGAATCTTTAAATAAACTTAGACCTGACATGACAAAAATTTTGATTTCACAAAAGATAAAGTCACTGAAAAATACTGACTACACCCTTGTAATGGATGCTGGCGAGATTGAATCAATTGGCACTCATGAAGATCTAATTGCAAATAGTCCAATCTATAAAGAAATTAATGAAACTCAAGAAAGTGACGGTGATTTTGATGCAAAAGAATAAGGCAAAGATTACATCTAAAGAAAATAAAGCTGCTGCAAAAAAATTATTTTCATTTATTTTTAAAAGGCACAAATTTAAACTCCTTGCAGTTTCTATAATGGTAATAATTTCATCATTTGCCACAATTTCTGTTTCCCTATTTATGAGATTTTTAATTGATGACTATGTACTTCCACTCTTAAAAATGGACCTGCCTGACTTCTCAAACTTGCTCTTTTTGTTAATAAAAATGGGAATATTTTTGTTGCTTGGAGTTCTTTCATCTTTTGCGTACTCAAGAATAATGGTAAATATCTCTGAAAATACTCTTGGCGACATGAGAAAAAAGATGTTTAAAAAGATGCAAGCTCTTCCAGTGTCTTATTTCGATAAGAAAAGTCACGGCGATATTATGTCCTACTACACAAATGATGTAAGGGCACTGGGCGATATGATTGCGCAATCATTTCCTTCTTTTGTCTCTTCTATGATGACAATTATCATGGTTCTCGTTGCAATGTTTTCGCAATCCTTTTTGTTGTCACTTGTAATAATTTTTACAGTGGGACTTATGATTTTTGTCATGAATGTAATTGGAGGCAAGTCTTCACATTATTTTATGAATCAACAAAATTCACTTGCAAAAACTAATGGCTACCTCGAAGAGATGACTGACGGCTTAAAAGTTGTAAAAGTTTTTAATCATGAAGATGTAGCTCGAGAAGATTTTAGAGTAATTAACGATGAATTAATGAATAACACAATGATAGCAAACAGATTGGGACTATTTTTATTCCCAATGATTTTTGGAATTGGAAACTTCCAATATATTTTATTTGCATTAGTTGGTGGACTAATGGCTGTTTCTGGAAAGTATGGAATAACTGTTGGTATAGTTGCCTCTTTCTTGCAACTATCAAGAACTATAACTGGTCCCATGGGACAAATCGGTGGCAATATAAATTCTGTTGTCCTTGCCCTTGCAGGAGCAAGAAGAATTTTCGACTTTTTAGAAGTTGAGCCAGAAAATTATTCAGGCGATGTGGAAAAAGTTATTAGAGAGATTGATGGAGAAGAAAAATATTTTTGGCATGACTTAAATACAGATGAGTACAGAGAGCTTTTGGGCGATATAAGATTTAATGATGTTTCTTTTTCCTATGATGGCAAAAATAAAGTTTTGAAAAATCTAAATCTCTACGCTAAACCAGGACAAAAAGTTGCCTTTGTTGGTGCAACTGGTGCAGGAAAAACTACAATCACAAATTTGATCAACAGATTTTATGACATTGACAGTGGCGAAATTACCTTTGATGGCATTGACATTAAGAGAATAAAAAAAGCTGACCTACGTTCATCTCTTGGCATGGTATTACAAGACACCCATCTCTTTACTGGCACAATTGCAGAAAATATAAATTATTCTGTAGATGACCTGGACATGGATAAAACTATTGCCGTTGCAAAGAGAACTAACGCTCATGACTTTATAAAGAACCTAGAAGATGGCTACGAGACTCTTATCACTGGATCAGGCGGCGAGCTCTCCGAAGGACAAATGCAACTTCTTTCCATTGCAAGAGCAGAAATATTTAATCCGCCAGTTATGATCCTAGACGAGGCCACATCATCTATTGACTCCCGTACAGAAAAGATCGTCCAAGAGGGTATGGACGAAATCATGAAGGGCAGGACAACTTTTGTCATAGCCCATAGGCTCTCCACAATTATGAACTCCGATGTAATAATAGTTCTTCAAAATGGAGAAATCGTAGAAAGAGGCGACCACAAAGATTTGCTAGAACAGAGAGGAATTTATTACAAGCTCTACACAGGTGGCTTTGACGAATAAATTTATATATAAAACAAGGTGCTGGATTTTTCCAACACCTTATTTTTTTAGAAATCTCTATTGTTATAATTCTTTTCAGAAATCTTTATTGATGAAAAAATTATAATTATAAAAATTAATAAAAATACTCCAAAACTTGTAACTTTATTGTTCTCTATTGCTGACAAAACTTTTTTACTTGTTTCGTCAAAATAACTTCCTAAAAATCCTAAAATTCCAATTATTATAACTGGTATTAGATAAATTGTCCTCCCCTTTGTGTATCCATATTTAAAAAATATTGGATATTGAATGCAAATCATAATTATATAAACAAGAAAATATGATGTATAAATTAATAATATATTTCCCATTTCAAGATTTTTAGATAAAAATAAAGATAATAGTGTAAATATAAGTCCAATTATTACTGCAAATAAAAATAAAATTATTGCAAATATATATCTTCCAAATACAACATCTCTATTCTTTATTCCAAAAATTTTATATAAAGCATCTAATCCAGCTTCATCTCCAACTAAAAAAGGATAAGATGAATAAATTATAGCAAATATTAGGGGCATTGAAATTGCTATGGCTGGGTTTTTGCTCACAACAAAATAAAAGCAATATAAAAAAATCATTATAATTAAATTTTTTAAAGTAAAATAGGGCACTATTGAAATGTAATCTAACTTTATTATTTTTTTAATATCTTTCATTTTTTCCTCCCATATAAAACTAAAATTTTATTTATGTCTGGCTTTTCAACAATTAATTCTTCTGGAATTTTTCCTCTCTCAATATTTTTTACAAGGGCTTCAAAGGAAGTGTCACTTGTTTTTATGCCAAGAAGATCAAAGTCTTTCAAAAGATCTCTATCTTCTGCTCCGCCCATTAAAACAAAATATTTTTCCAAAAAGTCTTCTTTACTAGAGTCCTCAACAATCTTTCCATGGTCGATAAAAATAATATAGTCAGCAATTCTGTCTAAATCTTCTGTTATGTGTGTTGAAAAAAGCACTGTGTTATTTTCATCTTCCACAAATTCCTTTAACATATCTGTGAGTTCATCTCGCATACTTGGGTCAAGCCCACTTGTTGGCTCATCTAAAATTAAAAGATTTGCCTTGTGAGAAAGCGCAATTGAAAACATGAGCTTTATTTTCATTCCGCGAGATAATTCTCTAACTTTTTTATTTTTTTCAATGCCAAAATTTTTGATGTATGTGAAAAATTTCTCTTGGTCCCAATTTTCATAGCCACACTTCATTGCATCATTTACCATGGAAATTTTCCAGTCCTTGGCAAGAAAAGATTCATCCATAATTACTCCAACATCTTGAAGGTAATTTAAGTTTTTTGCATCTTCGCCGTCGATAAAAATTTCTCCATCGTAATTTATTAAAGACAAGAGTGATTTTATTGTAGTTGTCTTTCCCATTCCATTTTTCCCAATAAATCCAGTGATAAATCCCTTTTTTATATCAAAGGAATTTTCCCCAAGGACAAAATTGTCATAAGTTTTTTTCAAATTTCTAACTTCAATTTTATTTGTCATAATCCACTCCCTCATTGTAAAAAAATTCAAATAATTCTAAAACTGTCTTTTTGTCTAAATTTAGCTGGATAGACAAATTTATTGCCTCTTGCAAATGCTCTTCTAATTTCTTTTGAAGTTCTTCCCTTTTTACTTCAGAGTCTTTAGCTGCGACAAAAGTGCCAAGTCCCTGTCTCGATTCAACAAAGCCCTCTTCCTCCAACTCATCGTAAGCTTTTTTAACTGTCAAGATGCTTACCTTTAAATCTTTAGAAAGAGTCCTCACAGAAGGAAGCTGTTGGCCTTCAGAAACTTTATTTTTTAAAATATTTTCTTTAATTGCATTTTTTATCTGCTCGTAAAGAGGAACAGCAGATCCATTTATTAAAATAATTTTCATTTTGCCTCCTTGTTATATAACACTATATAACAGTCTATAACACTTGTCAATTTGTTTTTTATAAATTTTTATTTGCAAGTTTATTATTAAATTTTGGTATAATGAGAAAAAAGGAGGTCGCCTTGAAAAAGAAAAAGATAATTATGATACTTATTTTATTGCTTATTTGTATTCCAATTTTATACAGCTTAAATACAAAAAATCCCCCTGGCACTAATGTGTCCAGCGAGTTTAAAGATGCTGACTGTAAATTTTTATATGATTTAACTTATCTTAAAGATGGCAAGAGAATTTATGAGCAGGAAATTTTTAAGCGCGAGATGGAAACTATAAAAAATGCCGAAACATTTCTCATGATTGATTTTTTCCTCTACAATGACGAGTATGACAAGTCCATGGACTTTCCAAATCAAGTGGAAGAGATGACGGACCTTTTAGTGGCAAAGAAAAAAGAAAATCCTGACATGCCAATTTTATTTGTAACAGATCCTATAAATAATTTTTACGGTGCTTATGAAGAAAATAATTTAAAGAAGCTTCGTGAAAATGGAATTGATGTCCTAGTCACTGACTTAAATAAAATGCGCGACTCCAACCCTCTTTTATCTGGAGGCTACAGAGCCTATGTCAAGTGGTTTGGAACAAGCGGTAGTGGCTGGATAAAAAACTTTTTTGACAAGGACGGAGAAAAAGTTAATGTGAGGTCAATTTTAAAGCTGGCAAACTTTAAGGGCAACCACAGAAAAGTTGTCATTTCAGAAAAGGAAGCCATAGTTGCCTCTGCAAACCCACATGACCCTTCTGCTTATCACTCCAATGTTGCCTTGGTCTTTCGCGGCAAGGCCATGGAAGATTTGATTAAGTCTGAATCTATATTTTTTGACAATTTACCTGATGTTATAGAAAATTTTAAGGCAGAAGAAGTAACTTCTCCTTACAAATTAAAAGTTATAAGTGAAGGAAAAATCTTTGATGAAATTTATAAAAATATAAAAGAAACAAAAAAGGGCGACGAAATAAAGCTTGGAATCTTTTATCTTTCTGAATTTAGGATTTTAAAAACCCTTGGCGAAGCAGCAGAACGCGGCGTCGATGTAAAAATTATCGCTGATTTAAACAAAGATGCCTTTGGTCTAGAAAAAAATGGGTCGCCCAATAGACCTGCCCTCTGCGAATTAAAGGAAGACTATCCAAAAATAAATATTCGCTGGTATCAAACTTCTGGGGAGCAGTTCCACACGAAATTTATTTATTTTAAATTCAAGGACAAAAATCCCCTTGCCATACTTGGCTCTGCCAACTACACAAGGAGAAACTTAGACAATTATAATTTGGAGACAAATCTGGCTCTTGAAATGGAAAAATCTTCTGAAATACCAAGAGAAATGGAAAAATATTTTGAAAGGCTTTGGAATAATGAAGGCGGAGACTACACTCTTCCTCTTGAAGATCATTATGAAAAGAGATTTTTCATGAGAATCCTCTGGAAAATTCAAGAAAAGACAGGCCTTTGTACCTGGTAAAATTTTAGACATTAAAAAATCACGGTAATTTCTACCGTGATCTTTTTTTATTTGTCTATTATATATTTTATCTCTGAAATTAAATCCTCATCTGATAAGAGGCAAGCCCCATCATATTTTCCAAGACTGCCATATAAAGAATAGTGAAATTTTTTTGTGTCTCTATCTCTTTTTGAGTCGTACATAAAAATTGTATCTTCCTTATTTTTATCCCTTAGTTTAATAATTAAACTTTGATAATCTGGGATAGAATCATAGCCATAGCCTGGATCTGTAGCCTGGCACTTTTCTAAAAGACTAATTATTTCTTTTAACTTTTCTTCATTATCCTTAGAAGAAAATATTTCTCTCGTAGTCATTTTTTCTTCATCTGCAATTACTTCCACGCTTAAAGATTCAAATTTATAAACTTCTCCAGTGGAAAATTTTATCTCGTGACTTTGGTCCTTCTTACAAGCTGTGAGAAAAATTAAGACTACTAACAAATAAAATATTTTTTTAAATTTCATATCACACCTACTTTGACAACTTGTTTATTATAGTGTTAATCTCCTCGATTTTCTCGTCAATTTCTTCCTGGCTCTTGGAGTAGGAGTCTTTGACACAGCCCCTTAGGTGGGCTGTCAGGACATCCTTATTTATATTTTTTAAGATGGAAATTGACGCCATAAGTTGGTTGGAGATATCTAGGCAGTACCTGTCATCTTCAACCATTTTTATAAGGCCATCAATTTGTCCCCTGACAGTTTTTAATTTTCTAAGCTGCACATCTTTTTCTGCTCTCATTTTTCTATTTTTGCAGAGTAACCTGCGCCTTCCACTGCCTTTACAAGGGAGTCATCTGAAACTTCTTTGTCCATTTTTACTTCTGCTCTCTTTTCTTCTAGCTTTACATCGGCTTCCCTTACGCCTTCTAGCTTTTCAAGTGCTTCTTTTACATGTGCTACGCAGTGCATGCAAGACATTCCTTCAACTTTTAAAATTTTTTCCATACTATCTTCTCCTTTATTTTTAATAATTTTATAACCTGCTTCTTCCACTGCTTTTTTTATTTCTTCAGCAGTGATTCCGCTATCGACAAATTTTACTGTGCCCTCTTCGTGGTTGGCAAGGACATTTTTTGCCTTGCCAGTTTTTTCTAGTGCTTCACTTACTCTTTTTTCGCAGTGCTCACACATCATGCCCTCTACTTTTATTGTAGTTAGCTTATTTTCTTCTTCAATTTTTACATTTTCTTCATGAAGATTTTTTTCCTTTTCATGAGTTTTTTCTTCCAAAGAACTTATACCCCTTGGCTTAAATCTTCTTAGCCTTAGTGCATTATTCACAACAAAAACTGAGGACATGCTCATGGCAAAGGCGCCAAACATTGGCGATAATTTTATTCCAAAGACTGGGAATAAGAGACCTGCCGCAAGTGGAATTCCAATTGTGTTGTAGAAAAATGCCCAGAATAAATTTTGCTTTATATTTTTTATTGTGGCGCTTGAAAGTTCAAGGGCAGAGACAACATCTAAGAGATCTGACCTCATTAAGACCACATCGGAAGACTCTATTGCCACATCTGTGCCGTGACCTATTGCCATGCCAATGTCAGCCTTGGCAAGGGATGGCGCGTCATTTATTCCGTCGCCAATCATGAGGACCTTGTCTCCAGATTTTTGCAAGTCATCAATTTTTTTATTTTTCTCATCTGGAAGTAGACCTGCAAAAGTTTCGTCCACACCAATTTCTCGCCCTATGGCTAAAGCTGTCTTTTTGTTATCGCCAGTTAGCATTATTATTTTTTTGCCCATGGCTTTTAAAAGAGCAATGGCATCTTTGGAGCTTTCCTTTGGAAGGTCCTTTACAGAAATTATTCCAATGACTTCACTTGCATTGGCAAAGTACATGGAAGTTTTGCCCTCTCCTGCAAGTTTTTCTGCCTTCCTTTCATAGTCCTTTATATCAATCTTTTCCTCTTCCATAAATTCTCTATTGCCGACAAAATATTTTTTGCCTCCTAAGTCTGCACTTAGACCTCTTCCGCTAACTGAATCAAAATTTTTTACCTCTGAAATTTTTATATTTTTTTCATCAGCATAATTTAAAATCGCAGTTGCCAATGGGTGCTGTGAATTTTTTTCAATTGATGCGGCAATTTTTAAAAATTCATCTTGGTCTAAGTCCGTAAATATGTCTGTAAGCTTAGGCTTGCCCTCAGTGATTGTGCCCGTCTTATCCATAACAATGGCATCAATCTTGTGAAGATTTTCCAAAACTTCTGCGTTCTTAAAGAGGAGTCCAAAGTCTGCACTTTTTCCCGTTGCCACCATAATGGAAACTGGCGTTGCAAGTCCAAGGGCACAAGGACAAGAGATTACGAGGACAGAAATTGCAAAGTTAAGAGCACTTTCAAAGCCGTAGCCAAGGCTCGCCCAAATTATAAAAGTAAGGGCAGAAATAATTAAAACTGCTGGCACAAAAATGCCTGCGATTTTATCTGCCAATTTTGCAATGGGAGCCTTGGATTCATTTGCCTGGTCAACTAATTTTATTATCTGAGAAATTGTTGTGTCCTCGCCAACTTTTTCTGCTATGAATTTAAAGGACCCCGTTGTGTTAATAGAGGCAGAGATAACTCTGTCGCCTACTGACTTTGAAACTGGAATAGATTCGCCAGTTACTGCAGATTCATCAAGGGAAGATGTGCCCTCAATAATTTTCCCATCAACTGCAACAGCTTCTCCTGGTCTTACCATTATTACATCGCCAACTTTTACATCTTCAATATTTTTTTGAACTTCTTCATTATTTTCAAGGACTGTAGCTGTTTTTGGCGCAAGATCCATTAATTTCGATAGAGAAGATCTAGTTTTGTTTTTAGATTTTTCTTCAAGATATTTGCCAAGAGTTATTAAAGTCAAAATCATGGCAGAAGATTCAAAGTACAAATTTTTTCTGTATACATCAACTAAATCCAAGTCGCCATGACCAAAGCCATAAGCCATCATATAAATTGCAAAAATCCCATAAATAAGAGCTGCAGCAGAACCTATGGCAACTAGAGAGTCCATGTTGGGCGCCCTGTTTTTTAGTCCCCTAAAACCAGAGATGTAAAAGTCTCTATTTATATAGACTACTGGTAGTGCCAAGAGAAATTGTGTGAAGGCAAAAATTATTGCCCCTTCTCTTCCGTGAAAAATCATAGGACTTGGAAGATGGACCATGTGACCCATGGCTACATACATAAGGATAAGCATAAAAACTAGAGAAGACACAAGTCTATTTTTTAAATGCCCTTCTCTGTCTTCTTTTTTATTTTCTCCTGAAATTTTTTCGCCAGCCACTTTGGCACCGTAGCCAATTTTTTCAACTGCACTAATTATTTTTTTATCATTAACTTTATTTTCATCGTAAGATACTTTCATTGAGTTGGTCATGAGATTTACATTTGCATCACTTACGCCATCAAGTTTTTTTACAGCCTTTGTGACATTGGCGACGCAAGATGCACAAGTCATGCCACTTACATCAAATTTCTTTTCCATATTACCTCCCACACCCCCTATGGGGTATTCTTCTTATTATAATAACACTGGGATTATTTTTTTACAAGTATCTGATAATAGTTCTTAATAAAAAAGAGCAGTCATAGCTGCTCTAATCAGTCCTTGTATAATAAGTTGCCCTTCCACTTCCATGTCTTTCAATTATATTTTTATTTACCAATTCTTTTAACGAATTTTCCACTGATGCCCTGCTAATTCCAGGCGTTAGCTCCATTATTTCGCTTTTTGTGAACTTGCCAATTTTTTTGTCTATGGCTATTTTAACTTGGTCAATGGCAGAAAGTTTTGTGTCAAAAATATTAACTCTGTCCTCAAAATCCCTGTAAGCAGCAAGTATTATTGCCAAAATATATTTTATGAAAGGGGTTGGATTTTCGGAATTTTCTTGCCAAGCTAGTCCGCTTTTTTCTAGAGCTTGATAATAATTCCCCTTAGTTTTTTCTATTTTTTCTTCAAGACTTATATATCTTCCAACAACATAACCCAACTTATATAAAAGCAAAGTAGTTAAAAGTCTTGACATCCTACCATTTCCATCGTTAAATGGGTGGATACACAAAAAATCGTGAATAAAAATAGGGATTAATATTAAAGAATTTACTTCTCTTTTGTCAATTTCTCTATTGTATTCTTGGCAAATTTTTTCTATTGCAAGAGGTGTTTCAAGTGGAGAAAGAGGCGTAAATCTTACAAAGCTTTCTCCATTTTTCTTAGTCTCTTGAATATAATTTTGAGTATTTTTAAACTTTCCCCCAATTGATTTATTTGAATATTTGTAGAGGTCTCTGTGAAGTTGTAAAATAATTTTTGAATTAATTGGAATGTAATCATATGACTCGTGAATCGTGGAAAGAACTTCTCTGTAACCAAGAATTTCTTCTTCATCTCGATTTTTTGGAGCAACTTTTTTCATGACAAGGTCTTTTATCCTTGAATCTGTAGTCCTTATTCCTTCAATCTCATTGGAACTTTGTGTGCTTTGTATTATGGCAAGCTCTACAAGATTTTCTAGGACTTTTGGCTTTTGACTCAAAAAAAGCTCTTGTCTTCCCTTATATTCGCTTATTTCTGAAATATAATTTAATATTTCAGCATCCCACTTTTTTTCTCTTAATTTACTGTAATCAAATTTTCGCATAAAAACTCCTTTATCTCCTAAATTATAGCATCTTTTAGGCGATAAATCTATTTTTAGGTGATAATTTTCATGGGAATAATAGCAAGCCAATCGGAATGATATAAATCCATCCTCGGAAGGATAGAAAATTCATAAGGGCAAAAAAATGGTCTAGCCAAAGGCTAAACCATTGAAAAATTTTTTAAATTATAAATTACATCTTAAATAAAATTTCGTTTTCGATGTAAATGTGTCTTCTCATGTCCTCGTCAAGTTCGCCCATGAGTTTGTTGAGCTCTTGTACTTCTGGCTCTTCTGCCTTCATTTTGTAGTCGCGAGTTAAATATTTTATTCTGTCAAAAAGTCCAATTGTCTTTTCGTGTTCTGCAAGAAGATTTTCAAAGTCTACATCTTTTCCTGCCAAGGCATCTTTAAATTCAAACTCTTCTTCGCTGGAAAAGTGGGAAACAAGTTCTGCCTTAATTAATAAAAGGACTTCGTAAATTACAAAAAGTTGTTCTCCTCTTTCTCTGTAATATTTTTTTATTGCTCCCCTAAAAATTTCGTCAATTTTTTCTGTTGTTGCCAGTTCATAAGGATGAATTTCATCAACGATGTAGTGAATGAGTTCTTCCTTACTCATCTTTCTAACTCTATCCATGTCCTTAAAGTCAGTTCTGCCTTCAAGTCTCTTTATAAAGGCATCACAATTTTCGCCAAGAGATTTTAAGGCATCTTCCAGACTTTCCATGGCTATAAAATCATATTCTGCACCAAGTTTTTGAAGTTCCTGTAAAACTTTTGGGTTTTCCATTACTGCAGCTTCAACTGTCATATTTCTTTCTAACATAATTCCTCCTAATTTTTAAGAGAATTTAAAAATCCTCTCACATCTTCCTCGCTAGTTCTATAATTTGTCACGAGTCTAATTATTGATTCTTTAACATTGTCTATTTCAAAAATATTTTCTTCTTTTAATTTTTCAATTTCCTCTGGACTTGACTTTATAAAAATTTGGTTTGACTCTCCAAAAAGTGGCTCTCTATCCATTTCCTTTAGTCCATCAACAAGAAGCCTTGACATCTCATAGGCTCTCTTGGCATTTTCATAGTATAAACCATCTTGGAATAGGACTTTAAAAGATAGACCAATTAAGAAAGATTTTGCCATCATTCCTCCTCTTTGTTTTAGATAATATCTAAAGTCCTTTTTCAAGTTTTCATCTAAAATAACTAGAGCTTCGCCAAAAATTGCACCATTTTTTGTTCCGCCAAGAGAAAAAATATGAGAATACTTTGCATAATCTGATAATTCGGTATTATTTGTAGCTATAGCATGAGCAATTCTCGCACCATCAATGTATAAATAGAGACCTTCTTCGGTGCAAACTTCGTAAATTTCTTTTAATTCATCAAGAGAATAAACTGTTCCAACTTCTGTAGTTTGAGAAATATAGACAACTTTTATCTTTACATCGACTTCGCCAGCTTGATTTTCTACTAAATCTTTTATTTCACTTGCCCTTAATTTGCCATCAGAACTTTTTATTGTCACAACTTTGTGTCCAGTTGCCTCAATAGATCCCGTCTCATGATGAGTTATGTGGCCAGTGGATGCAGACAAAACTGCCTCGTAGGGTCTTAGAGCAAAAGTAGTCGCCAAAATATTTGTGGCAGTGCCGCCAGAAACAAATTCAATATCAGCATCCTGTCCTATTTCCTTTAAAATTAATTTTCTGGCAGAATTTGAAATTTCATCAGTCCCGTATCCAGAAATTTTTTCGTCAAAAATTCTATTTATCTCTTCATAAATTTCTCTCGAACCAAAATCGCTATAATCATTTCTAAAATTATTCATAAGCCACCTCAACCTTTTCTTACCCAATATTATATATTAAATTTAAAAATTTTACCAAATAGGGTACAATAGGGAGGAGGTGTTTAGATGAACAGTCATGGAGCAAATGTTTTTGACATTGCAAAAAATAATGGCATAGAGATTAAAGACATAAGGGATTTTTCTTCGAATATAAATCCCCTTGGGCCTAGCAAAAAAGCTCTAGAGGAGCTAAAAAACAATTTGAATTTACTTTCAGCCTACCCTGATGTCGACTACATAGACTTGAGGCAGTCTATTTCAAATTATGTCAATTGTAATATTGACAATATAGTGCTAGGACTTGGTTCTACGGAAATTTTAAAGGATGTAATAAATTTTTTTGCGCCAAAAATTTCTATGATACTTTCGCCTTGCTACTCTGAATACGAAAACGAGCTAAAAAAAATAAATTCAGAAATAATAGAATACAATTTAGAAGAAAAAAATGATTTTAAAATTGATTTAGAAGACTTAATAAAATTAATAAGAGAAAAAAATGTTGAGTTCCTTGTCTTTGCAAATCCCAATAATCCAACTGGCACAATTTTAAAAAGAGATGACATAGAAAGGATTTTAGAAGAAACTGATGCAAAAATTTTAGTGGATGAAACCTACATAGAGTTCACAGATATGTCTATTTACTCTTCCACGAGCTTGACTAAAAATTATACAAATCTGGCAGTAGTAAGAGGAACATCAAAGTTTTTTGCCCTTCCCGGCATAAGACTTGGCTATGGACTTTCTTCAAATAAAAATCTTTTAAATTACTTTAGGGATAAAGAAGTCCTTTGGCAAATAAATTCTGTGGCAGAAATTTGTGGCAAGGTCATGTTCTCTGATGAGGAATATATTTCTCATGTTTTTTATTTCATGACTACTAGAAGAGATTACATCTTTCATGAACTTTCTAAAATAAAAAATTTAAAGCCCTACAAAAGTTTTGGCAATTTTATCTTAATAAAAATTTTAGATGGAATTAATGCAACAAAACTTAGAAATAGGCTTTTAGAAGATGGACTTGTCCTTCGCGATTGTAAAACTTTTAAAAATTTAGATGAAAATTTCTTTAGACTTTGCATCTTAGATGATGAAGCAAATGATAAACTTTTAAATAAATTAAGAAAAATTTACCAAGAGGTGAAGTAATGAAAAAAATAAAAAAACTTTTGATAAACTTGGTCTTAGTTCCAACACTATTGATTCCAAATATGACTTTTGCTGCTGTGGATGCTCCACTTGTCACTGAAGTTAAAATTGAAAATAAAAAAATAAAGGAAAATGAAAATACTTTAGACAAAAAAATTGAAGAAGCTCACGAAGTTAAATCTAAAAAAGGTGATATATCTAGTCAAAAAAGTCCAATATTTAGTCCTTGGGCAACAAAGGATTTAAACGATGCACAATTTATGGGACTTTATCCTGCAAAAAACTTTTTTGAAGGCAAAGATTTTACTAAAGCAACAACACTTGATGATGCCAAGCTTTCTTATAAGTTAGCAAAAGAAAAAATTGAAGAAAGAGGAATAGAAACTGCTGAAGATTTTAACTTCAAAGATTTATCTCGACTTGAAACTCTAAACTCAATTTCAAAGCTTCTAAATGATGAGAAATTTGAAATTAAAAATTTAAGAGATTCAAAAATATTTTTGGGTTCCGTTGATGAAAAATATCTAAATGAAAAAATTCCTCTACAAGAGATGCTTTCACTTTACAATCGTGCTGTAAATAAAGTTTTACAAGATAAAGGAAAAGTCTCAAAAGGATTTTTCTACGAAATAGAAAACAAGGGCAATAAGGTTTATATGCTTGGCTCAATTCACGTTGGCAAGTCTTCACTATATCCAATTGATAAAGACATTGTAAATGCACTAAAATCATCTGACAAGATTTATATGGAAATAGATTTGTCCAAGAAAGATGAAGCAAAAGCAATGCAAGAAAAAATCTATTATAAGGATGGAAAAACCTTGAAAGATGACCTAGGAGAAGACCTTTACAAAAGAGTTCTAAAAATCTTTGAAGTTTTTGGAATGACTGAAGACCATGTTAAAAAAATAAGACCATGGGCAGTTTATAACACCCTATCAGTTGATCCATCAGGTACTGCTGCAAATGCAAGTTATGGCGTTGAATCTTACTTTCTTGCCCTAAGTCTATTAAATAAAATTGAAATAGACGAACTTGAATCTATAAAATTTCAATCAGATCTTTTGTCAAACTTTGACAATGCCTCTTATATTAAGATGATTGAGGGACTCACTACTGAAATCGAAAACAATGGCTACAAAAATATAAATGCCGGACTCGACAATCTCTTAGACGCATGGACAAAGGGCGACAAAGCCAAAATGAAAAATATTTTATCTCAAGAAGGCGATGAAGCTTCAGAAAAATTTAACGAGGTTCTTTTAAAAGAAAGAGATAAGGGCATGGCAAAAAAAATAGACACTATGCTCAAAAAAGATGGAAAAAACACTTACTTCATCCTAGTTGGCTCAGCTCACTTAGTACCAGACAATTCAGTTACAGGAATATTAAAGAACATGGGCTATAAAGTTGTAGAAAAATAAAAATTTAAAATTTTGCAAAAATTATAAAAAAGACGAGGTCGCAAAGATCTCGCCTTTTTTATATTATGGAACTTTTATTTATCTATCATTTCTTTTAAAATAACTTCGTCAGTTTCTTTCATCCCGTCCATTGCAATGTGACCAACAGTTTTTATCATGTCATCAATATCGCCTTTTACAATACCATCTCCTGGCTTAAAGGAGTTACCTTCCTTTGCCTGCTTGTAAGCAAGAAATGACATCTTTAGGCTTGATGCAATTTTTATGGCACAGGACTCCTTGGCACCATCGCAAATAATTCCTGAATTTGTTGCAAGGGCATTTGTAAGGATTTCCTTTATTGTTTCTCTATCCTCGCCTTTCATAAAGGCAAGTCCACAGATGGAAGCTGCGGCAGCAGACACAACGCCACAATAGGCAGAAAGTTCTCCAATGCCTTCTTTAATATAAAGACCAATTAAATTTGCAAAAATTAACGATCTGTATAATTTATCTTTTGCTATGTCATGGTCCTTAGCGTAAATAATTATTGGAACAGAAACTGTTATGCCTTGGTTTCCAGAACCTGAATTTATTACAACAGGTTTTTCGCAACCTGACATACGGGCATCTGAGCTTGCTGCAGCGTAAGCAACAAGTTTTTCCTTGTAATTATCAAAAGCATCTTCCAAAACCATTTTGCCAATATTTGCACCCCAAGGATTTTTTATGCCCTCCTCTGCAATTGCATAATTGTAGTCAATTTCCTTATCCAAAATATCTATTATGTTCTCATAATTTCCATTTTTTGCAAAATCATAAATTTGATCAAAGGACAAATCAATTTTATTTTCTTGAGTTTCCTCTTGGTCCTTCTTTTCAAAGAGTACTTTATCATTTAAGCTTTCATAAATAATATTTGTATGATAATCCTTAATAATTACTTGAGATTTTCTATTTCCCTTTTCCATAATAATGTCTATGTAAAGTCCTTTTTTCTCATGTATAAGCTCAATTTCACAAAGATTATTTGTTATTAAATCGTCTAACATATCAAGTTTACTTTTATCAATGCCTGATAAAACTTCAAGCTTCTTATTGTAATCTCCCAAAAAAGCTCCTGCAGCTAGAGAAATTTCTATTCCCTTTCTTCCATCAGTGCCCGGTACTTTTACACTGTTTACATTTTTAATAATATTGCCCGATAACCTTGCTATTATCTTTTCTGGTTCTTCTCCCAAAATAGATTTTGCACGACTAGCGCCGTAAGCCAAAGCTATGGGCTCAGTACAGCCGAAGGCAGGCACCATTTTTTCCCTTAAAAATTCATTATAGTCCATAAAAATCTCCTTATGTATTATCTATTTTCCTTAAATATATTATAACAAAAATAAAGAACCTTAATAAATAGTAGATATTAAATTTTTTATCTATAAAGAATTGTATGAACTTTGACTTATTATAATTTTCATAGAAAATAGCAAGAAAAATACTTTAAAATAATAAAATAGCTTATAAGAAGATAAGTAAAATTCTTTGGTATAAAGTTTTATGATTTAAAAAACGTCTCTTCTATATAAAGAGACGAGTTTAATAAATTTTATGAATCAGAATTCATATATATATTATGCAATTATCCAATAATCAACTTTTCTATAATAAGATAATAATAAAACACTTAATTATCTCAAATATTTATATCAATTTGTATTATTAATTAATTTTATTTTGCCCAGTTCATGGAATATTTTACGGCTTCGTGCCATCTCTTCATTTTTTTATCTCTCTCTTCATCTTCCATTGTTGGCTCAAAATATTTTTCTATTTCATTATTTTCTTTTATTTCGTCAATATTTTTCCAGAATCCAACTGCAAGTCCTGCCATATAACAAGCTCCAAGCGCTGTGAGTTCCACTACTTTTGGTCTTGTCACTTCAACATCTACTATGTCTGAAAGAAATTGCATTAAGAAATTATTTTTGCTGACGCCACCATCTACTTTTAATGATTTTATTCTTGTATTTGAATCTTCTTGCATGGCTTCCACTACATCGCAGCTAAGATATGCAATTGACTCCAAGGCTGCCCTTATTATGTGATATTTATTGACTGAGCCTGTAAGTCCAACTATGGATCCCCTTGCGTATTGGTCCCAATAAGGTGCACCTAGACCAGTAAAGGCTGGGATAAAATAACAATCGTTAGTGTCACTTACCTTACTCGCCATATATTCTGAATCATCTGCTTGGTCTAGTATCCTTAAATTATCTCTCAAAAAATTTATACAAGAACCCGCTTCAAAAATTGAGCCTTCAAGAGCATATTTTATCTCGCCATTTATGGCCCAAGCAATTGTTGATACAAGCCCATTTTGAGAGCGAATTAGCTTGTCGCCAGTGTTCATAAGTATGAAGGCGCCTGTGCCAAAAGTTGATTTTGCCATTCCCTTTTCAAAAGATGCTGTGCCAAAAAGTGATGACTGTTGGTCGCCTATTGCTGCTGCAATTGGTATCTCGCAGCCCAAATATTTTGATTTGCTCTTGCCATAAACCTCACTCGAATTTTTAATTTCAGGAAGCATTGATTTTGGTATGTCAAAAATTTCTAATAATTCATCGTCCCATTTCTTTTCTTTTATGTTAAAAAGCATTGTTCTAGAAGCGTTTGTGTAGTCAGTGATATGAACTTCGCCGTCTGTGAGCTTATATATGAGATAAGTCTCTACAGTTCCAAACAATAGTTCTCCTCTTTCTGCCATTTCTCTTGCTCCTTCAACATTTTCAAGTATCCATCTTATTTTTGTCGCAGAGAAATAAGGGTCTATTACAAGGCCTGTCTTCTCCTTAATTTTTTCTTCAAGTCCCTTTTCCTTTAAGTCTTCACAGTATTTTGACGTCCTCTTGCATTGCCATACAATTGCATTATATACTGGCTCCATTGTCTTTTTGTTCCAGACAATAGTTGTTTCCCTTTGGTTTGTTATGCCAATTGCTGCTATGTCCTTTGGGTCGATTCCCTTACGAGACATTGCTTCTACGGCAGTACCTATTTGCTTTGACCAAAGGTCTTCTGGCTCTTCTTCCACATATCCAGGCTTTGGAAAGTGCTTGATTAATTCCTTTTGTGCAACAGAAATTGGATTTCCTTTTTTATCAAAAATTATAGTTCTTGCAGATGTTGTACCTGCGTCAAATGCCATTATGTATTTCATATAATCACCTTCCTTATTATACCATTAATGATAGAGTTTTTTGCAATTTTACTTTTTCCTAATAAGTGCTATAATTATTTTAATCTTTGCTGATATGGCTCAGTTGGTAGAGCAATTGATTCGTAATCAATAGGTCGGCGGTTCGACTCCGCCTATCAGCTCCATTTTACATTAAAAAAGCTGACTTATTAAAGCCAGCTTTTTATCATCTTCCATATTTTTCAATTATGTTATCTATCATCTTTGAATTTTTTGAGCTTATATTGTAATAAATATTATTTACTCTAATAGTAAGTCCAGTCTTTACAAAAGAAATCTTGTTTCCACTTGTAAAATAGACATTTATATAGTTTGCAATCTCTGCGTTCGTATCTTTATTTGCTTGTTTTCCTCTCAAACTATTTAAGTCTTTTACTATTTTATTTACAGTTCTTTCTTCCTTTATTGTCTTCATATTATCTGTTTTAAACCCAATTATCTCAATATAATCTACATCTTTTGAGTTGATGTCCACGATTTTGTTTCTAGATGAAACTAAGCTAACTCCAAAAAACATAATCACTACAAAAAATATGAACAAAACTATTTTTGATTTATTTGATTTTCTTCCTCTTCTCTCCATTATAAATATAAAACTCCATTCATAAATACGTAAGCTCTTCCCCCTACACGAATCTTATTTTCTTCTTCGATAAGGCTTGTGTAAACTTTTGAAATTCTTCCAATATAATCTCCTTGTATTGCTGTTATGCTCTTGTTTTCTATGATTTTATTTGAGCTCAAATAGTGCATAGTAGCAGCTGTTGATGTTCCACTTCCAAATTCTTCATCCTCACCAATTATTGGAGAAAAAGTCCTTTGTTTAATTTCTTCTCCGTTATTTGTAGTAAAAGCATGAATAGAAATAATATTTTCTTCTTTTGAAAACTTAATTGCCTCATCTTTGTCAAGAACTATAGCGGATAATACTTTTTCATTTTTAACTGGTACGATTATGTCACAAGTTCCAGTTGAAATTTTTTCCATTTCAGCATTTTTAAATATTTCAAGTCCAATATCATCTTCACTTAAATTTAGAATTTTTAAAACTCTTTCGATGTTATTAAATTTTTCCTCTAGTTTTATATCAAGATTCATGTATATATTTTCAATTTTTCCATTTTGGTATTCCAATTCCACTGGAATTTTCCCAATTTTTGTATGTTGGATAATTTTCTTTATTCCTTCGTCTTCACTTTTAATATACTCATTTTCAGCGAGAGCATAGAAAGTTGCAACAGTGGCATGTCCGCACAAGTTTATCTCTCCGTCTGGAGTAAAAAATCTTGTCAAATAACGGTCTCTATCAAGTTCTCTTACAAATACAATTACAGATTGGTTGATGTCCTTTGCAATATTTTCCATTTCAGAATCTGTTAGCCTTCCATCATCAATTACAACGCCAGTTGAATTGCCCATAAATGCCCTATCTGAAAAGGCTGAAACTAAATATGTTGTATAAAATCTCTTCATTTCTTATAATGCCCTCTGTAAAAGAAAATCGACAAGTCTAGATAAGTCTTCTTCGCCATAATATTCTATTTCAATCTTTCCGAATTTACCTCTTTTTTTGATACTTACCTTAGTTCCAAGCGCTCTCTCAATTTCACTTCTTATATCTTCCATGAAAATATCTTCAACTTCTTTTTTTCTCTCTTAGGTGCTTTTTTATTATCATTAACTGGAATTGAATTTTTTATAATCTTTATGGCTTCTCTATACTGTTTGTCGCCATCTTTTATTGAAAGCAGATTTTTCCCATGAGAAGTGCTAATCTTTTCCTCTTCCAAAAGCTTTAAAACTCTAGGATCAAGTTTTAAAAGTCTTATAGTATTGCCAATGTATTGCCTACTCTTGCCAATTTCATCAGCAAGTTCTTTTTGTGTCAAATCTTGTGAGTCCAATAGGTGCTTATAACTCATAGCTTCTTCAACTGGATTTAAGTCCTTCCTTTGAATATTTTCTATAATTGCAATCCTACTTGAAATTTCATCTGACACATCTTTTACAATTGCAGGAACCTTTGATAATCCAGCGTCTTTTGCTGCTCTATATCTTCTTTCCCCTGCAATAATTTCATATTTATCTTCCTTTTTCTTTAAAAGAAGTGGCTGAATTATGCCGTATTTCTTAATGGATTGAGACAAATCATATAGCTCATCTTTATCAAAGTTTTTTCTTGGTTGAGCTTCATTTGGAATAATATCTGAAATATCAACTTCCATAAGTTTTGAACTTTCTTCTTCTATTACCTCTCTTATCTTGTCACTTGACGATAAGAAGTTTCCTATTCCTCTTCCTAGTCCATTTTTTTTAACCATTTATTTCACCTATAACTTCCTTTGCAAGATCTGTATATGCCTTTGCTCCCTTAGATTTGTAGTCATAGTCAAATATATTCATCCCAAAACTAGGGGCTTCAGCAAGCCTAACATTCCTTGGTATAAAAGTCTTGAAAACTTTTTCTTTAAAGAATTTTTGCACTTCATCTACTACCTGATTTGAAAGATTAGTCCTTCCATCGTGCATGCACATAACTACACCTAAAATATTAAGATTAGGATTAAAATTATCTCTCACAAGAGTGATTGTATCCATGAGCTGTGACACTCCTTCAAGTGCATAATACTCACATTGAACTGGTATAAGTATTTTGTCACTTGCAACCAATGACATCATAGATAATACCCCAAGTGAAGGAGGTGAGTCTATGATTACAAAATCATAGTTATCCTTTACTTTGTCTATCATTTTTTTAAGCTTGAATTGCCAAGCATCATATTTAGCCAGCTCAATTTCCACACCAGCAAATTCGCCACTAGATGGAATTATGTCTAACTTATTAAAACCAGTCTCATAAATAGAATCTTTTTCTTCATCAATTAAGAAATCGTAAATCATATTATTAAACTCATAAATACCAAGCCCTGATGTTGAATTCCCTTGTGGATCCATATCCACTATTAAGGTTTTTTTACCTCTCAAAGCCAGTGCTGAACTTAAATTTATAACAGTGGTGCTTTTGCCAACTCCACCTTTTTGATTAAAAACTGTAATTACAACAGACATTTTTTACCTCATTTCTATACTACTAATAATAACATGTTTAAAAATGATTTAAAAGATAATGCAAAAAAATAAGCCCCAAAAATTTTTTGAAGCTTGTGCTCCACGTGGAGCATTTTTATTTTTTATTCTAATGCTCTATGTAGAGCATCTCGTTTTTATCTTTATAAAAACATTGTTATAGTGGCGATTTTCTTGGTTTTCCTCCGCCCCTTGGATACTTTTTGTCTGTTGCTTTAACTTTTTTTATTACAATTATATAGTGGTCTATATCATTTGGTAACGGAGTGTGTATTATGTCTTTTACCTCTCCACCCATTACTTCAATTGCTCTTTTTGCATTTTTTAGTTCTTCCTTATATTCAGGTCCTTTTTGAGAAACAAAATATCCTCCAACTTTTACAAAAGCCATGGCATACTCTGCTAGGGTAGACAAGTTTGCTACAGCTCTTGATACTGCAATTTCATATTGTTCTCTATATTCTTCTGTCCTTGCAATTTCTTCTGCTCTTGCATGAATTGGATAGATTTTTTCAAGTCCAAGTTCTTCTATTGCTCCACTTAAAAAATCGATTCTTTTCCTAAGTGAATCAAGTAAGGTTATATCAAGCTCATCATTATAAAGTTTCAAAGGAACTCCAGGAAATCCTGCTCCAGTTCCTATATCTATAACTTTTTTGTTTCCATCAAAAAGATTTGTCTTAATTAGAGAAAGGGAATCCAAAAAATGCTTTACATTAAACTCTTCATCTTCTGTTATTCTAGTGAGATTAGTGTGCTCATTATAATCTAAAATGAGTTTTTTAAATTTTTCAAATTTTTCTATATTTTTTGTATCTAATTTGTATTCCTCAAAATAATCAATTAACATTTTTTCTCCTCATTTGTTCAAGATGAATTAAAAGTACATTAATATCAGCAGGAGAAACTCCTGTTATTCTTGATGCTTGACCAATGGATTCAGGCCTAATGTCTGATAATTTTTCTCTCGCTTCTATCCTAAGTCCCTCAATATTTTTGTAGTCAATGTCCTTTGAAAGTTTTTTGTTTTCAAGTTTTTTAAATTGCTTTATTTGCATTTCTTGCTTCTTTATATAACCTTCGTATTTTATTTCAATTTCAATGTTTCTTATTACATCATCTCTTACAAAGGGTCTTTCAGTGTCAAAAACAGCTAGTTTTTTATAATCCAATTCTGGTCTTTTAATTAACTCATAAAGAGAAAAAGAATTTTGAGTCTCTGTTGAACCAAGATTTTTTAAGATTTCATTGTTTTCTGCTGTTGGATTTATTTGAATTTTTTTTATTCTATTTATTTCATCTTCAATTGATTTCTTTCTGTAGAGGTAACCTTCATACCTTTCATCATCTACAAGTCCAATGTCTCTGCCTCTCTCAGTAAGTCTTAAATCAGCATTATCTTGTCTCAAAGTCAATCTATATTCTGCCCTTGATGTCATCATTCTATAAGGTTCTCGACTTCCCTTTGTAACCAAATCATCAATCAAAACTCCTATATATGCTTCAGACCTATCTAAAATAAAAGGTTCTTTTCCCAAAACTTTTAATCCAGCATTTATTCCTGCAACAAGACCTTGGCAACCAGCTTCTTCATATCCGCTAGAACCATTGATTTGTCCTGCGAAGAATAATCCCTCGTAGTCCATGTGCTCCAAGCTTCTCTTTAAAAGGGTTGCGTCAATTGCGTCGTACTCTATTGCGTAAGCTGGTCTTAAAATTTTGCAGTTTTCCAGTCCAACTATTTCCTTATAAAATTCATGTTGTACTTCAACTGGTAGTGAAGAAGAAACTCCTTGGATGTACATTTCATCAGTTGTAAGTCCTTCAGGTTCAATGAAAACTTGGTGTGAATCTCTATCTGCAAATCTTGTTACCTTATCTTCAATTGATGGGCAGTATCTTGGACCCTTTCCCTCAATGTCGCCAAGTGCCAAGGCTGACCTACCAATATTTTCTCTTATAATTTCATGACATTTCTTAGTTGTATAAGTTAAATAACAAAGTTCTTGTTTTATATCGTAGTCTTTGTCAATATTTAGAAAAGAAAATGGAATTATTTTTTCGTCTCCAGCTTGTTCTTTCATTACTGAATAATCAATTGATTTTCTAAGAACTCTTGCAGGCGTGCCTGTTTTAAGCCTTCTAAGCTTCATACCAAAATCTTTTTCTAAGCTTTCTGAAAGATAATTTGCTGGACCAAAACCACTAGGACCTGAAGAATAATTTACTTCTCCCATAAAAACTCTTGATCTAAGATAAGTTCCTGAGCAAATTACAACGCATTTTGTCTTATATTTTGCCCCATTTTTTGTCAATACTCCCGTAACTTTATTTCCATCTTTTAAAATTCTTACAGCCTCATCTTGAACAAGATAAAGATTATCCTCATTTTCCAAAACTCTCTTCATCTCTTCGTGATACTTTCTTTTATCAGCTTGAACTCTAAGCGAGTGAACAGCCGGTCCCTTTGAGGTGTTTAACATCCTAGATTGGATAAAAGTCTTGTCTATATTTTTTGCCATTTCGCCACCAAGAGCATCTATTTCACGTACTAAGTGTCCTTTTCCAGTGCCACCAATATTTGGATTACAGCTCATTTGTGCAATTGAATCTAAATTTATACAAAGAAGCAGAGTCTTTGCACCAAGTCTTGCAGAAGCAAGCGCAGCTTCACTTCCAGCATGACCTGCTCCTATTACTACTGTGTCAAAATCTCCAGCCTCAAAATATTTAATATCTGACATCTTTACCTACTTTCCTATACAAAAATCAGAAAATACCCTGTCTAAAATATCTTCTGTAGTAATTGCTCCAGTTATTTCAGAAATATGAGCTATTACATTTTCAAGGTCTACTTCAATTAAATCTAAAAACACTTTTTCATTTAGGCTCTCATTTACCTCTAGAAGGTCTTTTTTGGCTTCCTTTAATGCATTTATGTGTCTCAAGTTTGAAAGCACTGTTTCAGAGGAAATTTGGAGCTCTCCATCGAAAAAGAGATCTATAATAAGTTTTTCAACCTTTAAAACAGATTTGTTTTCCATAACCGATAACCTCAAATAATCATCTTTAAAATATTTTTCTATTTCTTTATCTGTGATTTTTTGTTCTAAGTCATCCTTGTTTAAAATTATAATGTGTTTTTTATTTTCAATTAATTTTAAAATTTCTTTGTCATCCTGATCAAAGTCTCTAGATAAATCAAAAATTGAAATTACAAGATCAGCATCCTTTAATTTTTCTCTTGCAATATTTACACCAATTTTTTCAACTTCATCGTCAGTTTCTCTAATTCCTGCCGTGTCAGAAATTTTTAAGAGAACGCCATCTAAGTTGATATAATCTTCAATTACATCTCTAGTCGTTCCTGCAATATCTGTAACAATTGCCCTATCATATTTCAAAAGACCATTTAAAAGAGAAGACTTTCCAACATTTGGTTTACCTAAAATTACTGTGTTTATTCCATCTCTAAGTAGTCTTGAATTTTTAGAATTTTCAAGGAGATTATCCATCTTTTCTAAAATCTTTTTACTTCTATCAATTAAGTCATTGTAGGCAGCATCTTCTATATCCTCATCAGGAAAATCAATATTTGCAACAATTAGTGCTTGCATAGATACAAGCTCATCCTTTAATTTATTTAAAACTTCAGTTAAAGCTCCACCAAGTTGATTTAAACCAAGGTCAAAGGAAATATCTGTCTTGGCTTTAATAAGATCTATTACAGCTTCAGCTTGGGTTAAATCAATTCTTCCATTTAAAAAACCTCTTTTAGTAAACTCACCTTTTTCAGCAAGTCTTGCACCCTTTGATAAAATTAAATTTAAAATTCTCTTTACAGATACAACTCCGCCATGACAGTGAATTTCAACAATATCTTCTGCAGTGTAAGAGTGTGGTCCCTTCATTTTAACAACTAAAACTTCATCAATTTTTTTGTCACCGTCAAAAATGTGACCATACATGAATTTTCTATTTTCAGCATCTGCCATTTTAATTCCACTTGCAGACACAAAAATTTTATCTATTATATTTATTGAATTATCGCCGCTCATTCTTACAATCGCAATACCAGCTTCGCCAATTGCGGTAGAAATTGCAGCAATAGTATCATTTAAGTTTCCCATTATATCAGTCCTTTTAAAATATATTACTACAATTAAGGCAAATAAAAAAGAAGGCTTTTAAAATAAAGCCCTCAATAAATATTATCTTTTAATATTTTCTTTCTTTTTGAATTACAACTTTCCTAAAAGGTTCTTTTCCTTCAGAATGTGTAAGCACTCCTTCATAATCTTGTAGTGCAGTATGGATAATTTTTCTTTCATAAGAATTCATAGGTTCAAGTTTTACTGACCTACCAGTCTTAGTAACCTTATTAGCCATTTTCTTTGCAAGATTAATAAGAGTTTCCTTTCTCTTTTCTCTATAACCACTAGAGTCTAAATTAACTCTAATATATCTTGAAGATTTTTTGTTTACTATCAAATTTAAAATATATTGGATTGAATCAAGAGTTACTCCTCTTTTTCCAATTAAAATTCCAAGTTTATTTTCATCTCCATTGACACTTATATTTAGAGTGTTATCTTCAAGCTCCATTTCCACAATATTTTCAAGTTCAAAAGTTTCAAGAATTTTTGAAATAAATTCACTTGCAGCCTTTAATATTTCTTCATTTTCCTCTTCAATACTTATAACTTTTTCTTCTTCATTTGCAGTTTCATCTACAAATTCAATAGTTTTTTCAGTGGAAATTTTCTTATTTTCGATTTCAAGTTCAAAATCATTGTGAACTACATCTTGGCTCTTCTCTGATTCAATTTTTTCGCTAAATATTTCATTTAAAATGCTTTTAGTTTCATCTTCTTTTTGCCAAACTTTAACAGTTGCATCTTTTGAGCCAATTAGCCCCAAAAAACCTTTTTGACCTTCATCTAGAACTTCAATTTCAGCATCTTCTCTAGAAATATTTAATTCGCTTAGAGCCTCTCTTACTGCTTCATCTACGGATTTTCCCGTTTTAATTACATAATTCATTACTTATTCCTTAACCTCAACTTCTTCAATTTCATCTTCTACAATCTTATTAGTAATAAGCTGTTGGACTATTGAAAAAATATTAGAAACAGTCCAATAAATAATAAGACCAGCTGCATATTTTCTCGCCGCTGAAAAAATAAAAATTGGCATTACAACCATCATAGTAGTCATCATAGACTTAGCTTGATCAGCTCCTGCACCTTGAGTTGCAGGATTCTTAGTAGTTATAAAACTTACTAAAAATGTTGAAACAGCAGCTATTACTGGCATAATTAGAGTTGTATCTGCATGATCAATATTTTCTATATAGAAGAAATTCTTGTTCATGGCTTCATAAAAACCTGGGTCTGTAAAAGCAAAGGTTTGTGGGTTTATAAAAACTCTATAAAAAGCGATTAACACAATCATTGTAATAATCATAGGAAGGCATCCTGCTGCAATATTTGTATTATTGTCCTTATAAAGCTTTTGTTGTTTAGCAGCTAAAGTTTGTGGGTCATTTTTGTACTTTTTTTGAATTCTCTTAAGCTCTGGTTGAAGTTTTGCCATTTTCTTTTGATTTTTCATCTGAGAAATATTAAGTGGCAAAATTAAAAGCTTAATAATAATAGTCGCAATAATAATTGAAAGTGCAAAATATGAAACTTGAGCTGGTTCCTGTGGCATAACTGCAGCAAGTCCATCATAGATGAGCTTTACAAATCTGCCAAGTATAGAACTAATTAAATGCATTAATAAATTCCTCCAATATTAAATGAGAGGATCGTAACCGCCTTTATGAAAGGGATGGCATTTTAAAATTCTTCTAATCGTGAGATAAGTTCCCTTAAAAAATCCATATTTTTCATAGGCTTCATAACTGTATTGTGAACATGTTGGGGTAAATCTACAATGTCTTCCTGGCAAAAGATAAGTAGATATAAATTTTTGATAAAATCTTATTAAAAACATACAAATTTTACTCATTTAATCATCTTCTTTTGTCTTTTTAAAACAGAAAAAAAAGAATTCCTAAAGTCATTAAAATCAGATTCACATGCATCCTTTTTTACAACGAATACATAATCATAATCAGATTTTATTTTATGAGAATTCTCTCTTAAAAGGTGCTTTAATCTTCTTCTAACAAAATTTCTATTTACTGCATTTCCAATCTTCTTAGTAGTAGTTATACCAAATCTTGGATAATCTTTATTATTTTTTGCAGTAAAAAGAGTAATATATCTAGAACCAGAAATGTTTTTATTAGAGTAAACCCTTTGAAATTCACTATTCTTTTTTAAATAACAATCCTTCATTATAAAACCTAAGCTGAAAGTCTCTTTCTGCCCTTTCTTCTTCTTGCCTTAATAACGGCTCTACCTGATCTAGTTCTCATTCTTGAACGAAAACCATGTTCTCTTTTTCTTTGTTTATTTTTTGGTTGAAAAGTTCTCTTCAAAGTCCTCACCTCTTTCTATCCTTATCATTTTATTTACAAATGGGTAAGTTGTCAAGTATTATCAACAAATAAATAGAATTTATAATTAAAATTATAACTATAAAATAAAAAGTTAAAATCTTAGAAAAAGCCTAATTGTTGATAAGTATAACATTTTTTGTTAAAATATATGTGGATAAATATGAAATGTATGTATATAAAAACAAAACTGTTTATAAATAAAGTTATTAACATTCTGTTGATAAAGTGTTGATAATTTTATTTTTATTTTTTGAAATTTGATTAATATCTAATTTTTACATAAATTTATCAACAGTTTTACTAAAATTATCTTGTTTATAATTATTTGTCCATAGTTTTATTAACACTTGTAGATTTAATTATAAACCAAAATTTATCAACAATATTTAAACTGTTAATATAGGAGGATATATGGATAAAGAACTTTCCACTATGTGGGAATCTTTCTTAAAAGAACTTGAAAAAAGATCTATGTCTCAAGTTACATATTCCACTTGGTTTTCCAGAATGCTTCCAAAATCAATTGATTACGACAATAAAAAAATTGTAATCACAGTTCCTTCGCCCTTTATAAGAGATTATCTTGCCAACAATAAGAGACACTTTGATTTAGTTGGCGATGCTCTAAAGGAAATAACTGGCATTGATTTTGATATAAGCATTATTTCAGAAGATGAAGCGAGCAACACAAACCCTGCTGGATTAATAAACAAGACATTTTTAAATGTCTCAAGACTCAATCCAAAGTACACTTTTGATACTTTTGTAGTTGGCAAGAGCAATGAATTTGCCCACGCAGCAGCACTTGCAGTTTCTGAAAATTATGAAAATCCACAAAATGCCTTTTCAAATCCACTTTTTATATATGGAGGTGTAGGACTAGGAAAGACCCATTTAATGCACGCAATTGGACATTTTGTACTAGAGCAAGATCCTACAAAGAAAATTTTATATGTTACAAGTGAGCAATTTACAAATGAGCTCATAAATTCAATTCAAACTAACAAAAATGAAGACTTTAGAAATAAATATAGAAAGGTTGACCTTCTATTAATCGACGATATTCAATTTATCGCTGATAAAGATAGGACTCAAGAAGAATTTTTCCATACTTTTAATGAACTTCACGAGCAAAATAAACAAATAGTTCTAACTTCTGATAAGCCACCTAAAGAAATAAAAAGTCTTGAGGAAAGGCTAATCTCGAGATTTGCCTGGGGACTTGTAGTGGACATTGGACCTCCTGATTTGGAAACAAGAATTGCAATACTTAGAAAAAAAGCTGATTCTGAGGGTTTTGAAGTTAGCCAAGAAGTTATGAACTTTATTGCAGAAAATGTTAGAAGTAATATTAGAGAACTTGAAGGAGCACTTTCTCGTGTTATGGCTTACTCAAAGCTAACAGATTCAGAAATATCAGTTGATTCTGCAGCTATAGTTCTAAGAGATATTTACGAAACTAAGGCAAAAAAACAAATTACTGCCGAATTTATTAAAGCTGAAGTTGCAAAAAAATATGGATTAACTACAGATGATTTGAATTCTAGAAAGAGAACAAAAGCCATTGCTTATCCAAGGCAAATAGCCATGTACATCACTAGGGAACTAACTGATTTGTCTCTTCCAAAAATTGGAGATGTATTTGGCGGGCGTGATCACTCCACAGTAATTCACGCTTACGATAAAATTACTCAGGATTTAGATGATGATCCTATATTTAAAATAGAGATAACAAATTTAATAAAAGAAATAAAATCTTGATTGTTGATAACTTTTTATTAGTCTATAACTTATCAACAACTTATCAATATTAAATTTTATTTTATCTCAAATATTATATGGACTTATACACATATTCACAAGCCCTACTACTATTACTAATTAATATACTATTTTCTAGGAGGAAAAAATGCTAATAAAGGTTAATAGAAAAGAACTGACAAAACATATTTCAATAGTTCAAAAAGCAATTTCTCAAAGAACAACTATGCAAATACTTGAAGGTATAAAAATTTCAGCTAAAGATAATACTTTAACACTTACTGCTACTGACACAGAAATTAGCATAAAGACTAAACTAAATGCCATAGTTGAAAGAGAAGGCGAAATAGTTATAAATTCAAGACTTTTTGGAGATATTGTTAGAAAACTTGAAAATGATATTATAAATATTAATGTAGAAAATTATGTGATGAACCTAAAATGTGGGGATTCTATATTTAATCTTTCTACACAAAAAGCTGATGAATATCCAGATCTTCCAAAGGTTGAAGAAGATATTAAAATAAATATTTCTGCTAAAGATTTAAAAAATATTGTTAAGAGAACTACTTTTGCAGTTTCTACTGACGAATCAAGAATTGTATTTACTGGTGTTTTAATGGATATAAAGAAAAGTTTTATAAACTTTGTTGCCCTAGATGGTTTCAGAATGGCAATTCAAAAACTTGAGAAGGAAACTGGAATTGAGAACTCAATTATTATTCCGTCAAGGTCTTTAAATGAGCTTGTAAAAATAATAGATGATGATCTAGATGTAACTCTTAATATTTCTAGAAATAATATAGTCTTTAAATTTGATGATACTGTATTTTATAGCACTCTATTAAGTGGAGATTTCTTTAGCTATAATGCACTTTTAAGAGATGAAAATAAAATTTCAACTACTGTTTCAAAGAGAGAGTTTCAACTTGCAGTAGAAAGAGCCTCACTTCTTGCAAGAGAAGATAGAGCAAATCTAATAAAACTTAACATAAATGAAAGTTATATGGATATTAAGAGCAATTCAGAAATTGGAGATGTCTTTGAAAAAGTTAAGACTTCTGAACATGAAGATACTTTGGATATTGCTTTTAATTCAAGATATATTTTAGATGGAGTAAAAATACTAGAGTCAGAAGATATTGTGTTAAATTTCACTGATTCAGTTAATCCACTTATTATAACTGAGTCTGAAGATGACTCCTATATATATCTAGTTCTTCCAGTAAGACTTGCGGGGTAAATATGGAAACTATAATTATAGACACTGAATTTATAAAACTAGATTCTTTTTTAAAATTAACAGGACTTTGTGATACAGGAGGTCTTGCCAAGACTTTGATAAAAGAAGGGCTTGTAAAAGTTAACGGAGAAATAGAAATTAGAAGAGGAAAAAAATTATACAAGGGAGACAAAATTTCCTTTGATGGAAATGAATTTGTAATTGGTGAGAAATGAAACTCAAATATCTAAGGCTTTTTAATTTTAGAAATTACAAGAGTTTAGATTTTATTCCTGGTGAAAATGTAAATGTGCTTTACGGCTTAAATGCTTCAGGAAAGACAAATTTAATAGAATCAATTTATATGTCTATAAGGGCTAATTCCTTTAGAAACCCAAAGGATAAGGACTTAATAAATGTTGATGAAAATTCTTCTAGTATTATTACTAGATATAATATTGATGATTACAAGGATGACTTTCGAGTTGAAATTTCAAATTTTGAAAATAAGAAATTGTTTATTAATGATGAAAAGGTAAATACAAAGGAGTACAGAAAATCCAGGTTTGTAGTTCTTTTTAATCCAGACGATCTCAATATGATAAAATATTCACCAAAGGACAGAAGAAAATTTTTAGATGATTTGCTCTCAAATATTGACTTAAATTATGATTTTTATATGTATAGATATAGGAGACTTTTATTTGAGAGAAATAGACTCTTGAAGATGAATATGGATAAAAATCTCTTAGATGTTTATGACAGAGAAATTGTAAAAAATGGCACAAAGATTATTATAATGAGGCTAAAAACAATAAAGAGGTTAAATGAAATAGCAAGAGAGCATTATAAATTAATTTCTGGCGATGACTTGAATATTACTTATCTTTCTACAGTTCCAGTTTTAGTAGACGAAAGGGAGCTAATGGAAAACTATTTTAAACTCATGAAGGATTCTCTTAATAAGGACATGGAGAAGAAATATACAACTATTGGACCTCACAGAGATGATTTAGATTTTAAAATCAATAAATTTTCTTCTAAAAGTTATGGCTCGCAAGGTGAACAGAGAAGCATTGTACTTAGTTTAAAATTAGCTGAAGCAGATTTAATAAGAGATTTATATAAAATAAAACCTCTTCTTCTTTTAGATGATGTTTTCTCAGAAATTGATTCCAATAGAAGTAGGTATTTGTTACATTCATTAAAGGATTTACAGACATTTATTACTACAACAGAGACTGATAACTTTTTAAAATCAGTTGATGCAAATTTTTATAGAATAAGTGAAGGTAAAGTAATGTATTAGAATAGGAGATAAAATGGCGAAAGACGAAAGACATTATGACGCATCGGACATACAGGTTTTGGAGGGACTAGATCCTGTTAGAAAAAGACCTGGTATGTATATTGGTTCTACTGGACCAAGAGGTCTACATCATCTAGTTTATGAAGTTGTAGATAATTCAATAGATGAAGCTCTTGCTGGTATATGCGACCATATAATTATAAAAATTGATAAAAATGGCTATGTAGAAATTTCTGACAATGGTTCAGGTATTCCTGTTGCAATCCATCCACAAACTGGTAAATCTACAGTAGAAACTGTACTTACAATACTTCACGCAGGTGGAAAATTTAATAACTCTGCCTACAAAGTTTCTGGTGGACTTCATGGTGTAGGTGTATCTGTAGTAAATGCTCTCTCCAATAAATTAGTTGCCACAGTAAAAAGAGATGGCAAAATTTATAGACAAGAGTTTTCTAAAGGCATCAAGAAAAGTGAACTTGAAGTAATTGGAGAAACTAAAAAGGAAGATACTGGTACTTCAATTTATTTTGAGCCAGATGATACAATTTTTGAAACTGTAGAATTTTCTGATGAAGTATTATCTAAGAGATTTAGAGAAATGGCTTTTCTAAATAAGGGAATTAAAATTGAATTTATTGATGAAAGAAAAGACTTAAATGAAATTTACCACTATGAAGGTGGAATTAAATCCTTTGTTGAATTTATAAATAAAAAGAAAAAGCCAATTCATGACGAAATTATTTATATAGATGAAATTAGAGAAGAAACTGCAGTAGAAATTGCAATCCAATACACAGATTCATATTCAGAAGTTGTTCTTTCTTTTGCAAATAATATTAATACTGAAGAAGGTGGAAGTCACCTTTCAGGTTTTAGATCTGCTTTAACAAGGACTTTAAATGATTATGGCAGGAAAAATAATATTATAAAGGAAAAAGAGGAAAACCTATCAGGCGAAGATGTCAGGGAAGGAATTTCAGCCGTAATAAGTGTAAAACTTCCTGACCCACAATTTGAAGGACAAACTAAGGGAAAATTAGGTAATTCTGAAACTAGAGGAATTGTTGACTCTGTTTTATCTGAAGACTTGGCAGTTTTCTTGGAAGAAAATCCAAAAGTTGGAAAACAAATTTTAGACAAGGCACTTTCTGCAAGGCGAGCAAGAGAAGCTGCTAGAAAGGCTAGAGACTTAACTAGAAAGAAAAACAACCTTGAGTCCATGACTCTTCCTGGAAAATTAAAGGATTGTCAAAATGATGACCCAGGAAAAAATGAAATATTCCTAGTGGAAGGTAATTCTGCCGGAGGTTCTGCTACTGACGGAAGAGATTCAGCTTACCAAGCGATACTTCCTCTAAGAGGTAAGATAATGAATGTTGAAAAGGCAAGATTAGATAAGATGCTTAATTCTTCTGAAATTCGTGCCATGATAACAGCCTTTGGAACAGGAATCGGAGAAGAATTTGACATAAGTAAGCTTAGGTATGACAAAATTATAATCATGACCGATGCCGATGTCGATGGTGCACATATTATGACACTTTTATTGACATTCTTCTTTAGATACATGAAGCCTTTAATAGAAGAAGGACACGTATATGTTGCTCAAGCTCCACTTTATGGAATTGAAAAAGGGACTAAAATACTTAGATATTGTCACAATGAAAAAGAACTTAGACTTGCACTTAAAGAGTACAGTGATGCAAAGATAAATATCAAGAGATATAAGGGTCTTGGGGAAATGAATCCAGAACAACTTTGGGAAACTACTATGAACCCAGACAACAGACTTCTTTTGAAGGTAAATATAGATGATTTATCTGAAGCTGACGATACATTTTCAATTTTAATGGGAACAGAAGTTGAACCAAGAAGAGAATTTATAACAGAAAATGCAATTTATGCAGATTATATAGATGCATAGGGGTGAAAGATGACTGAAAATAAATTTATAGAATCAGGAATACTTGATGTAGATATTAATAAAAAGATGAGGTCTTCTTATCTCGATTATTCAATGTCTGTAATAGTTGCAAGAGCACTTCCTGATGTAAGAGATGGACTTAAACCAGTTCACAGAAGAATTTTATATGGAATGCAGGGGCTTAATCTTGCATCAAGTGGACCTTACAGAAAATCAGCAAGACTTGTTGGGGATGTAATGGGTAAGTATCACCCTCATGGGGACTCATCTATTTATGAGGCAACAGTTAGACTTGCACAAGATTTTAACACTAGATATCCATTAGTTGATGGACAAGGAAACTTTGGCAATATCGATGGCGATGGTGCTGCAGCTATGCGTTATACAGAAGTTAGAATGACTAAGCTTGCAGAAGAAATGCTAAGGGATATAAATAAAGACACAGTTGATTTTGTTCCAAACTTTGATGAAAATGAAAAAGAGCCAACTATACTTCCAGCAAGATTTCCAAATTTATTGGTAAATGGATCAAGTGGTATAGCTGTAGGTATGGCTACAAATATGGCTCCACACAACATGAATGAATCAATTGATGGAATCATAGCTTACATTGACAACGACAATATTTCTATTTCTGAATTAAATGAAATAATAAAGGGACCAGACTTTCCTACAGGTGCCAAAATCATGGGAACTGAAGGAATAAAGGAAGCCTATGAAACGGGCAGAGGTAAAGTAATTGTAAGAGCTATTGCAGAAATAAAAAGTTTTAAAAACAATCGTGAAAAAATTGTAATTACAGAACTTCCTTATCAAGTAAATAAATCTGCACTTATAATGAAAATTGCTGACCTTGCAAAAAATAAAGTAATTGATGGTATTTCAAATATTACAGATGCTTCTAATAGAAAGGGCATAAATATAATTGTTGAATTAAAGAGGGATGCCAATGCAGAAGTTGTTTTAAATAAGCTTTACAAAAACACGCAAATGCAAACAACTTTTGGAATTATAAATCTTGCACTTGTAAATGGAAAACCAGAAATTTTAAATTTAAAGGAAATCATAAGATATTATGTTGACCACCAAGTTGAAGTAGTCACTAGAAGAACAAAATTTGACTTAGACAAGGCTGAAAAGAGAGCTCATATAGTTGAAGGTCTTTTTATTGCCCTAGATAATATTGACAGAATTATAAAAATTGTAAGGTCATCAAAGGATGACAATGAAGCAAAGGAAAAATTCTATCAAGAATTTAAGTTAACTGATGCCCAATCTCAAGCTATTTTGGACATGAGAATTAGAAGACTTACAGGACTTGAAAGAGAAAGACTTGAAGCTGAATATGAAAAGCTTATGGCTGACATAAAATGGTTTAAAGAAGTCTTGGAAAACAATGATGTACTTATGAATCTAATAAAAGAAGAACTTCTTGAAATTAAATCAAAGTATGGTGACCTTAGAAGAACTGTAATTTCTAATGGAAATACTGATATAGAGATTGAAGACATCATAAAGAAAGAGGATGTTGTAATAACTCTTACTCAATTTGGCTACATCAAGAGAATGAGCGAGGGAACTTATAAGCCACAAAAAAGAGGTGGCAGAGGAGTTTCTTCTGGAAATATGAGAGATGAAGATTTTGTCAAAGAACTTTTTGTAACTTCTACTCATGATATGATTTTATTTTTTACATCTCTTGGAAATGTATTTAAACTAAAGGCATACGAAATACCAGAGGACTCAAGGACATCAAGGGGAACTGCGATTATTAATCTACTTGATCTTCAAGAAGGGGAAAGAGTTACTTCAATAATTCCAGTGGAAGAATATGACCCTGAAATGAATTTCTTAATGGTTACAGAAAAGGGACTTATAAAGAGAACTCCTTTCAAAGATTATAAAAATATTAGGAAATCTGGAATAATTGCTATAAAATTAAATGAAGATGACAAGTTAATTGATGTTCATTTGACTAAAGATGAAGAAGATGTAATACTTGTAACTAAAAAAGGTCTTGCCATAAGATTTAATGAAGAACAAGTCAGAAAATCTGGAAGAAATTCTATGGGAGTTAAGTCAATTGATTTAGATGATGATGATATTGTAGTTTCATCTGATCTTGTCTGTGAAGACAAATATTTACTTGTAATATCTGAAAATGGATTTGGAAAATTAACAGAAATTTCTAAATATAGACCACAAAATAGGGGCGGCAAAGGTCTTTTAACTTATAAAATTACTAAAAAGACTGGAGATGTAGCTTCTGCTGCAGTAGTGGAAAAAGAAGACGATGTTATGATAATTGCTGATTCTGGAATTATTATTAGAATTTTGACAGAAGATATTTCTATTCAAGGAAGAAATACTTCTGGTGTTAAACTTATGAATTTGACAGATGCAAAAGTTGTAGCAGTTGCAAATTATATTGGAGATTAGGAGGATTTATGGAATTTAAGTTAGAGTCAAAAAATACTGATGAATTTTTAATTTTATATCCCAAGGGAGAACTTGATGTTTATAATACAAAAAAATTTAAAGAAAAATCTATAAAGATTTATGAGATGGACAAAAAAGATATTTTATTTGACTGCAAAAATCTTGAATATCTAGACTCAACAGGTCTCGGTTCACTAATTTATATCTTAAAAGAAATAGAAAAAGATGGTAATAAGATTGTAATTGAAAATCTAAATAATTCAATAATGAAGCTCTTCAAGATAACTAAACTTGAAGATATGTTTGAAATTAGGAGCTAGTATGGATACACTTAAATATCAAATACCTAATGATGCCAAATATTTTTCTACAGTTAGACTTACCTTATCTGGAATTTTAAATATTCTAAATAGAAATATTGAAGAAATTGAAGATTTAAAAATGGCAGTGACAGAAAGTTTAAATATTGCCAATAATCTTACTACTTTAGATTATATTGACTTAGCATTTGAAATCGAAGATGAAAAAAATATAAAAATTTGTGTAAGTGAAATTGAAGAAGAAAAATTAGAAGCATGCGAGAAGTTATCTCTTGCAAAAATTATCATAGACTCTCTTGTAGATGAATGTTTTTTTGAAGGAAATACATTTATTTTGTCAAAAAAATTGTAAGGATTTGTTATGAATTTAAAAGAATACAACAATTTAGATAGAAGGCTCACAAAAGAAGAGAGAAAAGAACTTTTCAAAGAATATCACGAAACTGAAGATCAAGAAATAAGAGATATTTTAATAGAAGAGCATCTTTACATCGCAGAAATTTTATCTAAAAAATATACAGGCAGAGGAATAGATTACGATGACATATATCAAGTGGCATCTATTGGTTTAATCTATGCCATACAGAGATATGACCCAGATAAGGGTTTTGAGTTTTCTTCCTTTGCTACACCAACTATAATTGGCGAAATCAAAAAATATTTTAGAGACAATGGATGGACAATTAGAGTTCCAAGAAGAATTCAAGAGCTATCCAAAAAAATTGCAAATGCAACTGTAACCCTATCTCAAAAATATCAAAAAACCCCAACGATTGATGAAATTGCAGAATTTTTAAATTCAAGTCCAGAAGAAATTATGGAATCCATGGAAGCATCAAAAGTTTATACTCCACAATCTCTTGATATGACCTATGACTCAGGAGATGAAAGTGAAATTAATCTTTCTGATTTAATAGGAGTAGAGGAAAAGTACTTCGACAAAATTGAATCAAATGACTTTTTCAAAAGAGCCATGGAAAATTTAGATGAAGTTGAAAAAACTGTTTTAATAGATAGATATTTTAACAAGAAGACACAAGTTGTTATTGCACAAGAACTTAATATTTCGCAAATGACTGTCTCTAGAATAGAAAAGAAAGTTTTAGAAAAAATGAAAAAAGAACTAACTAAGACTATGGAGGTATAATGAACAGAAATAGGTACCTAGTTACACTTTTAAAACTTGTAAATATGTTTGAAATAGTTGTATCAATTATGTTAATAGCAGGGGTAATTATATCAGTCCCTGATATTGTGAAATACTATTTTAAAATAATTACAAATGACGCAACTCTATCCTATGAGATATTTCAAAATTTTCTTTCGCATGTGCTTTTACTTGTAATAGCAATAGAGTTTGTAGTTTTAATGATCGCACATACAGACACAAATATAATTCACTTGATACTATTAGTAATATCAAGAAAGATGTTAGTCTACTCGGATAATATGCTTGACCTACTCATAGCAACAGTTGCCATAGCAATTTTATTTGCTACTAGAAAATTCCTATTAACAGGAGTAAATATTGATAGCATGGCAAATGAGCGCAATGAATATTCTGCATCTACGCCTATAAAAATACTTAACAGAAAATATGGATTTGATATAGAACCAGGAGACTCAACTACACTTGGTGGTTATGTATCAGCTCTTTTAATAAAGAATGCAGAAGAGGCAGAAACAGGTGTAATAGTAGAAGATGGAGATTACATCTTCCAAATAGTAAAAATGGCAACAGGTGGAGTTATAGAAACTGTTTCAGTTGAAAATATTGACGAGAAAAAAGATAAAGAGAATAAAAATAAATAATTCATTATAGACCTATGAGTTTAAACTCGTAGGTTTTTTAAATTTATAAATTGTTTTGTAAAAACTTTGAAAAAAGTTTATAAAAAATAAAATAAATCACAAATGTAGATAAAAAATAAAAATTGTGCATAAGTTTTTGAAAAAATTTTATAATATGTGAGAAAAATGTAAAAAATAAAGATTTATCCACAGATATTTATAAAATTCCACAAAAAAAGGCTCGAGGTTGAACTTGAGCCTTAAAAATTATATTACATTGTTTTTTTATCAGCTGGTAAAAATGAATCCACAATACCAAGAACAATTGCACCTACAAGAGATCCGATAATAGTTACATTAAATCCATCAACAATTCGACCTGTGATGAATAAAATTAATGCAGCAACTATAAAACCAACGGCACCTCTACCAAAAGGTGATGCATCTACACCTGTGAATTTATTTATTACCCAGTCTAAAACTCCTATTACAACAGCTGCTAAAATGGCAGTAGTGTAACCGTCTGTTTGAATCCCTATAGAAAGTGCAGAAGTTAAAAGAATAGCTAATCCACTTACTAAAACTTTAATTAATAATTTTATCATTTTCTTCCCTCCTAGAATAATATAACTATTTTATTAGTTAAATAGTTTATATAAAACTCTTAATATATTTATAACCAGAATAATATTGTTTAAACAAATTTTAATGAAATTGGGTATAAAAATATGGGAGGTTTATCATGAAATTTTTAAAAATTGAAGTATTTATACCAAGAGAAAATACAAAAAAATTAATGGAAAAAGTAAATGAAGGTGGATTTTTAAAAGAAGAAAACTATGATTTTTGTTATGCAGAAACACCTGTAATAGGCCATTTTAGACCAATTGAAGGAGCTAATCCATATATAGGTAGTCTAGGAAAAATAGAAGATGTGATGGAAAATAAAGTTGAATTTAGAATAAGAATAGATGATTATGAAGATGTTATAAAAATAATAAAAGAAAATCATCCCTATGAAGTGCCAGTTATAAATGTAATTGAACTTTACAACAATTAAGACATAAAAAAATCACCTGCCCTTGGCAAGTGATTTGTGGCGTCCACGAGAGGAGTCGAACCTCCGGCCCCACGCTTAGGAGGCGTGTGCTCTATCCTACTGAGCTACGTAGACCTATAAAATATATTTTATATAAAATTTTAAGAAGTGTCAATTACTTGTGACACTTCTATTTTTTATGTTTTAAATTTTGAAGATTTAAGCTGCCTTTTCCATATTGACAAAGATTTCTTCGAAAATTCTTTTAAATTTATTGAAAATCCCTTTTTCAAAGACTTTATCCTTTACAATTAGGTCACTTTCATATATTAAGTCATCATCTTTATAATAAGAAATTTTGCCAACAGAAGTGCCTGCTTCTATTGGAGCCTTTAAGTCTTCGTCAATGGAGACAATTTCTTTTAACTTTTCATCAGATTTTGAAAGAATATATCCAACTTCTTTTTGATAAACTGGTATGTTTTCGTCTTGGGAATTTAAAACTTCTATTGTTCTAAGCTCTTTAGATGTATCTCCCACTGCATTATAGCCGTAGTTTTCAAAACCTCTTGTGATAAGTCTTTTGCAAGCAACAAATCTTTCAAAGTCAGAGTTTGAGCCAGTTGTTATACAAATTAGTCTCATGTCCTTTGATTTATTTTCTACACCTTTTTCAAGCCCAGTTAATATTACGCACCTGCCTGCAGCATTTGTGTAACCAGTTTTTAGTCCATCCACTTCAGGAACAATTCCAAGGACAGGATTTGTGTTGTACTCAATAAATTTTCTATCGGGTTCTTCTAATTTTTCAATAGTTGTATATTTTAAAATCTCTGGATGAAATTTCAAGAGCTCTGTTGCAAGTTTAAACATTTCTCTTGTGGTCATCTTGTTGTAGTCTGTGATTTCGTAGTTAGTGAGTCCAGTTGGATTTACCATGAGGGCATTTTTTAATCCAAGGTCTTCACATTTGTCATTCATTAACTTGACAAAGCCATCTGTTGAGCCGCCAATATATTTTGCGAGAGCTGTTATCGCATCGTTACCTGAGACTACCATTGAAGCCTCAATTAATTTTTCTACGCTAACTTTGTCGCCTTCCTTTAGTTTAAAGCTAGAACCAGTAAGTGATGAAACTTCGTGGTCAATTACAACTTCATCATTTAATGATATTGTCCCATCTTCCACCTTATCGAGGACTACAAATATGGAAACAAGTTTTGATGTTGATGCCATTGCACGAACTTCATCTAAATTGTAACCTTCTATAATTTCGCCAGATTTATAGTCTCCTAAGAGATAAGATTTTGTAAGACCTTCTAAGGATACTTCTTCCAATTTTTTTATTTTATCTGCTTCATATTGGTTTGCTTTTTGTACGCCTTGTTTTGTAGGTACTAAAAAATTTTGATTTCTAATTGTGTTGGGGTCAACTTCTTTTTCTTCTCCACTTGTATTTGTATTTTCAGCTGAGTTAATATTTGAATTTTGATTTTCTACTGCCACATTGTCTTCTGCCAATACATTTATTGGCGAAGATAAAAATATGAGGGCAATAGATAAGTATAGAAGTAATTTCTTCATCTTACACCTCGGCAAATATTGTATCAAATTATAAATAAATTGTAAATTAATGTAGAAATCTGTAAGAACTAATTTTTACAAAGGTCAATTTGTGGGTAGAGTTATTAATATGAAGGGCAATGTGTTATAATTAACTTTATAATTTTACAATTCAAATAAAATCTATAAGGAGATATAATGGATAAACAAAAAATTGAAAAAGCTGTAGAAATGATAATAGAAGCAATTGGAGAAGACAAAACCAGAGAAGGTTTAGTTGAAACTCCAGCTAGAGTTGCAAGGATGTATGAAGAAGTATTTGTAGGAATTGGCAAGACTGCTGAAGAACATCTTTCAAAAACTTTTGAAATCACTGAAGACAATATAGTTGTAGTAAAGGACATAAACTTTTACTCAATGTGTGAACATCACTTTCTTCCATTTTATGGAAAGGCTCACATTGCATATATTCCAGACCAAAAGGTTGCAGGACTTTCTAAGCTTGCAAGAACTGTAGAAACTTATGCAAAAAAACCACAACTTCAAGAAAGACTTAGTATTGAAATTGCAGATGCAATGATGAAATACCTTGAACCAAAGGGAGTTTTAGTTGTTATAGAAGCTGAGCATATGTGCATGAACATGAGAGGTGTAAAAAAACCTGGCTCAAAGACTGTAACATCAGTTGCTAGAGGAATTTTAGAAACAGATGAAAAGCAAAAGCAAGAAGCTTTTAGGTTGATTGAGTTCTAGTGAAAAATACAAATAAAATAGTTTTAAGTAAAATTTACAAGGACTACCTAGATGAATTGGAGAACCTTGAAATAGACAGATTCTTTTGCAGGCACAACTACGAGCATTTTATATCTGTGGCGAGAATTTGTTACATTTTAAAACTAGAAGAAAATGTTGATGTAGATAAGGATGTGATTTATGCTACAGCCTTACTTCATGATTTAGGTCGTGTAGTGGAGATAAAAGAAGGCATAAATCATTCCATCGCATCAGTTGATATAGCAAGAGAAATTTTAGAAATCACAGATTTTTCTGACTCTGAAAAAGAGAGAATTTTAAATTGCATTTCTTACCACAGGACAAAGGAAAAAGCTGAAGACGAATTTTTTAATATATTTTATAGGGCAGACAAACTCTCAAGACCTTGTTTTAGGTGTCCTGCCTATGACGCTTGTAATTGGTCTTATGAGAAGAAAAATCATGAAATAATATATTGATGGGAGAATTATGGATTTTATCAAGATAAAAGACCTTGAAGTTTATGCTAAGCATGGACTTTTTGGAGAAGAAAAAAAACTTGGACAAAAATTTTTAATAAGTGCAAATATAGGATTAAGTTTTAGAAAATGTGCAGTAGAAAAAAATTTGGATGAATCCATAGACTATGGAAAATTATCCCACGAGCTTTATGACTTATTTGCCAGTGAAACTGAAGATTTAATAGAAACTCTTGCCTATAAACTCACAAGATTTATTTTTGACACTTATGAAATAGCACAGACAGTTGATATAACTATAAAAAAACCTTGGGCGCCAATAAATTTGCCTCTCGATACAGCATCAGTTAGCTGCAAGAAAAAGAGGAGAAATTATTACATTGGCATAGGTACAAATCTTGGCGATAGGGAAGGATATATTAATAGTGCTCTTGATATGATGGAAAAGGAAGGCTTAAAAGTCCTAGAAAAGGCGAGTATAATCGAAACAAAGGCTTGGGGCAAGACTGACCAAGGCGACTTTTTAAATACAGTTGTCAAAGTTAATTCCTATGAAGATCCCCATGACTTACTCCACATTTTGCAAAAGATAGAATTAGATTTGGGAAGAGTTAGACACGAAAAATGGGGCGAAAGGACAATTGACTTAGATATTCTATTTATTGATAGAGAAATCCACTTTACAGATGAATTAGTAGTACCCCATCCTTATATTTCTGAGCGTGAATTTGTGCTTGAATCATTAAATGAGCTCATTCCTAATTATTTCCATCCAATTTTAAACAAAAAAATAAGTAAACTTTATGAAGAAGTGAGAAATGAAAATTAGAAAGATAGGTTGTGGCTGCCTCGTAATTTTGATAACTTTTTTTGGAATTATTTTTATGATGAGTTTTTTTATAAATAGAGCATCAGAAAAAAGAGCCCTAGAAGAGGAAAATTACCGAGAAAATTATATTGAAGACAGTGCTGATTTAGCAGTAAAAATTGCAAAGAAAAATAAACTCTATCCATCAGTGATGATTGCACAGTCAATACTTGAGAGCAACTGGGGAAGGTCAGAACTATCACGTGATTACAACAATTATTTTGGCATAAAGGAAGTAAAAAAGGGAGAAGGCATAGTTTTTGAGACAGAAGAATATGTGGAAGGCAAAAGTGGAAGGTATTTGGAAAATTTCAAGAAATATTCTTCCAAGAGAGAGTCTTTTAATCACTACGCAAAACTTTTATCAACAGCTAAAAGGTATGAAAAAGTTAAAACTGCAAAAAACTACTCTGAAGCAGCAAAATTTATCCAAGAAGGCGGCTATGCAACAGATCCAAATTACGCCAATAAAATAATATCTGTAATAGAAAAATATGGTTTAAATAAATATGATGAATAATAATCCCAAGAGGGATTATTTTAATGAGAAAGGAGCAAAATTTGAATAAAAAATTACAAAATATAATCCTCGCAATATCAATCTTGATACCATCTGTTTTTTATGTATCAGGAATAAAAAGTGTATTTGGACAAGGTTCATTTATGTACTCAGTAATGTGGGGATTAATTAATTATTTATTTATGATGACTGCAGCAGATTTTATATCAAAATTTAAAAATATTTCAAAACTACCAGGCTTAAAAATAAGAAAGAGAACTTATTATATAAGTATATTTGTCTACATAGGATTTTTAATTTTTGTAAATATATACTTTTTACAACAGCTCTATTTTAGAAATGTGGATATAATTAATACATTGGCAAGTCCAATAATTATAGTAGGATTATTTTTATTATTTTTATTTAATTTACAAAATGGAAAATTTCTTATTAAAGATGAAAAAGAAAGGGATATATACGAAATTCCAAAAAAGAGCTCTTTTAGAAATGGAAATGACGTCCTTGGAAATGTAGTTGGTTCTTATGAAAATGGATTGGTTTTAGGAAATTATTTTTTCTCTTATGAAAGTATGAAATCTATTTCCAAGTCAAAAGATGATGAAATAATAATAAAGGGCAAAGAAAATTCAAAAAATTATATAATAAAAGTTGGCTCAAAAAACTCTGAAAACCAGCTAATTACAGAAATTAAAGATGCTATTCAAGAAGGAAAAATTGAAGAGAACAAAGTAAACTTAAAAAAATAAAAAAACTTTAGGAAAACATTGACAAATTTAGATTTATGCTCTATACTATAGTTAAGCTAGCTGAAGAAAACAAATTGGTAACTAAGAAAAGGTGATTCCAATGAAGAGTTTTAATTTATCCTGCAAGGGAAAAGTAGCAAAGTATCTTATTTGAAGTAGCTTAGTGCTAAAGGTTTGAATGCTTAATTTACGAGATATAGAGCTATAGTTACATAACAATTTAACATTTAAAATCAAGAGATCCGAAAGGGTCTCTTTTTTTGGTTTTTTAAAGTTTTTATAATTTCAAAGTTTATTTTGCTTGCTAGCTTTTATTTTTAAAGTATATACACCTAAATAAAAATTTACCATCATTTATATTTGATTTTTAAGTTGTATATAATTTATAAAAATTAAAAATTGATTTTTGTGGTATTAATAATTATAAAAGTTTTTAAATTAATTCAATTATGCAAGTTATTGTAATAATGTTTTAATTTGCAATACTTTTTAGTTTGTAGTAAAATCAATTCAAAATAGGAGGTATACTATGAAAAAGAAAATTTTAACTATTTTACTTGTACTTATAGCGGCAATTACTCTTGGTGCTTGCAGTGCAAACACAACTGCTTACTTAGATTCAGCTCAAAAAGTTGCAGACTGGAAGGGTTCAAAAGTTTCAGGAAAACTTGAATATAATGTTGAAGTTAAGGATCCTGAAAGTGGAGAAACTGAAAAAATTAATTTCCCTGTAACTCTTGGTGGCGAACAAATGGGAAGAGACAAAGCCCATGTTGTAATGAATATGGATTTCTCAAAGTTCAAAGAACTCATTGCTAAAAAAGCTGGTTCAGACGAAGAAATTGCTGGTCTTAATAAAGATCTTCCTGACAAAATTAAAATGGACATTTTTGTAAAAGATAATGAAGTTATTATGTCAAAAGACATTTTTGCACTAGCTGGAGATGGACTTAAGGACATCAAGGAAGACTACATATCAATTGCAAATGAAGAAAATGGTCTTTCACCAAAAGCTACTCAATATTTTAGCTCTGAAGAATTCAAAACAGACTTATTAAAGTTAATGGATGTTGCTTCTAAGGATATTAAACAAAGTATTGATTACAAAGTTGAAGGCAACACTTATACTTTAAACACAACAAGTGATGCTGTTATTGATGAGTTTATAAAGGCAGCTGATGGCATTATGAAAAATTGGGACGCAGTTTCAACTTCTGCTTTAGAAATTGTTGACAAAGCTGGCCTTCAATTGACTGACGAAGATAAGAAAGATTTTAAAGAACTTAACAAAGAATATAAAGCAGAAGATTTAAAAGAAGCTGCCAATGGAATTAAAGAAATGTTAAAGGGTTCAAGTCTTTCTGAAAAAACAACTTTTGGAGAAAATAAGCTAAATCAAGAAATTACTCTTAAACTTAATTTTGCCGATTTTGTAAAAGTTTCTGTTAAAGGAAATGTGGAAACAGTTAAAGACGAAAATGTAAAAATTAACTTCCCAGCTTCAGTTAAAAAGTTAACTATGGACGAGTATATGAAGTTAATAATGCCAGAAATGAATGTTAATCTTGTAACTGTAAGAGTAAATGGCGAAGATATAACTTTTGAAGATCCAGAAGCTCTTCCACAAATTATGAATGATAGAACTATGCTTGTAGCGCGTGCTTTCTATGAAAAAATTGGTGCTAAAGTTGATTGGAATGGAAAGGACAAGAGCGTAACAGTTACTAAAGACAATGATAAAATTGTCCTTACAATCGGATCAAACAAAGCTCTTGTTAATGGAAAAGAAGTTGCTCTTGATTCTCCTGCAACTATTATAAAAGATAAAACTTATATTCCAGTAAGATTTGTATCTGAAGCTTTTGGTTACAAAGTTAAATATGATGCTAACGAAGGTATGCCAATAGTTGATATTTTCAATATAACTGAAAAAGAATTAGAAACTAAGCTTGCTGAAATTGAAAAAGAAGAAAATTATAAGATGATTGCTTCTATGAAGTCTGACCTTAAAGACGAAGAAATTGTAGAAACTTTAAAAGAACTTTATGAAGGCGAAGAATTAAATAAAATTCTTGCAGCAAAGGCTGACCTTGACAAAAATCCTGAACTACTAAAGAAATACCAAGACCTAGTAAAAAAGGAAATGGAAGAATTTTTAGCAGAAGATAAGGAAGAAGAAAAAGTTACTGACAATAAAGAAGCTAAAGAAGAAAAAGTTGCTGAAAAGACAGAAAAAACTGCAGAAAAGGCAGCAAAAGTTTTATTCTCAGTAATAAAATAAGTTTAAAGAAAAAAATTATCCCAAGGGCAAAGGCTCTTGGGATTTTTGTATTATCTATAATAGATTATAGAGTATAAAAAAAGTTTTTAATAAAAAATTAAAATGAAATAAAAGACTATTTATTTCATGAATAAGCTATTTATAATTTTTTATTTGTGATACTATATAGTAGTATTCAAAAAGAAAAAATAGAAATTTATACTATATGGGGGATTCATGAAGATATTAAAGAGAGACAAGAGAGAGGTAACCTTTGACCATCTGAAGATAAAAAACGCCATTGAAAAGGCCTTTGATTCTGTTGGTAAAAATTATGACGATAAACTTATAAATGATTATGCTCTTGATATAAAAGAAAAGCTTTTGAAAAATTATGATCCAAAGAATCCTCCCACTGTTGAGGAAATTCAGGATCTAGTTGAGCTAAAGCTAATCGACGAAAAGGAAATTGAAGTTGTAAAGGCCTATATCCTTTACAGAAATAGACATTCTGAAGAAAGACAAATTTTAGACAAGTTTTCAAACTTTATTAAGGATGAAAAAGTTCTAAAGATTTTAAAATTTGTGAGAAAAAATTATGACCAAAAGAAATATGAGCTTGAAAATCTATACAACAAGTTTGAATCTTTTGTTAAAAAAGACCAAAGCCAAGATGCCTATCTTTCTGAAATCATTAAGGCTGCAAGCGAACTTACAGATAAAGATTCTCCTAAGTGGGAATTTATCGCTGCCCTATTTTTAAATTATGATTTGGAAAAGAAAATCGCAGAAAATTTGCGTGAAATAAATATAAATAATTTTTATGAAAAAATAAAATTTTTGACTGAAAAAAATCTCTATGGGAAATATGTTTTAGAAAATTATTCTCGTGAGGAAATTTTAGAACTTGAAAATTATATTGATAACTCAAGAAATCAACTTTTAAATTATTCTGGTCTTGACCTTCTCATAAAGAGGTATGTAATAAGAAGTCATGACGGCAGGTTTGTGGAGTCAGTTCAAGAGATGTTCATGGGAATTGCCATGCATCTTGCCATACCTGAAAAAAATAAAATTTACTGGGCAAAGAAATTTTATGACATTTATTCGACACTAAAGGTAACTGTAGCAACTCCAACTATGTCCAATGCGAGAAAACCATACAACCAACTATCTTCATGCTTTATTGACACAGTGCCAGACACTTTAAAGGGAATTTATCGCTCCATAGATAATTTTGCACAAATCTCCAAGCATGGCGGTGGAATGGGACTTTACTTTGGAAAAGTTCGTGCAACAGGTTCTGACATTAGAGGTTTCAAGGGTGTTGCTGGTGGAGTTATTAGATGGATTAAGCTTGCCAATGACACTGCTGTTGCTGTAGATCAACTTGGCGTTCGTCAAGGCTCTGTTGCTTGTTATTTAGATGCTTGGCACAAGGATATTCCAGAATTTTTGCAACTTAGGACAAATAATGGCGATGACAGAATGAAGGCACACGACATTTTCCCTGCTATTTGCTATCCAAATTTATTTTTTGAACTTGCAGAAAAGGACATAAACGCTCCTTGGTATATGTTTGACCCTCACGAAGTATTGGAAAAGAAGGGCTATTCACTTGAAGACTTCTATGGAAAAGAATGGGAAGAAAAATATAGAGAGTGTATTGAAGATAAGAATATTTCTAGGCGTGAAATGAGTGTAAAGGATTTGGTGAGACTTATTATAAAATCCCTTACAGAAACTGGAACACCTTTCGCCTTTTATAGGGACAATGTAAATGAAATGAATCCAAATAAGCACATGGGCATGATTTATTCTTCAAACCTATGCACAGAAATTATGCAAAATATGTCAGCCATAGAAACACTTGATACGAGTATAGAAACTATTGACGGCGAAGAAATAATTGTCACAAAGACAAGACCAGGCGACTTCGTTGTATGTAACCTTGCATCTCTTGTCCTTGGAAATATAGATTTACAAGATGACGATGAATTAAAAGACATTGTTGCCACAACAGTAAGAGCTCTTGATAATGTAATAGACTTAAATTACTATCCAATACCTTATGCGAAAGTTACAAATAGAAAATACAGATCCATTGGACTTGGCACATCTGGTTACCACCACGCCCTTGTTAAGGCTGGTATGGCATTTTCTGATATTGAAGACCACTTAAAGTGGGCTGACGATGTCTATGAAAGAATAAATTATCACGCAATCACTGCTTCCATGGAAATTGCCAAGGAAAAGGGCTCTTATGACTTCTTTGAAGGATCCGATTGGCAAAGTGGCGAGTATTTTGACCTCAGGGACTACAAGGATGACAAGTGGAACAAACTTAGAGAAGATGTAAAAAATAATGGACTTAGAAATGGTTATATAATGGCAATAGCACCAACTGGCTCAACTTCAATTATATCTGCAACAAGTGCTGGCGTTGACCCAGTTATGAATAGGTATTTCTTGGAAGAAAAGAAAGGCTCAATTTTACCAAGAGTTGCACCAGATTTGACTCCACAAACTTTTTGGCTCTATGAAAATGCTCACGAGCTAGACCAAAATTTTGTAATTGAAGCTGCTGCCATTCGTCAAAGACATATTGACCAAGCTCAATCAATTAATTTTTATATAACAACGGACTTTACAATGAGAAAAATTTTAAATCTCTATATAAAAGCAGCTAAGGAAAAAATAAAGTCAGTTTATTATGTTAGAAGTAAGTCACTAGAAGTGGAAGACTGCGATTATTGTGCGTCATAAAATAGGAGGAATTATGAAACTTTCAAAGAGAGGTCTTTTTAATGAAAAGGGCGACATTGAAACATCAAAGAGAAGAGTTATTAATGGAAACACAACAAATTTAAATGATTTTAACAATCTAAAATACAGCTGGACTAGTGACTGGTATCGCCAAGCCATGAATAATTTTTGGATACCAGAAGAAATTAATCTTTCACAAGATGTAAAGGACTATAGACTTTTAGATGTCCATGAAAAGACTGCTTACGACAAAATTTTGTCTTTTCTAATATATCTTGATTCACTACAAACTGCACAAATTCCAAAACTTCAATCCTATGTAACGGCAAATGAAATAAATTTGTGTCTATCAATTCAAGGTTATCAAGAGTCAATTCACTCTCAATCTTACTCTTATATTCTTGACACAATTTGTTCCCCAGAAGAGAGAGAAGAAATTCTCTACCAATACAAGGACGATGAAGTTCTATTAAAGAGAAATAAATTTATTGGCGACCAATACCAAGATTTTTATGAAGACGAAAATATCGACAACTTCATGAAGGCTCTTATTGCAAATTATATTTTGGAAGGAATTTATTTTTACTCAGGCTTCTCCTTCTTCTACAATCTTGGAAGAATGGGCAAGATGCCTGGCACAGTATCTGAAATAAGATACATCAACAGAGATGAGAACACTCACCTTTGGCTCTTTAGAAGTATTATTCTTGAGATGAAAAAGGAAAATCCAGAAATATTTACTGATGAAAATATAAAAAAATATAAAGAGATGCTTAAAAAAGGTGTTGAAGAAGAAATCTCTTGGGGTAAGTATGTCATAGGCGATGAAATTAGAGGTCTAAATGAAAAAATGATCGAAGACTACATTATGTATCTTGGCAACTTGCGTTCAAGAAATTTAGGTTTCGGAAATCTCTTTGAAGAAAACACTGAAGAACCTGAATCCATGAAATGGGTTAGCGAATACTCCGATCCAAATCAAATTAAGACAGACTTTTTTGAAGCAAAGCCATCTGCTTATTCAAAATCTTCTGTAATAGAAGACGACCTTTAATAAAATAAATTTTTAGCCGGATCTTGTATCCGGTTTTTTAATTAAAAAATTTTAATTCATCCCAATTTAATAGGAGGAAAATTATGGAAGATAAAGGCAATAATAATAAGAGACCTCAATATAATTTACTTAGATATTACTTAATTGCCATCTTGGCAGTTTTTGCCCTAAACTGGTTGATTCTTCCTATGCTTTCACAAAATAGCATGGAAAACTCAGCGTATTCCGATTTTAGAAGAAATCTTAGCCAGGGAAAAATTGAGGAAGTAAACTTTAGGCAGGACCAAATTCTTTACACTTTAAAAGATAACAAAAGAATTTATAAGACTGGAAAGATGGAAGACCCAGATCTTGTTAAAGATTTAGAGGAAAAAGATGTAAAATATTCCTCAGAAATTCCTGAAAAGCCAAGTTTATTTATGTCCTTTATAATGACTTGGGGAATTCCAATTTTGTTATTTTTCTTTTTACAAAGAGCCTTTGCCAAGAAAATAGCAGGCATGACTGGTGGTCCTGGAGGAATTTTTGGCGGCGGAAAGAAAATTGAAAGATATGAACCCAACGGCGAGACTGTAAATTTTGGAGATGTTGCAGGTCAAGAGGAAGCAGAAGAATCTCTTGTTGAAATAGTAGATTATTTAAAAAATCCTCGGAAGTACACAAGAATTGGTGCGAAATGCCCTAAGGGAGCCCTACTTGTAGGACCCCCAGGAACTGGTAAAACTTTACTTGCAAGGGCAGTTGCCGGCGAAAGCCATGTGCCTTTCTTCTCAATTGCAGGCTCTGAATTTGTGGAAATGTTCGTTGGTCGTGGAGCTGCAAGAGTTAGAGAACTTTTTGAAGAAGCAAAGAAAAATGCACCATGTATTATTTTTATCGACGAAATTGACACAATTGGAAAGAAGAGAGACTCTGCAGGAATTTCAGGTAACGATGAAAGAGAACAAACTTTAAATCAACTTTTATCTGAAATGGATGGTTTTGACGGAAACATAGGAATTGTTATGCTGGCTGCAACTAATAGACCAGAAATTTTAGACCCAGCCCTTTTAAGACCAGGAAGATTCGATAGACAAATTAGAGTTGAGCTTCCAACACTTAAAGACAGAATTGAAATATTAAAAGTTCATGCAAAGAGATACCAAATGGATGATGACATTGACTACTCACTTATTGCGAGGTCAACAGCTGGTGCATCTGGTGCCCAACTTGCAAATATTTTAAACGAAGCTGCTCTTCGTGCTGTTAGAATGGGTCAAGACAAGGTTAGACAAGAGGACATACAAGAGTCCATAGAAGTTGTAATAGCTGGCGCACAAAGAAAGCAAGACATCTTATCTCCAGAAGAAAAGAAGAGAGTTTCCTATCACGAAATTGGTCATGCACTTGTGGCTGCTCTTCAAACAGGTTCAGAGCCAGTGGAAAAAATTACTATTATCCCAAGAACTTCTGGTGCACTTGGCTATACTATGCAAGTGCCAAAGGATGAAAAAAATCTTTACACTAGAGAAGATTTAATTAACCACATTACAACTCTTTGTGGAGGTCGTGCAGCAGAAGAAGTTATCTTTAATGAAGTATCAACTGGTGCTGCCAATGACATTGAAAAGGCGACAGAGACTGCAAGAGCAATGATAACTCAATATGGAATGGCTGACGAGTTTGGTATGGTTAAGTTCCAAGACTCTGGCTCAAGATACATGGGCGATAATGGAAATATGAACTGCTCCGAAGAAACTCGAAAAGAAATTGATGACTTAATGGTAAGTATAGTCAAGAGTGCTCAAGAAAATGCACGAAAACTTATTGCAGACAACAGAGATGCCATGAAGGAACTTGCAGAATTCTTGCTTGAAGAAGAAACGATAACTGGCAAGCAGTTTATGGAAATTTTGTCAAAATATAAAAATTTTGATGAAGAAAAGTAATTTAATGTAAAGGAGAAGGTAGCTTAGGCTGCCTTTTTTGATTGCAAAAAAATCCTAGAGTTTTGCCTCTAGGATTTTTAGTAATATAAATTTAATAATATTTACAAACTTGTTTAATTATTTTGAAAGTTTTGAAATAATTTGTGCAACTTCTGCTCTTGTTAAGTTTGCCTTTGGAGAGAATTTATTTCCTGAAGTTCCACTTAAAATTTCTTTGTTAGCTAGGAATTGAATGTCTTCATAAGCCCAATCAGAAATTTCTTTTTCGTCATCAAATACAAGGAGTTTAAGTGTTGCAGCATCATCGCCCTTTAGTTTTAGATAAGAAGCTAAGATATGTGCCATTTCTTCACGAGTGATATTTTCTGATGCAAGAGCCTTTGAAGTCTTTGGAAGAAGTTTATTTTCAACAGCCCAATTCATATATTCAGTGTAGAATTTGCCGGCTTCAATGTTTTTGTCTTTTACTTCAGCATATTTTTTAGTATCAACTTGTCCAAGTCTTCCTAAAATTGTGATAAATTCTCCACGAGTGATTTTGTCGTTTGGAGAGAATTTAAGGTCAGATGTGCCAACCATTAATTTTTTGTTAATAGCATCAATAATTGGTTTTCTTGCCCAGTGGTCGATTAAGTCAGCCTTTGAAACTTTAGAAAGTTCACTTTGAAGTCCCTTTTCAAAGTCAAATACTTCTTTTTCCCATTCCATTGTCTTTGCAGTAGAAAACTCAGCTGCCTTAGCTTTGTCCTTTGCGTAAAGGCTAATCCATTCTTTTTCAACTTCTGTAAGTTCTTTCATAACTTTTTCTTCAAATTCAGTAACTTTCTTGCGAGTAGATTCGCCAAGTTCTTCTCTATTTCCTGATACCAAATCATTTACAGATGAGCCAACCCAATAATATGAATTTGCGTCATAAGTTGGGGCATTATTTTTAGCTTCAGCTGTTGAATCATTGATGTCAGGGAAAATTGGAATCCAAGGAATATTTAGCGGGCTTCCTAGAGTCATCCACATAAGACCTGGTGCATCCTTTGGATAACCTTCTTTGATTTGGAAGATGTGAGCTTGCATTGTGTTAATTGATCCAATTGCTCTCTTGTGAGTCTTTGGATTTGCTTTTCTTTCAGCCTTGTTGTCTGATGCAATATATTCTGTTCCTTCAAATCTATTTCTAAAGACATTTAGAGCGTGTTCAATTGTAATTTTTTCTGAACCTTCAGAAAGATCGTTTAATAGATCAAATCTTTTTGCATCGTAAGGAACTTTTGAGTTAGGGTCTAAATCGTGAATACCAGACCAAACTCTTGAACGGCTTGTTTCGGCAATTTCTTTTGGACCATAGGAAGCAGCCATATCCATTAGTCCATCTGCAGTTTCTTTATAAGTATTTGCTTTCTTTGCAACTTCAACAATATCTTTAGATGCAATTACATTTTCTTTGTCCTTGAGATCAACGCCACCTAGCCAATAATCATTAGGGAAAATACTAAATTTATCAGCAGGATATTTTATTGCAACATATTGATGTCCAGAATAAATTTCCATGTACCAAACTTCATCTTGGTCGCCAAAAGCTACGATGTCGCCCATAGACGCACCTTGCTTATCAATTGTGTCAGCTAATAGTTCAATTGCACCCTTGGCAGATTTTGCGTGAGCAAGTAAAAATGTAGTCATACTTGCTTCATTTACGCCATTTTTAACAAAAGGATCAGCCTTTGCGATTTCTTCTGATGGGTCAGCAGAAACTGTACAGAAAATTCCTACTCCAGCTTCGTTATAACCAGCGGCATCGTAAACGCCTTGTTCCATATCCTTTGGCTTAGCAGAAGAGTCTGGAGTTGAGAAGAACTTTAGAGAGTCTTCTGGGTGTATGTATTCAAATCCATTGTTTACATCAACTAACTTGCTGCCTTTTTTAAATTCTCCACGAGGATGAGTAACAAGTCTCATAGTTCTGTTTCTTTGATAATCTTCTGTTCTACCAAAGATAAAAGATCCGTCAGCTGTAAGGTCCTTTCCTACAATAATTCCTGTGCAGGCAAAAGTTGGAATTGCCATAGACATAATTAGCGTAGAGGCAAGACCTGCCACCAATAATTTTTTCTTACTATTTTTCATTTTAGCCTCCTAAAAATATAAAATATTTTTCTCTATAAAATTGTTTTCCTTATGTACAAATGCAATTTTATAGAGAGAATATCTATTTATAAATTAACACCACAATGCTATCGTGTCAATGTTTTATTAAAGTACAATGATTTGGATAAATATCACTTAAAATGAATAAAAATCAATTTTACATAGATATATTTATAGTATTAAGTATGTAACCTCTTTACTGCATAATCCAGTAAGGAGGTTATTTCTACTTAAATATTTATTAAATATTTATCAAATTTTTATAAATTTTTTTGTGGTTAATTTTTGACATAAAAAGACATATTATCATGCCAATAGATGCAATAACTACAATAGAACCTCCTGGTTTTACATCAAAGTAATAGGAAAAAGTTACGCCAAGAAGTGTGTATATAATTCCTAAAATAATTGTGTTAAAAAAGGTTTTCTTGTAACTTTTACTTATTAATAGTGAAGATGCTACAGGTAACACTATTAAAGATGTTACCATCAATGCACCGATTATTTTTGATGAAAGTGCAATAGTGATTGAAGCAAGAAGAGTGAAAATAAAATTTATTTTTTCTACATTTACTCCACTCATCTTTGCAAGTTGTTTATCTACTGCAATGCTTAATAATCCAAAATAATACACAAAAGAAATTGTTACTACGAATATAAAAGTTATTAAGACTATTATTACATCGACATTTGAGACAGATGCGATACTACCAAATAAATATGCGTCAAAGCTATTTCCCCCTGGAGAAAAGTCGGATAGCACTGCGGCAAGTCCAAGGCCAACTGATGTAATTATTGCTGTCGCCATATCTCCAAATTGAGGAAACTTTTTTCTAATTTTTTCAATTGAGAAAGCACCAATAATACAGGCTATTACCGCACCGATTAAGGGATTTATGGATAAAATAAGTCCAATTGCAACGCCTGTAAGGGAAACATGTGAAAGGGCATCTCCTATCATAGAAGTACCTCTATTTACTATTACAATACCAATAAGTGGAATTATTATGGAAATCATTAGAGATACTAAAAGAGTTCTAATCATAAAGCTATATTGCAACATCTAAAAGACCTCCATTCTTTAATTCATATATTGAGTCCAGCTTTAAATTATTTTTTATCCAATCTAATTCATGAGTTATTAAAATTATAGAGACATCAAATTTTTTGTTTAATTCTTCAATAGTTTTTGCAAATTGGATCTTAGAGCTTTCGTCAACACCAGATGTTGGTTCATCAAAAATTAATATGTCAGGATTATTCATAAGAGCTCGAGCTATAACAACTCTTTGTCTTAGTCCTCCAGAAAGTTCTCGTATTGGGTAATTGGCATATTTTTCCAAATTCATCTTTTTTAATAAATTCATCGTCTTATTATAATGTTCCCTTCTCGGTATTTTAAATTTGCCAAAACTGTCATAGAGCTGCAAAGTAACAAGTTCCTTTACAGTGATTGGAAAAGTATATAAATTTTCTTTTTGAGATTGTGGAACATAGCCAATTCTTTTTAGGGAGCTAGTATTAAGATCCTCTTCAAAAATTTTAATACTACCCATATTAAGTTTAAGCTCGCCCACAATTATTTTAATTAAAGTTGTTTTTCCAACACCATTGCCGCCTATGATAGCTACTTTTTCTTTGTTGTAAACAGTTAAATTCAAATTTTTCAATATAGAATCACTATCATAAGAAAAATTAGCATTTTTTATTTCAATTGCCTTCATAAATCACCTCAATGAATCGTAAATAGTTTTTAAATTATATTCCATCATGTCAATAAAATCTTTTCCAATATGCTTTTCAATATAACTACTAACATATTCCATAGAAATAAGACCTTTTAGATCAGCATCAATTTCTTCTGCAATAATATCAGCACCATTTTTTGGCATACCATATTCGTAGAAAATTGTGTTGATATTCCTAGCTTTTGAATCTTCAATAACTTTAATAAGTTTTTTTATACTTGGAGAATCAGCACTTGTTAAACCCTGTAATGGATATTGAATTAAATCAAAATCTTTTGCCAAGTATGCAAAAGCAAAATGACTTACGATAAATTCTTTTTTCTCAGTATTCTTGAATAAATCTCTATATTTATAATCTAATTCAGTTAATTCTCTTAAAGTTTTGGAAGCATTTTTTCTATATATTTTTTCATTTTCTGGATACATCTTGCTCATTTTGTATTCAATGTCATTGACATATCTTTTGGCATTTCTAATGCTCATCCAAGAATGAGGGTCATAAGTTATTTTATCTTCATTAGTTGTAGAAGTATCTCGCAAAACTTTTAAATCAAGCTTCTCGCCATGTGAATCAAGAAGTCTATAAGAAAGCAAATCTGAAGAAATTCTATCGCTATACATTATCCACTCTCCTTTTTTAGGAAGCTTGTAATATATTTCGCCGTGTTCGTGACCCATCTCTAGTTTATAGACTTGTCTATCCACCACATTAATTAAGTCCTTTTGTGGAATATCTTCGCCAGTATCCTCCATTAATTTTCTACCTATCTTAATTAATTCTTTATCAGAATAATCCTTATCACAGTATAAAAATGCAATTCTCATATTATCTTCGTGAGTGTGCCCAAAGTCAAAAGAGTAAGTTTCTGTTGAAAAATTCCCCTTAACCATATATTGAAAGTCGCCAATAGCAGCAGCGCCTTTGTAAGAAATAAGATTTACACCACTTGCCAAGTTCAAAATATCCAAATTTGGAAGGGTCTTAGAAATAGAATCAGACCAATGTTCAAGGTTAGCTCCATTGATTATTAGAAGATCAGCTTCAGATAAATCTTTAATTTTTTTTGGAGTGTGTTCCCAAAGATGGGGATCTTGATTTTTAGGCAAAAACATTCTAAGGTCTACTGTATCGCCAACAACACTTTTTGTAAGACTATACACAGGATAAAAGGAAGTATAAACTATGGGCTTATCACTTGCATCCTTTTTATTAGTACAAGAGATTAAAGAAGATGCCAATAGAATGATTAATATAATTTTTATTATTTTTGACATATTACTCCTTTCAAAAAAATATCCCCGATAAAAATCGGGGATGGAACAAATAAATATAAAATATTACTCAGCAACTTCTTCATAAACTTGATCTATTGTAACAGTTGGACTTACAAAAGTTGGATACCAATCATCTTTTGCAAGCATTTCTTCAGCAGTTTTACCAACTCTCAAGTGGAAGTGTGGCATATGATCTTCGCCATGAACAGGCATCATTAAAATAGTTGGATATTTTCCATCAGAAGAAAATTCATACCAAAATAAAGTTTTTCCTCCGTGTTCCATAGGGTGTTTGTTAACATATTTAAAGTTAGCTTTCTCTATTTCTTCTCCACCAGGTTTAGAGAAAAATGTTATGCTCTCATCATCAACTTTAATTGCACCAAAATCAATAGCTACATGATCAAAGAAGTTCTTCTTAGCTTGCTCCTCTGTAATATTGTCTCTTTTAGATACTTCTTCATAAGCTCCCTTTAATCCTTCGTCATCAATATAGTTTGCAATACTATTCCATTCCCCTGACCAATCAGAAAGAGAGACATCTTGAGCTTTCTCTTCATTAACCTTTGCACTTACATTTTCTTCAATCTTTGTGTTATTTTCCTTAGTCTTTGCATTTTCAGATGTATTACTTGAGTTATTTTTACTACAAGCAACAAGTAAAGCCGAAGACATAAGAATAGCGACCAAGGATTTTCTAAAGTTTTTATTCATAATTCCCCCTAATGTTATAAAAGTTTGATAACTTGTTAAAATTTAAAGACATTAAACTAAATAATTTAATTTTATCTTTTATAAAATAATAAAAAACAAGCGACCACAAGTTAATTGATAACATTTATCAATTAATAGATATTTTAACAACTTTTTTAAAAAAATATTAAATAGACTATGAAAATTTGTTTAATAAACAATAAAGATTATTATTTATAATTTTTTTATTGGGTATAAATAAGCAGGTGATTATATGAAAAATATTAAAGTTATATATTTGGCAGGCGGATGCTTTTGGGGAGCTGAAGCTTATTTTAAAAAATTAAATGGCGTGGCTAAAACTCTCGTTGGTTATGCCAATGGCGATAGCGACGAAACTAATTATGAAATTGTTGCAAGGACAGACCATGCAGAAACTGTAAAAATTTATTATGATTTTTCAAGAATTTCTCTCACAGAAATCCTCCTTCACTATTTTAGAATTATAAATCCAAAGTCTATAAATAGACAAGGTAACGATATTGGAAGACAGTACCGCACTGGAATTTATTGGGAAGATGGAGATATTAAGTCAGAGGAAATTGTAAGAGACTTTATAAAATATGAAGAGGAAAAAATTGGCAAAGTTGCAGTGGAAAATTCTCCTCTCAAAAATTTTGTCAAGGCAGAGGACTATCATCAAGACTATTTGGACAAAAATCCTCTTGGATATTGTCATGTTAATTTAAGCTCAGCAGAGGATCCAATAATTGATGATGATAGAAAATTTGTAGAAAAAAATAAAAGAGATTATTTAGATGATCTTAGTTACAATGTCATGGAAAATGCAGGGACTGAAAGACCTTTTACAAGCAAACTAAATGATGAACATAGAAAGGGAATTTATGTTGATAAACTTTCTAAGAAACCACTTTTTGCATCAAGCGACAAGTTTGATTCAGCTTGTGGTTGGCCATCATTTTCAAGGCCAATTGTGTCAAATTATTTAGATGAAAGTATTGATACTTCCTTTGGAATGGTTAGAACTGAAGTAAAATCAAAATCTTCAGATTCACATCTAGGTCATGTATTTCCTGATGGACCAAGTGATAAGGGTGGACTTAGATATTGCATAAATGGTGCAGCACTTGAATTTATTCCTTTTGAGGAAATGGATGAGAGAGGTTATTCTGATTACAAAATTTTTGTGAAGTGAAAAACTTAAGATTTATAAATAATAATATATTTTAGATTTGTAAAACTTTTAAAGAGCCAATAAGTTATGAGCTAACATCAAATGTTAGTTTAAGTTCAATTTTGGAGAATTAATTCATAACTATTGGCTCATTTTTATTTTTAGAAATATATCAATCAAGAAATTTTAATAGCGAATAAACAATATTTATTTA
>NZ_HE610718.1:597591-706599 GCF_000321025.1 Peptoniphilus senegalensis JC140
ATAAATAAAAATGATTTCATAAAAATTAATTATCGTCAAAGCTTTAAAGTTTACATTGAAAATAGTTTTAGGTTATGGTAATCTATTATCACGGGAAAACAATTCCAAATCTAAAAAAGAGGGGGGTGAAGACAATGATTTATAATGAAGAAATTCTTAATGAGGCCCTAAATATTGGCAGAAAATACTTGCACGAAGGTGCTGTTGCAGATTATATTCCTGAGCTAGCTAAAGTTGACCCAAATAAGATTGCAATAACTACAATCGAAGATGGAAATACAATTAGTGTTGGCGACTCAAAAAATAAATTTTCCATTCAGTCAATAGTAAAGGTAATTTTGTATGCCATTGCTATGGAAAATTACAAGGTTGCGGAATTAAAAAAATATGTAGGAGTTAGACCTTCGGCAAAGCCTTTTAACAGCGTAATAGAGTTAGAACTTTCTGAAAAGAAAATTCCAGTAAATCCCTTTATCAATGCGGGAGCAATTATTATAGTAGCTATTTTATATAATGTTTATAGAGAAAAAACTTTTGAAGTAATACTTAAAAAGGCAAGCGAGTTTTTGGGAGAAGATGTTGACTACAGCAGAGAAATCGCACAGTCAGAAAAGGAATCTTCCTTTACAAATAGAACTCTAATTTATTTAATGTTGGCTAAGGGAATTTTGCCAAGCGATACGAAAGTAGAAGAAGTTTTGGATACATATTTTAAAGCTTGTTCAATTCTGGTGAACACAGAAAATTTGGCTCACATGTCTTATGTTATTTCAAATAGTGGCATTGACACTAATGGGAATAAAGTCATAACAGCAAAAGAAGCGAAAGTTTTAAGGTCACTTATGGCAACTTGTGGAACTTATGACTATTCAGGCGATTTTGCCATAAGAGTAGGAGTTCCTGCAAAATCTGGAGTTGGTGGAGGTATAGTTACTGCATCGAAAAGTAAAAGAGGACTTGCAGTTTATTCGCCGAGACTTGACTCTCATGGCAACTCCTATTCTGGAGTTAGAATGTTAGAATATTTATCAGAAAATTTAGACTTATCAATTTATTAGAAAATCTTAAAAAAAATAGAGAGGTGGAAAAATGAGAGAATTAATATCAGCCGTTAATGGTGTTTTATATTATCCAATATTAATTATAGTATTGCTTGCTTGTGGATTTTATTTCACAATAAGAACAAAATTTATACAATTTGGCCTATTAGGCGAAGCCTTTAAAGTTATAGGCGAAAAACCAGAAGGCAAAGACGATGTATCTTCCTTCCAAGCACTTATGGTATCAACTGCATCAAGAGTAGGTACTGGTAATATAGTTGGTGTTGCCAATGCAATTTGCCTTGGTGGACCTGGTGCAGTATTTTGGATGTGGATTATAGCACTTATTGGTGGTGCATCAGCCTTTATTGAATCAACACTTGCACAAATTTATAAAAAACGTGGAGACGACGGAGTATCCTATGGTGGACCTTCTTACTACATCGAAAATGCCATTGGCTCAAGAGGACTTGGAGTTCTATTTGCAGTAGCTCTTATTGCAACTTATGCAGTTGGATTTAATATGCTTGCATCCTTTAACTTACAAGACTCCTTTAGAGTATATGACTTCTATGTACCAGGAAAAACTTCTTGGATGATAGGTGCAGTTTTAGCACTAATAGCAGGATATTGTATCCTTGGTGGTGGAAAGAGAATAATAAAATTCACATCTTTATTAGTACCAATCATGGGCGTTATATTTGTAATCATGGCTATTATCATGATAGTTTTAAACGCAAAAAATATTCCTTCAATGTTTGGAATGATTTTTGAAGATGCTTTTAACTTCAAAGCAATCTTTGGTGGAGTTGCAGGTTCAGCTCTAGTACAAGGTATTAAGAGAGGACTATATTCAAATGAAGCAGGTATGGGTTCCGCACCAAACGCTGCAGCATCAGCATCAGTTTCTCATCCTGTAAAACAAGGTCTAGTACAAATGATTTCTGTATTCCTAGACACAATTGTAATTTGTTCAGCAACTGCTTTTATGGCACTAGCATCAGGAATTGCTCCAACTGAAGAATTAGCAGGAGCACCATTTGTACAAGCATCACTTTCAACAGTATTTGGATCTTATGGAAACCTATTTATCACAGTTTCCCTTGCATTATTTGCATTCACTACATTACTTGGAAACTTATACTATGTAGACTCTTGTTTGACATACCTAAACAAAAAAACACCTTCAAAGACATTTATGCTTTGCTACAGAATTATAGCAACAATCCTAATCTTTGTAGGAGCTGGAATGGAAATGTCACTTGCATGGGATGTAGCTGACCTATTAATGGGAATCATGTGCTTAATCAATATTCCATCAATAATTTATCTTGGAAGCGTTGCTCTTAAAGCTCTTGAAGACTATAAGAAGCAAAGAAGCGAAGGCAAAAACCCAGTATTTAAAGCAGAAACAATTGGCATTGACACATCAAAATTAGATTACTGGAAATAATGTCTTAGAAATTAATTTTGAAAAATTTGATTCATAAATAATAAAAAATTTGGACCTTGGTTTATAACTTAGGTCCATTTTTTTGTAACAAATTATTTATTTTAGAATATCTACTATCTCCCCTTGTGCCACTTTTCCTTCTTTAAAGATTGACAGAAGTGGATAGCAGTGGCAAAGTCCCTCGCCAACAATTAATTTATATTTTACGTCATAACTTTTTAGGGCAGCTTCAAAAAGTGGGGCGAAGGCATAAATCACTTCATAAGATCCATAGTAAAGATAGGTCATAGGAAAATTTTTAAAGTTTCCCCTAAAGGGATAAAGCATATAGTCTGGCACATCTTCATCCTTTGTCATAATATTTTTTGCAGTTTCAAAATATTTGTAGTCGACTATAATATCTTTTTCATTTAATTTTTTAAGAGTATCCATGTCAAGCTCATCACATAGACAGCCACCTGCAGAAGATGCGATAATTTCTCTTGGCATTCTTATGTCTAAATTATTTTCATTTATGTAAAGAAAAATTCCAAGGGCAAGAGAGGCTCCAGAAGAAAAACCAATAACAGAAAGAGACTCCTTGTCGTAGATTTTTGTCATCTCCTCGTAAAGTTTTACTGTTGAAGCATAAGTTTTAACTATGCTATTTTCTATGCAAAGAGGATAAAAATAAAAGTAGACATCCTTTCCCGTCTTGCGACAAATTTTTTTCGCAAGAGAAAGATCTCTCTTGTCGGGATTTGTTATGTAACCACCGCCAAATAAATATAAAATTGCACCAGGCCTTTTATTTTTTGAATGAAGAATGATTAATCTTTGAGATAAAAATGTTTTATCTTCAAAATAAAGATCCTTTTCATTTTGAATTTTAAAACTTGGTTTTTGATTTTGCCTTCTAGCGTAATTTAAAATTTTATCCTTAGGAAGCAAAAATATTTTTTTAAATCTAATTAATTTTACAAATTTTTCAAGAATTTTATAAGTAAAACTCATGGCGACCTCCAATCCAAGTAAATTTTATCACTAAATTACAAAAAATTTTATATAAATTACTATTCGCAAAACTTCATATTAGAATTTCATTTATATATGAATAGAAAGCAATAAAAAAATAGAGCCAAAGCCCTATTTTAAAAAATTATTTATTTGTATTAGCAAGCATACTTTCCATAAACCAAATTTGTTTTATATAATTAGTCATTTGGTCTTCCATTATATTTGAAAGTAGGAAATCATCGCTTGAGTCTGCAATTTCTTTCGCAGAGTTGTTCAAAAATTTAATAATTTCTAAAATTTTTATTACAGCGTCATTGCAAGAAATTTCTTTGTTTTCAAGATTTTCAAAGCTTGTAGTTTCAGAATATTCTTTGATATTACCGAAAGCAACTTCTCCTCTTTGTCTAATATATTCAGCAACTTCATCAGAGTATTCAAAAAGCTCATTGTAAAGTGCTTCAGTATATTCGTGTACTCCTTTAAAATTAAAACCGACAACATTCCAGTGTAAGTTGTGTAGCATTATATTTGCAGCCCAAAGATCTGCAAGATAAATTTTTATTTGTTTCATAAATTTCTCCTATTTTATAAAATTTAAATATTAATAAATTAAATCACATAAAATTTAACTTATTAATTTCATATAGAAAATACCCACTGTATAAAATTATAAACAATAATTTAAAAAAATAAAATAAAGTTTTTATTTTAAACAATTTATCATTATATTTTTAAAAATTCAAAGATTATTTGGAGACTAATAAATTGAAGATAAAATTTTAAATTTAATTGTATTCAAATCACTATGCAACCAAAAGTTGCGTTCTATTTGCTTGTTATGATTTTACTTTTTTGCTATCCTTTTTATAGGAAATAATTTTTTATAAATCTTTGATAGAAAGTTTATAAGAAAAATTTAGAAAATTAAGATAAAAAATTAAGGCGAGTGAAAATTATGTATGGAGAAAAAATTAAAGCTAAGAGAAGAGAACTAAATTTATCTCAAGAAGACTTGGCGGATAAACTTGGTGTAACTAGACAGGCTATTTCAAAGTGGGAAACTGGAAAGGCAACGCCAACAATGACAAATTTGAAGGAACTTTCTGAAATTTTTGAAGTTGATATTACATATTTTATTGGGAATTTAAAATTAAAAAACGAAGTAGAAGGAAAAAATAAAGATGGTAAATTAAATTTAATGGGAGACATTTTTGTTTACATTGTTTTAAGTATTTTAGGTTTTTTATTTTTTGCAAGTTATTATTTTTTATTTATGAAAGAATTTTTAAAAGTAAATCCAAAGGAAATTCCTTTTTTATATTTTACAGTTTATATGATTTTGGCCGTGTTTTCTTTTCCTCAAGGGTATAAAGATTTGGAAAAGAAATTTGAAAATTTAGATTACAATTTATTTTCTAAAGTTATTTTGCCATTAATTTATATTTTTTCTCCTATAATTGTTTTATATTTTATTCTTAAAAATAAAGATTAAGTCCAATAATCAGTGGATTTTTTATCTTAAAATAGATTTAGGTAATTGGATATGTTAAAATGTTTTTATATGGAGGTGTTTACATGGATACCAGTCGACCCTGGAAAAATGTATTAGTCTATGCGATAAAGGAGAAATTTCGAAGATTTAGCAAAAGCTAAGTCTATTTAAGTATGCCTCTTTACCGCCTAGACAGCGGCTTTTTTTATGGAAAAATTAAGGAGGCTTTATGAAAAATTACAACAGAGAAGAAATACTAAAAACTCAAGATTTAATCAACAGAATGGATCCTGTTGATATCGCAGAAAAACTAGAAGACCTTCCCAAGGAAGATTTAGCAATTTGGATAAAACTTTTAAATAAGGATTTATTGGCAGATGCCTTTTCCCTTTTGCCAAGAGATAAAAAAATTGAAGTAATGGGCTCACTTTCCCAAGAAAAAATTGCTAGCCTAATGAAAGACTTGGAAGAAGATGAAGTAGTAGATACTTTACAAGAATTGCCAGCCAACATGGTTAGAAAGCTCATGAACCACTACATTGACGAGGACAGAAGACCAGTCATAAATCAACTCTTAGGCTACCAAAGGGAATCTGTGGGCTCAATTATGTCTGTTGGCTTTATCTTTGTAAAAAAGACTACAAGTCCAACAGAAGCCTTGGAAAAAATTATTCACTCAGATTTAGACGCAGATAGACTTGAACAAGTTTGGGTTACTAACGAATCTCTTGTCTTAATAGGTTACGTGAACTTGGCAGACCTTCTTCGTAACAAAAATAAAAGAATAGAAGAATTTATGCACCAAATAAATTCTAGTGTATATGCAACAGATGACCAAGAAGTTGTTGCAAAGCTGGCTCAAAAATATGACTTATCAGAAATACCAGTAACAGATTCCGAAGGAAGACTCGTTGGTATCGTGCCAGTAGAATGGGCAATTGACATTATGCACGATGAATATGAAGAAGACCTTGCCAATATCCACGGTATTAGTGAATCATCACCAGAACATTATTGGGATAAGTCAGTATTGAAGTTAGCAAAAGATAGGACAATGTGGCTTATCATTTGCCTAGTCACAGCAACCTTTACTAGCTTTATAATAAAAAGATATGAGACACTTTTAGCATCAAGCGTGGCTCTTGCAGCCTACATCCCAATGTTAATGGACTCAGGCGGAAACGCAGGAACTCAATCTTCTACAACTATAATTCGTGGCATTTACACAGGAGAAGTTGAATTTAAAGAATTTTTGCAAGTAATGTTTAAAGAACTCCGCATTGGACTTATTGTTGGAGTAATACTTGTCATTGTTAACATAATTAGAATGTCAATATTTGACAAAGTGGATATAGGGGTAACACTTACGGTGTCAGTTACACTTCTTACTACAATAGTTTTGTCAAAGATGATTGGAGGAATACTTCCGCTTATTGCAGAGAAATTAAAAATCGACCCAACAATTATGGCAGGCCCACTCATCACAACAATAGTGGATACCCTTGTACTCTTTGTGTATTTTGAAGTGGCAACAGCTTTAATAGGAGTTTAAAAATTAAAAAGACTATTTTTTGAATAACTTTCAATATAAAACTCTCCCAGTAAAATTCTGAGAGAGTTCTTTATTTATTTATAAAATTTTCTAAGTTTTCTTGATTTTTTGATATTTTGTCAAGATTGGTATCTTCTATTTTTAATTTTTCTTCTACCTCATCACGAGTAAAGCTAAAGATTTCTCTTTCGCTTTCATCTACATAATATAAATTGTCCAAGTTTTTTATTAGGGCAAAAGTTGTGGCTGCGTTTTTAAATAGTTCTTCTTTTTTTACGTCTTCATAATTTTTGCAGAAAACTTTTAAGCCAAAGGGTTCTTTTTCTGACAGTATTTTTATTTCTCCTGTTTGAAAATTTTTATGGTATTTTTGTCCATAAACTATTTGTGAGACCTTTGAGTTGTCGCCAACATAATCTGTTTTAAAATCATATAGGCTCTTTTCTTTTTTATTGCAAGAAGAAAAAATTAAAAGAATTACAAAGATTATAGGGATTAATTTTTTCATATCATCACCTCTTTACTAAATTATAGCAAAAAAATAAAAAGTCTCTAGGACTTTTTAAATTCTCGCATTAATTATGTTCTAGTATTACATTATTGTTCTAAAAAATATTCCAAAAATCAAAATAATTAAAAAGATTAAAGTAAATTTGTAGTTCACGGTTTTCCTTCTCCAATATTATTTTAACATTTCTTTTAACTCATTGATTAGGGTTAGGTTTGTCACATCGTACAATAGGGGACTTACTGTTGCGTAGTTTTGTCCAAGATAATAAACGTCTGAGTCATCAGCGTTATTTTCCTTTGGAAAGCCCCTTAGTTTCATGTTGTAGCCTTCGCCATCTTCTGATATGTCATATATAGACATTACATCGGCACCAACCTTGCAGACTTCTATTCCCTTTAGTTCTTCGTAGTCAAGATAGGGAACATTTATATTTAATACTTGCAGCTTTTTAAAGTCTTCAAGTTTATTAAAGACATCCATGGCAACTTTTGCTGCAGTGTCAAATTTTGAATGACCCTTTACCCATTGAGCTGATACTGCTATTGCTGGTATGTTAAATAGATTTGCTTCGATAGCGGCTGAAACTGTGCCTGAATACAAGACATTTGTGGCAGTGTTGTAGCCAGAGTTTATTCCAGAGAAGCAATAATCAAATTTTTCGTCAAGTAAATGTACGGCTGCTCTCACACAGTCTGCTGGGGTACCATAGACACATAGGCTTCTTATATTTTCAAGTCCCTCAAGTTTGGCATCTTGTACCATTAAGGGGTTTTTGAAAGTTATTGCGTGAGACTTACCAGAGTTTTCTACATTTGGTGCTGCAATTGTAACCTTGTGCCCTTCATCTATAAGTGCCTTTGCAAGGACTTCTATACCTTCGGCGTTTATTCCGTCGTCATTAGTAACTAATATGTTCAATATTTTCCTCCCTTTAAAGTTTTCTTAAAGTTCAAATACTTTTGATGGCAAAAATCTAGGTGCAACATCAATTGTGTAGTCTACATTTTCTTCTTTGTGTTCTGATGTAAGAATATTGGTAATTGTCTGTAGAGCCACCTCTGGTAAATTGTTGTCAGAGGAAAGATGACCCAAGAGAATTTTTTCTTTTTTCTTTTTTAATATCATTGATAGGACTTCTGCTGCATTTTCGTTGGAGAGGTGTCCCTTGGCAGATAGTATTCTTTGTTTTGTTGCATAGGGATAGGTCCCATTCATTAGCATGTCCACATCGTGATTGGATTCGAGATAATAAAGTTCTGAGCCATCCATTTTTTCCATGGCATCTTGATTTACCCAACCTGTATCTGTCAATAGAGAGACTTTTTTGTCTCCGCTTATTACAAAACCACAACCATTTGCGCAATCGTGGAAGGTGGAGACAGGCATTATTTCCAAGTCTTTAAAGGTAAAGCTCTTTCCATTTTCAAAGATAAAAGTGTTCTTCGCATCTAACTTTTTCACTATGGGAAGCATTCCATCTAGGGTCATCTTGTTGGAGAAAACTTTTAGATTATGTCTTCTTGATAAGACACCCACAGATTTTATGTGGTCAATGTGCTCGTGAGTGACAAAAATGGCGTCAATATCACTTGCCTTTATCCCAATTTTTTCCAAGTTCTCCTCGATTTTTTTACCTGAAAGTCCTGCATCTATAATAATTTTTGTATTTTTATATTCAATATATTGGCAGTTACCTGATGAGCCACTAGCCAATGAGCAAAATTTCATAAAAACCTCCAAGGCTATTTTAACACAGGCTCTAAAATTTGTTAAGTTTAGTAATTAGAGAGGACTGTATATTCTCCATCAGTGAACTTAACCTTCCAAGCTGGTATGGCACGACCATTTACTGCTCGAGTGATGTCTTCTATATAGCCTTGGTCTTCTGGGTTAAAGTAAAAGCAAGGCATAATTTTTTCTATGGTCTTGTTGTAGTATTCTGTCTTATTTAAAAGGCCAAGGAGCACACGAGGAGCTGGCGATAGATAAATTTTTTGCTCAGATTTATCTAAGACATCTAGCCAAAGTCTATCCATAGACATGACACCTCTCTCGTCAATGACAAAATTTGTGTAGGAAGACTCAACGGGAATGCTGTCAAAAACTTTTGTATAATTTAAAATATATTTGTCGCCATCTATTTTGTAGTAGCTTAAATAAATATCTCTGGTGTCATACTTTTTGTCTAGTAAAAAATTTTGGGCAATATTTTGTGCTTCTTCAAGGTTGTCTATTTTAAAATTATTTTCTTTTTTCCTATTTTCGTAAAAGGCTCTTCTGCCATTTACCAAGTTTATATATTCGTCGCCAAGAGAGATTTCCGCCAAGTCTGTACTTGGTCTTTCCACATTGCCTGCTCCCTTGAAGTATCTGTCATTTATGTCTTCTTCTGAAGATGTTTCAAAGGAAACTAAGACTGAAGGGAGTTTTTTAGTTTGTCTTGGGATTTTTGTGTCTAACTCAATATTTTTTTCTGCCAAAAGTGCAGTTACTTCTCTTACAAAATCTCTTCTTGTAGATTCATTTCTCAACCTAAAATCATTGTATTTTGTGTAGAAAAATAAAACTGAATTGGCAACTAAGAGGGCGATTATTAATATTTTTTTATTTTTTTCCAATCCATAATATCTACCTTATCATCATTAGCTTTCCACTTTCGGTATTAAAATAATAAATATTACCCATATATGCCATCTCGTAGACTAACATTGGCTCTTCAGCCTCATAATTATTAAAGCTCAAATAGACTAAATTTAGATTTTCTACGGCACTTAAAACATCCATAGTAGTTACATTATTAAAGAGGTCTCTGTTTTTATTTATAATTCTATGAATGTCTTGGAGATAAATTTTTTCTCGCTTATAAATTGGGTTGTTATCCTTTCTAATGTAATACTCTCTGTAATTTTTCACAAATTCAGAATAGACATCAATTTCTATAAAACTGTGGTCTTTTGAAGGAAGGACTAAAGGAATTTGTCCGTCTTTTAAGTTGAAGAAAAATCTGTAGCCAAGGTTTCCGTTGTAGTCGCAAGGTTCAATCTTCTCAAGATAAATGCCTGAACTTATGCCAGTTTTTTGGGCGATAAACTCTACAGCTCTGTCTAAGGATTTGTTTAAGTCTCTTGATTTCACATCAAAAAGTGATTCAAGAGAGTATTCAATTACACCTTCAGAGGAAAGTGAGAGGTACTCATTTTCATAGATATAAGTATTTTTGCCATCAACAGTAATTTCTCTAATGTAGTCAATGGGAACATTTAAAAATCTTTCAGCTAGAGTTGATTTTTTGTCTTCTTCTAGATTATAAAGTCCAGACACATAAGAAACCTTTTGGAGAGAAACATAATCATCATCGGGAATGTAGATGTCCTTTTTTATTCCATAGGCTTCGTAAAAGTTTATGGCATGAAGTCCCTTTTCTTTTACTTCAGTTAACATTTTTTCAATATCGAAGTCTACTTTAATGTCCATTAACTTGTAGAAACTTTTGCTGCCAGAGATATAAATCTCTCCCAATTCTGATATATAAATGGAATCCACGCTTAGGTTTATGTCATTGGAATTTCTTTTGTCGCCAATTAAATTCACAAAAACAGAACCAGATAAGGGCGAATTAAATTTAAAAACTATGGACTTTTCCTTTTGAAGATTCAAATATTCTTCAGTGTTAATTAATTTTAAATTATCTGAAGTTGCCCTTTGAAGTTTTTCAGAAATATCTTCAGCAGTCATTTTCCAATATTCACGGAGGTCAGTAGTCATGTAATGCTCTCTGTCACCAAGGTTTGCAATAATTCTTTGGGGAGTTAAAATCTCTTCCAAAAATTCACTAACATCTCCTATTGTCATTGTGTCTTCGTCACTTGTATCAAAGGAGAGCCAAAGGTTTTTTGATTGAAAGACAAGTAGAAGAATTAAAAAAATTATTGATAAGGTGGACAGTGATTTATGATGCTTCTTCATTGTCTTCACCTGCTTTAAATAGGAGACTAATACTTGTACCTTTACCAAATACTGAATCAACTTTTAAACTTCCACCAAGGGATTTTATCATTTCGTTGGCAATAGATAGGCCTAGGCCCGTGCCGCCCATAGCACGACTTCTACCCTTTTCCACGCGGTAAAATCTCTCTGTAATTCTTGGAAGGTCTTCCTTTGGTATTCCTATTCCATTGTCAGATACTTTTATTTCAACAAAGTCGCCTACATTTTTTGCTTCAATAGAAATTTTTCCATTGTCAGGAGTGTATTTGCAGGCATTGGAAATAATATTCGTAAGAATTTGGTCAGCTCCATTTCTATCGGCGTAGATGTCCTTTATGTCCATGGCAATATCAAATTCAATTTTGTGATTTTTTTGGGTGATGAGTAGTGATTGTGACTCAATTGCCTCGTCGATAAATTCATAAGTGTCGAATTTTGCGAGATTTAGATTGTCCTTATTGTAATCAATGTTTGATAGAGAAAGAAGGTCTGTCACAATTCTTGACATTCTAGAATTTTCTCTGTCGATTACCTTTAGAAATTTCTTTTCAGAGCTTCTATCTAAATTGCTATCTAAAAGTGTTTCTGTATAAGATTTAATAGTTGTAATAGGCGTTTTTAGTTCGTGACTTACATTTGCCACAAATTCCTTGCGCATTATATCAAGCATGTGTTCCTTGTTTACATTTTGAAGCACAATTATTAGTCCGGAATTTACAAAGGTATCAGACTTATAAGGAGCGTACTTGATTTTGTAAAAAGTATCAGAAATTTTTGTCAGCTCTTCGCCCTTTAGAGTTTCCTCATTTTTGTAGTCAATGTTGTAAAGATTTATACTCTTTAAATTAATTTCACGATTAAAGTCTTTTTCAGAAATATTTAAAATTTTCTTAGCAATGGAATTGGCATGTATTAGTTTGTTATTCCTGTCAATGGCAATGACACCTTCTGCCATATAATTAAAGATTGTGTTAAGCTTTGACTTTTCCAAATCCATTTTGCCAATAGTCTCGCGAAGCTCCTTAGTGAGGAAATTAAACATAAGACCAAGTTCGCCGATTTCATCATCGCTTTTTACCTCAACACTTTGGTTAAAGTTACCCTTTGCCATAGCCTTTGCCTTTTTAGTGAGGGCACGAATGGGATTTGTAATAGAATTTGCTATAAAATAACCTAAAATTGAAGTTGTAATAAGTGAGATTATAGTTGCGTAAGTAATTATTACCTTGGAATCTTCAATTACAGAATAAATAGAATTTAGGTTTCTAGTCATATAAATAATTGCAAGAATTTTTCCGTCGCCAGATAAAATAGGCCTTGCAATATGTTTTTCTATGTTGTCTTCATTTTTATAGTCCACAATTTTTTCACGAGTTTTGCCATTTAGTGCGTCCATGACAAGTTTTGGTTCAATGAATTTTAAGGAATAAGCATCTTTTACATATTCAGAAGAAATATTTTTTGTGCTTGCAATAATTTGTGGAGCTGCATCAGATGAGATAACATAAGCAGATTCTTCACTGGAAATACCCCAGTCTTTTAGGGTTTGGTCAAGCTGGGGTAAGGTTTTTGTATTATTATCTTTTAAAAAAGCGGAGGTTGTAGTTGCAAGTGTATCCATAGTTTTTACCATGGAAGAAGTTGCAGTTTCGATTTGCACATTTTCAAGTCTATCAATTATAAAAGTTGAGGCGATAAACATGGAAATAAGCACAAGTACAACATAAATTAAAATAAACCTTGATTTAATAGAGTGACTCATTAGGATTCACCCTTGTCTGATGCGAATAGATAGCCAACTCCTCTTTTAGTTTTGATGTACTTAAAGTCTTTGTTTTCATCTTCGATTTTTTCACGGAGGCGTCTAACAGTTACATCAACGGTCCTTATATCTCCATAATATTCATATTCCCATACTTCTTCTAATAATTCTTCTCTGGAAAAAACTACGCCCGGATGGGAGGCTAGATATTTTAAAAGCTCAAATTCGCGAAGAGTTAATTCAATACTTTCGCCATCTTTTTTTACTTGGTATTTATTCAAATCAATTTCAAGATCCATAGCCTTTAAAATCTTTGTGTCTTCTTCTTTTTTTTCTTGGGAATCAAATCGTCTCAAAACAGCTTTAACTCTAGCAAGTAGCTCTCTCATAGAAAAGGGTTTTACAACGTAATCGTCTGCACCAAGTTCAAGACCAAGGACTTTATCAACCTCATCTTCTCTGGCTGTTAGCATAATAACAGGCACATCAGAAGATTTTCTAATTTCCCTAAGTGCTTCAAATCCATTTAATTTTGGCATCATTATGTCAAGTAAAATTAAATCATAGTTATTTTCACTAGCAAGTTCAATGGCACTTTTGCCGTTGTCTGCAGTATCAATAAAATATCCTTCTTTTTCAAAATTAAATTTTATAATATCAGAAATTGCAGATTCATCGTCCACTACCAGTATTTTTTCTTCCATAAAAAATCACCCTTTATTCTTTATCAACTTTTGCAAAAATTTCGTCATTTCCCTTTTCTGAGTATAAAATTAATAGAGTTTTAGTGTCAAGTATTCCATCTATCTTTAAAATCATATCATAAAATCTAGTTAAATCAGAAGTATTTACAGTTTTTATGCGAAGCATTATGCAATGTTCTCCTGTAACTCTATAACATTCAAAAATTTTAAACTTATCATCTCTAATATCCATGATTTTAGATATAAGTTTTGCAAAATCATTTGTATTGACTTTAGCTAGGACATAAGTGTCTACATTGTAGCCAATTTTTTGCCAATCAATAATTACATTGTATCCCTTAATAAAACCAGCATCTTCCATTTTATATATTCTTCTATGAATTGCAGGTCTTGTGAGATTTAATTTTTTTGAAATATCCTCGTGACTTATCCTACCATTTTTTCTCAAGAGCTCTAAAATTTCGATATCAATTTCATCTAAATTTTCATTTTTTCTCATAAAAGTCTCCCTGTTACGAATTGTATAAATTTTATTACTAACTTTACTTTATTTTAACATAAATTAAAAAAATTAAAGAAATTTAAACTTTGTAAAATATTATAGAAAATTTATAGCAAAAAACTTTATGAGATGATAATTCTTTATAGAGAAGAGAAAATAGTATATAATAACTTGCAGGGAGGCTCCTATGGAAAACTTTTCAGAGCTCAGTTTTAGAAAAATGAAATTAGAGGATGTTTTTACTTTTAGAAATTGGGGAAGACATGATTCAAAATTATTTTTAGAATATAATTTTCTTGAGGAGGAAGAAGAATCTATTATAGATTGGTACAAGTGGAAGACCCACAGAGCCTTTTCAGAATATTATGTTATCCTCTTGGGAGAAAAAATTATTGGTTATATCTCCTTAAAAAATATAAACAACCTCTTAAAAAGAGGAGAGCTTGGGATTGTACTAGACCCCTCTTATATTAATAGGGGCTTTGGCAAAAAAACTTTGAAGTTATTTTTAGATTATTTAAAGAAAAGAAAGTTTAAAAAGATAATTTTATTTGCCGCAAGCTACAATGATAGAGCCATAAAAGTTTATAAGAGCCTTGGATTTAAAGAAAAATACAGATTTTTGATGAAATTCCCCAATGGAGATTATGAGGAAAATAATCCTGACTTTAAGGAGCACAGGGACTCCTTTAAAATTATTTTTAATAAAACTTTTAATTGCGCGATAAAAATGGAATTAGACCTTGAAAGAGATTGGTGAGAAATGTTTTTACTTGAAAAAAATAAATATGACCTTGGAGAGACTTCCATTGAAAATATTTTTATAAATGACTTTATGCCTGGCGCTAATGGAGAATTTGTAAAAGTTTATATTTTAGGTTACAAATTTGCCAAAGAAGCTAGAGAGGATATTACTAATGAAAAACTTGCAGATTACCTCGGCATATTGGAGTCTGATGTAAGTAGAGCTTGGGAATATTGGCAAAAGATGGGTATAGTTGAGCTTGAGGATGGGAAAGTAAAGTTTATAAATTTAAAAGAACTTTACATCAACAATGTCTACAACTTAAAGAAAGAAAAAAAGGAAGAGAAGGGTTATTCAGAAATTGTGGAAAACCCAACTTATGCCAATTTACTTACTAGAGCTGAGTTTTTGATGAGAGAGCCAATCGCTCCAATGAAAAAAATCGACATAATAAATTGGATTACTTCATACAATATGCCAGCTGATTTAATTGAAGAGGCATTTTTTTATACAACTGAAATCAAGGGTATTTACAATATTTCCTACGTTGAACAAGTTGTGAGAAATTGGTCAAGAGATAACATTAGAACTATGGAAGATGTGGAAAAGTCCTATATTGAGCATGACCTTAAATATTATAGGTATAAAAAAGTCATGAGATACATTGGAGTTGACAAGAAATTTAATCAAGCTGATTTTAATATTATTAATTCTTGGTTTGATGAATTTAATTTTTCTAAGGATTTGATTTTCGCTGCCTGCAACAGAACTTCAAAAATTTCTAAGCCAAATGTCAGCTATGTGGATGCAATACTTAGAAAATGGAAGGATCTTAACATCAATTCTGTAGAAGAAATTGAAGAGAAGGATAAAAAGAACAAAAAGAGAAAGCCAACAGCTTTTCACAATTTTAAACAGATAACCGACAAGTATTCTGAAGATGAACTTTTTGATGTAGCAATGAGAAAACAGCGCGAAGGCTTTAAAAAATTAGGTGTTGATTATGGAACTGACGGCAAAGATAAGTAATTATTATGAAAATCTTAGAAGAAAAAATACTGATATTCATGAAAAAAGAGTAGAAGAAATAAATAAAACAATTCCTGAAATAAGAGAAATTGATGGTCTAATTAGGGATATTGCTCTTCGTGCAGCTATTGAACAGATAAAAGATCCTAATCAAGATAAATCTTTTGAGGAGTCAGAAAAAATTTATAAACTCAAGCTTAAAAAGATGGACTTTTTAGAAAAAAAGGCTATCCTAGAGATTATCTTGAAGAAATATATACTTGCAAGGATTGTCATGACACAGGAATTAATGAGGATAACGAAAAATGTCACTGCTTGAAAAAATTAATTGTATCAGCATTATATGACATGTCCTCTATTTCCTATATGCTTGACAAGGAGAATTTTGACAAATTTGATTTGAATGTATTTTCCGAAAAAGTTTATGAAAAATTTAATATGTCGCCAAGGGAAAATATGAAAAGCATTCTTGCTCTTTCAAAAAATTTTATTAAAACTTTTGATGAGAAAAATGATTTGAACTTACTTCTTTGGGGACCAACTGGTCAGGGCAAGACTTTCTTACTCAACTGCATAGCGGCTGAACTTATAAATAAAGATGCCCTAGTTATTTATCAGACAGCTTATGAAATATTAAAGACAATTGAAGATAGAAAATTTAAAAATATATATGATGACAAGTATAATTTGTACTTTGAGTCTGACTTATTAATTGTAGATGATCTGGGGATTGAGTTTGTAAATTCTTTTACAACTTCAGAAATATTTAATATTATTAACACGAGGCTTTTGCGAGGCAAAAAGACATTAATTTCTACAAATTTATCGCCAAAGGAACTTTCAGAAACCTATACTGATAGAGTTTTTTCTCGTGTATTTCAAAAATTTGTGCCAATTAGATTTTTTGGACCAGACCTTAGATGGCAATAATTGCGACCAAGCAATGGAGGGAGAAAAGATGAAATTATCAAAAAGAATTGAAAAGGTAGAATATACAGCTATTAGAAAACTTACACCTTATGCTGACAAGGCAAGAAAAGAAGGAAAAAAGATTTACGCATTAAATATTGGTGCTCCAGATACTGATGTACCAGATGTTTATTATGAAACTTTTAAAACTTTTAAGAAGGGACCCCTTCCTTATACTAATGCACAAGGACATCCTGAATTAAGAGAAGCCACTGCAAAATATTATAAAAATAGAAATATAAAATTCGACGCAGATGATATTTACATCACTAGCGGAGCGAGTGAAGCTATACTATTTACCTTCCAAGTTATTGCAAATGAAGGCGATGCAGTCTTAACTACTGATCCTTTTTATACAAACTACATGACAGTTTTTGATCAACTTGGAGTTGAACTTGATGCCTTTAAGACTGATCCTGATAAGGGGTTTGCTCTTCCAGAAGAAGAAGAAATTGAAAAGCATATAAACGACAAAACTGTTGCTATTTTGCTTTCAAACCCAACTAATCCAACGGGAGCACTTTATTCAGAAGAAGAAATAGATAGAATAGTAAATCTTGCAAAAAAACACGATTTATATATAGTTGCAGATGAGGTTTATAGAGAGTTTGTTTACGATGGAAACACCTATAAGTCTTTTGGAGAAGTTGAAGGAATAGAAGAGAATTTAATTTTAATTGACTCTATCTCAAAAAGGTTTGGAGCTTGCGGAGCGAGAGTTGGCTCAGTTGCATCAAAGAATAAGAGATTTAATGACGGGATAAACAAACTTTGCAACTGCAGGCTTGCTGCATCAACTATAGAGCAAGTAGCTGCTGCAAAATTATATGGAATTGATAAAAGTTATTTTGAAGAAGTGAATAAAGAATACAAAAAAAGGCGCGATGTAATCTATGAAGAACTCATTAGCATACCTGGAGTTACAGTAAAAAAACCAAAAGGAGCCTTTTATGTAATGCCAAAACTTCCTGTTGACGATACAGAAAAATTCGCAATTTGGATGATTGAAAATTTTGATATAGACGGCGAAACTATTATGTTTGCGCCAGCAAGGGGATTTTTTAAGAATAAAGAAGATGGAAAGCAAATGGTAAGACTTGCCTTTATATTAAATATTGATGCCATAAAAAAGAGCATGAGAATCTTGAGAGAAGGCATTAAGGCCTATGTGAGTGAAAATGAAAAGAGATAAGATTTTAAAAATTTTAGAAAAAGTTATAATTTTTCTAGTAACTCTTATAATGATTTCAGTTCTTGCCAACCAATATATAAAGACAAGTGCAGGAGCTATAAATGAAAGTTTGAGAATTGCACAAATTGTCCTAGCTGTATTAATAGTTATTTTGACACTTCTTATGGCTATTATAAGTAAAAATAAGGGATTATTTTTTACCCTAATTGGATTTTATGCCTTGACTGCTTTACTTTTCTTTGTCTTTAAATCTGCAAATAGAATTTAAGCCTTTTGATTATTTTATACTTTAATTAGATAAACAAAGATGTTATAATAAACACAATAATTTGGGACTGTTAATGGACAGCCCCTTTTTTAAAAGTAGAGGATAAATTATGAATTTATTACTTATAACTCTTGTGCTTTTATTAGCCATAATAGCCACAAAAATTTCAAATAGGTCGGGTCTTCCTGCCCTGCTTTTGTTCTTGGCACTGGGAGTTATTTTTTCAGCCTTAGGTTATGATTTTAATAACTTTAAACTTGCAGAAAATATTGCCACAATAGCACTTATGATAATAATGTTTTATGGTGGATTTGGTACTAACTGGACAATGGGAAAAGGCACTGCTAAAGAAGCTATAACTCTTGCAAGTCTAGGTGTTTTTGCAACAGCAATGCTTACAGGACTTTTCTGCCACTATATTTTAAAGATTAATTTTTTAGAATCAATGTTACTTGGTTCAGTTGTTGCATCAACAGATTATGCTTCAGTATCAAATATTTTAGTTTCAAAAAAATTAAATTTAAAATATTCAACTGCACCGCTACTTGAAATCGAAAGTGGCTCCAATGACCCTACAGCCTATACCATGACCATGGTCTTCTTGTCACTTCTATCAGGTTATAGCGTCTCCGTTCCAATAATAATTTTGCAACAAGTTGTCCTTGGCATAATTGGAGGATTTTTGCTGGGATATATTTTTATAAAGATTATAGAAAAATTATCTCTTGACGAAGATGGACTTTTTTCAGTTTTTATTGCAACTATGATGATAGGAACTTATGCAATCACATCACTTGCTGGTGGCAATGGATTCTTGGCACTATATATACTTGGAATTTATATAGGAAATCACGAATTTAGACGAAAGAGAGACGTAGTATTTTTCTATGATGGGCTCTCTACAATTTTTCAAATAGCAATGTTTTTCCTCTTGGGACTTTTATCAGACATACATTTTATACTAGATGCATTGCCAATTGGATTTGTAATTGCAATATTTATGCTTTTATTGGCAAGACCACTTACAGTTTTTGGACTTATGCTGCCCTTTAAGATGAAAAAAAACCAGCTAACACTTATCTCACTAGCAGGACTTAGGGGAGCAGCTGCAATAGCCTTTGCCATAATGGTTGTAAATAGAGGCGTAAATCTATCCATTGATATCTTCCACATAGTATTTGTAATTTGTATATTTTCACTTTTAATTCAGGGAACAGCACTTCCCTTTGCCACAAAAAAACTGGATATGTATAATCCAAACGATACAGTTTTAAGGACCTTTAATTACTATTCAGATAAGACAGATTTGGAATTTATAAAAACTCATGTGACAAAGAATTCCCCTTGGGTAAACAAAAAAATATCTGATATAGAAATTGCCTTTAATGTAATAATTGCAAAGATAGAAAGAGATGACAAGAGTATTGTGCCAAGAGGAAGCACCTATTTAAGAGATGGAGATGTAGTAGTATTGGGTGGCGAAGCTTACTTTGATGCAACGGGAGAAGACCTCTTAGAGATAAAAATTTCTGAGACCCACAAGTGGGCTGGCAAAAGAGTAAGAGATATAAAAATGGACAAACACGAACTCATAATTATGGTAGAGACACCTTCTGGAGAAATTATTGTGCCAAGAGGAAATACGATTTTAAATCCAGGAGATAGAGCTGTTATATCCAAGGAATCAAATGAAATAGAAGACCCAGAATAGGAGGAAATATGTCTGACTTAAAAGAAATAAAGGAAGCACGTGAGGCACTTTTAGATTTGCAAGATGAAATTGACTCAGTAATAAAAAAGACAGAAAGTGCAAGTAGATGGGGCATCTTTGACATTTTTGCAGACTCAAGTCTAGTTGGCTTTGTAAAAAGAGGAAAGATAAAGGACATCAACTCTGGCTTAGAAATTATTCGCGAAAAATTAGAAATTGCCAAAAAGGAACTTGGCGATGTGAGAATAAATTTAGATGAAGAAATCAGCGACACAGATTATGATTTTTTTGTAGACGTAGTTTTTGATAACATCTTCACGGACCTAAGAGTAAATAGGGAAATAAAGGAGATAAGGGAAAATTTATCTGTCCTTAGAGAAAGAGTTGAAGAAATTTTAAAAAAATTAAATTAGATTTTAAAATTAACAATGAAAAGTTAAAGTAAAATCCTCGATTGGTCGAGGATTTTTTTTGCAAAAATTTTTCTTCATAGAAAATATGTATAGTTAAGATAAAAATCCAAGCCCATAAGATAGAAGGACCAAGGCAATAAAATTGTTTTTTTAATATAAATCATTAAGGGTTTTTTTATAAAGAAAAAGATCTCATAATTACTATAAAAGGATATAGTCATGTATTTAACAAGACTCTAAAATTTACTTACCAAGCAATTTAAAGTGATAATAAAAATAATTATCTTTGTAAAAATGTTTTCAATTTTTATTAAAGGCACTAGACGGCTTATTTTTTTAAGGTTATAATTAATTTAATCATGCAATTATATTATGAGAGGAGAAAAATATGCAAGATTCACAACAAAAGAAAATTAAGTGGTCCATGCTGGCGTTTATGGCATTTTCCACTTTATGGGGTTTTGGAAATGTTGTTAACGGTTTCGTATTCTTTAACGGAATCCAAGTAATATTTTCATGGATCCTAATGTTCGCACTTTACTTTATTCCTAATGCACTTATGGTAGGAGAACTTGGTTCATCCTTTAAGGACGAAGGTGGTGGAGTTACTTCATGGATTAGATCAACTTCAAGCGATAAGCTAGCTTATTATGCTGGTTGGACTTATTGGGCATGTCACATCACATATATCGCTTCTAAGGGTTCTGGTGGACTAAAGGCAATGAGCTGGATGTTCTTCCAAAATGCAGAAGTTTATGATTCAATGCCTACTCTTTATGTTCAATTAGCAACTTTAGCAGTGTTCTTAATATTCTGTTGGGTAGCTAGTAGAGGACTTAACCCACTTAAAAACCTAGCAACTATTGCTGGTTCAAGTATGTTTGTAATGGGCATTCTTTACATCTTAATGATGCTTGCTGCTCCAAAGATTAATCCAAATGGTGGTTACCAAGCTATGGACTGGTCTCTTAATAATTTAATACCAACTTTTGATATGAAGTATTTCACAAGTTTATCAATCCTTGTATTTGCTGTTGGTGGTATTGAAAAGATGAGTCCTTATGTAAACCACATGGAAGGAAATTCTTCAAAGGAATTCCCTAAGGCGATGATCTTTGCTGCTGTAATGGTAATTATTTCAGCCATCTTTGGTACTATTGCAATGGGTATGATGTTTGACCCTGCTATTATTAATGCAGACCAAGCAACTTTCGACTCTTATGCAGCTAATGGTGCTTATTGGGCTTTCCAAAGATTGGGAGAATATTATGGCGTTGGCAATGCAATTATGATTATCTACGCATTATGTAACATGATAGGACAATTCTCAACACTTGTTGTAAGTATTGACGCTCCACTAAGAATGTTACTTGACGATGATAGAACAAATAAATATATACCTACAAAGCTTTTAAAGAAAAATAAGTATGGAGCTTACATCAATGGTATTAAACTTATAATTGTCCTTGCAGGTTCAATTATTCTTGCACAAATCCTAGTTCCAGGTGCTGCAACTGTTTTAAGACAATTAACAAAACTTAACTCAATTACAATGCCACTACGTTATCTATGGGTATTCTTGGCATATATTTTCTTGAGAAAGAACAGGGGCGATGTAGAAAGAGAATTCTACTTTACTCGTAACCAAGGTATTGCATTATTCTTTGGTTTCTGGTGCTTTATAGTTACAGCTGCTTGTTGTATGCTAGGAATGATTTCAGATGACCCAATGCAAATGGCACTTAATGTAATTACACCACTTGTACTTGTTGCACTTGGAGTAATAATGCCAATGATTAGAGCAAAGGAAGATAGAAAATTAAGCTAAATTCCAAAAAGGAGGAAGTATGAATTATTTAGAAACTTCAAAGGAATTGTTAGAATTTATTAAAAAGAGTTCAAGTATGTTTCACACAATTGATACTGTGAAGTCATATCTTGACAGAGAAAACTTTATAGAATTAAAAGAAGGCGAAAGCTGGAATATTGAAAAAGGCAAGAATTATTACACAACAAGAAATGATTCTTCAATAATTGCCTTTAAAGTGGGCAAAGATCTTTCAGATTACCACTATCAACTTGTTGCTTCACACTCTGACTCTCCAACTTTTAAAGTTAAGAGTCTGCCAGAATTAGAAGGAGCAGGAGATTATATTAAGTTAAATGTAGAAGTTTACGGTGGACCAATTGATTGGACTTGGTTTGACAAACCGCTTACTCTAGCAGGAAGAGTATTAGTAGAAGAAAATGGTTCAATTGTATCAAAGCTTTTATACATTGACAAAGACATTTTAATTATCCCAGATGTTGCTATTCACATGAATAGAGAAGTAAATAAGGGCTATGAATTTAATAGACAAGTAGATTTACTTCCATTATTTACAGCAGGCGCAATGAAAAAAGGCGACTATGACAAAATGATAGCAGAAGAACTTGGAGTTGAAGTAAGTCAAATTATTTCCAAAGATTTATTCCTAGTAAATAGACAAGATGGAAAAGTTTGGGGTTACAAAGATGAATTTATTTCATCGCCAAAACTTGATGATTTAGAATGTGCCTTCACATCCCTAAAGGCATTTATTACAGGAGACAATGATAAAGCTGTAAATGTATATGCTTGCTTTGATAATGAAGAAGTTGGTTCAAATACAAAACAAGGTGCCATGTCTACCCTACTTCATGATACACTAAAAAGACTTAACGCATCCCTTGGCTTTGATGAAGAAGAATATCACAAGGCAGTTGCAAAGTCATTCCTTGTTAGTGCAGACAATGCTCACGCAGTTCATCCAAATCACAAAGAATTAACTGATGATGAAAATAGAACTTTCATGAACAAGGGAATTGTTGTAAAAGAAGCTGCAAATCAAAAATACACATCAGATGCTTTTTCACAAGCAGTCTTCAAAAAGATTTGTGCCTTAGCAGAAGTTCCAGTACAACATTTTGCTAACAGAAGCAATATGCAAGGTGGTTCAACACTAGGAAACTTATCAAACACACAAGTGTCACTTCATGCAGTAGATATTGGACTTCCACAACTTGCAATGCACTCAAACTATGAGACAGCAGGAGCAATGGATCCAGTTTATATGATTAAGGCACTTACAAAATATTATAATTCAAATATAAAAATTGACGGAGCATCAAAAATTTCTGTCGAAGAATAATAGAGTATTAAAAACATTTGAATAAATACTTTTTGGAAAGAGAGCAGGCTTTGGCTTGCTCTTTTTCTTTGTAAAAATTTTATTTTGACAGAGAGTTAACTTGTTGGATCTAAATAAATCTCGGCTACTTTATATTATGCTTTCAATTTTTATTGTGAATATCAATGCAGCCAAGGATAATAAGAGAAATTTAAAGAATAAATAAGTTTAGCTTTAGTACAATTTAATAAATTTATGATATAATAATTCTATTATGATTTGGAGGATTAGTTGTATGCTTTTTTGCCCTGCTTTAACAAATATTTTTATAGACATGGACAATGGACTTGACGACGCAATTTTTGCGACTAATTTTTTATTTAAAAGTTTTTTAGGCTCATCTTTTGATGAGCTTTTTTAATTGGAGGAAGAATGGAAGGTTTTTATTATAACTTTGTTGGGAATTTTAAATTTAATAAAGAGGTGTCAAACTAATGTGTGGAGTTATTGGTATTTACTCACAAAGTAACGTGAGCAAAAAGTTGTTTTACGGACTTAATTCTCTTCAACATAGAGGACAAGAGGCCAGTGGTATATGTGTATTTGACGGGAAAAATATGGTGTTAGACAAGGGTATGGGACTTGTCTACGATAATTTTGACGATGAAAGTTTTATTAAATTACAGGGAAATATTGGTATAGGTCATGTTCGCTATGCTACAGCAGGTGGCTCCTATGAATACAATTCACAACCTCTACTTGCCTTCTCAAAGAATAGAGAGTTTGCCCTTGCTCACAATGGAAACTTAGTTAATCACAAATCAATAAGAAGAGAACTTGAAAATGAAGGTATGCTATTTCAAACTGCAATTGACACAGAAGTAATTTTATCTCTAGTTGCAAAATATTATAAGGGCGACATAATCGAAGCCGTTAAAGAAACTATGGCAAGAATCAAGGGGGCTTACAGCGTTGTAATGCTCTTTGGAGACAAATTAGTTGCCTTTAGAGATCCTTATGGATTTAGACCACTTTTAATTGGCAGATCAAAAAATGGAGAAGTTATAATTGCATCTGAAAATGCACCTCTTGAAATAATTGGCACTGATGCCATAAGAGATGTTGAGCCTTCAGAAATTATTGTTGTCGATAAAAATGGCATTCATTCTGAATTTTTTGAAAAAGAAAAAAAGAACACTGCATCTTTGAATATGTTTATTTTGCAAGAACTGATGCCACACTTGACGGTGTAAACTCTTACAACTTTAGGAGAAGATGTGGAGAAATTTTATCTAAAGAAGCTCCTGTTGATGCTGATATTGTAATTGCTGTTCCAGACTCTGGTACACCTGGAGCAATGGGCTATGCACAAGAATCAGGTATTCCTTTTGCTGAGGGTCTTGTAAAGAATAGGTACATGGGCAGAACTTTTATAAAGCCAACAGCAGAAGAGAGGGAACTTTCTGTTAAGCTAAAATTAAATCCATTAGAAACAGTTTTAAAGGGCAAGAGAATTATTTTGGTAGATGACTCAATAGTAAGAGGAACAACTTCCAAAAATCTTATCATGAGAATGAAAAAGGCTGGTGCCAAGGAAGTTCACATGAGAATAGTTTCTCCACCAGTAAAATATCCTTGTTTCTATGGCATAGACACGCCATCAAGAAAAAAACTTATTGCGGCAAATTATTCTGTTGAAGAAATGAGAGAGAGAATTGGCGCAGATTCACTTGCCTTTATTTCAATGGAAGGTATGTTAGATGCTACTTTGATGAAAGAAGATGTTTTCTGCAAAGCCTGCTTTAATGGAGATTATGCAGTTGAGCCAAAGGAGTTAGTTGAAGATGAAAAACAATGTTAAGAGAATTTATATTGCAAAGAAAGATGAATTCGATCATGAATCAAGAGCTCTTAGAGAAGAAATAAAAGCTTCTTTGGGCATTGATGCTACCTACTTAAAAACTTACAGAAGATACGATGTAGACATATCAGATGAAACTCTTGATAAGACAATGGCATCTGTCTTTTACGAAGGGCCAGTGGAAGATGTTTATTATGAAGACTACAAAAAGTTGGAAGATTCTTTTGAAAATCCAATAGGCATCCAATATCAAGCTGGACAATTTGACAACAGAGAAGATGGACTTGTTCAAACTATTGCCCTTTTCACAGAGGAAAAAGTTAGGGCAAAAGTGACAGAAGTTTATGACATTGGCGGCGTAAATGAAAAAGAGCTTGAAAAAATAAAAAGCTTTTTAATAAATCCTGTCGATTCTCACGAGGTAGATGTTTATGCAGAAACTCTTTTGCGTGAAGATGCTAAGAAAAATCATGAAAATCTTGTCTATGATGGCTTTAATGACTTAGATGAGGAAGGCTTAAAAAAATTCGCCCAGGAAAAATCTCTTGCCATGAGCCCAGAAGACTTAAAGGTTTTGCAAGATTATTTCAAGTCTGAAAATAGAGAGCCAAATGAAACTGAAGTTGCAATAATCGACACTTATTGGTCAGACCACTGCAGACACACAACTTTTAACACTGAACTTGACATTGACTTTGATGTGGTAACTGAACTTGATAAGGAAATAAAAAGAGCCTTTGATACTTATCTTGAAATGAGAAGAGAACTAGACATCAAGAAGCCAATTACATTAATGAGCCTTGGCACAATTCTTGCTAAGGAACTTAGGAAAAATGGCAAGCTTGAAGATTTAGAAGTTTCATCAGAAATAAATGCCTGCTCAGTTAAGATTAAGGCAAAGGTAGAAGTTCATGGTAAGGTTGAAGAACGTGACTACCTACTTATGTTTAAAAATGAAACTCACAACCATCCGACAGAAATTGAACCTGTTGGTGGGGCTTCAACTTGTCTTGGTGGTGCCATAAGAGATCCACTTTCTGGCAGATCCTATGTGTATCAAGCAATGAGAGTTACTGGCGCAGGCGACCCTTTCACTCCAATTGAAAAAACTTTAAAGGGAAAACTTCCACAAAAGAAAATTGTAACTGAAGCAGCTATTGGTTATTCATCTTACGGCAATCAAGTTGGCGTTGCAACTGGTCTTGTTGATGAATTATACCATCCAGATTATGTGGCAAAGAGAATGGAAACTGGTGCAGTTATAGCAGCTTGTCCTCTTGAAAATGTTAAGAGGATTGAGCCAAGTGAAGGCGACATAATAATTCTTCTAGGTGGCAGAACTGGCAGAGATGGTATTGGCGGAGCAACTGGCTCATCAAAATCTCACAAGGTTTCTTCTATTCAAACTGAATCTGCCCAAGTGCAAAAGGGAAATGCACCTGAAGAGAGAAAAATCCAAAGATTATTTAGAAATCCAAAGGCAGCAAAATTAATTAAAAAGTGTAATGACTTTGGTGCAGGTGGAGTTTCTGTTGCCATAGGCGAACTTGCTGACTCAATTGAAGTAAAACTTGACAAGGTTCCACTAAAATACATGGGTTTAAAGCCAAGAGAAATTGCAATTTCTGAATCACAAGAAAGAATGGCAGTTGTCGTTGCCAAAGAAGATGTAGATACATTTATGGACTTGGCAGACAAGGAAAACTTGGAGAGCACAGTAGTTGCGAGAGTAACTGGCGATAATAGACTAAAGATGTATTACGAAGATGAAATTATTTGCGACATGAGCTATGACTTTGTAAACCAAACTGGAGCAAAGAGAAAAGAAAAAGTTGAAGTTATTTCTGAAGACTTCCCAGAATTTTTGGAAAATAAAGATGGCGTAGAAGACTTAGAAAAATATTTATCTGACTTAAATATTACTTCCAAGAAAAATATGATAGAAAGATTTGACTCATCAGTTGGAGCAGCAACAGTCCTTCAACCACTTGGGGGCAAAAAGCAAAACACACCAGCCCAAGTTATGGCAGCTCTTATACCAACAGATGATGGCGAGTCAAAGACTGCATCAGTAATGTCTTATGGCTTCAATCCAAAGTTGTCTGTTGAGTCGCAATATCTTGGCGGCTATTATGCAGTTATAGAATCCATTGCAAAACTTGTGGCAGCAGGAGCACCACTTGCTGGCATAAGACTTTCCTTCCAAGAATTTTATGAAAAAATGGACAACAAAAATGCTTGGTCAAAACCACTTAAATCACTACTTGGAGCACTAACTGCATCAAGATATTTTGACGCACCACCAATTGGAGGTAAGGACTCCATGAGTGGAACATTTGAAGATATAAATGTGCCACCGACACTTATTTCCTTTGCAGTAAATACTGTGGACGCAAAAAATATTATCAGTCCAGAATTTAAGGGCATAGGAAAAATTGGTATCATAAGGACAGATAGAGACCACATTGGCACACTTAACCTTGCAGAAGCTAAGGAAAATTTTATAAAATTACAAAATGAAATAAAGAAGGGTAATATAATTTCTGCCGCAGCCATAAACCACAAGGGCACACTTCCACAAATTTTTGAAATGGCAATAGATAATGTTGGATTTGATCTTCAAGTGGAAGATTTATATTCTCCACTTTACGGTTCTTTTATCGTTGAATACAAGGAAGATAGAGACTTTATAGAAAAAATTGGCGAATTTAGAGATGATTTTGAAATGTATGTCAATGGCAAAAAATTAGATGTGGAAAAATTATCTGTGGCTTACCTAAATACAATGGATAAGATCTTTAAGCCAGTGGGCTCAAATAAATTGGGAGAAGTTAAACAAGAAGAAGCTCCAAAGAGAAGGATGAAGTCCAAAAAACCAGTGGACCAAGTAAAGGTAATTATACCAGCCTTCCCTGGCACAAATTCAGAATATGACACAGCAAGAGCCTTTGAAAGAGCTGGAGCAAAGGCAGAAGTTCTTGTATTTAAGAATAAAGATAATGAGAAAGTTAAAGAATCCATAGAAGAATTGGCAGAAAAAATCTCTCATGCACAAATTCTAGCAATTCCTGGTGGATTTTCACTTGGAGACGAACCAGGTGGCTCAGGTAAATTTATAGCAAATGTAATAAGATCTGAAAAAGTTAAGGCAGCAATCGAAAAACTACTTGGCGAAAATGACGGACTAATTCTTGGAATTTGTAACGGCTTCCAAGCCCTAATTAAGACAGGACTTTTGCCTTACGGTCAAATAAAAGATTTGGAAGAAGCTGACCCAACGCTAACATTTAATACTTGCAACAGACACATTGCAAGAATTGCAGACACTAAGGTCATGTCAAATAATTCACCATGGCTAGCTAAACTTGAAGTAGGAAAAACTTACAAGGTGCCAATTTCTCACGGCGAAGGAAGATTTATAGCAAGCAAAGAAAAACTTGATGAAATTCTTGCCAATGAACAAGTGGCAATTTGTTATGAAGATGCACCTAACGGCTCAATGTTAAATGTAGAAGCCTTGATGTCAAAGGACGGAAAAATCCTTGGTAAGATGGGTCACAGCGAAAGAGTAATAGAGGAAACCTTTAAAAACATACCAGATATAGAAATAGAAGACATCTTCACAGCAGGCGTAGAATTTTTTAAGGAAGACTAAAATAAATTTAGATTTATAATTTAGAGATAGGATTTAGGTCCTATCTTTTTCTTTTGCAATTTATTTTTTTATTCTATAATTAAGGGTATAAAGGTTTATGTAATTAATTATAAGGAGGATATTATGGATCCTATTAAAAGAATTAGTAAAATGGAAAAGATTTTAAATGACCACAATGGTGTCATTGATAATTTGAGAGATGCTATAGAAAAGTTTGAAGCTCATCAAGATGAATACAAAAAACTAAGTGATTATTATTCTTCACAAACTTATTTTGATGATTTGGAAAGATATGATAGGGGCGAAATTCCAGAGGATGTACCTTGTGGTGTTCTTTCTGAAGATGCTGTCTTTGATCTTTTTGGCGAAAATTTCAATGTTGCAATAGAGATGCTTGAACTTGCCACAGAAGTTTTAAAATATCGTTAATTAAAAAGCCACAGTGATGATTATTCATAACTGTGGCTTTTTACCTTTACTTAAAGTTTTTGTTTATTATTTCTCTTATAAAGTTATTTATAAAACTCAAAACTATACTTGCCCAAAAGGCTGTGCCAAAGCTTCCAATAGATGCAGAACCTACAAGGTTAAAGGCAATTTCTAAGACTACTGCATTTATAACTAATGAAAATAGTCCAAGACTTACTATTGTTATTGGAAATGATAAAACTTTTAATATTGGCTTTATTGTCAAGTTTACAAGTGAGAAAATTATTGCCATTCCTATAAAGGCACTTGGTTTTGAAAAATATATATTTTCAAATATCATGTCTAATATGTAAAAGGACAAAAAGTTTGCCACTAGAACTCCAAATATCTTCTTCATTTCTTCCTCCTTTATCGTATTTCTTTAAGTATATACCCAAAAAGTCTACTTAATATAAAATTTTTTAAAATGTATTTTTTGTGTTAAAATGTAATCAAGATACAAGAGGAACAAGAGGAGGTCACAATGAGAAAGTACAATTACGGATCTATTATCTTAATACTTATAGCCAATGGAATAATTGTTGGAATCTTGCAAAACATTTTTGACGGCAACTTGTCAATTCTTGGAGGCTTTGTCACTTTTATTACTGACTACATAATTTGCAGGGGACTTCTTTATAAGAGAGAGGGAAGTTTTTCTGAATATTTTATGGGAATAAAAACCATGACAGGCAAGGTCTTTTTAATGAACATCTTAGTGGGAGTTATAACTGTCATCTTACTTATGTTTGCCCTACTTATATCAGGAGCAGGATTTTTATTTACGCATTTTGCAATAAATAATACAAGGGTTTTAATAATCGCAATAGTTTTAATCGTCCTAATAACAATTCTTTTATCTCTTCTTTTTGCCTATGTGAACTTTTTTATGGCAGATGAGAGATACAGGGACCTTCCATTTTTTGATTCTTTTATGCTCATTATAAGGGCAGGTTTAAAATTATTTAAGGAAAGTTTTATGGCAGGTCTTAGAGCCTATAAGATTTCCTTATTAACAGGGCCCGTAGCCCTTGTCACAGGAATTTTATCTCTTAAAAGTCCATCAGGGCTTATATTTACATTTTTATTTGGTGGAATTGCTGCTATCGCTTTTTTCCTTTGCACACCAAGATTTCGTGCAAGCCTAGCTGATATTTATGAAGAAAACAATGAGGGAATTTATTCCAAGTCAGTTGAAGAAGATTTATAAAAAAAGAAGTCACCTTGATAGTGGCTTCTTTTTTTATATCCTTAGTATTGGCTTATGTCTTCAACTGTTTCTAAGGTGCCTATATATTCCCCATCCTCATAGACTGCAAGGTACTTAACAAGGATTTTCTTCCCCTTAATATTCCTGCACATTACCAGACGGTCCTTCCTCTTGTTTTTAAAATCATCAAGCAAGGACTTAACCATTGGCACAACTTTTGGTGGGTGGCAAGAAGTTACATCCCTATTTAAACAGGACTTAGGCCTAGGGAAAATCTTGTTTTCGCCCTCAGAATAAAACCTAACCAAGTCATCTTTATCTATAAAGGTAAGCTCAGCATCAAGGGTCCTTAGAATTTGCATGACCTCATTTAGCTTTAAACTTCCAGTTTCAAAGTCTAGACTTCCAGAAGAAATTTTTTCTTTTGGGGAAATTTCTTGAGGCTTGTAGTCCTTCCAAAGAGGAAGCTCATCCACTAGGTCTAGTCCATACTCCCCAAGGTCACCATAAATTTTATTCCACTCTTCTTCTGTGAAGTTTTCCTTTAAAAGTGGGAAGAGAATATTTTCTTCCTTATAAATCATTTCATAAACCCTGTCTAAAATTTTATTGAGGTCCTCTGGATTATAAGAATTTGCCTTAATAATCTTTGATAGGTCCCTTTTTATCTCATCGTCAACAGCCCACATAACATCACTTGGGCCACTTATCTTGTACTTTGTCTTCAAAAGAGGGTAGATAAGTCCAGCCTTTTTTCCATAGTGAGAATTAATTTTTAAAAGGTCACTTATCTTTTTTATCTTGTCTTCACCTTCCTTAACCTCATCAGCCAAGGACTTAATTTTTTTATTTTCTAGGCTTAAAATATTTAAGGGATGGCCAGGAATTTTTTCAAGGTCCTTTTGGCTCTCGTCTATAATATTGCTTTCGTGGAAGAGGGCGGAGTGGATGTCGCAAAGTTTTTGAACCTTTTCAAGGGGAAGACCACTTTTTATTAGGCTTTCTTCTGCCGCAACAATTTCCTTTGAAGAAACATCCTTAAAATTTTTAACAAAGTCACTTCTAACAGCCTCCAGGTCCTCGCCCTTGGAAACTCTTTCAATATAGGACTTTAAAAGCTCAAGCCTCTTGCCTTCATCTGAAGGATTATCTTGAGAATCTTCATCTTCAATGATATTAAAGCCCCCTTCCTTCAATTTTTCCCTAATTATGTCGAGGCCAATATTTTTTATTCCAGCTCCCTTTTTTATTGAAATGAATTTTCCGACACTAGAAAGTGCCAAGGGATTTGTAATCTCACTAAAACCAATATCCTTTAAAATATTTTTCAAGTCAGGATATTTTTCCACAAGACTTGCCACAGGTTCATTTATACTTATATTTTTCATACTTCCTCCTATAATTTATTTTTTAATTTATATACCCAAAGGGAGTCTTAATGTAAAAAAGTTTTTTAAAAATATCTTTTGTGATAAAATAAAGTTATACATAGATAGGAGGTTACTATGAGAAAATTTAATTACGCTTCAGTTATTCTTTTAATGATTTTAAGTGGAATTATTAGTGGGGTTTTTGAAAAAATTTATGATGGAAATCTTTCTATAATTGGAATAATATTTACTTGGATTATTAATTACATAATCTGTAGAGGTCTTTTATACAACAGAGAAGGAAGTTTTAGTGAATATTTTAGAGGAATAAAGACAATTACGGGAAAAGTTTTTTTGATGAATATTTTAGTTGGAGCAATAAGTGCCCTTGGACTTATATTTTCAACTATAACTTCAGGAACTGCTGCTGTATTGACTGATTCTGGCATGAGAAGTTTTATATTCATTTCAATTTTATATATGTTAGTAACAGCATTCTTTTCTATTATTTTTGCCTATTTAAATTTTGTCATGGCTGATGAGAGATATAGGGGCCTTCCCTTTTTTACTAGCTTAAAACTTATTCTAAAGGCAGGCTTTAAATTATTTTCTGAAACTTTTATAATGGGCGTAAAAGTTTTTAAGGTTACAATTATTTCTTTAATTGTGGCACTTGTTATGATAATTCCTGCAAAGTCTATGCCAGAGTTTTTAACAATCTCCGTTATTGCCATAATGGTTGCATCATTAGCAGCTGTTATTATGGGACCAAACTATATTGCAAGGCTCTCTGATATATACTTGGACAATATAGAAGGCATTTACGATGACATGAGAGAAGATACAGAAATTATATAAGGCTTATAAATTTTCCACTGCTTAATGTAGTGGATTTTTTTATTCTTAATAGAAATTTAAGAAAGTTTACCATAAATTAATAAAAAAGTATTTGATTTAATGTTATTATAGAGGAATGGAGGAAGTATGTTAGTTAATATTTTTCACGGTATGACAATGGCCCTTGCCGATTCTGTACCTGGAGTGAGCGGCGGCACCATTGCTTTTATACTAGGTTTTTATGATAAATTTATTGAAGCTCTACACGAGTTTTTTGAAGGAGAAAAGAAAGAGAGAAACTCAGCCTTTTTTTATCTCTTAAAACTTGGCCTTGGTTGGGTCTTTGGACTATTTTTAAGCATTTTTTTCTTGTCAGAATTATTTCAAAGTGAAATTTATTTTATGTCATCAGTATTTTTGGGGCTTACAATAATGTCTCTTCCCTTTTTAATAAAAGATGAGAAGAAAATTTTGAGAGAGAATAAAAATAATTTTTATTTTATTTTTATTGGCGTAATAATTGTTGTTCTCTTAGTTTATTTTAAGGGCAAAAGCAAGTTCATTGGAAATTTTGATTTAATAAATCCCAATATTTTCGAATATTTTTATTTATTTTTATCTGGTGCTGTGGCAATCTCTGCCATGGTTCTGCCAGGGATTTCAGGCTCTTCGATTTTACTAATAGCAGGAGTTTACATTCCAGTAGTGGAAGCTGTGGGGGAAGTCCTTCGCTTTAATTTTGAAAAAATTTTGCCACTCATTGTAATGTCTCTTGGAATTTTATTTGGAATTTTTATGTCAATTAGGATAATAAGGGACAAGATGAGAAAAAGTAGAGACAAGATGCTCTATCTTATTCTTGGCATGATTGTGGGCTCCCTTTATGCCATAGTCATGGGTCCAACTACTGTCGGAGGAAATTTGCCATTAAGTAGAGACACTTTTAGCCTACTTGGTTTTGTTGTTGGAATAGGAATTTTATTTATTTTAGAAATAATAAAGATGATGACTGATGTCAAAAAAAATAAGACTGTGGAAAATTAATCCACAGCCTTTTTTTCTGTAAAATATTAAAATTTAAAGACTTTTTGCAGAAAAAGTATCCCAAGCTGAAAGGTTACCTGCTTCATAACCCTTTTTGAACCAGCGAGTTCTCTGTTCACTTGAACCATGAGTGAAGGACTCTGGTCTCACATAACCTTGAGATTTTTTTGCAAGGTGTCATCGCCAATGGACCAAGCAGCTGATATTGCCTCATCAATATCTCCTGGATCCAGATAACCCTTGTCCTTTTGATATCTTGCAACTACGCCTGCAAGGTAGTCTGCTTGAAGTTCAAGCCTAACTGTGAGTGCATTCTGTTCTTTTTCAGATAATTTTCCCATCATCTCTTGGTACTGGCTCATAATTCCTGTAACTTGTTGGACATGGTGGCCAACTTCATGGCTAATTACATAGGACAAGATAAAGTCTCCCTCGTCTGCCCCAAAGTCTCTTATTAGTGAATCATAAAAAGATAAATCCATGTATAGAGCTTCATCTCTTGAGCAATAAAAAGGGCCCATTCCTGCACTTGCAAGTCCACAGCCAGACTTTACCTGACCCTTAAAAATTTTAAGTTTGGGTTCTCTATAATCAATTCCTTCATTTTTTAATATTTCATGCCAGGCATCCTCTGTATCCGCAAGGACTACTGCTGAATAATCATATAAAGTCTTTTCTTTTTCTGTAAGTTCATAATTTTGTGTCCTTGAAGGCTCTGCACTTCCAAAGCCAGAGCGAATGGCATCTCGTGGATTTCCTGTAAGTAAAAAAACTATTAATGCAATGATAAGTCCACCGCCACCAAGGGCTACTCCGCCGCCCTTACTTCTTGAGACATTTGAACTTTGTCTTCGTCCTCTCCATTTCATAATATCCCTCCTTTTAATTTCATACCCAAAATAAACAAAAGAACTCTATTGGAATAATTTTTTATATTTAATATAATAAAATGTAAGTGGTGAAAAGATGAAAAAACTATTTATAATAAGTTCTAAATCTGGAAGGTATTATGACAGAGAATTTGAAAGAGAACTTTTAAAATATTTTGACAAAGACGAAATAAAAATAACGCAGAAAAAAGAGGACACAATTTTATTTGCCAAAGAATTTAAAGACAGTGGTGGCGATATTTTATACATAAAGGGTGGCGATGGAGCTCTATCTGAAGTTGCAAGTGTCCTTTGTGGAAGTGAAACTGCTCTTGGACTTATACCAGGTGGAACAGGCAATGACTTTTCTAAAAATTTTTCCTACAATAACTTTAAGTTAGAAAATATTTTCGAGTATGAAATTTCTCCCATTGATCTCATAGAAGTAAATGGAAAAACTTGTATAAATGTCACTAGCCTTGGCTTTGACACCAATGTCTTGAAATACACTTATGAGCTTTTGAAAAATAAAAAAGCAAATGACAAGGTCGCTTATCTCTATGGAGTTATAAAATCTGTAATGAATTTGGAAAATGTGAATTTAAAAATTTCAGCTTTAGATGAAAATAATGAAGAATTGAATTTATCTGGCAAATTTTTAATTTCAGCTCTTTGCAATGGCTCCTACTATGGCAATGGTTTTAATCCATCTCCTAGAGGCAAGATTGACGATGGTCTATTAAATTTAATTTTGGCAGAGAAGATGAGCCCTCTTAGGATAGCAAGCTTATTTACATCGTACAGAAAGGGAAATCATTTGGGGAAAAGTGGCGTGAGAGAAGTTTTAACTAGGTCAGGAAAAATTTTATCGGACAGAGAATTTTTATATAACATTGATGGAGAAATCTATTCTGCAAAGGAAATTGAATATAAGATTTTGCCCAAGGCTTTGAAGTGGATTTATTTTAAAGGAGTGAGAAAATGAAGGTAGGAGTATTTGCTGGAACTTTTGTGGACACAAAAATGGGAGAAGAAATTTTAAGGGACAGAGGATTTGAAACTTTAAGCTATCCAATTTCAAAAAATCCCAAAGAACAGTCATGCCTCCAATATTACTCAAAAGAAGAGCTGACAAATATCGTTGAAGAAAAAATTGTAGAGGCAAAAAAAGAAGGGGCAGAAAAAATTTTTTTCTATTGCAATTCCCTTTCTGCATCAATTGATGTGGATGCTATATCTCATAGCCAGGACATCCAAATAGTAACGCCAATGGACTTTTATAGGACTTTGGATAAAAAGTATGAGGACATAGTTATTCTTGCGGCAAATTCAAAATCTGCTCATGGCATAGATAAAATTTTGTCAGAAAAAACCTTTAGGAACACAATTGCAATTGGAATTCTTGCTCTTGTAGAAGAAATCGAAAGGAAAACTCCACCAGAAGAAATTGTGAATAAGCTTGGGCTTAAAGATTTATTTAACTTTTTTAACAGGATGGAAAGAAAGCCCAGTGGGATAATACTCGCTTGCACTCACTTTCCTTATATGAAGGAAGAATTTGAAAAATTGACAGAAATAGAAATTTTAGACCCTGCAGAAAACATGATAAAAAGACTAAATGATAGATAACAAAAAGAGCTGTTTTTAGGCAGCTCTTTTGTAATTTATACACATAAGTTGATAAATTTTAAAAAATTGTGGATAAGATTGTATATTTTTTGTAGAAATTCAGTTAATAATTTGAAAATATAGACATTTTTTGTGTTTAATGATAATTTTTTCAAAATGTGCATGAATTGTGCACTATTTTTCAAGACAGATGTTTATTAGCCTGTGGATAATGTGCATAAGATTGGGGATAAAGTAGTTATCACAAAAAGTCCTGTGGAAAAGATTTTTTGAAATCTTTTAATTTTCTTCTAATTCCATCCAAGCTTCATAGAGCTCATCTAAAGTATTTGCAAGGCTTTGACGCTCTATTGATAAATTATTGGCTAGTTGATAATCGCTGTAAGTATCTTGGTCTTGCAGTTTGTCATCAATTGTGGATAACTTTTCTTCTATGTCAGCAATTTCATTTTCTAATTTTTCTTTTTCTTTGCGAAGGGCTTTATTTTTTTTGCGGACTTCTCTTTCTTCACGCTTTTCTTTTGCTATTTCTGTCTTTGACTTGTAGTCATCATCAAGACTTTCAACTTCTGCGGTTTTTTCCAAATAATAATCGTAATTGCCCAAGAAGACATTTATGCCGTCACTTTTCATTTCAAAAATTTTGTCCACAGTTTTATTTAAAAAGTATCTGTCATGAGAAATGGAAAGGACCGTGCCTTCATATTTTAAGAGGGCATCTTCAAGGATTTCCTTTGAGTCAATGTCCAAGTGGTTTGTTGGTTCGTCAAGTACAAGGAAGTTTGCACCCTTTAACATAATTTTTAATAGAGACAGTCTTCCGCGCTCGCCGCCGGAAAGTTCATCGACAGTTTTAAAAATGTCATCGCCAACAAAGAGAAACTCTGCCAAATATTTTCTAATTTGAAAATGTTCAAGCTTTGGAAATTCGTCCCAAATCTCGTCCATGACAGTATTGTCCAAATTTAAGTTGTCAAGCTCTTGATAGAAGAAGGCTATGTCCACATTAGACCCAATTTTTACTGCACCAGAACTTGGACTTAACTCGCCTGCAATAATTTTAAAGAGAGTGGACTTGCCAACGCCGTTGGGACCAATTAAGCCGATTTTGTCATTTTTGTATACAGAGGCATTTAAGTCGTGAAAAATTAAGTGATCATCAAAGGATTTTGACAAATCTTTTATTTCCAAGACATCTTTTCCTGATGTTTTCTTTGTAGAAAAAGATAAATTTGTCTTTTTATTTGATTGAGGCATTTCGATTTTTTGCATCTTGTCCAGCATTTTCTTCCTGCTCTTGCCTTGTTTAATAAACCTGTCGCGACCAAGGGATAAGTATCTCTTTATAATTTCCTCTTGCCTCTTTATTTCCTTTTGTTGGTCTTCATATTGTCTCTTCAAAACCTCAAAATCTTTTTTTCTCTGCCTCATGTAGTTATCGTAGTTGCCAGAATAAGTTTTTGTAGCGCCCTTTTCAAGTAAAACAATTTTTGAGACAATGTTATTTAAAAAGTATCTGTCATGACTGATTATAATAATCGCCTTGTCAACATCCTTTAAATATTTTTCCAGCCAAGAAATTGCATCAATGTCCAAGTGGTTAGTTGGCTCATCTAAGAGAAGCAAATCTGCATCTTCAAGTAAAAGCATAGCAAGAGCCACACGAGATTTTTGTCCACCAGATAAGGTGGAAATGTCCTTATCAAAATCATCTTCACTAAAGCCTAGACCAATTAAAGTTCCCCTAATTCTTGAATGAAAAGAGTAGCCATCTCTCTTGTGAAACTCGTCTTGCATCCTTTGATACTTATTTAGTTCTTCTTCCAAATTGTCTGGATTTTCAGCAATAATATGTTCTTGCTCTCTCAAACTTTTTTCCAGCTCAATTAAATCAGAAAAAATAGAGAGGCAATTGTCATAAATGCTGCCCTCTTGATGAAGATTTAGCTGTTGCTCTAAGTAACCAATTTTTAAATCTTTTTTTCTAAAAATTTCTCCATCATCATAGGAGAGATTTTCTGTAATTATATTAAAAAGAGTGGACTTGCCACTGCCGTTAATTCCAATAAGGCCAATTTTGTCGCGTTCTTCCACTATTAAACTTGCATCTCTAATAGTTTCTTCGTCAACATAAGATTTTTTAATATTTGTTAAGCTAAGTATTGGCATAATGACCTCCCAGTACATTTTAACAAATAATGAAAATCTTTAAAAGGTAGATAGATGGCTGAAGAAGTTTATTAAGGAAATAAAATCAAAAAAACAGTAAATTTTGATTTTATTTTGTGTTTTCTAACAAATAAAATCAAAAAAATGCAAAATATTGATTTTATTATGAAATTTTCAAATAGAAAAATCAAAAAACAGGAGAATTTTAATTTAATTTTTTAAATATCTCATTAAAAAATTAAGAAATTACAAAAATTTAAGAATATTAAAATAATTTTAGGCAAATAAAAAAAGCTGTGTCATAATGGCACAACTTTAAGAAAAACTATTGAGCTTCAGAATATCCAAGATTTTTTGAAAATTCAATACCGCATTTTTTCACTGCTTCTATATATTCTTTTTTTGATTTTTCTGTAACTCTTTCTCTTGGAATAACTACTCCAATTGCTCCAACTAAGTCATCCTTATAATTAAAGACAGGAGCACCAATGCCAATGGCATCTTCAATATATTCTGAATCGGACACAGAAATTTTTTTGTTTCTAATGTCCATTAAATCTTTTCGCAAGATTTCCTTATCAACAGGAGCATCTAGGTAGTCGGAGAGTTCCTTTTTTAAGTAATAGTTGATATAATCATTGGGTTGAAAAGCCAAGATTGTCTTTCTAATTGCACCCTTGTGAAGATCAATCTCAATGCCAAAATTTTCTACGATTTTTAGAGTGTGCTTGCCTTCTGCTTTGGAAAGCATAAGTCCCTTGTCTCCAGATTTTATTATGAAAAAAGAATCTTCTAGAGTTATGTCAGATAAATTTTCAAGGACATCTTTACCAACAGCTTGTGGGTCCAACTTTGAGGATGCCTTTATGCCTAGGGGTATAAGAGATGGACCAAGGGCATAAAGATGAGTCCTATCGTCCTTTGAGACATATCCAACATCAATAAGTGTAGATAAAATTCTGTGGGCTGTGCTTGGCGGTATATTTAAAAATTCAGAAATTTCTGCAATTGTAAGTTCGCGATTTTCATTTTTTAATATATCTAAAACATTTGCTGCTTTAACTAAACTTTGAATCATTGTTTCACCTTCCAATAAAATTATATCATATAATGGAAAGTATTTCACTAAAGGAAATAAAAAGCATATTTTAATAGTAATATTTTATAAAAAAATATAAAGATATGCCAGATGTATAATCTAGCATATCTTTTAATATAGAAAGGTTAACACGCGACTTAACGTAATTGACAAGTGTCAATTTATTTTTAGCTTTGTCTATTATAATAAAGTCCCATCCATTAATATAGCTATTGCAATAGTTATTTGTATTTAACTTTTTATTCAAAAAGAATAAGGTTATTAGAGAACCTTCTTGAAGGTTATTTTCTAAATATGATTGTAGATTTAGATGGGACAATATTAGCATAAAGTTGTTGTCTTTTTTCAAATTATCTAATTCTTTTTTATCAAAAGAACTGATAGAATTGTATATTTTTTTATCGCAAATTCTAAATTCAAATATATTTATTTCATCTGAAGTATTATAAAGATAAAAAGTTTTTTTATCTTCAAATATTAAAGATTTTTTATCTTTTAAATTTAAAAGTCTATAAATATAGTTATTTTGAAAATAAGAATCTATTGGTAATAATAAAAAATTTAGTAAGATAATTAAAGTTAAAAATAAAAAAGTTTTATTTTTATCCTTCATAATAAGGTAATTGTTCCTTAAATCCTTTTTTATCATTTTGGTACCAATACTTTAAATGTTCTATTGCTTCATGAGCTTTAGATTTTGCAGCTAAATCAGAATTGAACCCTTGATGGGCTTGTACATAAAAATTTTCTTGTAACGAAATTGAATTGTTAATAATTTCTTTAGCAGCTAAAACATCGATATTATTAGATGTATTTTGACTTCTTAAGTCTTCTGTTAATTCAGCTTCATGACTAAAAACATCTAATCCTAAACCGAGTATTTTATTTTCTCTATATAATTTTAAAAGAACATTTTCAGGAGCGATTTCTCCTCTAGTAACATTGATAAATATAAAATTCTTTTTGTTTTTTCTCAAATATTCCTCATTAAAATAATTTACATTGTAAAATTTAGAATCTTTTATTTTTGTTAAATTCATTACATTTACTATAATATCTGATTCTAATATGGCATCTTCTTTACATACAAAATTAAAATCTTTATATTTTTCCATAGATTTTAATTCTTCACTTCTAATATCTACGGCTTGAACAGTAAAACCTATATCTTTAAAGTATTGGTATACTTTAGAACCGATTTTACCAACACCATAAACTGTTACAATTCTGTTTTTACTAATTTCAATAAATGAATTAGTTTTATTCCTTTCAAAAGACTGAGTATTTTTAATATATTCGTTTAACAAACCGCAAGTACATAGTCCAAATTTTAGAGCAGTTTGAGCAACAGCATTGACACAATATTCTCGAAGAGATGCAATATTCAATTTGTCTTGATATTCTTCAAGATGATCATACCCAGCACTTCTTGTAATAATATTATTTTTATGTGTACTGTTAATATATTTCTCAGGTAAAATTGAGTGTGTTTTTGTAGTTATAATTTCAGGTAACTCAATATTATTTTCTGATAAATATTCTTGAACTGTTAAAGGAGTTATAAGCGAGTTAAAATTTTTGGGCAAAATATTTTCTTTAATTAAATTATTTGTTTCTATTTCTAGATAGTTAGCTTCTTTTCCCAAAGCTTCAAAATGTATAATATCATAACTCATAGGGCACCTCATTTATGTTGATTTCCTTGCATTTTTCCTGGTGTCCACCATTTAAACACAAGAGCAATAACCGTAAGCACAATAAAGGCAGCCCACATTACTAGAGTTGTGTACATAGGGTATCTTCCACCAAAACTTATAAAAAGTGGTGGCAAAACTTGTAATGCAATAGCTATTGGACGATTTAATAAATCAGTAAGCCCAGTATCTTCCAAACCTCTAGATTTTTGATCGGGGTCAACAACTCTATTTAATAAAACACCAGTAGCAACAACCCCATTTGATCTACCAAAGTTTAATATTCCTCTTTCAAACCAATTTTTAGATGAAGCATATTTACTAACACATAAGAACCACATTACATTTAGAATAAATCCAAATATAAATGTAATTGCTAGTGGTGCTAGATTTGATGCAATTACACCAAGATTTAATGAAGAAACAGCAGAAACTACTAATAAGTCTGTAGAAGAACCACTAATTCTTTGCATTGTAGGTCTGTCCACATACTCCTGAGTTCCAGTAACTTTAATAATTCCTTGAACTAAGTAACCAGCAGCTAAGGCTAGAACAAATACAGGAATTGACAACCAATCTATCTTGCTTTTAATGAATACAGAAGCAACTCTTCCCAAATATGCAGCAAATAATGCTATGGATAAGTGGAAAACTAATGAATCTAATGACATATTAGAAACAGTAAGATTTCCAGAAGATTTTTGTTTATCTTTAGGAATTAAACCCTTTTTTATTTCTTCTGGTAGTTCTTTTGGAGAATCAACAAAGTTTGTATACTTCTTTCTAGTTCCCCAGTTTATTAACATCATTCCTACAATAATACCGCCAACTAAACCAACGGTAGCAGACGTATTGCCTAGATCCAAAAATTCAGGGTATCCCATTTCCTTATACATAGCACCAAGGGCTGCAGCAGTTCCATGACCGCCATAGAAGCCTGTAGCTAAAACGAGACCGAAAGAATCATGTAGATTCCATATTTTATTCAATATGCCCAATGTTAAAGCCATACCAGCTGCATATTGAAGGATTAGAATGCCTGTATTTTGATAAAAGAATCCTCCTACTCCTTTTAAGTCTTCTTTTGTAAAAGAATCATCTCCAATAGGAGTGCAAGCAAAAACGATTGCTATAAGTACACCAGAGTACTTAGACAATTGATCAGAGAAAGGTAAAATATTAAAGCCACTAGGGCCTAAAGCTAATCCTATGAATCCTCCAATCAATGATGCGGGCATAAGTAAGCTTTGGAAAATTTTTACTTTTGCCCTTAAAAATTGACCAATTACCATTAATAAGCCTAGTAAAGCAGCATCTTGCAATAAGTCCCATAATGAAAATTCCATAAATTCACCTCAAAAGTAAAATTATCCGGATATTTATAATTTTTATCTTTAATTAGATAAAGAATAGAATTCTATAAAACTATTATAATGTGACATAATGGAACTTGTCAAGGGAATAATCAAAAATAATCGTCAATACGGAACATAAGGTAAAATAAAAAAATTATTGTGATATATTTTAGTTAGTTTTTATATTAGGTGAGTTTATGACGTTTGGAGATAATATTAAAAGTCTAAGAATAGAGAGAAATTTGACTCAAAAAGATCTTGCGGGGAAATTAAATTTATCCAGACCAACCATTGGGAGATATGAAACTGATGAAAGGTTTCCAGATAAAGAAACAATAATTAAACTTGCAGAATTGTTTGATGTTTCCATAGACGAAATGTTTGGTAGAAAAAATTCTAAAAATAATCATGTTTTTATGGAAGATCAAAGTTCATTTAAAGAAAATAAAATTTATAATATACTTTGTCAAAAAGATATTGATAGAACTTTTTTGAATGACGAAACTTTCATAGAAGATCTTATTGAATTTGGTTATAAAGCAGCTATAAAAATAAAATTAGCTAAAGAAAAAAGTAAATAATATATGAAAATCTACAGTTAGTCTGTAGATTTTTTATTTCTAATTCGAAATAATTCAAAATAGAATTGACTTTTAATAAAAATTTTATATAATTAAATTAAACATTTAGATAATTATCAAAATAGATTAGAAGGTGCAATATGTTTTCTGAAACTTTTAAAGCCCTATCAGATCCTGTAAGGCTTGAAATTTTAAATATGTTGAAAAAAAATGGGAGAATGAACGCAGGAGAGATTGCCGATAACTTTGACTTATCAAAGGCGACAATATCCCATCATCTAAAAATGCTAAAAGACCAGGATTTGATTTACGAAACTAAAGAGAAAAATTTTATTTATTACGAACTAAACACTTCAGTATTCGAAGATATACTTACTTGGATTGTAAAATTTAGAGGAGAAGACAATGAAAAATAAATTTAGATTTAGGAAAAACAGTATAATTTCAGTAATAGCATGTATCTTAATTATGATAATTTTTAATGCCCTATTTTATAACAAAATGCCAGCAGAGCTTCCAACTCACTGGAATTTTCAGGGTCAAGCGGATGACTACAGCTCAAAGTTTCATGCCATGGTAATGCTTCATGGTTTTTTAGTCTTAATGAATTTATTCCTATGCTTTATGCTTGATAATGATCCCAAAAATGAGAGACAGAATAATTTTCTAATGATTATAGGCAAGATGTCCATGCCAATAATCATGTTTGTAGTCTATATTATTACGGTCTTATCTGGACTTGGTAGAGATGTAAATACATCTGTCATCATAGCTCTTTTAATGGGAATTCTATTTATAGCAATTGGAAATTATATGCCAAAGGTCAAGAGAAATTACACCATGGGCATAAAACTTCCTTGGACTTTAAATAGCGACGAGAATTGGAGAAGGACTCACAGATTTGGTGGCATTTGCTTTATATTTATGGGGATATTTTTCTTTGCAGCACCCTTTGTAAAAAGCGAATTAATAATTTTTATCCCTTTGACAATAGTTGTAGTCCTTCCAATGATTTATTCATACTATCTTTACACTAAGGGAATATAACATTAATTTATATTGCATTTAATTTTACAACTTATCATATATTAAAAAGAAAAGTTACAAATATTATTTTATATTTGTAACTTTTTTTGTTTATAAAGTATCTTTAGAAAATTCTAGCAATTCTTCCTTTAATAATGAGATAAAAGCTTTTAAATATAAAGGTTTTTCCAAATAAGGATTAGAAACAATGTCAACACGGAGAGGATAGTTAAAATCTTTAATAGGAAAAAAGTATATTTCATCATTTTGTAAAAAATTATTTGCTAACATTCTTGGGACAATAGCAGATGTAACATTATTTAAACATAAATCAATCTGTACATCGCACTCGCTAGTATGACACACAACATTATTCAATTCTATTCCATGAGTTATTAAGTGCTGCTGTAGTAGTGTATTTAATGCTCCAGTTTCATTATAAAAAGTCATTGGGATATTTTGAAAATATTTTAGATCAACACCTTTTTTAAAATTTTTTAAATCATATTGTGAGAAATTATTTATAAACATTTTTTTATTTATTACAAGATATAAATAATCTTCACAAACATGTTCAATATGAAGTCCTAAATTTAAACTGGTATTTATTCCTAGAAAAATATCTAATTTATTATGCAATAATTTTTTTTCAAGAATTTTAGTATCACCGCTAAAAAATGAAATCTCAACATTTGGGAAAAGTTCATGATATCTTTTTAGTAATAATGGTATTAACAATTTAGATCTTGTAGTGCTCATACCCACAGAAAAAGAACCTTTTCTTTCGTTAGAAAAATCCGAAATACTTTTCATAAGATTTTTTTCAATCAATTCTATATTATTTAAAGAATTAAAAACAACTTCCCCTGCAGGTGTCAGATGCATATAAGGGTTTCTATGAAACAACTTTGTACCATATTCTTCTTCCATTCTTTTAATATGATCACTAACACATTGTTGAGTAACAAAAGCTCTTTTCGCAGCTTTACTTATACTTAAAGTTTCTGCAACTAACAAAAAAATTTTTTGGTTTTGAGTCATAAAACACCTCACAATAAAAATATTAAACAAAATAGAAAACAACAATTATTTTATTGAATTAAATATTATACAATAAAAAATTTAATCATCTAGTATCATTATATCAATATAAAGCATAACAAAACAAGTTAAATATTGTTAATTTTAAAAATATACTTGTTTTATTTTTATAAAAAGGATTGCTAAAGTTAGTGTTAGATAAGGAGGTTTGAATTTGTATGAAAAACTCAATAAAAGAATTTATTGAAGGTTCATTTGATTTACATATTCATTCAGCACCTTCTCATGTTAAAAGAACAATTGATGATATTGATTTAATTAAGAAAGCAAGTACATATAAAATGGCAGGAGTTTTAATTAAAAATCATTATGAAGCAACAAGTGGAAGAGCTGAGTTAATAAATACACATTTTAATTTTTTTACAAAAGCCTATGGAGGAGTTGTTTTAAATAGTACAGTTGGTGGAATTAATCCATATGCTTGTGAAAGTGCACTTAAAATGGGAGCGAAAATTGTATGGTTGCCAACTAGAGATGCAGAGAATTCACTTAGATACGGAAATATGAAAGGTGATTTTTTTAACAGAGAAGGAATATCTGTTATTGATGATAAAGGGAAACTTATTAAAAGCTTCAAAGAAGTTGTAGAAGTTGTTAAAAAATATGATGCAACTTTAGCTACAGGACACATTAGCCTAGAAGAGAGCTTAAAAGTATGTGATTATGCCATTAGAAAAAATGTAAAAGTCATTTTAACTCATCCTGACTGGAGCAGAACTAAAATACCTATGGACATTCAAATTGACTTGGGTAAAAAAGGAGTTTTTATAGAAAAGGTATGGGCAAATTTGGATGATGGAGATTGTAGTTCAGATGAATTTTTAAAGGTAATGAATAAATTGGATTTTAACAATACATTTATTACTACAGACAGAGGATATTACACAAAAAAGCCACCATTTGAATCTTTGGTAGATTGTATAGAATTTCTTATTGAAAAAGGAGTTGACGGTAGAAATATTGAAAAGATATTAAAAATAACGCCGAAAATTATAGTGGAAGGAGTATGAAAATGAAAAGAATAATAAAAATATCTTTAGTACTAATATGTTTTTTTATCTTAGTAGGGTGTTCGAAAAGAGATGATGGAAAAAAAGTTTTTCAAATTGGATTTACAACTGCACCAGTTGAAAATGATCCATACTATATTTTTGCAAAAACTTTTTCTGACATTGTAAAAGAAAAAACAAATGGAAGTATAGTAATAGACATAAAAGGATCTGGACAATTGGGTCAAGAAGGAGAAATGTTTACAGGAATGCAAATAGGAACAACTGATATGGCTATAATGACAAATGCTTATATAAGTGGTTACATACCTCAAGCGGGACTTTTTGATTTACCTTTTATTTTCAAAGATGGAAAGGAAGCAGCTAAAGTTTTAAGTGGGAAACTTGGAAATGAAATATTAAAAGGATATGAAGAGTATGGTATAGAAGGTCTTGCTTATGGCGAAGGAGGATTTAGACATTTAGTAACTTTAAAAAATGAAGTAAAGAAACCTGAAGACTTTCATGGATTGAAGATAAGATGTATGGAAACAGATACTTATATAGCAACCTATCAAGAACTTGGTACGAACGCAGTGCCTATGGCATGGTCAGAAACAATAACTGGTTTGCAACAGGGAACTATAGACGGTTTAGATATACCAGTTAGTGTAATTTATACAAATGGTTTTGCTGATATTGCAAAAGACTTAAATATGACAGGACATTTTTATTCTCCTTTGATTCTATGTGTTTCAAAAAGTGTTTATGATAAATTAGATTCAAAAGAACAAAAGATTCTAAAAGAAGCTGCAATTGAAGCAGGAGAAGCTACAAGAAAAAATAATGCAAGCTTAGAACCTAATATGCTTGATGAGATGGAAGAAAAAGGCATGACAATTGTTCGAGATGTCGATAAAGAAGCTTTTCAAAAAGCTTTTAAAGATTTTTATGACAAGAGAGCTGAAGGAATAGGTAAAGAATATTTAGATGAATTAAGAAAAGAACTTAATTTCTAAGAAAGGAGAAATTTATGGAAAAAGCATACAATATTGTAACAAAAATTTTAAAGTTTGCAATAGTAATTGTTTTTAGTGTTTTAGTAGCATCTTGCGTTCTTCAAGTTTTTACTAGATTTGTTCTAAACTCTTCTTTATCTTGGACAGAAGAATTGGCTAGATATACTTTTATTTGGGCTAATATGCTTGGAGCAATTTTATGTACTAAGAATAAAAGTAATGCGACAGTAAGTGTAATAACGGATAACCTAAGTGCTAAAAATCAAGTTATATTAAGAAAAATTGTTAATGTACTATCCATATTAATAGGCCTGATACTTTTGCTTTATGGAACTAGAGTTGCATGGGCAGTTAGAACTCAATTAAGTCCTGCACTTAGAATTAGCATGAGCTTTGTTTATGGCGCAGCACCTATATTTGGAGCATTGTTAATTTTTTATTGTGTGTATGATATGTGTTCTTCAAAAAATAATGAGGTGATCAAATGATAGGTATAATGTTTATTGTAATGTTTGCTTTGATTTTTATTGGACTTCCAGTATATTTGTCAATCTTAGGATCAGGAAGTATGTTTTTAATAGCGACAGGAATAAAACCACTTTTGTTAGTTAGTCAAAGGATGACAACAGGGCTAGATTCTTTCCCGTTATTAGCCATTCCTCTTTTTGTATTAGTGGGGGAATTAATGGATAGAGGAGGGATTTCTAAGAGAATGATAGACTGGGCAGATTCATTAATGGGATGGGTGCCTGGAGGTTTAGGAGTAGTAACAATTGTATCTTGTGCTATTTTTGCTGCTTTAACTGGATCTGGTCCAGCAACTGTAGCAGCTATTGGTTCAATAATGATACCATCATTAACGAATACTGGATATGATAAAAAAACAGCAGCAGGCATGGTTGCGGCAGGTGGAGCTTTGGGACCTATAATTCCACCTAGTATCCCTATGATTATCTATGGAGTTACTATGGGATTATCTATTCCTAAAATGTTTATTGCTGGTATTATTCCAGGAATAGTTATGATGCTATTACTAATATTCGTTAATTTTATTCTCACAAAAAATAAACCAGAAATATTAAAAAATAGAGAAAAATTCAGCTTTAAAAGATTGTTAAAGAGTACATGGTCAGCATTAGGTGCGTTATTGTTACCGATTATAATATTAGGAGGGATATACTCAGGTGTGTTTACCCCAACGGAAGCTGCTGCAGTGGGAGTTGTTTATGCCCTATTACTTGGATTTTTTATATATCGTGAAATACAAGTAAAAGATCTATCGGATGCATTACTTAAAGCTATGGAAACAGCTGCAATGGTTGGAATAATAATGGGTGCTGCAAATCTATTATCTTGGATTATGTCAGTTAATAATTTTGGAGATATGGTAACTAATGCCTTAGGGTCATTTATAACTACTAAATATTCTTATTTAATTGTTTTAATGATATTATTGTTCTTTGTTGGAGCTTTGATGGATACAGTAGCAGCAATAATCATATTAGCACCAGTACTAGTTCCTTTTGGTATAGAACTTGGTATAGATCCACTTCACTTAGGAATGATATTTGTAATTAATTTGGTAATAGGATATGTTACTCCACCTTTTGGATATAATTTGTTTACAGCACAATCAATAACAGGATTAAAGTTCAACGATATAGTTAAGGGTGTAATACCTTTCTTAATAATTGAACTAGTATCAGTACTATTATTTGCTTTTGTTCCAAATATAATTACATTTGTACCAAATATGTTGGGACTTTAAAATTTAAAAAATTATCAATGGAAAAAGCCTCCAAGTTATATAACTTAGAGGCTTTTATCTGTAAAAAATTTTAAAATTTTCTATTTCGTCTTGAGACTTCTAGGGGAAGTTTTTCTCTTTCTCTTTTTATTTTTTCGTTTTCTAATTTAACTATGGCAAGATTTTTTTCTTCGCCAAGGTCTACTTCAATTTCTCCACCTGGTGCTACACATAGTGAGTGAGCGTAAGCGTTTTTTGAAAGTTCATGGTCTCTTGCTATTGCAGGGGAGACTATATAGCATTGTGTGTCAACAGCTCTAGCTTGGTTTAATAAGTGGAAGTGTCTTTCTCCAGTCTTTTTCATAAAAGTTGATGGCACAAAGATAACCTCTGCACCAAAATCACGAAAACTTTGGAAGAGTTCAGGAAATCGGAGGTCAAAACAAATTGCGAGACCAAAGATTCCGTATTCTGTTTCGAAAACGCCAAGAGATTTGCCAGCGGAAATTGTGTCAGACTCCTTGTAGTCTTCAATGTCAAAGAGATTTATTTTTGAATATCTGTAAATTTCATTGCCACTTTTGTCAAAGACATAGGAGCGATTGTAAATTTTATCGCCAGACTTAATTGGTATTGAGCCGCCAATTAAGTAGACGCCATTTTCTTTTGCAACTTGGCTCATTTTTTTGTAAGTCTCGCCAAAATCTTCTTCTGCAAATTTTGTGAAATAAGAATTTTGGTAGGGGCAGTTCCACATTTCTGGAAGACAAACTACATCAGCACCTTCCTTTTTTGCACGAGACACATATTCTTCCATTGTCTTTAAGTTTTTATTTTTATCGCCAGTGGCTGGCAACTGAATTATTCCTACATTAAAATCTTTCATTTTTACCTCAAATCATGTTAAAAAAGCCAAGGCATAGAACTACAAGTCCAAGGATTATTCTGTAATAACCAAAGGGAATAAAGTCATGTTCACGAACATAGCCAAGGAATTTTTTTATTACTATTAATGCAACGATATACGAAATCACACCACCAAATAAAATCAAAAACCATTGCCAAGCTGTAAAGGAAAAGCCAATTTTAAAAATTTTAAGGGCAGTTGCACCAAGCATAGTTGGGACTGCAAGATAGAAAGAAAATTTTGCAGAGCTTGTCCTTGAACAGCCAAGTAACATTGCACCGATAATTGTTGCAGCAGAGCGAGATGTTCCTGGCACCATGGCAAGGCATTGGAAAAATCCAATTAAAAAGGCTGTTTTTAATGTTATCTCGTCTAAATTTTCATATTTAAAAACTTTATTTTTATTATTTTTTTCCATGAAAATAATTACTAGGCCATAAAAAATCAGTGTAATAGAAACTGTAGTAGTATTAAAGAAGTGAGCGTCGATAAAGTCATCTAGCAAAAATCCAAAGAAAGCTGCGGGAAGAAATCCTACGATTATCTTTGCAATTAGTCTCATAGTTTCCATATCTCGGTACTTAAATTTTTCTTTAAAACTTAAACTTTCATAATTTTCTTCGCCAATTACTGGCACAATTTTGCCTTTTGCAATTGGATTTACATCGTAAAAATATAAATAAACAACAGCTAGTATTGCACCAAGCTGAATAATTACATTAAAGGCGTTGGAAAAAGCTTGTGGCTCAAGCTTTAGAAAAGTGTTAGCTATAATTAAATGTCCTGTAGAAGAAATTGGAAGAAACTCTGTAAGTCCCTCAATTATTCCAAGAAAAATTACTTTTATTAAATCTAAAATCATATTTACCTCCAAATTTATCAAAGATATTATAACATTTGTGGCAAAAAAAATAAAAGGCTCTCGCCATAAAGACAAGAGCCTTAAAAATTTTATTCACTTCTTTGTAAATTCAAAAATTTTGTGAATTCTTTCTTAAACATCAACTCAACTGTTCCCGTAGGTCCGTTTCTATGTTTTGCAATAATAACTTCGCCAATATTTGGCTTTTCTGATTCTTCCTTTGTGTAATATTCATCTCTGTATAAAAACATTACTATGTCAGCGTCTTGTTCAATTGCACCGGATTCACGAAGATCTGACAAGATTGGTCTGTGGTCAGTTCTTAGCTCTGGTGCACGAGAAAGTTGAGAAAGTGCAATAACTGGCACTTCAAGTTCCTTGGCTATTGCCTTTAAATTTCTTGAGATGGCAGAAATTTCTTGTTGTCTTGATTCAGCTCTAGAGCTCATTTGCATAAGTTGGAGATAGTCTATTACTATTAAGTCAAGCCCTTTTTCCAATTTCATTCTTCTGCACTTTGCCTTTAATTCAAGAGGCGAGATTCCAGCTGTATCATCAATTTCCATTTTTAAATTTGAGACAATAGGCATTGTATTAATTATTTTTGTCCACTCTTCTTCATTTAAGTTACCAGAAATAACTTTTTGTAAATCTACATGGGCATTTGATGAAATAATTCTTTGGAAAAGTTGGTTCTTACTCATTTCAAGAGAAAAAACTGCTACAGAGGCTCCACCTCTTAGCGCTGCATTAGTGGCAATATTTACCATGAGGGCAGTTTTCCCCATAGAAGGCCTTGCTGCAAGAAGAATTAAGTCTGACTTTTGTAGACCAGAAATTTTCCTGTCAAGGTCCACAAATCCAGTAGTAAGTCCAGTTAAGGCATTAGGATTTTGTGCCTTCTTTTCCAAATCAGAAAAGGATTCAAGTGCAATATTTTTTATGTTTACAAGACCATTTTTTGTAGAGTCTTGCGTAATATCGAATACAGATTTTTCTGCAAGTTCAATTATAAGGTCTGCCTTTGCATCTGATGAATAGGCAGCAGAAATAATTTTGTCAGAGGCATTTATTAATTCTCTGAGGATTCCCTTTTCCTTAATAATTTTGCAGTAAGACCTTATATTTGATACAGCAGTAACATTAGAAGATAAATCGGCAAGATAAGTTATGCCACCAACTTCTTCCAATGAGTCAGTTTTCTTCAGCTCTTCTGCAATTGTGATTACATCAGCAGGTTCGTTTCTGTTATAGATATTTAAGATTGCATCGTAAATTTTTCTGTGAGCGTCTTGATAAAAATCTTCTGTCCTTAAAATTTCAATTGATGCAGTGATAGCTTCCTTTGATAACATCATAGAGCCAAGGGCAGATTCCTCTGTCTCCAAGCTGTGAGGAGGCATTTTTAAATTTTCAACAGAATTTAGATTTAATTCGCCATTTACATCCATATCAATCAAGATTCCGGTCTAACATTAACCTTTAAAGTTGCAGTCACGTCTGAGTATAATTTTATGTCGATATTTTTCATTCCAGCTTCTTTAATGTTTTCAGCTAAATCAATTTTTTTCTTGTCAACTTCAATTTTGTATTCGCTTTTTAAATTTTTTGCAATATCTTGTGATGTTATTGCACCAAAAAGTCTTCCGCCTTCGCCAGCTTTTGCCTTAATAGTTAAAGTTATTTCTTCGATTTTTTTCTTAACTTCATTAGCCTTTGCACGATTTTCCTTTTCTAACTTTTCTTCTTCAATTTTATTTTTCTTCCATGTCTCCATATTTTCTGGAGTAGCTTCAATGGCAACTCCTCTTGGAATTAAAAAGTTACGAGCATAGCCAGTCTTTGCGTTAACTATACTTCCTTTAGTGCCTAAGTTTTTGTCGTCTTTTAATAAAATTACTTTCATCTTATTCCTCGTTTCTATTATCTTCTAAATATTCTTCAATAGCTTCTATTAAAATCTTTTCTGCTTTGTCTAAGTCTTCAGTATCAAGTTGTGCACCAGCCATATTTAAGTGTCCGCCGCCACCAATTTTTTCAAGTATTAGTTGAACTGAAACAACTTCTCCACGAGATCTGCCCGAAATGTGAGTTTTTCCATCCTTAATTGTGAGTACAAAAGATGCATCAATACCATTTATATCTAGTAGGGCATCGGCAGCTTGCGCCGCAACGAGGACAGAATTATTTGCCTCTTTTTCAAAACGAGATACAGCAATATTGTCGTGGATAATCTTTGTGTTGTGGATTACATCTGCTCTGTAAAGCAAGGTGTCTAAATCGTCTTGGAATAGCGCCTTAACTTTTATCATGTTGGCACCAGCTCTTTTTAAAACTGAAGCAGCTTCAAAAGTTCTCACACCAGTTTGGAAGGAGAAATTTTTTGTGTCTACAACAATTCCACTCATGAGAGCATCAGCTTCAAAGTGAGTCAAGTTTAAGTCATCAGACATATAAGTTAGCATTTCTGTTATAAGTTCACAAGTTGAAGAGGCATAGGGTTCTACATAACTCAGAACTGGATTTTCAACAAATTCCTTGCCACGTCTGTGGTGGTCTATTACAACTATTTGACCAGTCTTTTCTAAAAGTTCAGGACATTCTGTAAAGGAAGGCTTGTGGTTGTCCACCAAAATTATTAGAGAAGAGTGCTTTATCTTATTTAGAGCAGTTTCTCTTGAAATTACTTTTTCGTAAAGTTCGGGTTCTTCTTCCTTCATTCTGTCAATTAAATTATCAATAGATGGATTGGACTTTTCAAGAACGATAAAGCCTTCTTTGTTTCTGTTTAAAGTTGCACGAAGGCAACCGATAGCAGCCCCAATAGCATCCATATCTGGATTTTGATGACCCATGATGTAGACATTTTCGGATCTTTCAATAAGTTGCTTTAAGGCTTCGCCAATTACTCTTGCCTTAACCTTATTTCTCTTTTCAACAGCCTTTGACTTTCCGCCGAAGAACTCATAATTATCATCTACCTTTACAACAGCTTGGTCACCGCCACGACCTAGTGCTAGGTCAAGCGATGAGTCAGACTCAATATAGGCGTCTTTAAAGTTTAGTCCAAAGGAAGAAACCCCAATGGATAAAGTTATAGGAATTGAGTTTCCTTTGTTTAAATCTCTCAAGTCATCTAAGATGTCAAACCTTTTATCTTTAATAGAATTTAAGGATTTAAAGTTCATGACAACAAGATATAAATCTTCGTCTACTTTTCTCACAAGAGCATCATATTCCTCAAAGTATTGAGAAATAGTTGAGTCAATCTCTGCAATTAAAAGAGGTCTAATTTCTGATGGAGCAGAGCTTACTGCCTCATCAAAATTGTCCACTTCAATTTTTGCAATAATTGGATACTCAAGCTTGTATTTGTCCTTTAAATTTTTGTAGGCAGTGTCATCTACAAAGTAAAGTAAAACAGATTTGCCATCGCCCTTTTCAGATTTGTTGTCCACAACATTTGTGTAGACATTAAAAAATCTCTTGTTAATCTCTATGGGAAGTGTATTAGCTCCACTTCTATTTAAGATATTTGAGACGTCAATATCCTTAACTAAATTTTCAAGGTCTCTGTCGATGACACTCTTTTCATCAAATAAACTAATAAAAGGAGTATTATACCAGAGAATTTTTGCCTTTTCGTCAGTAACTACAAGGGGAAAGGGCATATCAAAAATTGCTTTCTTAGTTAAAGAATCAAATTTTTCATTTAAGTTTTCAATGTGTTTAATAGTCTCCTCATTCTTATTATTGATCTCAGAATAAGTTATATAAAATACATAAGCCAAAGCTAAAGCTGAAATAAAACCAAGAATTGGTTTTAGTATCATTAAGATTATAACTACTATAAGTCCAAAAATAAGATAGGGGAGAAAATCACTAATTTTGTATTTATCTTTCATAGCATACCCACTTAATTAATTTTTCTAAAGTTAACAATTTGGTCAAGTGCACCAATTATCATCACAAATATTTGTAGTGTTGATATTGCAAGGCAAAGACCAATTAATAGATACTGTAAAAAACTCTTAAAGCCAAGTCTTGTCATAAAAAATTTAAGGACGCTTATGCCCGCTACAAAGAGCATAAAATAAATTAGACTCATTAAATTAATCATAAAAACTTGACCGCTAGGACCAAAATAATCTCCAGTCAAAGTAAAAACTGCAATAGTAGCAATTGAGAGCATAATAATTTCTTTTGGAAATTTTAAAAATTCAAGAGAGGAAGGTTGGATTATAAATCTTCCCTTTGAAAGTAGAGTCCTACCAGCTGTGGTGTAAGTTATATAGGAAGTGACAAGAGAAATTATTATTAAAGTAGAAGGAAGAGTTTGTAGAAAACTCTTGTAATAAATTTCTGCACTTTGAGTAAAATTTGATAAGTCACCTTGAGAAAAGCCAGCTTCCTTAGCAATATTTGTATAAAAACTTGTAATTGCATTTATAGTTTCTCTTGAATTTAGTACATCACTATTTATGCCAAAGGCAAATAATAGAACCATTATTGATGTAAAAAATATAAGAGATGTTGCGAAAATTGTAGTTGCAACACTTCTATTTGTAGTAATCATATAGTGAAAAATCAAAATAAAGGGTCCAAAAATTGTAAAAATAATTATTGCCTCCATTGGTCCTAAGATGACACCAATTAGGAGGACAACAGCAATTAATGTAGCCATCACTTTTATAATTCCTTCTTTGATGGACTCAGTTACATACATAGAAGGAAATAAAATATAAAAAAAGGGAAAAATCATTCCAAGCATGGAAATGATTATAGACCTTGTAAAAAGTCTAAAGAGTCCCTTAAAATCAGTTTCTTTTTCCAATAAATCAACTCCAGTCTCTTTCATTCATTTTACCACAGAATTATAATTTGATAAAGAAATCTAATTTGTGGTAAAAATTTTATATTATATGGTAGAAAATAAAAATGCCAGAGTAAACCCTAGCATTAAAAGTTAGTAGATAATTAAGTTTCCATCATCTTAGTACATAAAGAAACTATTGTAAATTCCATCCTGGCTTTCCTCTAAGTCTTTTATAAAGTATTTTATATTTTCCATAACCTCATATGTTATTTCTAAATCTTCATAGTGAAATGTAATGCCAGATATAATTATTTTATTTTCTTTCATAGAATTCTCCTTTATTTCTCAAAGCAATTTTATAGGATTTACATATAAAAAGATAACTTAAAATGAGAAAAAATTATATAGAGAAAAAGCTCCTAAATCTAGGAGCTTTATAAAATACAATTAATTTCTAAAATATGCTAAGAAGAGAGCACCTGGGCCTGTGTGAGTTCCAACTACACTTCCTATTTGTATAAATTCTGGAGAAGAAATCTTGTCTTCCCACAAATCTTTAGTCTCTCTCAAATACTTTTCAATCTTTTCACTATCTCTTCCTGTGTAGCCAAGTTTAAGTGGCATTGAAAAGTCAATAGAGCCATGTTTTTTTATCTCGCTAATAAATAAGTTGTTTGCATTTTTTATTCCCTTTGCTTTGCCAACAGATTCTATTGCACCATCTTCCATGGAAAGGAGAACCTTGACAGAGAAAATTCCGCCTAGAAGAGCAGATGCCTTGGAGATTCTTCCGCCTCTTTCAAGATATTCCAAAGTGTCTACTAAAACAACAAGTCTAAGCTTCTTTTTTGCATCTTCCAAAATATTTGCGATTTCTCTTGCTGACTTTCCTTCATCTACAAGTCTTAATGCATATTCGACGAGAGCACCTTCTGCGTTTGAAACATTTAAGCTGTCCACAATAAAAATTTTATCTTCAAGACCTTCGCTTGCAAGTTTTGCACTTTGATAAGTTCCAGATAATTTTGCTGATAGGACAATGACAACAGCCTCATCGCCATTATCAATAACTTTTTTGTAGGCTTCCATAAAAGCCATAGGTGTTGGTTGACTTGTTTTTGGGAACTCTTCCTTTTTTTCAAGCCTTTCATAAAATTCGTCCTTTGTAATATCTACTGAATCTAAAAAGTCTTCATCTCCAAAAGTTACGTGAAGGGGCACTACAATTAAGTCCTTCTTAATATTTTCTTCTATGTCACAAGTTGATCCTACAATTATTTTTACTGCCATATATTACCTCGCAATTTAAAACTAATATTTATCTAAATTTGAAAAAACTATTCAAATTAATTATTTGCAATTATTTTCTTCTATCAATAATTTTCCAATATTTTCTGAAAGGGTATCGAGAACTTCATAAAAAATTTTTTTCTTTTCCTTTGAAATATTTTTATTGGCAAGCTCCATATAACTTATTGTTTTTTCGCTAATTTGAGAGCCCATAAATCTTCCTTTTTCTGTTAGATAGAAGCATCCGCCGTAGTTGTTTTTATTATTTGATTTTTTCTCAACGATTCCTGATTTTATCATTTGATTTAAGTTTCTCGAAACATCAGACTTGTCTTTACCGCTTATTTTCACAAGTTCACTAGAATTAAGCTTTTCGTTATCATATAGGGCAAGCATATAGATGAGTTGACTTGAGTTTAAACCAAAATCTCTCATGACTTGGCTTGCTATCTTTTGCCAGTTTTTTACAATAGTAAAGACTTCATTGGAAAAGTAATTAAATCTATCGAGCATAAACACCCCACTATATTATGATACAAATTTTAGTATAAATAACACTTGTTGAGATGTCAACATTTGATTTTTTAAAAATTTTATAAAATATTTGTGTTAAGATATTTTAAAAGATGAAATTTCTTAAAGGAGATGATTTTATTAATAGATATTCAAAAATTACAAATAAGACAAAAAGAGAAATCGTCCTTTTAAAGGCTAAACCTTGCAAGTGGGGCAAGTGTACTTTTTGTGATTATATAGAGGATAACGAAGTGGACAATAAAAAAATTGACGATATAAATCTTGAAGTCTTAAAAAATGTAACAGGAGAATTTGGAGTCTTAGAAGTCATTGACTCGGCATCGGTTTTTGATTTGACACAAAATACTCTTAGAGAAATAAAAAGAATTGTAGAAGAAAAAAATATTAAGAGATTATTTTTTGAAGCCCACTGGATTTATAGAAATAGACTTGATGAAATGAGAGACTTTTTTAAAGTTCCCATAACTTTTAAAACTGGCATAGAAACTTTTGACAATGATTTTAGAGAAAGAGTCCTAAAAAAGGGTGCAGACTTTAAAGATTATAGAGAAGTGAAAAAATATTTTGATTCGCCTTGCGTCATGGTAGGCATAAAAGGTCAGACAAGAGAAATGATAGATAGGGACATGGAGATTATAAAAAAATTCTCTCACGCAACAGTAAATATTTTTATAAACAACTCCACAAATATAAAAAGAGATGATGAGCTTGTAGCATGGTTCGTGGAAAAATATAAATACTTAGAAGATGACCTTAATGTAGATATTTTATTTGAAATAACAGACTTTGGTGTGGGCTGAAAAAGACGCTGTAGATAAACAGCGCCTTTTTTCATTCATACTTATTATATTTTAATATTTTATAAATAGTTAAAATAGATAAGGAACTAAGAAAAATAAAAACATGATTTTGTGGTGAGTTAGATGTCATGGGAGAAATAAAGTCTTCTATAAAGAAATCTATCAAAACTAAAATAATATAAATTATTGCAATGTCTTTTATATTTTTATTTATTTTAAATCTAAACATGCTTTCACATTTGATTAAAATGATTGTAGTTAATAAGCTATACGCGAGTACAATTAATTTATTTAAGGGATAAAATAAATTAATACATCCAAAAGTTATGAATATTAAAAAATATAAAATAAATATAATTTTATTTTTTACCATGGTACATTAACATTCAGATAGCCATTCCCTTTATTAGCATCAAGATGGTTATCTATAAATTTAGCTACTGCAATTCCGGGATCAAAAATATTGTCTATTATAATTCCAGCGAATCTACCAGCATGAGCTAGCATTCCTTTTAAACCCCAGTCAGAAAGCTTTTTTACAACTTTCGCAACAACTTTTTTTCTATTATTTCTTTTGCTTTTTCTACGCCATATTTTTTTTGAGCTTTTTAATTCCTGCATTTGCTAATCCGCCTTCACCAGTAGCCAATAAGGCTAAATCTATTACAATATTCAAAGCTTTTCCAGCTTTATCAACAGAGATAACCTTTTTTACACTTCTTAAATAAGGATCGTTAAAAGTTTTTAGAACTTCTAAAATTTCTTCTTTTTCTTCTGTGGATTTAGTTTCTTTTGATACTAAGTAGTCTAATAGTTTAGATTCTTCATCTGTAAGAAGATCTTCATCAAAGTTTTTTTCTAATATTGAATTTGCGAGAGAACCATTGTAATTTTTTTCTTTGAAGTTAACACAGTCATTGATTTCAGGAAGAGCCTCAGTATTTTTGGATTGTGCAAAAACAGGTATGGATGATGCAAGTATAGAAACGGAGAATAAAATAATTGTACTTTTTTAAAATTTTTATTCATGTAAACCGCCTATTAATTAAAAATTAACAATAAAAAAATAACATAAGAAACAGCTAATGTCAACATTAAAAATAATAAAAATACCCGATGGAATCTTCCACCGGGATTATTTTTGAGAATATTTTATTTTAGATAAATAACATTGTTATCATGTCTTGCACATGAAGTGGTGCATCTGGTCCAACAGGAAGTCCAACTAGGTACCATACTATCATTAGAAGTGTCCAACCAACCAAGAAGAACATTGAGTATGGAAGCATCATTGATGTAAGTGTTCCAAGCCCAGAGTCTTCATCGTATTTTTGCATGAATACTACGATCATTGCAAAGTAAGACATAAGCGGTGTGATAATATTTGTTGAAGAGTCACCAATTCTGTAGGCAACTTGTGTAAGTGCAGGTGAAAGTCCAAGATTATACATCATTGGCACAAATATTGGAGCCATAATCGCCCATTTTGCAGAAGCTGATCCCATAAATAGGTTTAAGAAAGCTGAAAGCAAGATGAACATAATTAATAGTGGAAGGCCCTTTAAGTTAATTGACTCTAAGAAATCTGCTCCGTTTTTTGCAAGAATTAGACCCAAGTTTGTTTGTTCGAAATATTTTACGAACTGTGCTGCAAAGAAGGCAAGTACAAGGTATCCACCCATGCCCTTCATCGCCTTTGTCATTGCATCAACAAGGTCGTGGGAAGTTTTTATTGTTCCAACAGTTTTACCATAAGCAATACCAGGAATCATGAAAAGTAGTAGCATTCCAGGTATAAGTCCGTGACCTAAGAAGTTTTTAAGTGTCATTGCATTTTTAGATTCTTCAAAAGATCTAAATGGTGCGTTTGCAGGGAACATCAAAAATGCCATTATTGCGCAGAATATAATAAGTGCTATAAGTGCATTTCTAAGACCTTTTCTTTCAAGATCTGTAACAGGTGTTTCGTCTGCCTTATAAGAACCGTGATATTCTCCCAAGTTCTTTTCTACAATTTTAGTAGTTACAAAAGTACCAACGATTGTGATTAAGAAAGTTGATACAAATAGGAAGTACCAGTTACAAGTAGCTGCAAGAGTCAAGTCTATGCCACCAGCTTTTAGGGCTTCATTTGTAATATTTGTTAATAGTGGGTCAGTAGTACCTAGAGCTAAGTTGGCAGAGAAACCGCCACTTACGCCTGCAAAAGCTGCAGCTATACCAGCAAGTGGGTGACGACCTGCATTTGCAAATATAAGTGCTCCTAGTGGAACTACTACTAAGTATCCAGCATCAGATGCGATATTTGACATTACACCAGCAAATACAACTGTTGCAGTTAGAAGTGTAGGGTTTACATTTGATAAAAGCCTTTTCAAAGCTGCATTAAAAAGTCCGCTGTTTTCAGCAACACCAACACCGAGCATAGCCACAAGAACTGTTCCTAGTGGAGCAAAGCCTGTAAAGTTTTCTGTTGCAGAGTTAAAGATGTAAGCAAGACCTTCCCAGTTAAGTAAAGAAACTGCTTCTTTAGTTACTTCTTCTTTAGCTTTTGCGTCGAAATATGTAACGCTCAAGCCAGATTTTGCTGCGAAATATGATACTATGATTACGATTACACTAAGTATTGCAAAAATCATGGCAGGGTGAGGTAATTTATTACCAATTCTTTCTACGCCTTTCAGAAAGCCGCCAACATCATTTTTGTCTCTAATTTTTTTGTTTTGTTCTTTCATTCAAATCCTCCTCATTAATAAAATAATATTCTCTACTAAATATTATAGTATTTTTGTTATGTTGGCAACAATTATTTAAGAATATTACTATTTTTTATATTACTGTAATAGATTAAATTAAATGACTTTTTCTAACACAATATGCAATCATTTATGATAGCTAATATGTCTATAAATTTGTCAATGACGGGAATAGTGAACTATAAATTTTATTCACAATTTTATCACTTTATGCTAAAATATACTAGAAAGAGGGAGGTCAATCAATGAAAGAATACAGTTCCTTTGAGATTCTTGGACCTATAATGGTTGGTCCATCATCATCTCACACTGCAGGTGCTTGCAAGATAGCAAGAGTTGCAGCAAAGATTTGTCCTAACAATTATGAAAGTGTTGAATTTTACTTACATGGATCCTTTGCATACACATATAAGGGACATGGCACTGATAGGGCTCTTTTAGGTGGGATAATGGGTTTTAAAACCTATGATAATTCCATCCGCAATGCTTACGAAATTGCAGATGAGAGGGGAATAGATTATAAATTTATCCCAATGAATTTAGGAGAAGAGTATCATCCCAATACAGTAAAGATAAAATTTAATTATGAAGATGGAAAAAGTGAATATGTAATTGGCTCCTCTATTGGTGGAGGAAACATGATTATAGTTGATATAAATGGAATAAAAGTTGAATTTGATGGAAAATTCCCTACTTTTTTATTCCAATACAATGAACAAAAAGGCGTTATAGCAGAGGTTTCAACAGCTTTAGCTGATGATAATTACAATATTGAATCTATAAATACAAGTAAGGATGAGCTTACTAATATTGTAACTCTAACTGTTGAGCTAGATGAAAATGCCAATGAAAATTTGAAAAATAAATTGTTAAATAATTCTAGATATTTAACTTCAAAATATGTGGAGGTTTAAATGCTAAATACTGCTAAAGAAATTATAGAAGTATGTAAAAGTGAAGATCTTCACTTTTATGATTTAGTCTTAAAGGCAGAGACAAATACTCTCAAGATGACTGAAGAAGAGATGAAGAAAAAGCTTCAAGAAATTTTAGATGTCATGAAAGCTTCATCTCATGAAACTCTAGACAAAACTTATGATACTGAATATAAAATGATAGACGGTTTTGCAAAAAAAATGAACAACTATCAAAAAGAAAAAGAGCCCTTAACTAGCAAATTTCTAGTTAGGACTATGGCTATGGCCTTTTCCACATCTGAAACCAATGCAAATATGGGGACTATTGCAGCAGCGCCAACTGCTGGAAGTTCTGGCATTATACCTGCAGCCTTAATGGCAGCAAGAGATAAGTATGGTTTAGATGATGAGACTTTGATAAATGGACTTTTGACATCAATAGGAATAGGGCAAATTATTGGTAAATATGCAACATTCGCCGGTGCTGAAGGTGGATGCCAAGCAGAGTGTGGTTCTGCTAGTGCTATGGCAGCAGCTGCTCTAGTAGAAATGCTTGGTGGAAGCGTAGAAGAAGCACTAAATGCAGCCAGCATTACACTTATTAATGTAATGGGGCTCGCCTGTGACCCGATAGCAGGACTTGTAGAGTATCCATGTACTTTTAGAAATGCCTCAGGTGTTATGAATTCTTTCATATCAGTTGACATGGCCCTTGCAGGGGTAACATCAATTGTACCTTTTGACGAAGTTTGTCAGGCAATGGGTGAAGTTGGGCACTTATTACATGAATCAATTAGGGAGACTGGTCTTGGCGGGCTAGCAGGAACAAAAACTGGTCAATGTATCAGGGCTAAGTTTTTGAATATTAAGGAGGATTAAATCAAAATGAAAGAAAAGAAAAAAATAGGTCTTATTCCTAGACTTATAATAGCAATTGCACTAGGTATTCTTGTTGGCCAATATTGTCCAGCAGTAGTAACTAGAATTGCAATCACAATCTCAGGATTATTTGGAAAGTTCTTAAACTTCATTATTCCATTAATGATTATTGCCTTTGTATCTAAGGGTATTGCAGACCTATCTGAAGGTGCTGGTAAACTTTTAGGTGCTACAGTAGGACTTGCTTACGCATCTACATTAGTTGCAGGATCACTTTCCTACACTATGGCAAGAACAATATTCCCAAGTTTTATTAAACCAGAGCTTGCAGAACAAGTTCAAAAAGCAACAGCAAACGAAGTTGCACCTTTCTTTGAAATTCCACTAGGAGCTTTCATTGATGTTACAGCAGCACTTGTACTTGCATTTATGCTTGGTCTTACAGTTTCAGCATTAAGAGCAAAGGGAAGCGGAGAAACTTTTTATAAGGGAATTAACGAATTCAACGAAATTATAAATTTAGTATTATCAAAATTCGTTATACCTCTATTACCATTCTTTATCTTTGGTAACTTCTGTAACCTATCATATTCAGGTTCTGTATTTGCAATCTTAGGAATTTTCTGGAAGATATTCTTATGTATCATTGCTCTACACCTAATTTATATGGTAATTCTATTTGTAGTAGCTGGAGGATATACAGGAAGAAATCCTTTCAAATGTTTGAGAGCAGCAGTACCAGCTTATTTAACAGCAGTTGGAACTCAATCATCAGCAGCTACAATTCCAGTAAATGTTGCTTGTAACAGAAAAATGGGAGTAACAAGACAAATTAGAGAATTCTGTATTCCGCTTTGTGCAACAGTTCACTTAGCTGGGTCAATGATTACTTTGACATCATGTGTATTTACTCTATTAACTATGTTTAATATGGATAATTCATTTACATTAATAGCTAAATTTATTGCAATCCTAGGAGTTGCAATGGTAGCAGCACCAGGAGCACCTGGTGGAGCAGTAATGAGTGCACTTCCATTCTTACCAGTAGTTGGAGTTGATTCATCAGGAACACTTGCAACAATTTTAATTTCACTATATCTAACTCAAGACTCTTTTGGTACAGCAGCCAATGTAACTGGCGATAACGCTATTTCTATGGCAGTTGAAAAAATCTATTACAAACACATTGTAAAGAAACCAATTCCAGAAGAAAACTTCGACGAGGAAGCAAGATTAGATATTTAATAAAAAAGCATATTTACCTAAAAAGCTATGTCTAAGGAAGGACATAGCTTTTTTGCGTCATAAAATAATTATTAAAGAGGCTATGTAATTAAAGATTACTAAGAGATTTGGTATAATAAGATAAAAGGTTGGTGTGACATGAAGACTGTACTTATAACTGGATCATCAAGAGGTATTGGCAGAGATATTGCCAAAAGGCTTGCAAAAGAAGAATACAGAATTATAATAAATTACAATAAATCAGAAAAAGAAGCAAAAGAATTAGAAAAGGAAATAAGAGAAATGGGTAGAGATTCCCTTGCAATAAAGGCAGATGTGACAAATTTTTCTGAAGTGGAAGATATGTTTAATGAAGTTGCAAAAAGATTTAAGGGTGTTGACATACTTATAAATAATGCAGGAATTTCTAGCTATGCACTTTTCCAAGACATTGACGAAAAAACTTGGGATAATATTTTTGATGTAAATGTAAAGGGTGTCTATAATGCCATTCATGCAGCACTACCCTATATGTTAAGTAAACATTCAGGGAAAATTTTAAATATGTCATCTATATGGGGAATAGTAGGTGGCTCAATGGAGAGTCATTACTCGGCAACAAAGGGTGCAATAAATGCACTTACAAAGGCACTGGCACAGGAACTTGGCTACTCTGGTATAACAGTAAATGCAGTTGCTCCAGGTGCAGTTGATACACCAATGACAAAGGAAATCGGCGAAGAAAATTTATGTATTCTATCTGAAGAAATACCAATGGGGAGACTTGCCACGACAGAAGAAATTGCAGAGCTAGTTGCCTTTATGATTTCAGAAAAAAATTCTTATATGACTGGGCAAATTATTTCTCCTAATGGTGGAATGATAATTTATTGATAGAGAGGTGTTAAATGAAAATTTTATTTATTTACAATCCGAGTTCTGGAAATGAAAGTGGAAAAAAGTTTATTGGAAAAGTTGAAGAAAAGCTTAAAAAATATTTTGACGAAATTATTATTAAGGAGACAGAAAAAGCAGGCGATGGCACAAAGTTTGTTGAAGAGACAAAAGACCTTGATGCCATTGGAGTTTATGGTGGCGATGGGACTGTAAATGAAGTTTTACTTGGGATGAATAGAATTTCTTCAAAGGCTAAACTTTTAATCTTGCCAGGTGGCACAGGAAATCTCTTGGCAAAAAAATTAAATATACCTGAAAAAAAGGAAAAAGCTTTAGAGTCTTTTGATTTTAAAAATACAAAAAAGATTGACTTGGGGAAAGTTAATGATAAAATTTTTAGTCTCTTTGCTTCAATAGGTGCAGTGCCAGAAGCAATCCACGAAGTTTCCTCTGAAGAGAAGTCAAAATTTGGAGGACTTGCCTATATAAGGAAATCAATCGAAAAATTAAGGATATCAGAAGAATATAATCTCCATATAAAGTCAGATGGCGGAGATTATTCTGGCTCAGTGGACCACTTGATAGTTGGATTAACAAATAAAATTGGCAAACTAGAATTCACTTCTGAAAATGAAGAGATGAATAGTGGCGAGGCAAATTTATTTATTTTAACAAAGGACACCATAAAGGATAGGCTTGAAGTATTAAGGGATTCAATAGAAGGAGAAGTTGAGGAAGGTAAAAATGTTATACACTTCACAGTAAAAGAAGTGAAAATTTCATCTTTATCTGATAAAGAAGTTACCATTGATATTGATGGAGACAAGGGACCAAGTTTGCCTGTTGAAATAAAAATATTAAAGAAAGCTGTGGAAGTCTACCTTCCAAAGGAGTTTAGTAATGACTGAAATTTTATATGCAAAGAATTACGTTGATAAAAAAAGCCATGAATTAATTGAAAAAGTAAAAAAATTAAAATCTAAACCAATTATTTCTACTATAAGAGTCGGCGATGATTACGGTAGTCTTGCTTATGAAAAGGGAATAAAAAAGACGGCGGAAAAACTTGGCGTTGAAGTTTACTCTAATGAATTTGCAAAAGATGTAAGTCAAGACAAAGTTATAGAGAGAATAAAAAAATTAAATGAAGATGAAAAAATTGGTGGCATACTTATCTTTAGACCTCTGCCAGAAAATTTTGACGAAGAAGAAATTTCTCTTGCTCTTGAGCCAAAAAAAGATGTTGATTGTATGCATCCTTTAAATAGGGCGAGAGTTTACAGTGGAGATGTTAGCGGTTTTACTCCTCTTGCACCTAAAGCGGCTCATGAACTTTTAAAATTTTATGGCTATGAATTAGAGGGTAAAGACACCGTTATAATTAATCACTCCAATGTCGTGGGCAAACCTCTTGCCATGTTTTTGTTAAAAGATTTAGCTACGGTTACAATTTGCCATCTTGGGACAGTGGATTTAAAAAAGCATACTAAGAATGCAGAAATAATTTTTACAGCCATGGGACGAGCAGAAACTTTGGATGAAAGTTATTTTAATAAGGATGCAATTGTAATTGACATTGGCACATCAAAGAATAAAGATGGAAAATATCGTGGCGACCTTGATGAGAAGTCTGTCAATGGAAAAATCAAGGCATATTCACCAGTGCCAGGAGGCATAGGTAATATTACAAATCTTCTTTTAATTGAAAATGTAATAAAATTTTATGAAGCTTAAGTTAAGACGATTAATAAATTTGTGACTCTCCAAATTTTTGGAGAGTTTTTTCTTTTCAAAATTTGTTATAATGAAGAAAAGGAGCATAAAATGATAACAGATAAAGTAATTTTAGTTAGGCCTTATGCCTTTAAATTTAATAAAGAAACAGCAAAGGACAATGTTTACCAAGAGCGTCCTAAAGAAAGTGCAGAAGATGAAATAAAAAATAAAGCCTTAAAGGAATTTGATGATGCAGTTAATATTCTTCGTGAAAATAATATTCATGTTGATATTATAGAAGATTTTGACGATACTACACCAGATTCAATTTTCCCAAATAATGTATTTGTTACTTTTCCAGGGAAAATTTTCATTTCAGAAATGTATGCAGAGAATAGAAACAAAGAATATGAGAAAATTTTGCCACAGCTTAAAAAAATTATTGATTTCGAGAAAATGGAAGTAGTAGATTTTAGAAATAATGAAGGTAAAGTTTTGGAGGGGACAGGCGCTATAGTAATTGATAGCTGGAATGATATTGCCTATGCTAGTCTATCAAAAAGATGTGACAAGGATGAATTTTTAAAATTTGCAAAGACTTTCAACCTAAAGCCCGTTTATTTTATGTCAAAGGATAAGAATATTGATATTTATCACACAAATGTACTTATGATGATTGCTGAAAAGTTTGCAATAATTGCAGATGATTTAATAATTGAAAATAGAGAGGATGTAATAAAGTCCTTACAAGAATCTGGCAAGGAAATAATTTCTCTTTCAGAAGATGAATTCAATAATTTTGTAGCAAACTCCATTGAGTTAAAGGGACAAGATAAAAATATTTTAGTGATTTCAAAGGCGGCTTATGATTCATTGACTGATGAACACAAAAAGACAATTGAAAAATACGATGAACTTCTTCCAATTGATGTTGGAACAATAGCAAAGTATGGTGGCGGTTCTATAAGATGTATGATTGCAGAAAATTTTACAGAGGCTTAGATGAATAAATTAAGATCTTTTGCATATCTACTTATAGCTCTTGGCTTTGGACTTCAAATTCCAAAGAAGTTAGAGAATTATAAGAAAGAAAAAAATTTAGAAAATTTGCTTATGCTTTTATCGAGTCTAATTATAGTTCCAGCCGCAATAATTTTGGTAATTGCATATTTTATAGGCGAGTAACTTTATAGGACCTGTCTTTCTCTTATAAAGACTTATTAATTTTAAATCTACCTTTAATTTACAAAAAGATAAAAGATTGTTATAATATAAACAAATTGGGGGTGTTGATTTGCCTAAGAATTCAAGGGGTATTTCTGAAGCTGTTATAAGGAGAATGCCAGTTTATCATAGATATTTAAAAGAATTAATCGACAGTGGAGTTGAGAGAGTTTCTTCCAAAGAGCTAAGTGGTCTAACTGGATTTAGCGCATCGCAAATTAGACAGGACTTAAATAACTTTGGTGGATTTGGTCAACAAGGTTATGGCTACAACACAAAGGCATTAAAGGAGCAAGTGGATAAAATTCTTGGCATTGATAAGTCTTATAAGAGTATTGTCATTGGAGCTGGCAGACTGGGACAAGCTATTGCAAGGTACAATGGTTTTAGGGATTCTGGTTTTAATGTAATTTCTCTTTTTGATGTAAAGGAAAACATTGAAGATATAAGTGGAATCAAAGTCAGAAATATGAAGGACTTGGAAAAATACATAAGAGATGAGAAAGTTGATGTTGCAATTATAACTGTGCCTAAGGAGTTTTGCCAAGAGGTGGCAAAAAAAGTTATAGATGCAGGCGTTAAGGGAATATGGAATTTTGCCCCCTACGATTTAAAGGGACCAGAAGGTGTAGTTGTTGAAAATATTAGACTCAATGATTCTCTTCTAACGCTTTCTTATTTTATGAAAGAAATTAGCTGACCTATTATTTATTAATAGGTTTTTTATTTATGGGAGAAATTTTTTTATGAAGATAAATTTTGATGAAGATTATTGCCTTATAAGTGAATTAAATGAGTTTGAACCAAGAGATATTTTCACTTGTGGTCAAGCCTTTAGGTGGTATGAAGAAGCTGACGGTTCTTTCACTTTTATAACGCATGGGAAAGTTGCCAATGCAAAAAAAGTTGGCGATAAAGTTTTCTTAAAGGGAGTTGATAAAAACTCCTTTGATGAAATCTTTTATAATTACTTTGACCTTTCACGCGACTACAAACATGTCATTGAAGAACTTGCCAAGGACGAAGTGATGAAAAATGCAACAGATTATGGCAAGGGCATAAGAATTTTAAATCAAGATAAGTTTGAGACAATAATTTCCTTTATCATTTCTGCAAATAATCAAATTCCAAGAATAAAAAAATCAATTGAAAAAATATCTGAAATGTATGGAGATTATCTCGGAGAAGACGAAAATAGAAAATATTATTCCTTCCCAAGTGCCGAAAAACTTTCCCTCGCAAGACCAGAGGACCTTCGTGAATTTGCAAGAGTTGGCTTTCGCGACGTGAGAATAGTAGAGACGGCAAATTTAATAAAGGATGGAAGAGTAAATATAGATGAAATTGACAATATGGAGCTTGAAGATGCAAGACGTACTCTTCAAGAACTTCCAGGAGTTGGTCCAAAGGTTGCCGATTGCATTCTTCTCTTTGCCTTTGACAGAAAGGAATCCTTTCCAGTTGATGTTTGGATAAAGAGAGTTATGGAGGAACTTTATTTAAAAGAAGTTACTCCAAAGTCAAAAATAGCAATGCGTGGGCGTGAAGTCTTTGGCAAAAATGCAGGCTTTGCCAATCAATATCTGTTTTACTACGGCAGAGAAAACAAGTTGGGAAAGTAATAAAGATTAAAAATAAAAAAGCTCTTGGAGGAATATAAATTATAAAAATTCCTCTAAGAGCTTTTATTTTGCATTTGTTATACTGAATTTCGGTTCAGTATTATTTTTTAAAAATTTCTAAATTTTCAATTCTATTGAAGGCTTCATTTATCTTTTCCTTATTAACTGTAACTGCAATTCTTATAAATCCTTTGCCAGCTGGTCCAAAGGCTTCTCCGTCAATTAAATTAACGTGAGCCTTTTCTAAAATTTCTCTTACAACTTCCTTTGTAGTCATGCCAGGCACAGAAATTTTTGGAAAGATATAAAAAGTTCCCTTAGGTTTTAAGACTTCTACATGATTTAATTTTTTTAGCCTCTCGTAGGCGAGATACATCCTCTCCTTGTATTCTTCATAAAGGGGTGGGCAAATTGTTTTTCTATTGGCAATGCCAAGAGCTCCTGCGTGTTGGCAAATTGTTGGCACTGAATAGACTATGTTCTCGTGGATATAGGTCATGGCTTTGATTAAGTCTTTGTGGGCGAGGATGGCACCAAGTCTCCAACCAGTCATGACAAAGTCCTTTGACATAGATGAAATTGAAATTACATTTTTAAATTCTTTATTGTAGGCAATCATGGGCTTGAATTTACTCTCGTAGGAATAAATTGTGTAGATGTCATCGCAGATTACAAGAATATTATATTTTTTTGCCATTTCATAAATTTCTTTTAGTGTATCGTCACTATAGACAGCGCTCGTTGGATTATTAGGTGTGTTAACTATTATAGCCTTAGTTTTTGCAGTGATTAATTTTTCAATTTCTCTTGGCTCAAGGTTAAAATCATTTTCAAATTTTGTTTCATAAATTACAGGAAGACCCTTTGTCATTTCAATTTGGTCAGGGTAGACACTAAAGTAGGGAGAAGGCACAATGACTTTGTCGCCAGGATTTAAGATTGCCTCTAAAATTATATATAGGGCTTCTGTGCCAGACATGGTAATTAAAATTTCTTCTGGGTCACATTTTACTCTGTAGTCCTCCCAGTATGCCTTGGCAATTTCTTCTCTAAGTCCAAAGTAGCCTTGTGGGTCTTCGTAGTGAGTGAAGCCCTTCATTTGTGAGTCATAAGCTTCCTTTATTATCATCTCATGAGTTCTTATGTCAGGGTCGCCCAAGGCAAAATTTATAAAGTCAGGATATATGCTTGAATAGTCAGTTGAATAAATTGAATCTTTGATGTTTTTATATTTTTCTTGAATAAATTCTCTCATAATTGCCTCCCTTTTGTTTTTAATTTTAACATAAATTATTTTTTTAATAAGAGCAGTCTTTTAAATTCCTTAAATATTCAAGATGTCTATGATATAATAAAATCAATAATAGATAAAATATCAATCGTTATAAATAAAAACATAGGAGGCATCCTTTTGGATAAAATTTTAGTAAAACCAAATGGCCCTTTAAAGGGAAATGTTAGAATATCAGGTGCAAAAAATGCTGCTCTTCCAATTTTAGCTGCCACAATTCTTGGCACAGAAGAAATAATTTTGGAAGACGTTCCAGCTCTTAAAGATGTTGAAATAATTACAGAAGTTTTGAGAAAACTTGGTCTTAAGATAAAAAAAGATGGAAGTAGACTTATTATTGACCCAAGTGGACTTAATTCTTATAAAACAGATTACGAACTCATGAGCAAGATGAGGGCATCATTCCTTGTTATGGGACCACTTCTTGCCAAATTAAACAAGGCTTACAACTCACTGCCTGGTGGCTGCAACATTGGCTCAAGGCCAATTGACTTGCACTTAAAGGGCTTTAGGGCACTAGGCGCCAGCATAGAGATGACTCACGGCGAGATTAAGGCAGAGTGTGACAAATTAGTTGGCAAAAGAATTTACTTGGACTTCCCATCAGTGGGAGCAACTGAAAATATTATGACTGCTGCAGTTTTAGCTGAAGGCGAAACTGTTATGGAAAACTGTGCAATGGAGCCAGAAATTGTTGACCTAGCAAACTTTTTAAATAAAATGGGTGCTAAGGTAATGGGAGCAGGAACTTCCACTATTAGAATTAGAGGAGTTGAAAAACTTGGTGGCTGCACTCATCAAGTAATACCAGATAGAATTGAAGCAGGAACTTTTATGGTGGCAGCTGCAATTACTGGCGGAGACATCACAATCGAAAACATCATCACTTCTCACTTAAAACCAGTCATTGCAAAGTTAGAAGAAACTGGGGCAAAGGTAATTGAAGAAGATGATACTGTGAGAGTAATTGGTAATGATGAGATAAAACCAATTGAAATAAAGACTCTTCCTCATCCAGGTTTTCCAACAGATTTACAAGCACAATTTATGGCGCTTTTAACTCAAGCTGATGGACAATCCTCTATTATTGAGACAGTTTTTGAAAATCGCTTTATGCACGCAGAGGAGCTAAAGAAAATGGGTGCAAAAATTAAAGTAGTAGATAGAGAAGCTATTCTTTTGGGTAAAAGTAAATTATATGGTTCCAAGGTTGCTGCAACTGATTTGAGGGCAGGAGCTGCTCTTATACTTGCAGGACTTGTTTCCGAAGGAGAAACAGAAATTTCTGAAATTCATCACATTGACAGAGGTTACGAAAAAATCGAAGAGAAATTTAGAAATCTTGGAGCAGATATAAGGAGAATATAGAAAGGACGATGGTAATGAAGAAAAAAATAATTATAGGAATGCTTTTAGTTCTTGCACTTTTTATGACAGCTTGCTCCAACAAGGAAGAAAAGAGTGCTGAAGGTAAAGTTTTAAAAGTTGCAGTTTCAGAAGATACTACAACACTTGAACCAACTGCACTTTCTGATGACTATGAAGAAAATATTTTAATTCAAGTTTATGACACTTTGGTAAAGAGAAATGCAAAGGGCGAACTTGTAAATTCACTTGCAGAATCAATTGAAAACCCAGACCCACAAACTTTTAAAATTAAACTTAGAGATGGAGTTAAGTTCTCCAATGGAAGCCCACTTACAGTTGATGATGTAATTTTTACTCTTCAAAGAGCAGCAGCAAGTGACAGATATAAATCTTTTTATGGGAAAATTGATGCTAATTCTTATAACAAAGAAGATGATTTAACTTTTTCCTTTAAACTAAGTGAACCAGATGCAGCATTTTTAAATTCACTTTCACATCCAGCTGTGTCTATTGTGTCTAAAGCCTATGTAGAAGGTGGAGCAGATCTTACTAATGCACCAATGGGAACAGGACCTTTTGTATTAGATGAGTGGATTCAAAATGACCACGCAACTTTTTCTGTAAATGGAAATTATTGGGGCGATGCTCCTAGTATTTCTGGTATCGAAATGAAGGTTATACCAGAAGCTTCACAAAGAATTATTGAGCTTGAAAGTGGTGGAGTTGACCTTGCATATAAAATCGACCCTGCAGAAATTTCAAATATAGAAGAAAATAAAGATTTAAAGCTTTACAGAAGATTAGATAATTCAATTCACTTTATTGGATTTAACGTAGCTAAGGCTCCTTTTGATAAGAAAGAAGCCAGGGAAGCTATGGTAAATGCAATTGACACTAAGACAATTTTTGAAACTGTCTACATGAACAGTGGAAAACTTGCAACAAGTCCAATAAACCCTAACTTCACGTATTCTATTGCTGATTCACTAAAAGCAAATGAAGTAAATAAAGAAAAAGCAAAGGAACTTTTTGCTGCAGCAGGTCTTGGAGAGGGAGCAAATCTTAAAATTTATACTTCTGACAACCAACAAAGAGTTAATGTTGCAACTATGATGCAAGACCAATTAAAGGATTATGGAATTGAACTTAGCGTAGAAAGACTTGAATGGGGTGCCTTTGTAGATGCTGTTAGAAATAAGGAACATGATATGTTTATCATGAGTTGGAACCCATCAATTGTAGATGCACATTATGAACTTTTCCAACCTTTCCATTCTGAAAATAAAGGAAAAGAGCCAAATGTCACATTCTTTGGCAATGAAGAACTTGATAATTTAATAAAAGAAGGTCTTTCAACAATAGATGAAGCAAAGAGAGCTGATATTTATAAGAGAGCTCAAGAGCTTATTAATGAAGAATATCCATGGCTATATATCTGCTATGGCGAGACACTTGTTGCTGGTTCTAATAGAGTAGAAGGTCTTGATCTTCTTCCAAAATATCCACAAGAACTTAAAGATGTAACACTTTTAGAAAAATAATTTTTAAAATTCACCAAGGTCTTCTTTGGTGAATTTTGTCTTTTCTACAGAGAAAGGATTAGATATGACTAAATATGTATTAAAGAGATTTTTAATATTGATACCCACACTTCTTGGAGTGAGCTTTATAGTCTTCTTGCTCCTCTACCTGTCGCCAGGAGACGCTGCTCTCGCAGTGGCAGGACCTAACGCAACAAAGGAAGCAGTTGATGCCATAAGAGAAAATTTGGGACTTAATGAGCCTTTTTTGGTTCAATATTTAAACTACTTAAAAAATTTGATTTTTCACTTTGACCTTGGCACAAGTTATCATTCTGGCAGGTCGGTGTCTGAAGCCTTACTTAGAGTTTTTCCGACTACAATTAAACTTGCAGGCGGAGCCCTTGTCATCGCAATAATTTTTGGCATAATTTTTGGAGTAATAGCAGCATTAAAGAAAAATACTTTTATTGATTCAATGATTACAGCCCTTGGCATGATTGGACTTGCAATGCCAATTTTTTGGTCAGGACTTTTACTTATAATTGTATTTTCAACAAAGCTAAAAGTTTTTCCTGCCTCAGGTTTTTCTTCCATAAAACACATGATACTACCTTGGTTTGCCTTGGGCTTTCAATCATCTGCTGTAATTATGAGGATGACAAGATCTGCAATGCTTGATGTTCTTGACAAGGACTATATCAGGACTGCCTATGCAAAGGGACTTTCTAAGCCAAAAATTATTTTTGTCCACGCCCTTAAAAATGCGATGATTCCTGTAGTAACAACCATTGGTCTTCAAGCAGGCGGACTTCTAGGTGGAAGTATTTTGACAGAAACAATTTTTTCTATTCCAGGCATTGGAAGGTTAATGGTAGACTCCATAAAAACTCGTGACTATCCGATAATCCTTGGTGCAATAATGCTTATTGCCATAGTTTATTCTGTGATTTCAATTATTGTTGACATCCTCTACGGCTTTATAAATCCAAGAATAAAGGCAGAATACAAGTAGGTGAAACATGTTAAAGAGATTAAAAACATTTTTTAAATATTACAGTAGAAATAAGATTGCTGTGGTGGCACTAGGAATTTTAATCCTCATAATTTTTGCTGCACTTTTTGCTGACCTACTTTCGCCTTATGACTACACAGAGCAGTTTCCCAAGGATAATTTTTTGAAGCCAAGTAGTGAACATCTAATGGGAACAGATAATTTTGGACGAGACATTTTTTCGAGAGTTCTTCATGGAGCACAAGTTTCACTTAAGATTGGATTCACATCAGTTGTTATTTCAACAGTAGTTGGAGTAATAATTGGTGCCCTTGCAGGTTACTATGAGGGGATTTTTGATGCCATAATTATGAGAGTTATGGATACGATTTTATCTATTCCACAGCTTGTACTTGCCATCGCCCTTGCAGCAGCGCTAGGTGGAGGAATGAAAAATTTAATTTTGGCAGTTTCTCTATCTTCAATTCCTTCCTATGCAAGGATTGTGAGGAGTCAAGTTATGTCTGTGAAAAATTTAGAATATATTGAATCGGCAAGGCTTGCTGGTGTAAAAACTTTTAAATTAATTTTTGCAGAAATTCTTCCTAATTGTTTTGCACCAATAATTGTGCAAGCGACAATTGGTGTTGGAACTGCAATCTTGTCTGCAGCATCACTTTCCTTTATTGGTATGGGAATTATGCCGCCAGAAGCAGAGTGGGGACAAATGCTTTCTGAAGGGAGAGCTTATATAAGAAATTATCCACACATAACCTTATTCCCTGGTCTGGCAATAGCTCTTACAATTTTGGTATTAAATATTGTTGGCGATGCCTTTAGAGATGCTTTTGACCCAAAATTTAGGAGGTAGTATGTTATTAGAAATAAAAGGCCTTGAAGTTTTTTTCAAAAGCTCACAAGGGATAGTTAAAGCTGTAAATAAAGTTAATATAAATACTCGTGAAAAAATGACAACTGCCATAGTAGGAGAAAGTGGTTCAGGAAAATCTGTGACTTCACTTGCAATTATGGGTCTTCTTGACAAATCCTCTCTCGAAAAAATTTCTGGAGAGATAAATTTTGAAGGCAAAAATCTCTTAGAGTTTTCGCCAGAAGAATTAAGACACATTAGAGGCAACGAAATTTCTATGATTTTTCAAGAACCAATGACTTCCCTTAACCCAGCCCTAAAAATTGGCTACCAAATGTCTGAAGTTTTTAGGACACATTTTGACATAGATAAGAAGACAGCGAAAGAAAAATCTATTGAAATGATAAAAAAAGTTGAAATAGATAGGGCAGAGGACGTCTACAACTCTTACCCTCACGAACTTTCTGGAGGTATGAGACAGAGAATTATGATTGCAATGGCTCTTTCTTCCTCGCCAAAACTTTTAATAGCAGATGAACCTACAACTGCCCTTGATGTTACTATTCAAAAGGAAGTTTTGGAGTTAATGAAAAAGTTAAAGGAAGACATGAAGGCTTCAATTATTTTTATTACTCATGACCTTGGTGTGGTGTCAGATATTGCCGATTATGTAAATGTAATGTATGCAGGTAAAGTTGTGGAAAGAGCGAAGGCAGAGGACATATTTAAAAATCCTCTCCACCCTTACACAAGAGGACTAATTAAGGCAATACCTACTGTCCACAAGAAAAAAGACGAGCTATACACAATAAGAGGTTCAGTTCCAAATCCAATTGATTTAGCTGAGTCTTGTTATTTCTGCGACAGATGTGATGAGAAGATGAAAATTTGCGAGGAAAAAATTCCTGAAGAAATTGACATTGATGGTCACAAGGTATCCTGCTTTTTGTATAGGTGATAGAATGAGCGACAAAATAATTTTACAAGTTAAAAATTTAAACAAAGAATTTAAAATTAGCGGCGGCAAAAGCTTTAAAGCAGTTGATAATATTTCTTTTGACTTAAAAACTTCTCACACACTTGGAGTTGTTGGCGAAAGTGGCTCAGGGAAGTCAACCCTTGCAAGGTGTATCATGGGACTTTATCCAGATGCAAGTGGAGAAATAATCTATAAGGGCAAAAATATTTTAAAGGAAAATCAAAAAGAGCTAAAGAAATATAGAAAAGACCTGCAGATGATTTTCCAAGACCCCTATTCTTCACTTAATCCAAGAAAAAAATGTAAGGACATAATTGCATCGGGGATAAGAAATCTTTTGGGCGAAAAAGACAAGAAAAAGATTTACAAAAAAGTTCTTGAGACTATGGAAATTTGTGGCTTATCAGAATATCACATGGAGAGGTATCCCCACGAATTTTCTGGAGGACAGAGACAGAGAATTTCTATTGCAAGGGCTCTTGCAGTTGATCCAAAAATAATTGTGGCAGATGAGCCAACTTCTGCCCTTGATGTTTCCATTCAGGCACAAATAATTAATTTGATGGAAGATTTGCAAAGAGATTTAGGCCTATCAATGATTTTTATTTCTCACGATCTTTCTGTTGTTAGGCATGTTGCTGAAGAAGTTCTTGTAATGTATCATGGAAATTGTGTGGAGTACAATGAGTCCGAAGAAATTTTTGAAAACCCAAGAGAAGACTACACAAAAAAATTATTGTCAGCAGTTCCAGGCAAGACCCTCGCTAAAGTGTAAGATGTGTAGAAATTTTTCTCTCGGGGTATTATAATTAAATAAATGTAGATAAAACTGTAGAATTCTACAGTTTTTTATTTTTGGAGGGGAAAAGATGCTTGATGAAGATGGTAAAAAAATTTATATAAGTGATAATGAAAATAACATTGAGATTCCCATTAAAGTAATTGAAGATTTTTATTATAAAAAAGAAAATGATATAGAATTAAGTTCAAGTGATAATGATAAACTTCCAAAGCTAAATGAAGAAGAAAATCTAATAGATGAGACTAATGACGAGAATAAAGATGATAAACAAGAAGAAAACAAAGAAGAAGCAGGAGAAGAACAAAAATTAGACAGTGAAGACAAATACGATTCCTACTACTTGGATAGGATTGATGAAGTGCAGGAAATCTTGGAGGAAATTTGTGAAAGTATTCCATCTTACGCCTACGAGCATCTTAATGGTGGTATAATTCTTACAGAAGAGACAAAGTTTCACGATGAAGCCTATGCGGAAGATCTCATCATATTGGGCGAGTATCAAAGATCAATCCTTGGGAATATGATAAAAATTTATTACGGCTCCTTTATGGAGTTATATCGTTACTCATCAAGGGAGATTTTAAAAGAAAAGTTAGAGGAAGTTCTCCTCCACGAGTTTACTCATCACTTGGAGTTTCTTGCCAACGAGTGGGGACTTGTCATTGAAGACAATAAATTTTTAGAAGAATACAGAAAAAGGAAGCAAAATGAATAAATTTTTAGGATATTTTTATAAGGGTTTGGGCAAATTTTTTGACCTTATCTTAACTTTTTTAATTGTAGTAGTAAATATTGCTGTTGATTTATTTTCAGCAATAAGAAGATTTTTCTTGTATGTAATTTCAATGGGTGGATGTTTAATAATAATATTACTTTTAAATCCCTTTGCCTGGCAGGGTCTTGCACGAAATAAGTGGCTCTCAACTATAATAATGCTTGCTATAATCGTGCCACTACTTGGCAATGTGTCAGAATCTTTTTTGAAATACATACATTATATGGTAACAGAATTTTTCTACGATAGGGCAGATCATTATCTACTTGGTAAGGCTAATGAATTCGAAAGTATTTCTGGCTATGGCAGAGCTTATTGGGAGAAAAAAGAAAGGGAAAGACTTAGACAAGAAGAAGAGAGAAGAAAAAAGAGAGAGGAAGAGTTTAGAGAGAGATTTCAAGATTTTGGAGGATTTACTTGGACGACCTTCGACGACTTTTCTCAGTTTGATGAATTTTTTAGACAGCAAGCTTATGGCGGATTTTATGAAAATCAAGGCTCTTACGGAAATAATTATGGTGGATCTTATGGAAATCAATCAAAAGGAGGAAGCTACGGATTTAAGGATCAATATGAAAAAGCCTGTGACACTCTCGGTGTAAATTATTCTGCAGACAAGTATGAAGTGAAACTTGCCTACAGAAAGATGGCAAAAAAATATCACCCTGACTTAAACAAAGAAGAGGGCGCCAAGGAAAAATTCCAAGAAATAAATGCAGCCTACGAATTTTTAAATGACTCAAACATTGATATGTATAAAAAAATGTCTGGTGCAAATTAAATATTTTAGACAAAAAGAAAGGACCGAGCGGGTCCTTTTTTTGTAGGTCTTTAGATTTTTAAAATTTTATAAAACTATCTGTTATCCAATAAAATTATTTTATAATTTCTTCTGCCATCCTATAAAATTCGTTTATGTCCATATCATCTCCAGCCATTAAGGCATATTGGACTCCCTTGTAGTCAAAGATTAGGTGCTTTGAAGTTGATTCTTCTCTTTTATCTGATCCAATGGCTAGGTTAAAGAAAGGATCATTTTTTGATATTTCGAGTTCTTCTTTTGTTGCATCTTTTTCATCGGGTAAAACTACACTTTCCAGTCTTGAGTAATAAACTGGCACGCCCTTAATATCCCTCATCTCATGATAAAACTCTTCATCAACAGTTTTTATATTGTCGGGACGTTTGTCAATTGAGAGCATTACTATATCTCCATCAGCATTTTTATAGTCTACATCAATTGCCTTTCTCTTATTTAGTTTTGCTCCAGCATCATCAATATCTGCTATATTATCCATTGTGATTCCATCAAACTTATAATCTCCTAAACTTTCTGGTGCTTCTACGTCAAAGCCAGCCTTCTTTTCTGCCTTAGCCAGATCAGTGTAAGTTGTGTAGTTGTAATATGATGTTGAAGATGAAATTGTTCCAGTAATTTTTCCTGCTGCAAAAACACCAACAGAAAGTACAAGGGCAGCAGCTGCCACTAATACAAATCGTTTTTTCATTTTAAATTCTCCTTTTTCTTCTGTTGACTTAATTTCTAAGTCAATTTTATTTTTGAGGTAAGCAGAAGGAGCAGAATTTTCTACACTTTTTTCTAATTTGTCTTTTATATACTCATCAAAATTATTAAAATTATTCATAAATACTCTCCTTCTCTCCAAAGTCTTGGTCGACTTTCATTATTTCTTTCTTTAAATTTTTTCGAGCTCTAAAAAGTCTAGACTTAACTGTACCCGTAAAGGTCTTCAAAATCTTTGCGATTTCTTCTATGGAGAAGTCGTCGTAATAAAAGAGGACTAGGACTTCTCTTTCCTTTGGATTTAATTTTAAGAGGGCTGATTCAACTTCATTATTTAATACAAATTCATCTTCTCCACTTGAAATAAGCTTTGAGTCAGCCTTTTCCAAAACAAATTCATGGGGAAATTCTCTCTTTCTATTGTTATATCTAGTGTAGCAAGAATTTTTTAAAATTGAAAAAATCCAAGGTCTTAATTTGTTAAATTCCTTCAAGTTATTTATGTTTTTGTAAATAGAAAGGAAGGTGTCTTGGAGGACATCTTCTGCCTCCTGTCTATTTCCCAAGATTAGAAGGGCAGTTCGGTACAAGCTTAAGTAGTATTCTTCATAGAGGAGATCAAAGGAATCTTTGTCGCCCTTTTTTAATTTTTTAAAATTTTCTATCTTAAATTTTTGGGGATTCATTTTAACCTCCTTTGGATGCATCTACTTATAAGACTATTTAGGATGCGAAAAGGTTCATTTTTTTCAAAAAAAAATCTCCACCTAAGTGGAGAAATTAATTTAAAGTTTTATCTGAAATCCAGCCATTTATATTTTCGCCAGATATACTGCTTTTGACTTCTACATGACACCAAATTCTCTCGCCTTGCTCGATTTTTGTTTCTAAGACATAGAGTTCAGTTCCCTTTTCCAAAATTTTGATAATTTCAGAATCTACACTTGCTTCCCTTCTTAGGTTTGCCTTTTCTGTTGCAACATTTCTGTAAGTGTGAAGGAGTTCAGAAGATTTTTTGGCAGTTTGTGCGGCATCTGTGTAGTCGTTATCTTTTTCAAAATTTTCTTTTTGCTCTGTATTTTTATTTAAGTCAATAGTCTTTGTGCTTTCAATTTCTTTTTTTAGACTTGCCGCCTTTGCAGATTCAGGCACAACTACAAGGTAGGAATTTATTAGAGAAAGGGACTCTTCAAATCTATTTTCTTGGTAGAAATTTTTAACATTAGTCAAGACAATATTTTCTATTGAAAGGAGTTTGTCTTGGGCAGCCTTATAATTTTTTTCGTCTTCTTGAATAACTTTTTTAAAATTATAGGCAGCGTCAAGATAGTTTCCATCTTTATATAAGTTTATGCCTTCTTTAAAAAATCCATCAGATTGAACTAATTTTTTTAAACTTTCCATTTCGCTTGCAATTTCTGGACTTGTCTTGTTTTTAGTAGCTTCCTTGTATAAGTTTAGAGCCTCTTGATATTCTCCACTTAGGGCAAGACCCTTTGCATCAGCAATTCTATTTTCATTTCTGAATATTACTGCAAAATTAAATATAATTATTGAAGTTATTGACACAATAATTATTAAAATTATTGTGAAGAATACCGTTTTTGCAGAAAATTTCTTTGGCTTTTTTGTGCTCACTTCGTTAGTTCTGTCCATTTTAAGGCTCTCAGTATTTGGAGCTATCTTTGAAAGGTTTGTCTGAGTTAAGTGAGTTTCTAGTGTTTTTAAGTTTATATCTGAAGCTGACCTTGTGTTCTCGATTATATTTAAAATTTTTGAATTTATTAGGGGTTCAGTTAAACTGTTTAAGACAAAGTTTTTATTTCTGCCACAAAAACCACATTCACTGCTTTTTTTTCGTTTATAAAACCGCAGGCACATCGCCAAAAGTCAATTTGATTTTCGCCATAAGTTTTAATACCATCGCCAAGAGTTTCCTTGATTTGAGCACGTTTCTTTTCAGGGATAACAGGAAGGTTCATCTCTTCTTTTTTTTCGCCCAAGGTATAAGTTTTTCCATTGGCTGTGTACTTTGAAATATAAATATCTATTGCTCTAGCTTCATAAAATCTTTCGTCTAACAAAAAAGGATCCAAGAAGTAGCGAGTGTAAGGCTCAATATTTACAGCTTGGGAAAAATAAAACTCTCTTCCGTTAAATAAGTAAGACTTCTCAATTGACTTAAACTTTACGGCAAATTCTATGTTAGTCACATAAGAGTCCTCGCCATTTAATATGTCTATTGCAAGGGCAAAGTCTCCACTTGTGAGCTCTGCATTTGCAATTTGAATTTTTTCACTTGTATTGAAACTAAGTTTAGTTGGCAAAGTTCTAAAAAAACTCATAAAGACTCCTTTCTATATTATTAATTAATTATAATCTACTTGAAAAATTTTTACAATATGGCTTCTATTTACTAAATTAAGCCTTTAGCATATAATTTAAGTATAGAAAAATTTAGCAAGGGGAGTGCCAAATGAAATTACAAGAAAAAATAATTACAGTAAATGGCGAGGACCTTTTTTATTTGGAAAATGAAAACAAAGCTGACAAAAACATTTTATTTATTCATGGAAATATGTACTCATCTTCTTGTTTTATTGAAATCATAAAAAATTTGGAGGGCTGTCACATATTTGCCCCTGATATGAGGGGATATGGCAAGAGCTCCTATAATAGAAAAATTAATTCAATAGATGACTTTGTAAGCGACATCAAAGAATTTATTTTAAAACTTGATATAAAAAACTTTACACTGGTGTCTTGGTCTTTGGGTGGAGGAGTTGCTCTTGAACTGGCAAAGGATAAAGTTATAGGAGAAAGAATAAAAAATCAAATATTACTGGCACCCTTTGGCTACACATCTTTTTCAACAAATGGAGCAGACATTCTTACAAATAATTTTCACGAGTATCTAAATAATTTTGACTTTATAAATCCTAAAAAGAATTTGGAAATATTTAAAGGGCTAATGACTTTTAACATGAGCCTAATTGAGGATACTTTTGCCAGCATGGGCATGACAGGAAAAGAATTAAGAAAAGAAAATATAAGAGTTCTCTTTAAAACTTTTATCTACAATATAAAAATGCCAGAGGAAAAAGAATTTGAGAGAAATGTAGAATCAGCAGCAATGCAGAGGAACTTGGACGAAGTTGCGGCAATATTGAGAAATTATAGATATGTCGGAGGAGTGCTTAAGAAGAAAGCTATAGTTCTACATGGATATGAAGATAAAATAATATCCTATATGGATGGGAAATTTTTGGCAAATGAAATAGGAGCAGAATTTAGAAAATTAGATGATTGTGGACACTCAGTAATGACAGATAAATATAATTGTGTTTTGAAAATCATAAAGAAATTTGCGGAGGAATAAATGAAAGTATTATTAGGGGAAGGCATTGCAAAAAAATATGGCGAAAGAATAAGAAATCTTGGATATGAAGTTATTGGCTATGATGAAAAAAATCCAAATGAGAAAGAAGATTATGGCGAAGACATATTAATTGGCGCAATAAATTTGGAAAAATTAAATTACAAAAATCACAAAAATTTAAAATATATTTTTCTTACATCAGTTGGAATTGACTTTTTAGACTTAGAGTATATTAAGGAAAAAGAAATAATTTTATCTAACAATAACGGGGCATACGATGATCCTATTGCCGAGTGGATTGTCTATGGACTTCTTCAAATTGACAAAGAAGACAGAAAAAACATAGACAATCAAAGGGAAAAACTTTGGAAGAAGAGGAGCTTTTCCCACAACTTGTATGGCAAAAAGGCACTTTTCATGGGCACAGGAACAATTTCTATAGGAGGAGCAAAGAGACTAAAGGGATTTGATATTGAGCTTAATGGCTTTAACACAAGTGGAAGAAAGGTTGAGCCTTTTGATAACGTCTATTCAATAAAAGAACTTGATGAGATTCTTGCCGACATGGATTACATTATAATGTGTCTTCCAGGAACAGAAAAAACTCATCACATATTAAATAGAGACAGGTTTGAAAAATTAAAAGATGGAGTGGTTATAGTAAATATATCCAGAGGAGTAACAATAGATGAAAAGGCTCTAGTAGAGGCACTGAAATCTGGAAAAGTGAGAGGAGCAGCCCTAGATGTATTTGAAGAAGAACCACTTAGAGAGTCATCGCCACTTTGGGACATGGACAATGTCTACATCTATCCACACATTTCCTTCTCCTGTGAAGACTTGGGCAGAAGACAATTTGAAACAGCCTACCAAAACCTAAAGGCACTAAAAAATGATGGCGACTTCAAAAACATAGTAGACTTCGATAAGGGTTATTAAAAATTATTTTTAGAAATTTAAGATTTTTTGGAGAATCATTTCATGTGTAGATTTACATCTAATCAAAATATATTATTGATTTAATTTTAAAAAAATGTATAATTAATGTACTCCCATTTTGGAGTAAGGACGACGTGAGCAAGACTCTTTATAGAGTGTCGTCCTTTTTTGTTTGATTTTTTTATAAACAATGAAACTTAGAAAAAATCTAGTGAAAGCATTGGCGAAATTGATTTTAAAGGCGATTTCAGTTATAATTGTTTTAATAATAATAGAATTTTATCGGAATATTGACAGATTTTGCCAAGACCTTATCCATGCGGATTGGGTTTTTTTATGGAGGTTTTATGAGTAATAAGAAATTTTATGTCACAACGCCAATTTATTATCCAAGTGATAATCTTCACATTGGTCATACTTACTGTACTGTTGCAGTTGATTGTGTTAAGAGATTTAAGAAAATGCAAGGCTATGATGTTTTCTTTACTACTGGCACTGATGAACATGGTCAAAAGATTGAAGAGAAGGCTAAGGAATTTGGCATGAAGCCAAAGGAATATGTTGATAGCATTGTAAAAAATATTAAAAAACTTTGGACTATGATGGACATTGATTATGATTATTTTGTCAGATCTACTGATGAGGATCACGAAGAAGATGTCAGAAATATTTTCCAAGAGCTTTACGATAAGGGCGACATTTATAAGGGAAAATATGAAGGCTATTATTGTACTCCTTGTGAAGCTTTTTGGACTGAGGCACAAGTTGGGGAAGGTCACACTTGCCCTGATTGTGGAAGACCAACTCAGCTAACTCATGAAGAATCTTATTTCTTTAGACTTTCAAAATACAAGGATAGACTTTTAAAATATTATGAAGATCATCCTGAATTTATTGAGCCTGCCTTTAGAAAGAATGAAATGGTTAAAAATTTCTTTGAAGGCAAAGATGGTCTTGAAGATCTTTCTGTTTCCAGGTCTACTTTTAACTGGGGAGTTGACGTTCCATTTGATGACAAACATGTTGTTTATGTTTGGATTGATGCTCTTGCTTGTTATTTGACTGCTATCGGCTATGGCACTGACAAGGAAAAGTTTAATTCTTATTGGCCAGCTGGTGTTCACTTTGTTGGCAAAGAAATTATGAGGTTCCATGTTATTATTTGGCCTGCTCTTTTAATGGCACTTGATTTACCTCTTCCTGATAAAGTTTTTGGTCATGGCTGGATTTTGTTTGACAATGACAAGATGAGTAAATCTAAGGGAAATGTTATTTATCCAGAGCCAATTATCAAGCTTTATGGCGTTGATGCACTTAAATATTTCTTGCTAAGAGAATTTTCTTTTGGCTCTGATGGTTCCTTTAATATTGAAAAGTTCATGCAAAGACTTAATTCTGATTTAGCCAATGACCTTGGAAATCTTCTTTCTAGAACTGTTTCTATGCTTTCTAAGTACAATGATGGAGTTATCGAGGACAAGGGCATTAGAGAAGATGTAGATGACGATCTTGAAAATCTTGCTGTTTCTGTTGTTGATGAAGTTGAAGAAGCTATGGAACACTACCAATTTTCTGTAGCTCTTGAGTCAATCTGGAAATTAATCAGAAGATCTAACAAGTATGTTGATGAAACTGAACCTTGGAAGCTTGCAAAAGATGAAGATAAGAAAGATAGACTTAACACTGTTTTATATAACTTGGCAGAAAGTCTTAGAATTGTTTCTGTTTTAATTTATCCATTTATCAAAGACACTTCTTTAAAAATAAGAGAACAAATTGGCGTTTCAAGCGAAATAAACTGGGATGATGCAAGAGTCTTTGGCTTAATTGAAGATGGAACTAAGGTAAATAAGGGCGAAGTTATTTTCCCAAGACTTGACATTGAAGAAGAAATTGAAAGATTTAATGAAGAAAATATTGCTCTTTTGAAGTCAAGAACTATGACTGAAGCCAAAGGGGAAGTTAAAGAAGATATAAAAAAAGAAATTAATATAGAAGATTTTGCAAAACTTGATATTAGAGTTGCAGAAATTGTTGATGTAGAAGACCATCCTAATGCAGATAAACTTTATGTTTTGAAGCTAAAGGTTGGCAATATGGATAGACAAATCGTATCTGGCATAAGAGAATACTACAAAAAAGAAGAATTAATTGGCAAGAAAATACTTATGATTTTAAATCTAAAACCAATTAAGTTAAGAGGAGTAGACTCTAATGGAATGATCCTTGCTGCAGTAGATGATGATGGTAAGTTAAGCCTTACATCAACTTTATCTGATGTTAAATCAGGAGCAAAAGTTAGTTAGGAGTTATTATGATAGATTCACATGTCCACTTAGATGATGAAGCTTTTGATGAGGATAGGATAGAGGTCATCGAGTCTTTAAGTGAAAATGGGATAGAACTTGTTATAAATAATTCTTCAGATCTTCCTTCATCAGAAAGATCTGTGGAACTTGCAAATAAAAACGAAAATATTTATGCGGCAATAGGAGTGCATCCACATGGAGCAAGCACTTATAATGATGAGGTCGAGAAGAAGCTTATTGAGCTTTCAGAGAACAAAAAAGTTGTAGCAATAGGAGAAATTGGTCTTGACTATTATTATGATTTTTCGCCAAGAGATGTTCAAAAGAAAGTTTTTAAAAGACAAATTGAGCTTGCGGCAAAGTTAAATAAAAATATTGTAATTCACTCTCGTGAAGCGGCTAAGGATACCTTTGATATTCTAAAAGAAGCTCACGAAAAATATGATTTTACAGCTTTAATTCACTGTTTTTCTCAATCCGTTGACATGATGAGAGAATATTTAAAGATGGGCGACTATATTGCTATTGGTGGAGCAGTTACTTTTAAAAATGCAAAGACTCCAAAGGAAGTGGCAAAAGCAGTAGACCTTGATAGACTTCTATTAGAGACTGACTGTCCTTATATGACTCCAGTGCCACATAGGGGAAAGAGAAATGAGCCTAAGTTTGTTAAATTCACTTGCCAATACATTGCAGATTTGAGACAAATGGAAGCAAGGGAAATTGAAAGAATTACAGGAGAAAATACAAAGAGGTTTTTTGGAATATGAAAATGACAATTAAAGAAGTAATTGTCGCAGAGGGTCGTGACGATGAGATTGCCATTAAAAAGGCAGTAGACGCAGAGATTATTACAACTCATGGCTTTGCCTTTGGCAGAAAATTAATAAATATTTTAAAAGAGATGGACAAGAAAAGGGGCATAATAATCTTCACAGACTCAGACTACATGGGCTCTCAAATTAGAAAGAGGATTGCCGAAGAAATTCCAAGTGCAAAACACGCCTACCTTTCTCAAAGTGTGTCAACAAAACATGGAGACATTGGAGTAGAAAATGCCTCTCCTGAAGAGATTTTAAAGGCACTAAAGGCGGCTCGAGCTACAAAAACTGACGCGTCAAGTGAATATACAATGAATGATTTAATTGAAAATAGACTTATTAATTCTGATGACGCAAGTAGAAGGCGAGAGGAACTCTCTGAGATTTTAAAAATAGGATATGGAAATGGAAAAAAGACTCTTCACAAGTTAAATTCCTTTGGAATAACAAGAAAAGAATTTGAAGATGCAATGAAGGAAGTGAATTCCCATAGATAGATTATATAAACCAAGCAAGCTTTCAGAAATCCTTACAAAATATGGATTTAGATTTACAAAATCTTTAGGTCAAAATTTTTTAATAGACGGAAATATAGTGAGAAAAATTGCAGATTCAGCTGAAATAACTGAAGATGACAATGTACTTGAAATTGGTCCTGGAGTTGGAACTTTGACAGAGGAGTTAGCTTTAAGAGCAAAAAAAGTCCTAGCCGTTGAGATTGACGAAAAGTTAAGGGACCTTCATAAGGAAACACTAGACATAGAAAATGTAAAAGTTGTTTATGGAGATTTTTTGGACTTAGATTTAAAAAAGTTTACTCAAGAAGAATTTGGCGATGAAGCATTCAAAGTTGTTGCAAATTTACCTTATTATGTTACAACACCAATTATTGAAAAATTAATTTTAGCTAATGTCAATTTAATTTCTATAACAGTAATGGTACAAAAGGAAGTTGCAAAGAGACTTGCGGCTGAGCCTGGCAACAAAGATTACGGCTCACTATCTGTTTTTATTAATTATTACACAGATTGTAAATACAAGTTTCAAGTGCCGAGTTCGGTATTTATGCCAAAGCCAAATGTTGATTCGGCAGTTGTAAACTTGAAGATGATAAAAAGAGAAGAAGTTGACACAGACTTTTTATTTAAAGTTGTGCGGGCAGCTTTTACAACTAGGAGAAAGACAATTTTAAATTCTCTTTCTAATTCAAAATTAAATTACACTAAAGATGATATAAAAAGAGCCCTTGAGCTAAGTGGAATTGATGAGAGAAGAAGGGCTGAAACTCTAAATCTGGAAGAATTTATATTATTGAGCTTAAATTTTAAAAGTGTGGGGTGATAAAAAAATGAAAGAAAAATATATAGATGAAATCTCAAAAGAGATTGAAAAAGACATTTTTAATTTTAACAAGGAAGAAGACTTAATAGATATAATTTCACAAATATTTAAGTCCCTATCTGATCCAACTAGGATAAAAATTATCTATGCCCTTATGAATGGACCTCTATGCGTGTCTGATATTGCAATATTACTTGGCATGAGTCAGTCTTCAATATCACATCAACTTGCACTTTTGAGAAGTCAGAGTTTAATCAAGGTAAAGAGAAAAGGAAGAAGAGCCTACTACTCACTAGATGATGAGCACGTACTTTGTATATTTAAAGATGGGCTAGAACACGCAAAGCATAGGTTATAGTTAAAATTCAAGTATATTTATTTACAGAAGAAATTTAAAGAATTGATTCACTTATACTATTGGAGTATAATATAATAAGTAATGAGGAGGAATAAAATGAGTAAAGTAACAGTATATACAAGTAACACTTGCCCTTATTGCACAATGGCAAAGGATTATTTAAAAGAAAGAGAAGTTGACTTCGAAGAAAAGAACGTACAAACTGACAAAGAAGCAAGAAACGAATTAATGGCAATGGGATACACTGGAGTACCAGTAATCTGTGTTGATGATGAACAAATCGTTGGCTTCGACAAAAATAGATTAGACGAATTATTAAAATAATTTTTAAAAATAAAAAGAAAAATAGATGCTATGGGGGCATCTATTTTTTTTGAGAGTGAAGATGAATTTAGTATCAGTATTTTTAGTTGGAGTTGGACTTTCTATGGATGCCTTTGCAGCTGCAATATGTAAAGGACTAGCTGTTAGAAAAAATTTTTTAGAAAAATCCTTTGTTATCGCACTATTTTTTGGAGTTTTTCAAGCGCTAATGCCCTTTATAGGCTATCTATTGGGTTCGATTTTTGCAGAAAAACTACAAGCAGTAGATCACTGGATAGCTTTTGTCCTCTTATCAATTATTGGGGTTAATATGATAAGAGAATCAATAGATAAGACTTGTACAATTGAAGAAGACAAACTTAATTTAAAAAATTTACTCATGTTTGCTATTGCGACTTCTATAGATGCTCTTGCAGTTGGAGTATCTTTTGCCTTCTTAAAGATAAAAATATCCCTCGCTGTTTTTGTCATTGGCATAACAACTTTTGTTATTTCTTTTTTTGGCGTACGAATAGGTAAGGTATTTGGAGTAACTTTAAAGGACAAGGCAGAAATAACAGGCGGCTTAATACTTATTTTGCTAGGTATAAAAATTTTAGTAGAGCACCTTGGATTACTTTCAATTTAATTTAAAATTTGATTTAACTCCCTTATCAATAAAGATAGGGGAGTTTTTTGTTAGATAGGTTTATCAAAATTTTTAAGGATGAGTTATAAAAAAAATTAAAGGATAAATATTAAAATTTTCATTTAGTCAAAGATTTTTCTTTAAAAGGCATTTTTTCTAAAAAAATATAGTATAATTAAATCTTTTTTTAACAAATGTAATTAATATTAAAAAATTTATAAAAATTGTTTATTTTGAGAAAATAAATAAAAAGGCTTTCCTTTATTTTACTCATATTTTCATGTATAATTAATTTGCAAAAGATTTAGATTAATTAATCATACATAGAGATTTTAATTGAATTAAATTTAGGTCTTTGCTATAATAATCTTAAAAGCTGGAATGGATTCCGTAATATGAAAAACACATTGGGAGGTGTGATGATGTTAGGAGATGTTACTCTTACCATGGGAGAGGCCTTTGGTGTAGCATTGACAGGACTTAGTGTAGTTTTCTTGGCCCTTATTTCTCTACTAATAGCAATTTTAATAATTAGTAAAATAGTTGGAGGTATTCAAGGTAAGACTGACGATGAAAAGCCTAGTCAAAGTGCAGCGCCTGCTAAGGCAGCACCAAAGAAAGTAGCTGATAATTCAATGGACCCTGCTCTTTTAGCAGCAATCGTTGGAGCTATTAGTATGCAAGAAAGATCAAGAGTTGAAAGTTTTAGAATTGTTTCTATAAACGAAAAAAAATAAAGTATTTTAAATTATTCTATTATTTATGAAAAGGAGAAATTAATGAAATATCAAGTTAAAGTAGATGGAAAAGTTTTTGAAGTAGAAGTTGAAAAAGTTGGAGGAGGATATTCATCTCTTACTCCAACATCATTAACTGCAGCACCACAAGCTCCAGTAGCACCAGTTCAAGCTGCACCAGTTGCAGCACCAGCAGCACCAGCTCCAGCAGCAGCACCTGCAGCTCCAGCACCTGCAGCAGGCGGATCAGGAGATGTAGTAGCACCAATGCCAGGAACTGTTCTTAGACTTAATGTTAATAATGGAGACACTGTAGCATCTGGAGATGTAATTCTTATTCTTGAAGCTATGAAGATGGAAAATGAAATTGTAGCTCCATGTGCAGGTAAAGTAACACTTAAAGTAACAGCTGGAGAAACAGTAGATACTGACGCATTACTAGCAAGTGTTGAATAATAGGAGGTCGAAATATGTTAATTGAAACATTACAGGGGATTCTTGGTGAATCGGGATTTGCATCATTACAATGGCAAAATGTGGTAATGTTTATCGTATCTTTTATTCTTCTATATCTTGCGATTAAAAAAGAATTTGAACCATTATTACTACTTCCAATTGCATTTGGAATGCTTTTAAGAAATTTGCCACTAGCAGGTTTAATGGATGTGGCAGACCCATGGCAATCATCAGGTGTACTTGCCATAATGTACAATGGTGTTAAGTCAAACTTATTCCCTTGCCTAATTTTTATGGGCGTAGGAGCAATGACTGACTTTGGACCACTTATCGCTAATCCTATTTCACTATTATTGGGCTCAGCAGCACAATTTGGTATCTATGTTGCTTTCATCGTAGCTATTAAACTTGGTTTTACTGGACCAGAAGCAGCATCAATTGGTATTATAGGTGGAGCAGATGGACCTACAGCTATATTTACAACATCACAACTTGCACCACACTTATTAGCACCTATAGCAGTAGCAGCTTATTCATATATGGCACTTATTCCAATGATTCAACCGCCAATTATGAAGGCACTTACTACTGAAAAAGAAAGAACAACAGTAATGACATCACTAAGAAAAGTAACTAAACTAGAAAAAATAATTTTCCCAGTTGTAGTTGTACTTTTCACATCACTACTTCTTCCAGACGTAGCACCTCTTCTTGGTATGCTTATGCTTGGTAATCTATTTAAAGAATCAGGAGTAGTAGCTAGATTATCTGACACTGTACAAAATGCTCTAATGAACATTGTTACTATTATGTTAGGAACAACAGTAGGGGCAACTGCTGACGGAACAACTTTCCTTCAACCAGCAACTCTTAAAATTATTGTTCTTGGACTTATGGCATTTTGCTTTGCAACAGCAGGCGGTGTTATTTTTGGAAAAATCTTATATATTGTAACAGGTGGAAAAATTAATCCACTTATTGGTTCAGCTGGTGTATCAGCAGTTCCAATGGCAGCACGTGTATCACAAGTTGAAGGTAGAAAATATAATCCTACTAACTTCTTATTAATGCACGCAATGGGACCTAACGTTGCGGGAGTTATTGGCTCAGCCGTAGCAGCAGGTGTATTCTTAATATTATTTAGTCATTAATTAATTCAGCTCCATAGTGAGCTGAATATTTATGCAATCAAGTTATATTTTACAAAGGAGGTTTTAACTTGAGTAAAGTAATGAAACTTAAAGACGCCATAGCAAAATATGTAGAAGATGGCGATGTAATTTCACTAGGGGGATTTACAACTAACAGAAAACCTTACGCAGCAGTAAATGAAATTTTGCGTCAAGGTCAAAAAGATTTTATCGTTGAAGCAGGACCTGCAGGGGGAGATTGGGACACACTAATTGGAGCTGGCAGAGTTAAGGCATACATAAATTGCTACACTGCTAACTCAGGATATACAAATGTTTCAAGAAGATTTAGAGCAGCAGTTGAAAAGGGAGAACTTCTTATGGAAGACTACTCTCAAGACGTTGAAATGCAAAGAATTCACGCAGCTGCACTTGGACTTCCATACCTACCATGTAGATTAATGATGGGTTCAGGTCTAGTTGATGAATGGGGCATCTCTAAAGAAGAAAGGGAAAAAATTGATAAACTTCCAAATGATAAGTTTATATATGTAGAAAACCCATTCAAAAAAGGAGAAAAACTTGTTGCAGCTCCAGTTCCTGAAATTGACACTGCAATAATCCACGTACAAATGGCTTCTCCAGACGGAACTACAAGAATTCTTGGTAACACATTCCACGATGTTGATATCGCTATTGCAGCTAAAAAAGTTATCGTAACTTGCGAAGAACTTGTAAGCAACGAATACATTAAAAACTTTGATGCAGCTGATAACAAAATTCCTGGATTCTGTGTTGATGCAGTAGTTCACGCACCATTTGGAGCTCACCCTTCACAATGTTATGACTATTATGATTACGATGCTGATTTCTACAAGATGTACAATGTTGAATCAAAGACTGAAGAAAACTTCAACGCATTCTTAGATGAATGGGTATATGGAGTTGAAGATCATGAAGCATACCTAAATAAACTTGGAGCTACAAGACTTATCGGACTTAGAAATGTTCCAGGATTTGGTTACGCTACAGACGTACTAATGAAGGGAGAAGATAAATAATGACTAGATACGATAATTATACAAACAAGGAAATGCAAGCAGTTACAATTGCTAGACAAATTAAAGATGGTCAAATAGCAATTGTAGGAACAGGGCTTCCTCTAATTGGTGCTTCTCTTGCTAAAGCAGTTTATGCTCCTAATTGTTATCTAATCGTAGAATCAGGACTTATGGACTGTGACCCAATTGAAGTTCCAAGATCAGTTGGTGACAATAGATTTATGGCACACTGCGGAGTTCACTGGACAAATGCAACTTATGTTGGTTTCCAAGCTAATGAATGGAGACATGACAAGAAGAGAATGATCGCATTTATCGGTGGAGCTCAAATTGACCCATACGGAAATGTTAACTCTACAGTAATCGGCGACTACCACCACCCTAAGACAAGATTTACAGGTTCAGGTGGAGCTAATGGTATTGCAACTTATGTAAATACTATTATTATGATGCAACACGAAAAGAGAAGATTTATAGATAAAGTTGACTATATTACTTCTCCAGGTTGGATTGATGGTCCTGGCGGAAGAACTAGAGTAGGTATTCCTGAAAATGTTGGACCACAAATGGTTGTAACTGATAAAGGTATATTAAAGTTTGATGAAGATACTAAGAGAATGTATCTTGCTGGATATTATCCATCTTCTTCTCCTGAAGATGTTCTTGAAAACACAGGATTTGATATTGATGTATCTCGTGCAGTTGAACTTGAAGCACCAGACGAAGATGTTATTAAATTAATAAGAGAAGAAATAGACCCAGGCGAAGCTTTCATTAAGAGACCTGTAGAAGAATAAGAGGAGGACACATGACTCAATATTCACTTGCTTCATATTTCCAAAATATGAAGACAATTGGAAGCCCATTAAAAGCAGTTGATGAAGAAAACTTCAATCAATTGAGAGAAATTGAAGAAGAAATAAGAGTTTTTGCAGAAAAGGCTCTTGCTGCTGGTAAACCAGATGAAAAAGTAAATGAACGTGGAGAAATGACAGCTCTTCAAAGAATTGCTGAACTTATCGACGAAGGTACTTGGTGCCCACTAAACACAATTTACAACCCTGGCGATAATGACCATGGTACAACTGGTGTTGTTAAAGGACTTGCAAAAGTTGATGATAGATGGGTTTACATCGTTGCATCAGATAACAAGAAACTTGCAGGTGCATGGATTGCTGGACAAGCTGATGACTTACTAAGAGCATCAGATACAGCTGAAAGACTTAGAATTCCATTAGTTTATATATTAAACTGTTCAGGTGTAAAACTTGACGAACAAGAAAAAGTTTATCCAAATAGACGTGGAGGCGGTACTCCATTCTATAGAAACTCAAGACTTAACCAATGTGGAGTTCCTGTAATAGTTGGTATTTATGGTACTAACCCAGCTGGTGGTGGATACCACTCAATTTCGCCTACAATTATAGTTGCACATAAAGATTCAAACATGGCTGTTGGTGGAGCTGGAATCCTTGGCGGTATGAATCCAAAGGGATATATCGACGAAGAAGGAGCTAACCAAATCGCAGACCAAACTGCAAATGCTAAGAAGACAACTCCTCCAGGATCAGTTGGAGTTCACTTTGCACAAACTGGTTTCATGAGAGAAGTTTACGTTGAAGAAGAAGGAGTGCTTGAAGGAATTAGAAAATATCTTTCAATGCTTCCAAAATTCCAAAGAGAATTCTTCAGAGTAGACGAACCAAAGAACCCACTTTACGACCCTAACGATATGTACTCAATTATTCCACTAAATGGTAAAAAAGCTTACGATGTATATGATGTAATCGCAAGACTTTTTGACGGTTCAGAATTTATGGAATACAAAAAAGGTTACGGCAGAGAAATGGTAACTGGACTTGCAAAAGTTAATGGACTTCTTGTTGGTGTTGTAGCTAACGTTCAAGGTCTACTAATGGGTTACCCAGAATACTACAATGACCCTAAACACATCTCAATTGGTGGAAAACTTTATAGACAAGGTCTAATAAAGATGAATGAGTTTGTAACACTTTGTGCTAGAGACAGACTTCCTATCGTATGGCTACAAGATACAACAGGTATCGATGTAGGTGACGATGCTGAAAAGGCTGAATTACTAGGACTTGGTCAATCACTTATTTACTCAATTCAAAAATCTGACCTTCCTCAAATGGAAATCACAATGAGAAAGGGTACTGCAGCTGCTCACTATGTACTTGGCGGACCACAAGGAAATGATACTAACGCATTTTCACTTGGCTCAGCAGCTACAGAAATCAATGTAATGAATGGAGAAACTGCTGCTACTGCAATGTACTCAAGAAGACTTGCAAAAGATAAGAAAGCAGGAAAAGATCTTCAACCAACAATTGACAAGATGAACGATTTGATTCAAGACTATGCAGAAAAGTCAAAACCATTCTCTTGTGCTAAATTTGGTTTAGTAGATGAAATAGTAAACATGAACCTATGGAGAAATTATATTATTGCCTTTACTGAAAGTGCATACCAAGATCCAGATTCAATTTGTCCAGTTCATCAAATGCTTACTCCAAGAATTATAAGAGATTACGACAGAATAAATAATATTAAATAATTTATATAATGATGACAATTTATTGGATAATCTGAAAAAGGATTATCCAATATTTTTGTATGTCATTGATTAACTTACGATAAGTAAATAATACAATAAAAAACTAATAAATAGTAAAGCTTAAAAGCTCTGCAAGCCTTGTAAATTCTAGTTTCTAGCTTGGCTTATTTTGACAAAGATACATAAGTATAGTAGAATTAAGAAGAGTAAGATATTAATGTTAAAATAAAGAGGAGATTGTATGGCAGAAGCTATTTATACAATGGGAGTTGACATTGGTTCGACTGCTTCAAAAAGTATTATTTTAAAAGATGGTAAGGAAATTATTTCAACTTCTGTTATTGATGTTGGAGCTGGAACAAGTGGCCCATCAAGAACAATTAGTGAGACTCTCAAAAATGCTAACATGAAAAAGGAAGACATTTCCTATGTAATGGCTACAGGTTACGGTAGGACAGCTCTTGAAGAAGCTGACTTCCAAATGTCTGAACTTTCTTGTCACGCAAAGGGTGCTTACTTCTTATTTCCAAATGTTCGCACAATCATTGATATTGGTGGACAAGACGCCAAGGCTCTAAAAATTGGAGACAATGGTATGCTTGAAAACTTTATTATGAATGACAAATGTGCTGCTGGTACTGGAAGATTTTTAGATGTAATCGCTAAAGTTCTTGAAGTTGATGTTTCTAAGCTTGAAGAGTTAGATAAATTATCTACAAAAGATGTAAGTATTTCTTCTACTTGTACAGTTTTTGCTGAGTCAGAAGTTATTTCACAACTTGCAAGTGGAGCGAAGATTGAAGATATAGTTAAGGGGATTCACGACTCAATTGCTGCAAGGGTAGGTTCTCTTGCGAAGAGAGTTGGATTAAATGATGACGTAGTGTTTACAGGTGGTGTTGCTCTTAATAAAGGTATGGTAAGAGCTCTTGAAGAAAACACGGGACATAAAATACACACTTCGCCACTATGTCAACTAAATGGTGCTCTTGGAGCGGCGCTATTTGGATATCAAAAATGTAAATTGCAAAAATTAAAAGATAAAAAAGCTAATGCATAATTTATTTTAGGAGGTAAACTATGGCTGAAATTCAAAAAATACCTGGTAAAAAACCAAGACCAATCGAAGGAAATATTCCTGCTGCTCAAGCTCTTAGAAATGTAGTAGATAGAGTTTATGGTGCAGCATGGGATGCAAAAAAAAGAGGAGAATTAGTTGGATGGTCATCATCTAAATTCCCTATTGAACTTGCAAAGGCATTTGGACTACACGCAGTATATCCAGAAAACCACGCAGCTACTACTGCAGCTAAAAAAGACGGTTTAAGACTTTGCCAAACTGCAGAAGATATGGGATACGATAACGATATTTGTGGTTACGCAAGAATTTCTCTTGCTTACGCAGCTGGAGAACCAACTGACTCAAGAAAGATGCCACAACCAGACTTCGTTCTTTGTTGTAACAACATCTGTAACATGATGACTAAATGGTACGAAAACATTGCAAGAATGCACAATATTCCAATGATTATGATTGACATTCCTTTCCAAAATACTGTTGATGTACCAGAAGAAAAAGTAGATTATTTAATGGGACAATTCGAATATGCTATTCACCAACTTGAAAAACTAACTGGTAAGAAATTTGATGAAAAGAAATTCGAAGAAGCTTGTAAAATTGCTAATAGAACAGCTGCTGCATGGCTTAAAGCTTGTTCTTACATGGCTTATGAACCATCTCCACTTTCTGGATTTGACCTATTCAACCACATGGCAGACATCGTTGCTGCAAGATGTGAAATTGATGCAGCTGAAGGCTTTGAACTTCTAGCAGCTGAATATGAACAATCTGTTAAAGAAGGAACTTCTACTTGGGAATACCCAGAAGAACACAGAATTCTATTTGAAGGAATTCCTTGCTGGCCAGGACTTAGACATTTGTTTGAACCACTAAAACAAAATGGCGTTAACGTAACTGCAGTTGTATATGCACCAGCATTTGGTTTCCAATATACAACGGTTAGAGAAATGGCTGCAGCTTACTGTAAAGCACCTTGTTCAGTATGTATCGAAGACGGTGTTGAATGGAGAGAAACAATGGCTAAAGAAAATGGTGTTTCTGGAGCACTTGTTAACTACAATAGATCATGTAAACCATGGTCAGGAGCAATGCCTGAAATCGAAAGAAGATGGAGAGAAGACCTTGACATTCCAGTAGTTCACTTTGACGGTGACCAAGCTGATGAAAGAAACTTCTCACAAGAACAATACAAGACTAGAGTTCAAGGTTTAGTAGAAATTATGAATGAAAGAAAAGCAGATAGAATCGCTAAGGGCGAAGAAATCTACACTAATTTCGAAAACACTAAAGAAACTGACTGGTCTAAGACTACAATTTAATAGAGGTGCAAAATGACTGATATAAAAGAATTATTAAAAGAATTTAAACATATAGCAGAAAACGGAAGAGAACAAATTGACAAATACCTTGCTGAAGGTAAAAAAGTTGTCGGAGTATTCCCTTACTACGCACCTGAAGAAATTATTTATGCTGGTGGACTTGTTCCTTACGGAGTTTGGGGCGGACAAGGACCTATTGACAAGGCAAAAGAATATTTCCCAACATTCTACTATTCATTAGCATTAAGATGTTTGGAAATGGGTCTTGATGGTTCTCTTGACGGACTTAGTGCATCAATGGTAACCACTCTTGATGATACTCTAAGACCATTCTCTCAAAACTATAAAGTTTCTGTTGGTAGAAAAATTCCAATGGTATTTTTAAACCACGCTCAACATAGAAAAGAAGACTTTGGTAAAACTTACAATGCTAAAATCTTTAAACAAGCAGCTGAAAGATTAGAAGAAGTATGTGACGTTAAAATTACTGATGAAAACTTAAAGAAAGCTTTCGAAGTATATAACGAAAATAGAGCTTTAAAGAGAGAATTCATCAAATTAGTTGGAGATTATTCAAAGACTATTAAAGCATCTGACAGATGTAATGTATTAAAAGCTTCTTACCACATGCTTAAAGATGAACACAACAAGATGCTTAAAGAATTAATCGAAGCATTAAAGGCAATGCCAAAAGAAGAATGCACAGGACCAAGAGTTGTAACTTCTGGTATCATAACTGACAACCCAGCACTTCTTGAAGTTCTTGACAACTTTAACATTTGCGTAGTCGCAGATGATGTTGCAAGTGAATCAAGAGGACTTAAAGTTGATGTAGATACTTCAATAGAAGATCCATACATGGCTCTAGCTGATCAATTTGCAAGAATGGACGAAGATCCAATTCTTTACGACCCAGATATTTGGAAGAGACCAAAATATGTTGTTGACTTAGCACTTGATAACGATGCAGACGGATGTCTAGTATTCATGATGACATTTAATGATACAGAAGAAATGGAATATCCATCATTAAAGAATGCTTATGAAAAAGCTGGCATTCCACTAATTAAGATGGGTTATGACCAACAAATGACTGACTTCGGTCAAGTTAAAACTCAACTTGAAACATTTAGCGAAATGGTTCAACTTAATAGAATGTAATAAATTTTATAGAATAAAATTTTAAGGCGCCTGATAATCGGCGCCTTTTTTAGATCTATAATATCCTTTGGAGGTTATAGTAGCTTATAGATATTATAGATCCAAAGTAATTATGTAAAATAAAAAGACTGTTGCATTAGGGGCAACAGCCTTTTGTAAATTTCTTATTAGTCTCTTTTAACTAGGACATTTTCTTCAAATGCTCTGTCATCTAATTTTTCCATTCCAGCTGGAACTTCTACTTCCATTATGTTATTTTTTCTGAAAGCATACATGTCAATTTCCTTAATATTTTCAGGTAATTTAACTTCAGTAAGTTTGTTTTTGTAGAAAGCACTTACTCCAATAAATTCAACTGTTTCAGGAATTTCAATTTCTCCAATTGCATTTAGAGAAAAGGCATTGTCGCCAATGAATTCTAATTTTTCAGGCATTTTAACATCAGTTAATTTGTTTCTGTAAAATGCGTAAGCATCTATTTTTTTAACTGAATCTGGAATTTCTACTTCAGTTAAGTTATTAACACCAAAAGCTTCGTACCCAATTTCTTCAACAGTTTCAGGAATTACAACAGAATTAAGTTTTCTTCTGAAGAAGCATTGTTCTCCAATAACTCTAATTTTAGTTCCGTCAGGTCCTTCGCTAGGCACTACCATATCAAATAATTCTTCATTTTTGATTTTGTCTTTGCCCTTTCTTGTCATTCCTTTTAGCACATCGCCATTAAATATAAAATCGTCAAACTCCCAAGGTTTTTCCATAATATGTACGTCCTCCCCTACATAAATTTTTTCTTAATTACATTATAACATAGTGGTTGAGATTAATAAAGGAAGGTTGTAAAACAGACAAAGGATGAACATTTTTTATAAATAAAAAGAACTTATTTACTAAAAGTTTGAATAAAGTAAATTATGTTACGAAATATAAATAATAATCTCTTTACTTGGGTAATAATATAATACAAAAAGATTTAAAACAAGATGAAGTAAAAAGTATTTAAAATTTTTATTTATTTAAGAGGAAAAGCTAGTCCTTATTTGACCTTATTGAAATTTCTCGTTATAATCTAGTAAAGCAAAATGTTGTTGAAGAATACTATTGGAATGGTATTAAGAGGAGGAAAAAATGGAAAATAGAAACTTTTTTGAAGATATGATGAAGATGCAGAAAAATATTTTTGAAAATCAAAAAGAAGCATATAGCAAATTTATGGAATCTTTTAAGTTTGGAGATTTTAAACCTTTTGGTGCAAATATGTTTGTTAATAATTTCAAAAATCCAATGGAATTTTTCAAGGATTATAGAGAAATTAACGACAAATTTGAAAATAATTTTAAAGATTTCTTTGCCCAAGTACCAGGTTATAAAGATTCTTTGGAATGCTACAATAAGAATATGGAATTTTTAAATAAACTTTACCTTGCTTATGGCGATTTTTATAAGGACTTAGATCTTGTTTCAGCTCAAAACAAATTAATTGAGTTATTTGAACTTTATAGCGATGAATTAGTTGAAATGTCTAAAAAGTATTTCTACAAACTAATTCCAGATAGCTATTACAGAATTCTTGAAAACTTTAATTTAGAAAAATTTATAAAACCTGCTATTGAAAATTCAAAGAAATCAATTGAATTTTATGAAAATGCAATAAAAAACAGACCTGAACTATTGGTTGATGATGTAAAGGAATTTTATCAAGGAATTTTGGATAAAATCTTTGAAATGCCAACTGTTGGTGTTAGTCCAGAGGAAAAAGAAAAATCTAAGAAAGAATTAGAAAATTATCTTGAACTTGAACTTAAACTATTAGATTTTAATTTATTCCTTGAAAAGAAAAATCAAGAAGCAGCCATAAAAGCACAAAAAGCATATATAGAAGGGCTTGAAACAGAAGCATCACTTGAAGACTTCGCAGACTTCTTCAAATTCTATATGAGCAATTTTGAAAAAGCCTATAAAGAACTTGTAAATTCTAATGAATACAAAGAAAAAGCACAAGAAGTTTTAGACATTGTGGAAAAAAATAAAGAATCTTACATGGAAAAAGTCGCAGAAAGATTAAAAGATTTTCCAATTGCAACTGCTAGCGATGCAGAAAAATTCATGGGCGAAGTTGAAGGACTTACTAAGGGACTTGACGATGAAAAGAAAGCTCAGTCAAGCCTAGAAAGAAAAGTTACAAGAATAAAGAATGAATCTGAAAAAGAAATCAAGGCACTTAAAGAAGAAGTTGCAAAATTAAAAGAAGAAAAAGCAAAAGTTGAAGTTGATGCAGCTCTTAAAAAAGAAATTGAAGAAATGAAGAAAGAACTTGCTGCTTTAAAGGCACAAGTTAAGGCAAAATAAAACATAAGAATCTTCTCCTAAAAAGGTCTGTGGGTTTTCCTGCAGACTTTTTTTATGTCTTAAAATATTTTTGTCAAGAAATAAATTGTAAGAATAAAAATTCAAAAAGCCCAATAATTTATTGAAAAACGACAAATAATTATTGTAAAACATAAAACGCTGTGTTATACTCGTGACAAAGGAGGATATTATGAAATCTTTACGAGTAAAATTTATTGGAGCACTTTTGCTTATAGCCATAATAATTTTAGCAGGAGCATTTTATGGACTTATCAAGATGTCTAGTTTTATGGCAAAAATTTATCCAATGTTTATGAATATGAAGTATCCCATGTTATTTTTGTGCGAAGGAATAATTTTTTCCTTAATTCTTGCAATTTTATTTGGAATTTTTGCACTGAAAAAATATGGGGAAGACAAAATTTTTGAGAGATCTATGTTATTTGACCTTCAAGTCATTGCCCTCTCCTTTATAGGAATTTTTTTCTTGGCAATTCTTTCTATAATTTACACAAATTTTAACTTAGATGGCTCAATTACCAACCTAATTTTTATAGGAGGGGCAATTGTTGCAATGCTAATTGCACAAATTTTTCTTCTTTTGTGCGACTTGATAAAAGAAGGAATTATACTGAAAGAGGAAAATGAACTGACGATTTGAGGTGTTTTATGGGAAAAATAATTGTTGATTTAGACGTGGAACTTGCAAAAAATAAAATGTCTCTTACAGAGTTGTCTGATCAAGTTGGCATAACTATTGCCAATCTATCTATTTTAAAGACAAATAAGGCAAAGGCAATAAGATTTTCCACACTTTCAGAAATTTGCAGAGTTTTAAATTGTGATGTTGGAGATATTTTAAGGTACCAAGGAGATAAAGATGAGTGATAAAAAATTTAAAAGAATTTTAATTATTATGTCTATAATTTTTCTGACAGCTATTCCTCTTTTATTTTTACTTTCAGACAATAGGGACCAGTCAGTAAAGGAAGTAGAAAATGAATTTGGAATAAGCTTTCCTAAAAGCGTGAAGAGAGTAAGAGAGCTTTATAAAGAGCCAGACTTTCACGGAGACGGAGAGGCTGCAATTTTATTTTCTGTAGATAAAAGTGAGATTAAAGATATAAAAAATGAACTTAAAGATTATAAAGTTCAAAATGATGAAAATATAATTTCTCAAATTTCTACTTGTTTCAATGCAGTTAAGAAGAGAGGCTTTGACACATCTATTGATTTGAATAATGAAATTTACTTCAAAGCAACTTCTGATAATGTTTTTGAAAATATGTATGGGAATTTTGTCGCCATAATAATAGACGAAGAAAAGGGAGAAATATTATTTTTAGAGTGGGACACTTAAGAGATGAGCCTTAAAGTTTTCGCAAAAATTAAAAGTAAATAAATTAAAAATATGACGTGGTGGATTTGTCCAAGACGTCATATTTTTTGCAAAAATTTTGAAGAGTTTTATAAATTAAATTTTTCTAAATTGCAACAATAAGTTAACCACTTTTAATTAAAAAAGGGCAAAAAAAATTGCCGAGCATATCTCGGCGTGTAAAAGGAAATTAATTAAAAAAGTGTATTAAATAATCTGTTATAAGTTTAGCATAATAAATTCATAAGTACAATAAAAAATAAAAAAATTTCACGAAAAAATAAGAATTTTTAAAAAATCACAAAAAAAAATGAAAAAAACCACCAAAAGACTGATGAAAAACTAAAAAAAGGCAAAAAATTTATAAAAAAATAAAAAAATTCATAAAAAATAGAAAAAAATGGAAAAATTTCCGTAAAAAATTACAAATTCACAAAAAATTTAAAAAAATTTACTAGATTTACACTTTAATTTAATTTAAAAGTCAAAGATGATACAATAGAGAAAGAGAGAATACAAACGAATGAGGAAATAAATGTCAAGACTAATAGATTTCGATCTTTATCCAATAAAGCTGACACTGAAAAAACTTTTACAGGATAAGACCACTAAAAAAAATATAATATGGGCGACAAATACCTTCGAACACTTTGGCAGAGAATTTGACGACAAAAGCGAAATCACAGAGATAATTTTCCAAAGCGGCTTTCGACTTATGACAAGAGTCCTAAAGAGCCAAGAGGCACAGCTTGACAGGACGAGAAAAAAGGCTGAGGTCTTCACTCCAGGCTGGATAGTAAATGAAATGAATAACTATCTGGACCAAGAGTGGTTCCAAAAAAAAGATATCTTCAACATAGAAAAGGGCGAGACCTGGGAGCCGGTGATCGAAAAAATAAAATTCCCAGAAGGCAAAAATTGGAAGAAATATGTTGACTCAAGACGGCTAGAGATAACTTGTGGCGAGGCGCCATATTTAGTTTCAAGATACGATGTTTCCACTGGAGAAAAAATTGAAATAATAAATCGAATTGGAATACTAGATAGGAAACTGAGAATCGTAAATGAAAATACATGTAGGAAGGATGAATGGATAGAGTGGGCGACAAAGGCAATAGAGAGCACCTATGGCTTTGAATATCAGGGGGACAATCTCTTAATTGCCAGAGTTAACATTTTAATGACTTTTGTAGAATATTTTGAAGACAGGTGGAAGGAAGAAGTAGACAAAAAAACCTTGCTTCATCTTGCCAATATTATTTCTTGGAATATTTGGCAAATGGACGGACTGACGGACATGGTTCCCTTTGGGGCAGCCAAGGAAGACATAAGGCAGATGAACTTTTTTGACCTCTTAAGTGGAGGACTGGAAGAAGAGGATGGAGAAGAAACAACTTATTGTAGGATAAAAGATTGGAGAGGGAATAAATCTTATTTATTTATAGATTATAAGGAGAAAGAAATGAAAAAATTTGATTTTGTAATTGGCAATCCACCTTATCAAGAAGATAATGACAAGAGAAATAGAAGTGATGCTCTATATAATATCTTTATGGATAATTCATTTAAAATAGCTGAAAGGAATTTATTAATAACTCCAGCTAGATTTTTATTTAATGTTGGATCTACACCGAGAGTATGGAATGAAAAAATGTTAAATGACCCTCATTTTAAAATTTTAAAATTTATTCAAGATAGTGAAAGAATATTTCCTGGAACTGACATTAAAGGTGGTGTAGCAATATCTTATAGAGACATTAATAAGAATTTTGGATGCATTGATACTTTTACTCCTTTTGATGAACTAAGATCAATTTTGAAAAAGGTTGAAACGAAAGAAGGAAAGAAAAATCTTGGAATAGGAGATTTAATGTATGTTCAAAATAAACTAAATCTAAATTATATTGAAGATAATTATAAAGACTTATTAAAAAGATTAGGAAGTAATGGAAAAGAACGAAGATTAGTGTCCTCGATATTTGATACATTAGAAGAAATTTTTCACGATAAAATTGAAAGTGATAAAAAGTCAAAAGATTATATACAAATCGTTGGTCGCCAGAACAACGAGAGAGTTAATAAATGGGTTTTAAAGGACTTTATAGAAGATAACGGGAACCTCCACGTATACAAGGTCATTCTGCCAGCTGCGAATGGCTCAGGTGCCATAGGTGAGGTTTTAAGCACACCCCTAATCGGGGAACCCCTAATCGGGCATACTCAAACCTTTATAAGCATCGGGAATTTTGAAACTTATGCGGAAGCAGAGGCTTGTTTCAAGTATATTAAAAGTAAATTCGCAAGAGCGATGCTAGGAATAAAAAAGGTTACACAAAATAATAAAACTAAAGAAACCTGGTCAAAAGTGCCAATGCAAGACTTTACTAATAAGTCTGACATTGACTGGTCTAAGTCTATTCCAGAAATTGATCAACAATTATACAAGAAATATGGATTGAGCCAAGAAGAAATTGATTTTATTGAAAAAAATGTTAAGGAGATGGAATAGGTATGATTAATATTAAAACTACTAGAGAAGTTATTCCACAATGTTACGCCTACACTACTCCTTGCATTTCCTACCACGAGGGCTGGACTAAAATTGGCTTTACTGAAAGAGATGTGGAGACGAGAATTAGGGAGCAAACTCAAACTGCTGGCATTAAGTACGATTTGAAGTGGCACAAGAATGCCCTCTATGAGGGGAGTTATGAGACTTTTACGGACAAGGACTTCCACGGTTATTTAAATAAGCTTGGCGTAAAGAGAAAGACTGGTACTGAATGGTTCGAGATTGATCCCAATCTTGCCAAAAATTATTTTAATGATTTTAGGGAGAACAAGGGTGTCCTTGAGTCCAATGAGGACCCAATACCCTATGCACTGCGCAGGGAACAAGATGATGCTGTAGAAAAGACAATTGAATATTTTAAAAATAATTTGCATGGGGAATTTTTGTGGAATGCCAAGCCAAGGTTTGGCAAGACTATTTCCGCCTATGACTTGTGCATGAAGATGGGGTTAAAAAATATTTTGATTGTCACTAATAGACCTGCCATTGCCAATTCTTGGTACGAAGATTACCTCAAGTTTGTGGGGGCAAATTCTGGTTATTATTTTGTCAGCCATGTTGCTGCCCTTGATGGCAAAAAGCATGTTATTTCAAGAGAAGATTTTGTTGGTCTTGATATTGATAAGGTTAAAGGGACTATTGAGTTTGTAAGTCTTCAAGATATCAAGGGATCCAAGTACTTTGGTGGCGATCCAAGTCTTGATAAGTTAAAGGAACTTAGCAACAGACGAGATGAAAATGGCAATAGGATAGGAATTCTTTGGGATATTTTAATTATTGATGAGGCCCACGAGGGTGTTGATACTTATAAGACTGATATTGCCTTTGATAATATTGACAGAAATTATACTCTACATCTTTCTGGCACGCCTTTTAAGGCTCTTGCCAATGACAAGTTCCCTCAAGATGCTATTTACAACTGGACCTATGCTGATGAGCAAAGGGCAAAGAGGGATTGGGACACTGCCAGTGAAGAAGAAAATCCTTATTATCCTTTGCCAAAGTTAAATCTTTTTACTTACCAGATGTCAGAAATTGTTAGGGATAATATAAAAGAGGGCATAGAAATTGATGGCGAGTGGGAAAATTATGCCTTTGATTTAAATGAATTTTTTAAAACTCGCGAAAATGGCAAGTTTTATTATGAAGATGATGTTGATAAGTTTTTAGATGCCTTGACTTCTATGGAGAAGTTCCCCTTCTCTACGCCAGAACTTAGGAAGGAATTAAATCATACTTTTTGGCTCATGGATAGGGTTGACTCTGCCAAGGCTATGGGGAAAAAGCTTAGAGAAAATCCTGTCTTTAGCGATTATGAAATTGTAATTGCTGCTGGAGATGGAAAGCTTGATGACGATGAAGAGGTTGAAAAGTCCTATGACAAGGTTGTAAAAGCTATAAGGGAAAATGACAAGACTATTACTCTTTCTGTTGGTCAGCTTACTACTGGCATCACAATCCCAGAGTGGACTGGTGTTTTAATGCTTAGCAATGTGAAGAGTCCATCTCTATACATGCAGGCTGCCTTTAGGTCCCAAAATCCATGCCTTTTTGTGGAAGATGGAAAGACTCTCAGAAAGGAAAATGCCTATGTATTTGACTTTGACCCAGCGAGAACTTTAGCTATTTTCGAAGAGTTTGCCAATGATCTTTCTTCTGAAACTTCAAGGGGCAGAGGTGATTCTGATAGGAGAAAATCACAAGTTAAGGAACTCTTGAACTTCTTCCCAGTTTATGGTGAAGATGAAGATGGGGAGATGATTCCTCTTGATGCTGAAAAAGTTTTAATTACTCCACGAAGGATTTATGCCAAGGAAGTTGTAAACTGTGGATTTATGTCAAACTTCTTATTTAAAAACATCTCAAATATTTTTGGCGCTCCAGAGGCAGTTAAAAATATTATCGACAAGATGGACAAGGGTCGCGACTTTAAACCTGTTAGCATCGACGAAAATACTGCCAGTGATTTAGACCTTGATGAAAATGGAGAGGTAAATATTCCTGATGAAAAAATTATTGGCAGGTCAAGGGAAATTTTTGGCAAGAAGATTTTTGATGATGTAAAAGAAACTATTGGCGATGTTAAATTTGGTCCTGTTCATGAAGGGTCTTTGTCTTTTAAAGACGAGAAGAAGGATATCGAAATCTTAAAGAAGACTTTTGCTGAGCCAAGAAATAGTATTTTAATAGACGCTGTAAAGGCTGATTATGGAAATGAAATCAAAAAGTCCACTGTGAGAAGCATTGAAAACAAGTTAAATGATTCTACTGAAAAGATAATCCAAAAGGAATACAGCAATTGGAAAATTGAGGACAACTTAATTAATTCAGAAAAAGATGAAAAAATTAAAGAGGCTAAAAGTTCTGCTGAAGTTACAAAAATAAATGAAGAGTATGAAAAAAAGATTGAATTAAATAATGAAAAAATGTTAGATGAAATTAAAAAGAAAATGGCAGATGCAGACTTGTTAAGTGGCTCTACTGAAACTATTACTCGTGAAGTGGAAACTGAAAAGAAGAGAGAGGAAAAGAAGGGCAAGGAAGACGAGATTAGGGATAATCTTAGAGGATTTGCCAGAACAATTCCATCTTTTCTCATGGCTTATGGTTCTAGTGAAACTAATCTTATGAATTTTGATAAAATAATTCCCGATGATGTTTTTAAAGAAGTTACAAGTATTTCTCTCCATGAATTTAGGTTTTTGCGTGACGGTGGAAAATATTTTAACGAGGCAAGTGGTAAGGAAGAAGATTTTGAGGGCAAGCTATTTGATGAAATTGTTTTTGATGACGCTGTTAAAGAGTTTTTGAACAAGAAGAGAGAGCTTGCAAATTATTTTGACGAGAATAATAAAAAAGATATCTTCGACTACATTCCACCTCAAAAAACTAATCAAATTTTTACTCCAAAGAAAATTGTAATTGAAATGGTGGATTATTTGGAAAAGGAAAATCCTGGCTGCTTTGACGATCCAGACAAGACTTTTATAGATTTATACATGAAGTCAGGTCTTTATATTACTGAAATAGTGAAGAGGCTTTATAGAAGTGAAAGGATGAAGGAAATTTATCCAAAAGCTAGTGATAGGCTTAATCATATTTTTGCAAAGCAAGTCTATGGTCTTGCGCCTACAGAAATTATTTATAGGATAGCGACAAATTATATTTTGGGATTTAATGATGACCTTAAAATAGAAAAGCACAATTTGAAAAAATTAGATTCTCTAAAATATGCTAAAGAGAGAAATTTGGAAAAGAAATTGGACGAAATATTTGAATAAGTTTTAGAACTGTCAGTTAATTCTGACAGTTTTTTT
>NZ_HE610718.1:707209-766544 GCF_000321025.1 Peptoniphilus senegalensis JC140
CAAAACAAACCACCGGCTTAGCCTGTGGTTATGATTATAAAAAGTTTAAAAAAATAATTAGCAGAGTACTTGCAAGAGTGCTAACGATATTGTATAATTAAATAGTCAAAGATAGTCAAAGAAAATTTGAGGACTTTGACAAAGTTTTTGATTTTTGAAATTTTGCCTAGAAAGCCGAAGCCGAAGCCGAAGTCGAGGGCGAGGGCAAAGACAAAGCAAAGCAAAACAAACAAAGCAAAACAAAACAAACAAAGCAAAACAAAACAAACAAAACAAAGCAAAACAAACAAAACAAAACAAACAAAGCAAAGCAAAACAAAACAAGCAAAACAAAACAAAACAAGCAAAACAAAACAAAACAAAACAAGCAAAACAAAACAAAACAAGCAAAACAAAACAAAACAAAACAAACAAAGCAAAACAAAACAAACAAAGCAAAGCAAAGCAAAACAAAACAAAGCAAAACAAAGCAAAGCAAAGCAAAAGCAAAATTTTAAGATATATATTAATAATAAAATTAGTCAAATTATTAATTTTATAAACAAACTTTCAATATAATAAATTAAGAAAATTTGGATATAATTAAGTTAGAGAGTAATTTGATTTTAAATAGATATGAGGAGGTTACAAATTGAAATACAAAGATTATTATGAAATCCTTGGAGTTTCTAAAGATGCAGATGAAAAGGCGATTAAATCAGCCTATAGGAAATTGGCAAAAAAATATCATCCAGATTTACACCAAGGAGATGAGGCTGCAGCAGAGAAGTTTAAGGAAGTTTCTGAAGCTTATGAGGTTTTGTCTGATGCGGATAAGAGAAAAAAATATGATACTTTTGGCTCTAATTATGACTTTAGCTCTGGATATGATTTTGACCCTTCTCAATATGGTTACACTTATACTACTGGTGGAAGTGGCGCAGATTTTTCTGACTTCTTCGAAACCATTTTCGGCTCATCAAGGTCTGGCGGAGGGAGAAATTTCTCTGGTGGCTTTAATATAAATGATATTTTTGGAGATTTGTCTGGAAGAGGAAGAGGCAAGTCTTCCAACAAGTCCAGAAACAAGTTTGAATCTGAGCTTTCTATATCAATTAGGGATGCCTATGAAGGAACTACGAAAAATGTGAGCCTTACTTACAATAATAAGGAATATGACGTTGCTGTAAAAATTCCAAAGGGCATCACTCGTGGCAAAAAGATTAAGGTCAATGGCGAAAAGTTTGGTCTTCCTGGAGATATTCTCTTTAAGATTAATATTCGCGACCAAAAGGATCTTGTCCTAGATGGACTTGACATTATTAAGACTGAAAATATTTATCCATGGGATGCGGCTCTTGGCAGCAGCAAGACTGTGGAAACTTTAAATGGCAAATTAAAATTAAAAATTCCAGAAAGTTTTGTTGGAGGAAATAAAATGAGAATTCCTTCCAAGGGTTTTAAAGATTTAAAGGGCAAGGTGGGCGACCTCTATGTTATCTTTAATATCATAAATCCAAAGAAATTATCTGATGATCAAATAAAATTATATAAAGAATTACAAAATTTAAATAAATAAAATGTAAATGAGGTGTTTTTATGAATTTTGAAAAATTTACTCAAAAATCCCTTGAAGCCGTTCAAGGCGCATATAATATTGCGAAGGAATACGGCAATCCTGAGGTAAAAGAAATTCACATAAATTATGCACTTTTAAATGACAAAGAAGGACTTATACCAAGGGTCTTAACTTATATGGAAAAAAATCCTGACATGATAAAAAGTGAACTCTTAAAGGTTATTGAAAGACTTCCTAAACAATCAGGTGCAGAAGTATATGCCGACTCTTCTTATAGAGAGCTTTTCCAAAAGGCAGAAGACTTTATGAAAAAAATGGGCGACGAATATCTTTCTGTTGAGCACATTTATCTTGGACTTTTAAACATGAAGGGAACTGATTCATCTTCAATCTTTAACAAACATAAAATTGATGCTGATAGTTTTCTAAATGCTCTTAAAAAAATTAGGGGCAATCAACATGTTACTACAGATAATCCTGAAGGAACTTATGACGCCTTAAAAAAATACGGACAAGATTTAACTGAACTTGCTCGTGATGGCAAGCTTGATCCTGTAATTGGTCGTGATGAAGAAGTTCGTAATGTTATAAGAATTTTATCTCGTAGAACAAAGAACAATCCGGTTTTAATTGGTCCTCCTGGAGTTGGTAAAACTGCCATAGCTGGTGGACTTGCTCAAAGAATTGTGTCTGAAGATGTGCCTGAAGGACTTAAAAATAAAACTGTCTTCTCTCTAGATATGGGAGCTCTAATAGCTGGGGCAAAATATCGTGGTGAATTTGAAGAGAGATTAAAGGCTGTCCTAAATGAAGTGAAAAAATCTGAAGGCGACATAATTTTATTCATCGACGAAATTCACAATATTGTTGGTGCAGGAAAAACTGATGGCGCTATGGACGCATCAAACCTTTTAAAGCCAATGCTTGCTCGTGGAGAACTTCATGCAATTGGTGCAACAACTCTTGATGAATACAGAAAATATATTGAAAAGGATCCAGCTCTTGAAAGAAGATTCCAAAAAGTCATGGTTAAAGAGCCTACTGTTGAAGATACAATTGCAATTCTTCGTGGTTTAAAGGACAAATATGAAATTTATCACGGCATAAGAATTTCTGACTCTGCAGTAATTGCTGCCGCAACTTTATCTGATAGATATATAACTGATAGATTTTTGCCAGATAAGGCCATAGACTTAATGGATGAAGCTTGCGCAATGCTAAGAACAGAAATAGACTCAATGCCAACAGAAATTGATGAAGTTAGAAGAAAAATTTTGCAACTTGAAATTGAAAACCAAGCACTAAAAAAGGAAACTGATGATGCAAGTGCTGAAAGGCTTAAAAAACTTCAAGCTGAACTTTCTGAAGAAAAGGCAGAATTTGACAGATTGAAATCAAAATGGGAAGCTGAAAAGAAAGAACTTGATTCAACTAAGGAGATCAAGAAAAAAATTGAAGATACAAATCATGCCATTGAAGAAGCTGAAAGAAATTACGACTTAGAAAGACTTTCTGAATTAAAATATGGCACTCTTCCAAAATTAAAGGAAGAACTTGCAAAAAAAGAATCAGAAAAGAAAGATGAATCTTCTATGGTTAAGGAAGAAGTTACAGAAGATGAAATCGCCTATGTTGTAAGCAGATGGACAGGAATTCCTGTTGAAAAATTAAATAAAACTGAAAGAGAAAAGCTTCTTAACTTAGAAGATATTCTTCACAAGAGAGTAATTGGTCAAGATAAGGCAATTGAAGTTGTTTCTGATGCTGTTTTAAGGGCGAGAGCAGGACTTAAAGATAGAAATAAACCTATTGGGTCTTTTATTTTCTTGGGACCAACCGGTGTTGGTAAAACTGAAACTGCAAAGGCTCTTACAGAAACTCTTTTCGATGATGAGAGAAATCTAATTAGAATTGATATGTCTGAATACATGGAAAAACACTCTGTGTCAAGACTTGTTGGTTCTCCTCCAGGATATGTTGGCTATGATGAAGGCGGACAACTTACTGAAGCTGTAAGGAGAAAACCCTATTCAGTAATTTTATTTGATGAAATCGAAAAGGCTCATCCAGATGTCTTTAATATTCTTCTACAAGTTCTTGATGACGGAAGACTTACTGACAACCAAGGAAGAACTGTGGACTTTAAAAACACAGTTATAATTATGACATCAAATATTGGCTCCCATTTCTTAATTGATGGAATTGGTCCTGACGGACAAATAACTGAAGACTCAAGAGAAGAAGTAATGCGTGACCTTAGAAGTACCTTTAGACCTGAATTTTTAAATAGAGTTGACGAAGTAGTTTTATTTAAACCACTTCAAAGAGATGAAATTTTCGACATCATCAAACAAAGCATTAAAGAAGTTGAAAGAAAACTTGAAGACAGAGAAATTAAAATTGAAGTTACAGATTCTGCCCTAGAATTTATTCTAAAGGCATCCTTTAGTCCACAATATGGTGCAAGACCAGTTAAGAGATATATTGGTCACGCTCTTGAGACAAAAATTTCAAAGATGATTATTAAGGGCGATGTCATGGATGGAGATACTATTTTAGTTGGCGTAGAGGCTGATGATTTGTCTGTAAAAGTTAAATAATTAAATTGATAGAGGACTTGCTGAGGCAGGTCCTTTTTATGTCGAGACTGTTACAAATTGTTAAGAAAATATTAAATTGGCTAAATATCTAATTCTTATCACTTTTTTATCACAAAAGAGATTTAAACTCAATAACATAGTAAAAAAAGATATTTTATTTAGGAGGAAATTATTAAATGAAACCATATAGTAAGAAATATTTAACACTTGCGCTTGCAGGAGTATTAGCAGCATCAATACCTGTATCTGCTTTTGCAAATAATGACGAACCAAATACACAAGGACAAACTACTCCCCCAGCAGTAACCGACCCTCAAAATCCAGGCACAGGAAGTGGATCTGGAAATACAGGAACAGGAGAAGCTGGAAAAACAGAAACAGAAGCTGAAAAGAAAGCAAGAGAAGAAAAAGAAAAAGCAATAAAAGAAGCTGAAAAAGCAAGAGAAGAAGCTCGAAAGGCTAAAGAAGAAGCGGATAGATTAAAAAAAGAAAAAGAAGATAGAGAAAAGAGAGAAAGAGAAGAAGCTGAAAGAAAAAGAAGATACGAAACTCTTTCACTTTCAAGTGTAAGATATGATGGAACATATTTGACAGGTTATACTTCTGCAAAAGCTGACATATATATAAAGAGAGTTAGTTCAAGATATGGATATGGATATAGCTATGACAGAGGATATGAAAGAATAGGATATGCAGATAATAGAGGTGATTTTAAGATTAAGGTAGATCTTAAAGAAGGAGAAACTTATTCTGTAGTAGCAAGAGATGGATTAAATGAATCAAGAGAAGTTGAAATTAAAAACGACAACTATAGAAACATCACTGGCACAAAAGTTTCTGCAACAGATTTAAGACTTGTTGGAAGAACTTTGACAGGATATATCAAAAACCATCCTTTTGAAAATATAAGAGTTTATCTTGGCGGCAAACAAATTGGAAACTTTAGAACTGACAAAAATTCATATTTCTCAGCAACATTAAGCGATAGTATCTATGACAGAGAAGTTAATGATTTAAAATTTTACACAGATTCAAAAACTGTTGAAAATAAAAAATTCAAGATTACAGAAGCACTTGAAGGTCAAAAACTTGTAAAGGGAACTGCAAATGCAGAAGATGAAATTACAGTTTATGATGCAAGCAACAGAAAACTTGGAAATATCACTGTAAATAATTCTGGAGTATTTACTGTATTTTTGGACAGAGCCTTAATTGCTGGCGAAACTATAAAGGTTGAAGCTAAAGATAAATCAGGAAACATTTCTAAGATTGAATACAAGGTTACAAAGAATGCAGTTGAAGAAGTTAAAGCAATTTCTTACATCAAGGGATACCCTGATGGAACATTTAAACCACAAGCAAATGTTACAAGAGCAGAAGCAGCTCAAATGTTTGCTACACTTTTAAATGGTGGTGCTGACTTTGGCACAAGCTCAGCAACAAGATTTTCTGATGCAAGTGACAATTGGTATTCAAAGGCAATTAACTATGTTGTTGCAAAGGGACTAATCTCTGGTTATCCTGATGGAACATTTAAGCCAAATGAAAGTATTACAAGAGCAGAATTTGCACAAATGATTTCTGGATATGTTAAGACTGAAAAGAAATCTTCTTCTGACTTCCAAGATGTTAAAGACCACTGGGCAAAGGACGCAATTGACAAATTAAATGGCAACAAAAATGTAAGTGGTTACCCTGATGGAAGCTTCAAGCCAAATGCAAAAATTACAAGAGCAGAAGCTGTTACAATTTTAAACTCTGTATTTAACAGAAACACAACAGCAAATTCACTTAATAATGTTAATAAATCAGCTTTAAATAAATTTTCAGATGTAAATGAAGGATTCTGGGCTTACTACAACATTCTTGACGCAGCAAACACTCACAACAGAGAAAGACTAAACTCAACTTCAGAAGTTGATATGTGGAAATAAATTCAAGATAATGAGGCTCCCTAGTGGAGTCTTATTTTTTATTATTTATGGAGAAAAATTTTAGATATTTTATTAATTAGATTTTATAATTTTACGCGAAAAACAAAAAGTTCAATAAAAATTAAAAAAGTGCTTGACTTTTATAATTCTCATATATATAATTGATGAAACAATTAAATACATTGTATTGAAAAATACGATAGAGGTGCGAACTTTATCAGTAGTCTTTTGGAGCAAGACCATGCGACGAAGAAAGATGAAAGGAAATTTCGCCGAAGTGTATTAATGGTAAGTTAATATGCTGGGCATGCAAACAATATTTGCATGACTGTCACAAATATGTGGGGAGCTATCTAAAGTTAAATACTTTGTCTTATATTTTATTAGACATCTTTAACAGTTTGGTTTTCCAGACTGTTTTTTTTTATTACTTTTTATAGCCACCGAGAATTTACGGAGGTATATCATGAATTTAAGAAAGAATGTAGCAAAAGTTTTACTTGTAGGCGCTTTAGCAAGCACAATGTTTTTAACAGCTTGTAATCCAAAGGGTGATGGAGGCGCAGCTGCTGCACCAGCAGATTCTGACACTTTAAAAGTTGGAATGGAATGTGATTATGCACCTTTTAACTGGACACAAACTGGTGAGGAACATGGCTATCCAATTGCATCTGGTGGTTACGCTGGTGGTTATGATGTTGAAATCGCAAAGAAAATTGCTGAATCTATGGACAAGAAACTTGAAATTGTAAAAACTGAATGGAATGGTCTTACTCCTGCAGTTACTTCAGGAAAGATTGATTTAATTATCGCAGGCATGAGCCCAACTGCTGAAAGGAAAGAAACTATTGACTTCTCAAACACTTATTACACATCAGACCTTGTAATTGTAGTTAAAAAAGATTCGCCTTATGCAAATGCAAAGTCACTTCAAGATTTTAAGGGTGCAAATATAACTGGACAACTTAACACTTTCCATTATGAAGTAATTGACCAAATCGAAGGAGTAAATAAGTCAACAGCTCTTGAAACTTTCCCAGCAATGGTAGTTGCTCTTAGAAGTGGAAAGATTGACGGATATGTTTCTGAAAGACCAGGAGCAGTTTCTGCTACTTCTGCAAATAATGATTTAACTTTTGTAGAATTTGAAGAAGGAAATGGATTTGAGGCAACTGTTGAAGATACATCAATTGCCATTGGTGTTAAAAAAGGTAATGAAGAACTTTTAAATAAAGTTAATGATGCACTTTCAAAAATTTCTGAAGAAGAAAGACAAAGCATAATGGAAGATGCAGTAGCTAATCAACCACTTAGCGAATAAAATATAGGAGAAAAAAGATGCCAGAAAGTTTTTTTGGATGGATTAGATTTTTAATAAAGGAATATGGTTCCCTCTTTGTTGAGGGAACTATTAATACCATTATAATTGCCGTTGTTGGCACATTGATTGGTTTCTTAATAGGTCTTTTAATAGCAATTGTAAGAACAATAAAAGTAAATAAAAAATCATCAGCCTTTAAGAGGGGACTTCTAAAAATTGTAAATGCCATAATCACAGTTTACATTCAAGTAATTAGGGGAACTCCAATGATGGTACAAGCTATGATGTTTTATTATGGCTCCCTTCAATATTTTAATTTAAACATGGCAGCCATGCCTTCAGCCCTTATAATTGTATCTGTAAATACTGGAGCTTATATGGCTGAAATTATTAGAGGGGGAATTATTTCTGTAGACAAGGGTCAAACTGAAGGAGCACTTTCCATAGGAATGACTCATTGGCAAACTATGACAGAAGTTGTACTTCCACAAGCTGTTAGAAACATAATTCCATCTGTGGGCAATGAATTTATTGTAAACATAAAGGATTCATCTGTTTTAAATGTAATTTCTGTTTCAGAATTATTCTTTATTTCAAAATCGGCAGCGGGGACTTATCTAAGATACTTCGAAGTTTTCTTTATCACAGCTTTAATATATCTTGTTTTAACTATAACAGTGAGCCAAGCAATGAAGTTTGTGGAAAAGAAAATGGACGGAGATGGACATTACAAGATTTATGGCTCACAGTCAACAGCTGAAGTCATAGAAGTAGAAGAAGAGGTGTGAGATGGAATACATTTTTGAAATAGAAAATTTGGAAAAAAGTTTTGGAGACAATTCAGTCTTAAAGGATATAAATTTTAAAGTAGAAAAGGGCGAAGTTGTTTCAATTATTGGTTCATCTGGCTCAGGAAAGTCAACACTTCTTAGATGTATAAACCTTTTGGAAGAGCCTGATGGAGGTAAAATAAAATATCATGGAGAAAATATTTTAGATGACATCTCTATAAATAATTACAGGACAAGGGTTGGCATGGTATTTCAATCCTTTAACCTCTTTAATAATATGAGTGTCCTTGAAAATTGTGTAATAGGACAGGTAAAAGTTTTAAAAAAATCTCGTGATGAGGCAGTAAAGCTTGCAGAAGAATTTTTACAAAAGGTTGGTATGTATGCCTTCAAAGATGCAAAGCCAACATCACTTTCTGGAGGACAAAAGCAAAGAGTTGCAATTGCAAGGTCACTTTCCATGAACCCAGAAGTTCTCCTATTTGACGAGCCAACTTCTGCACTTGATCCAGAGATGGTAAATGAAGTTTTAAATGTAATGAAAGAGCTTGCCAAGGAAGGGCTTACTATGCTTGTGGTAACTCATGAGATGGGTTTTGCAAGAGATGTATCCAATAGGGTTCTCTTTATGGACAAGGGCGTCATAGCAGAAGATGAAGATTCAAAGGAATTTTTTGCAAATCCAAAAACTAAGAGGGCAAAGGAATTTTTATCCATGGTCTTATAAAAAATTATAAACTTTAAAAGCTCGAGAGGGCTTTTATTTTTTGTAAAATTTTATAGATTAAAAATAATTTTATGACTTATAAAATTTTTATAGATTAATAAAAACTTTCTGATTTGAAAAATTTTTTAGTATAAAGATAAGTTTTCCTATTGCAATTTTTTAGAGATTAAAGAGAAAATTAGCACAAGATAAAACTTTGTTAAAAAAATATTATACGTTTTAAATTAATTATGAGGGGTATTTCTTATATGCAAGATATTTATGATATATTAAATAAAGATAAGGAGTATATTATGACTAAACCAAAAATTAATTTAGATAAAAAATACGGACTATTTATTGGTGGAGAATTTGTTGATAGTGAAAATGGAGAAACTCTTGATACATTTTGTCCTGCTGATGGTGAACTTTTAGCTAGTATTGCTCAAGCATCTGAAAAAGATGTAGATAGAGCTGTAGAAGCTGCATGGGAAGGCTTCAATGCTTACAAAAAGACAAACAAATATGAAAGGGCAAAAATTTTAAATCAAATTGCCGATATCATTGATGAAAATGCTGAGCACCTAGCAATGGTAGAAACTTTAGACAATGGCAAGCCAATTAGAGAAACAAGAAATGTTGATTTACCACTTGCATCTGAACACTTTAGATACTTTGCAGGTGCAATTTTAGCAGAAGAAGGGACTGCCAATGCAATTGACGAAAATACTTTATCAATTGTCCTTCGTGAACCTCTTGGAGTTGTTGGACAAATTATTCCATGGAACTTCCCATTCTTGATGGCAGCATGGAAATTATCTCCAGCTCTTGCAGCAGGCGATGCTGTTGTAATTAAACCATCTTCAACTACTTCACTCTCACTACTTGAACTTATGAAGTTAATTAAAGATGTAGTGCCAAAGGGAGTTATCAATGTAGTAACAGGCTCTGGCTCAAAATCTGGAGAATATTTACAACATCACGAAGGTCTATCAAAGCTTGCCTTCACTGGTTCAACTGAAGTTGGCTACAAGATTGCAAGTGCAGCAGCAGATAAATTAATTCCAGCTACACTAGAACTTGGCGGAAAATCTGCAAATATATTCTTTGATGATTGCGATATGGACCTTGCCATTGACGGACTTGCTATGGGAATTTTATTTAATCAAGGTCAAGTATGCTGTGCAGGTTCAAGAGTTTTTGTTCACGAAAATATTTATGATGAATTTATTGAAAGGGCAATCAAAAAGTTTGAAGGCATTAAAGTTGGACTTCCTTGGGAAGAAGACACTCAAGTTGGTGCACAAGTAAATAAATCACAAACTGAAAAAGTTCTCGGATATGTAGAAGTTGCTAAAAAAGAAGGAGCAACAATTGCTGTTGGTGGCGAAAAAGCTACAAAGAATGGCACAGAAAATGGTTACTTCACTATGCCAACTCTTATTACAAATGCAAACAATGATATGAAAGTTGCAAGAGATGAAATCTTTGGACCAGTTGCTGTAATTATCAAATTCAAAGATGAAGATGAAGTTATAAAAATGGCAAATGACTCTGACTATGGTCTAGCAGGTGCAGTTTGGACAAGAGACATCAATAAGGCTATTAGAGTTGCAAGAGGCGTTGAAACTGGAAGAATGTGGGTTAACACTTATAACCAACTTCCTGCAGGAGCACCTTTTGGCGGCTACAAGACATCTGGTATTGGCAGAGAAAACCACAAGATGATGCTTGATGCTTATTCACAAGTTAAAAATATTTTCATCAACACTTCTGAAAAACCATCAGGACTTTACTAATTATAAAAAAATAAGGCATAAAAAGAGGGCTAGTAGTAAAAACTATTAGCCCATTTAAAATGCTTAAAATTTTATTAAATTTTACATACCTGCGCCCATCTTCATGGCTATATCTAAGAATTTTGTAATGATAAGGGCATTTGTAAGATTTGAAATAAATCCACCGATTACTGGTACAACGAAGAAGGCAAGTTTAGAATATCTATACTTGTCGCAAACAGTTTTCATTGTAGTCATTGAAACTGGAACAGCTCCTGTACCAAATCCAAGATGCCCTACTGCCATTACTGCTGAGTCGTAGTTCTTGCCAAGAAGTCTAAATGTCAAGAAGTAAGTGAATAGTAAAATTAATACAACTTGTGCTAATAGTAGAACAATTAATTGTCCTCCTAAGTCTGCAAGTTGCCACAATTTCATTGTAACAATTGACATTGAAACAAATAGTGCAAGGGAAAAGTCTCCAACTGTGTCAAGTGCTTCTAATATATTATCATTAGTTCTATTTGTTTTATCAAGGAATATTCTCACGATAATACCACCAAGCATACAGTTTACGTGGATAGGAATATTGATGTTAAAGTGTTGTAGAGCTAAGAAGAATAATTCTCCAATACCACAAGCAAGGACTAGCATATTTACAGCTGATATTACATTTTTCTTATTCATCATAACAGTTTTTGCAGTATCAACAATTGTGTTTTGTTGGTTGTCAAGTTCAGGGTTTTCAAAGCCAAATCTTTTTACCAAGAAGTTACCATAAGGGCCTCCAAGAAGTGAACCAGCAATAAGTCCAAAAGTGGCAGATGCAATAGCAACTTCCATAGCAGCCTTTTGACCAGCTTCAACAGCTATTGGTGCAAAACTTGCTGCATTTCCATGGCCACCAGTCATAGGTATTGAACCAGTCATCATAGAGATAAGCGGATGAACGTGAAGTAAATTACCTACTCCAATAGCAAGTGCGTTTTGACAAGCAGCAAGAATTGCAGCTAAAACGGCAAAGATTACTACTAATTTTCCACCTTGTTTTAAAAGTGAAAGGCTGGCTGCTGCTCCACTTGCAGCAAAAAACAAGCAGTAAAATAATGTGTTGACTGTTTTGAAGTCGAAGTTTGGTTCCATAATTCCTGCGTAGTATAAGATCATTGTAATTATAGAAATTATAGTTCCTCCAACTACAGCTGATGGCAAACAGTATTTAACAAGAATAGGGAATTTCTTTCTTAGAAAATCTCCAATGTAAATACCGATGACAGCAAGAAGTAGAACTTCGAACATACCAAATTCTAAAGTTATTCTTTCCATTTTTTTCCTCCCAAAAAAAATTTCTGGTCGATAACATAATGAGTATAGTTATCATTATGTTTTTCAGCCTTAATCATTATAAAATAAAAAAGGCATAGAGTCAAAAAATGTTAATAAATTTCTATATAAAAATTTAAGATGAATAAAAGTATGCTCTTTAAAAGATAAAATACTTTTATTTAATATCATGCAAAAGTACAAAAAGTAAATTATATGTGATAAAATAAAGTTAATAAATATAACAAATGCTAAAAATTAAAATAAAAATTAGGAGTGATATCATGAGCATAGTTAAACCTTCAACTCTTCCGGGATTTATGGAACTACTCCCAAAAGATCAAATTCTCTTTAATGAAATGAGAGATATAATAAGAGAAAATTTTGAAAAACATGGATTTTTGCCAATAGATACGCCAGTAATAGAAAAATCTGAAGTGCTACTAGCAAAGGGCGGCGGAGAAACTGAAAAACAAATCTATAGATTTTCTAAGGGCGACACAGATATGAGTCTAAGATTTGACCTGACAGTTCCTCTTGCAAGATATACAGTGGAGCACATGAATGACTTATCTTTTCCTTTTAAGAGATACCAAATTGGAAAGGTATATAGGGGAGAAAAAGCTCAAAAGGGACGTTTTAGAGAATTTTATCAATGTGATATTGACACAATTGGAATGGGAGACTTGTCTCTAGTAAATGATGCAGAATTTCCAGTTGTAATTTATCACACATTTAAGGATTTAGGCTTTACTGATTTTACAATTCACTTAAATAATAGAAAAATTTTAAAGGGTTTCTTTGCCTCTCTTGGCATTGAAGATTCTATGAATGTTTTGAGAATTGTAGATAAAATTGACAAAATTGGCGAAGAAAATGTCCTAGCTGAACTTGCTGAACTTGGAGTAGAAAAGGATAAGGGCGAAAAGATTTTAGAGTTTATAAAAATTAAGGGAAGCACAGATGAAATTATTAAAGCTTTAAATGATTTAAAGATAGAAGATGAAATCTTCCAAGAAGGTCTTTCTGAAATCACTGAAGTGGTTGGCTATATGAGAGATTTTGGCATAGACGAAAATTGTTTTGACATCGACTTAAAAATTGCCAGAGGGCTAGACTATTACACAGGAACAGTTTATGAAACAACTCTTGACAATTATCCAAAGATTGGCTCAGTTTGCTCTGGTGGAAGATATGAAGACCTTGCAAGTTACTACACTGACAAAGTTCTTCCTGGAGTTGGAATTTCCATTGGACTTTCAAGACTTTTCTATCAATTAAATGAAGCAAAAATAATTTCCAGTGAAGAAAAATCTCTAGTTGATTTATTGATTATTCCAATGGATGACTGTTTACATGATGGCATAAGACTTTTAAATGAGCTAAGGGAAAAGGGCGTAAAGGTCTCTGTCTATACTGAATTTGCTAAGCTAAAGAAAAAGTTTAAGTACGCAGACCAAACTAAGGTGCCTTATGTAATTGTCCTTGGCGAAGAAGAAATTAAAAATAGAAGATACAGCTTAAAGGATATGAAGAGTGGAGATCAGGAAGAAGTTACTTTTGATGAGTTAGTTGAAAAATTTAGTATGTGACTGCGACTCCTTTGAAAAAGCTTAAAAAATACAATAAATCGTGCAACTTATGTTGCACTTTTTTTTATTTAAGATTAAAATAGGATAGAAGTTTGAAGAAATGAGATGAGAAATTGAAAAGAGAAGATATAAGAAATATAGCAATTATTGCCCATGTTGATCATGGCAAGACTACACTTGTAGATGCACTACTAAAACAATCAGGAATTTTTAGAGATAATCAACAAGTAAACGAAAGAGTCATGGACTCCAATGACATTGAAAGGGAGAGAGGTATAACTATCCTTTCAAAAAACACTGCCGTAAACCACAATGGTGTTAAAATTAACATAATTGATACACCGGGACACGCTGACTTCGGTGGAGAAGTTGAACGTGTGCTTAAAATGGTAAATGGTGTTGTACTACTTGTAGATGCCTTTGAAGGTCCAATGCCTCAAACAAAATTTGTTTTGAAAAAATCTTTTGAGCTTAATCTTCCAGTTATTGTCTGCATAAATAAAGTAGACAGACCAGAAGCTAGACCTCTTGATGTTGTTGATGAAGTTCTTGATTTATTTATTGAACTTGGTGCAGATGACGATGTTCTTGAATGCCCATTTGTTTTTGCATCTGCTAAACAAGGCATCGCAGCACTTGATTTAGATGATGAGATGACTTCAATGGACCCACTTTTTGAAACTATTATAAAATACATTCCAGCACCAGAGAATAAAGACGAAGAACCTTTCAAACTTTTAATTTCAACAATTGACTACAATGACTATGTTGGAAGAATTGGTATTGGAAAAATTGAACAAGGTATAATTAAAGAAAATGACAAACTTGTTAGAGTAAATAAGACTAAACCAGACTTCCAAGAAAGTATTAAGATTACACAAATTTATGAATTTGAAGGTCTTAACAGAGTGGAAGTTGAGTCTTCAAAGTCAGGTTCAATTATTGCAGTTACAGGAATTGAAGACATTAACATTGGAGACACTATTACATCCACTGAAGACACTGAAGCTCTTGAATTTGTAAAAATTTCTGAGCCAACTATTTCAATGAATTTTTCTGTAAATAATTCGCCTTTTGCAGGAAGAGTTGGCAAGTTTTTGACATCGAGACAAATTAAGGCAAGACTTAATAGAGAACTTCAAACTGATGTTGGTCTAAGAGTTGAAGAAACAGACACAACTGATTCCTTTAAGGTTAGTGGAAGAGGAGAACTTCATCTTTCTGTACTAATTGAAAACATGAGACGTGAAGGTTACGAATTCCAAGTTTCCAAGCCACAAGTTTTATATAAGTATGATGAAAATGGTAAGAAGTTAGAACCAACTGAAAGGGTTACAATTGATGTAGATAGTATTTATGCGGGCTCTGTCATAGAAAAACTTGGAAGAAGAAAGGGCGAGCTTGTAAATATAATTGAGCCAAATGGTGGTTATCAAAGACTTGAATTTATTATTCCTTCAAGGGGACTCATTGGCTACAGAACTGAATTTATGACTGACACAAAGGGAAGTGGAATTTTAAATTCTATCTTCGAAAGTTATGTGCCATTTAAGGGCGAAATTCCAAGGAGAGTTAATGCTTCTATAGTTTCTTTTGACACTGGTACTGCATCAACTTATGGACTTAACAATGCTCAAGAGCGTGGAACTCTATTTGTAGAACCAGGAGAAGATGTCTACGAGGGTCAAGTTGTTGGCGAATCTCCAAAGGGAGTTGAAATTGAAGTTTCTGTAACAAAGGCAAAAAAACAAACCAATGTCAGAGCTTCAGGTTCAGACGATGCCCTAAGACTCTCTCCCGTTAGAAAGATGAGCCTTGAAGAAGCCCTTGAATTTATAGAAGATGATGAGCTTATAGAAATTACTCCAAATGAATTTAGACTTAGAAAGAAAATCCTAGATTCACAACAAAGATACAAATCAAAGAAAAATAAATAATAGAGGTGTTCCATGCTTAGCGCATATTTTGAAATGTTAAAGAACTTTGCCCAAGTTTATTCTTTCCTATTCGTAGCAAATGTATTAATATCTGCTTTTATAATTTTGTACGACAATAAAAAACCAACATCAACACTTTTATGGGTAATGGCTATAAATTTTTTACCAGTAATAGGATTTATTCTCTATCTTTTTATAGGGCAAGACATATCAAAGTCCAGGATATTTGACGGAAAAAACAGAGCTGATAAAATTTTAAAAAAAAATCAAAAACACAACTTATTGAAATAAAAAATGATGAATTTGTCTATTCAAATGAGAGAACTAAAGATTACATTCCCATGATTGAAATGTTTAACAAAGCAGAAGATGAGTTACTTTATACAAATAATAAAGTAACAATTTTCAATGATGGAAAAGATAAATTTAAAGAATTATTTAAAGATTTAAGAAGTGCAAAGAAAACAATTTATGTCCAATACTACATCTACAAATCTGATGAATTGTCATCAGAATTTACAAGTATTTTAATTGAAAAGGCAAAAGAAGGTCTTGATGTATATCTTTTAGTAGATGGAATGGGCATTAGGAACATGAAAATAAAAGATAGAAATAGGCTGAAAGAGGCAGGAGTAAAATTTGGAGTATTTTTCCCTGGAATAATTGACAAATTAAACACTCACATAAATTTTAGAAATCACAGAAAAATTGTAGTTATAGACAAGCGAATTGGCTATGTTGGTGGCTTTAATGTTGGAGATGAATATGTTTCAAAGGGGAAAATGGGATTTTGGCGAGATACACATCTTAGGATAGTTGGTCCAGCAGTTAATGGACTTGCTTGGAGATTTTTCTTGGATTTTAAATTTGCTTCAAATGAACGCACCAAAGGATTTACAACAGAAATTTTTCCAGAAATAGAAGATGGAATTGACATAAATATTGTCACAAGTGGGCCAGATACCAAGGCAGACTCCATAAGAAACGGCTACGAAAAACTTATAACATCTGCAAAAAAAGAGGTTTATGTTCAGACACCTTACTTTGTGCCAGATGAAGGACTTCTAAAGGCCCTAAAGGTTGCTGCCCTATCTGGAGTTGAAGTTCACTTGATGTTCCCTAAAAAGAGAGACCATGTTTTCGTTCACTGGGCATCACTTTCCTTTATGGGAGAACTATTAAAGTGGGGCGCACACGTGTATCAATATGAAGGCGGCTTTCTCCATACAAAGGTAGTAATATCAGATGATTATTTATCAAGTGTAGGTACAGCAAATTTTGACATACGTTCCTTTGAATTGAATTTTGAAGTAAATGCCTTTTTATATGATGAAGAGATTAATAAAAAATTAAAGGAAGATTTCAAAGAAGATTTGAAGTCTTGTACAGAAATCACGCCGGAAATGTATAAAAATAGGTCAAGGTTTACTAAATTTAGAGAGGCAATCTCAAGACTTTTAGCACCACTTTTATAAAATGGAAATAGAAATAAAGAGAAAAAATATAAAAAGTCTTCGGATAAAAGTAGAAGATGGTATAATAAAAGTATCAGCGCCACTTAGGGCAAGTGAAAAAGAAATAAAGAAACTTCTTGAGACCAATAAAGATGTCATAGAGAAATTGAAGCTTGCTGATGAAAGTCGAAATAGATACAAAAATAATTTATTTGGCGAAAAAGTAAACTTTACATCAGAAGAAGACTTGGAAGAAATATATAGGCGAGAGCTAAAAAAAGTTCTTGGAGAAATTTTTCCAAGATACGAAGCTCTCACAGGTTTAAGTCCAAATTCTTATGAGATAAGAAAGATGAAAGTGAGATGGGGCACTTGCTATCCCAAGAGGGGCGACATAAAGATAAATCTTTACTTAGCATCGAGACCTCTAGAAGAGATAGAAGCAGTTGTCCTTCACGAGCTTATCCACCTCAAATACTTTTATCATGACAAAAAATTTAGAGAAGAGTGCAAAAAGTATATGCCAAATTATGAAGAGATTGAAAGAAACTTAAAGAGATAGGTGATGGAATGAAAAAAGCATTAAAAATAATAGGAATAATCGCACTGGTGATAATTCTAATGAAACTTTTTAATATCTCAATATTTGTTGGAAATCAGAAAATTGATAAGAACCAAATAATAGATGGAATAAGAAATTTCAACCTTGGGGATCTCTTTGATAGAGTTTCAAATTTCTTCAACGAGCTTGTAGGTGGAATAAAAAGAGCAGTAAATAGTTTGTAAATATATTTTATTAAATAAAATTAGCACGCGTGGGCGTGCTTTTTTAGTGCAGTAAAAATTTTAAGCTTTGTGTTATAATAAAAAATAGGTGAGAAAATGAATTTAACTTTTATAATACTTGGCTGTATAGTGCCAGGACTTATGACTGGGGTTGGAGCAATCCCAATATTTTTTGCAAAAGATGTCAGCCAAAAGCTTCTAGATGTACTTCTTGCAGCAGCTGCAGGAGTAATGCTTGCTGCAACTTGCTTTTCTCTTATTATACCAAGCCTTGAAGCAGGCGAAGGCAAGATGGGAGTTCTAGTTACGGGACTGGGAATTTTTTGCGGTGCGCTTATACTTGATTTAATAGATAGGTATGCACCTCACGAACATTTAATAGAGAAGAAACATGAGGGAATGAATGTAAAAAATTTATCCAAAATTTGGCTCTTTGTAATAGCAATAGCAATTCACAACTTTCCCGAAGGACTTGCAACAGGAGTTGGCTTTGGTGGAGACAACATGTCCAATGGACTTTCTGTTGCCTTTGGAATTGCCCTTCAAAATATGCCAGAAGGACTAGCCGTTGCCCTAGCCCTTGTGAGAGAAGGCTATTCTCGCAAGAAGGGTTTTGCCATAGCAACTTTAACGGGAATAGTTGAACCAATTGGAGCATTTTTGGGAGTTTGGCTTGTGTCAATTTTTTCAGCGACACTTGGATTTATCCTCGCCTTAGCAGGAGGAGCCATGCTCTTTGTAATTAGCGATGAGATAATACCAGAGACACACAACAATGGCTACGAGAGAGCCGCAACTTATGGCGTAATCTTTGGCTTTATTCTCATGATGTTTTTAGATGCCTTAATTTAAGAAGCAAAAACACCTCACAACTTTTTTAGTCATGAGGTATTTTTTTATTTTATCTTTGCCTTTATATTAATTTCAAAGGAGTTTTCATCGAGAGAATCTTCCCGCATCTCCACTGCTTCTGTAAAATAAATTTCTGCATCCTCTAAAAAATAAATTGGGTGGATGCCATCAATGAATTTCAAATTACTATTTGTCCTAACATCACCGTAGGAGATTATTTCGCCCACTGCGTGATATTTTAAAATTAATTTGTTCCCAAGTTTTTTTATGTAGCTTGGCTTTTTGTAGTCAAGGGATATTTTCTCTAGGGTGGATATTATTTTTTCATCTAAAATTAAATCATCAACTGCCTTTAATTTTTTCATAAATTCTTCTGTCTTGTAAGTATTTACATTTATCATGTAAGAGTCAAAGGAAAAAATCATTTTATCGCCTCACTTGTGGTAGGGGTGGTTATTTATTATTCTAAATGCCCTGTAAATTTGCTCCATTAAAATAACCCTCATGAGTTTGTGGGGGAAGGTCATCTTTGAAAAGCTTAGCTTGTAATCAGCCCTAGATAAAACCTCATCAGATAAGCCAAGGCTGCCGCCGATTACAAAAGTTATATTTGAGTAGCCGTCAATCATGAGTTTATTAATTTTATCTGCAAAGGCGACAGAGTCAAGGCTCTTTCCCTCAATGGCAAGGGCAATTACATAGGCGCCATCTTTTATCTTGGATAAAATTTTTTCGCCCTCAATATTTTTAACTCTTTCTATGTCTTTTTCTGATAAGTTTTCGGGGCAAGGCTCGTCCATAATTTCAAAAATGCTTAAATCCGCATAAGATTTAAGCATTTTTTTGTACTCATTTATGGCATCTTTAAAATAATTTTCCTTGATTTTGCCAAGTACAATTAAATTAATATTTATCATATTAGCTTAATTTTTTAACTGCTTCAAGAGCCTTTTCAAAGTTTACTTCGTGAGTTACTTCAGGAACATATTCAACATAAGCTACCTTTCCATCTCTGTCAACAATTACTACGCCACGAGCAAGAAGTTTAAATTCTTCAATCATGAAGCCATATTTTTCGCCAAATTCTCTGTATTTGTAGTCAGAAACTATGTCTGCATTTTCGATTCCCTTTACTGAACAAAATCTTTCTTGTGCAAAAGGAAGATCAACTGTTACAGTTACGATTTTTACATCCTCAGATAATTTTGTAGCTTCTTCGTTAAAAGTTGTTGCTTGGATAGCACATACTGGTGTGTCAATTGATGGTGCAACTGAATAAACTACGATTTTGCCCTTTAAGTCAGCTGAATTAAAATCAGACAAATCTCTTTTAACTGCCTTAAACTCTGGAGCCATATCTCCAACTTTGATTTCTTTACCTTCTAAGTTTACTTTATTTCCTGCAAATGTTATGTCCATTGTAATTACCTCCAAAAAAATTTACTTTAATTTACACTACATTTATATCCAATTATGATGAATTTTAACAAGGGATTGAAATAAAATAATAAAATTTGGGTAAAAATTCTTAAAAGAAAGTTTATTAGTTTAAAAAGGAGAAGAGTTACATATGAAAAAAATTTTTAAAACTTTGCTTTTAGTTTTTGCAATTGGAATGTGCGGGACTTTTTTATCAGCTTGTCAAGGAGAAAGTGAACTTCTTCCAGACAAAAAAATTTATAATGTCAAGTGGACTATTGAGGACATGACACACTTGGATACTGGCAACAAAGTATATAATGACATGGTAATAAAATTTGACAAGAAAAATTTTGTCATGACTGATAGAAATAATGCCATGGACTTTACTGGAACTTATAAATTAAAAAAAGCAGGCGCAGGCTACCAAGTCATAATGAAATTTGACGACTTAAAGGAGCCTGTCACTGGGATATATGGCATGAGAACTTACAAGGATAGAGAACCTAAACCTGATTTAGTATTTGACCACTGGGACACAAGGTATTCTTTTATCGGAGAGTATAAAGATAAGTAAAAAAACTGTTGGATTTATTTTTCCAACAGTTTTTTGCCTTAATCCAAAATTTATTTTGAAATAAAATGAATTAATAAAGTATAAATCGTTTTCTTGATAAAAAATAACTTTTATGATACCATTTAATAGGATAAAGTTTTATCTAGTTACAAAATGTTGTTTTCATGATAGAAGGTATGTTATGAAAAACTTAGTAAGTTTAACATTGTTATTATTTCTTTTAATTAGTTCATCTAGTGTTTATGCAAGAAGCATAGATACAGAAATCCAGGAGTTTATGGATTCTCCAGCTCCAGATTTTTCAGAATTATCTAAAGAACATGGTTCAAAAATTATCAATGAATTTGATGCAATCATTGAAAAAGAGATAATTTCTGAATTAAGGTATAGTTATAGTGATAAGTATGATGAAACACTTGAGTTTAAAAAGGAGATAATTAATTTATCTAAAAATTCACGTAATGAATTAGAGCAGATGAATTTTAATGATAGACAAATTGATGCAATATTGTCCACTAAAGGACTAAGTGCTGATAAAGTTTCAAATGATGTTGCAAGAAGAGCTAGTGCAAACTTTCAATTTAATATGTACAAAAATAGATTTGAATATGGAGATTACGCAGTTGTTGATGCTTATTGGGCACGGGAGTCTTCCCCAGTTTCAGCGGGGAAAGATACTGTCGTTTTTGGATTTAGTGATGGATTTACAGCTAATTTAGATAGAACAGTAATGAAAGTTACATATAGAGATTTAGATGGCAATTACAAAGGCGAACAATATTATTCTCCTAATGGATTAGTTCAAGGTTTAAGATTTGATTTCGAACAAAGCTATGCACCTGGGGCTTTAAGATCTTTAAGTAGTGGAAAAGTTTATTTGGTTATTGATAATAGAGAAAATAAGGATTATGTTGAAGTTCATGGTAAGTATCTTCACAATTATTTAGGTTTTAGTCCATCAATTTATATTGGAAGTAATATTTCTATTGGGTTTACGCCTAGTTGGAAATCAAAGGAAATGGGAAGAGATTATATTCTTATGAGGTAGGATATATGAAATATATATTAAAAACGTGCTTATATGTGTTCTTAAATTTCATATTGGTACTTATAATTGGACAGAATTTTAGCGGAGGCAATTCTGATTTAATTATTTCTATGTATATTTTTATTGTAATTGTTTTTGTCATTCTTAATGAAAAGTTAAATACTATGTTGGAAAAACTTGATAATTTAGAAAAAGCATTAAATGATAAAAATGATGAAAGAATTGAAAAATAAATTTTAGCAAAAAAAGTGATGTGTAGAATAGATTTACCTATCTTGCACATCACTTTTTTTAATCAAATTTATTTTTCCTTAAAAACTTTTAGCATTGTTTTTGTAAAGATATAGAAGAGTATTAGGACTGCGAAAACTCCTGCCAGTCCCCAAATTGCGACTTCTATACCCTGCATAAATACTGTCATGTCCATTTTATCACTCCTACATAAACATTGGCACGAGAGCCAAGATCATTGAACCTGCAACTACTGAGCCAAGTTGTCCTGCCACATTGGCTGACATTGCCTGCATAAGGATGAAGTTAGTTGGGTCTTCCTTTGCCGCCATCATTTGCACAACTCTACCAGACATAGGAAAGGCTGAGATTCCAGCAGCACCAATCATTGGGTTTACTTTGTTCTTTAAAAATAAATTTAAAAATTTTGCAAAGAGAACGCCGCCTGCTGTGTCGAAGATAAAGGCAACAAGTCCCATGGCAAGTATCATTAGTGTGTGGATGTTTAAAAAGGCATCGGCAGACATTGTTCCACCAATTGTTATCCCAAGTAAAATTGTAACTAAATTTGAAAGTTCATTTTGTGCAGAAATTGAAAGTCTTTCAAGAACTCCGCAAACTCTGATTAAATTTCCAAACATCAAAGCGCCAATAAGTGCAACAGACATTGGAGCTATAATTCCAGCTATTACTGTTATGACAATTGGGAAGAGAATTTCAACTTTTTTAGGCACATGAACAGTAGTGTACTTCATTCTGATTTTTCTCTCTTTTTCAGTTGTAAGAAGTTTAATAACTGGTGGCTGAATAATTGGCACTAGAGACATATAAGAATATGCCGCAACAGATATTGGTCCAAGATAATTTGGTGCAAAGACCTTGGCAACATAAATTGATGTAGGGCCATCGGCTGCACCAATTATTCCAATGGACGCCGCTTCTGCTAGTGTGAATTTTCCTGTTGAAATTGCAAAAAGCATTGTGGCAAAAATTCCAAATTGTGCCGCTGCTCCAAAGAAGAGCATAAAAGGCGATGCAATAAGTGGTTTAAAGTCTATCATGGCACCGACAGCTATAAAAATTAATACTGGGAAGAGTTCTGTTGCAATTCCAGCCTTATAAAGTATTGTCAAGAAACCTTCTTCTCCAACTGCGGATGACAGTGGAATATTAGCAATAATTGCTCCAAAGCCAATGGGAAGAAGAAGTGATGGTTCATATTCTTTTTCAATGGCAAGATAAATTAAAATGCCGCCAATGACAAACATAATTAAGTGTTTAACTTCGAGATTTAAAATTCCAGATAAAAGTGTTTCCATTTGACCTCCTAAATATTTTACATGCAAAGTAATATAACATAAATAGGACAAATATTCAATTCTTGTGAAAATTATAAAAGCTCACATTTTTCTGTGAACTATTTTGACATTTAATTCAAATTTATTAAGGTTAAGAATTTATTTTTTGAATAAGTTCTTTTATATTTAATATAACTTCTTCAAAACTAATATTAAAGTAGTTTATTTGATTTTTTATATAATTATTCCACTTGAGTAAAATATTTTCGTTAGAGGAAATTAAATCAATTGTATTTAAAAGCTCATCAACATTGAAGACATTCCCCCTATAAGAAAAAGTATTTATGCAGGCATTTTTTAGATTATCAAAATTTATTTCTTCCTTTTTCAGTAAGTAAATAATATAAACATCAAAAAAATCTTTGCTTCTACTGTTAAAAACTCCTCTTGAGCAAATAGTTTCAATTTTTTCTGCGAGAATAGTTTCAACATTGTAAGCCTTTAAATTAAAGTTTTCTCCAGTAAAAATGCTTTTGTAATTGTAGTTCACTTCTTTTGGAGTTATAGGATCTCCAGTTGCTATGTCGATGTGAATTTTTTCTTTAATATTTTCTAATTTACACATTATTTCAACTCTGTATCCGCCGTAAAGATCATCGTCTTTTATGCTTTTTAAATCAATAAGGTCAAAAGAAATATCATCGCCATTTTCCCTTAATATTATTTCGAACTTTTCTCTAAGAATTTCTTCTTCCAAAGAAAAATTTCTTATTGAAAAATCAATATCTCTAGTTGTCCTTTCCTCAAGACCTATAATATTAGACAACAAAAATCCACCCTTAAAAATAAAATCAGAGGAAAAATCACTGTCAGCAATTTGCTTTAGTATTCTTTCCAAAAAATAATAGGTTTGAATGGAATTGTAACTTAAGCCTGATTTTTGAGATACTTGTAAACAAAGGGCTTTCAACTTATTTTTATTCATATATAACCTCAATTATTTCGCTAACTTCTCTTTCGATTTGCATTTTCCTTGCATAGTCATAAAGTTTATTCAAATCTTTATTCTTATCCTTAATGTAATTATTTATGGTTTTGGAAAAAAGTTCACTGTCTATTTCCTTTCGACTTTTTACAAAATCACAAAAAGTTCGTTCTTTATTATAGGCTTTAACCATATTTCCATACTTAGTTTTTATTTTAGTAATTCCAAGCCCATAAAGGTCCTTACTTACATAATGAACAATTACATTTTTATCAACTCTGTGAGCATTGTAACCTCTATACACTGTTACTTCCATCTTCTGGGGAATAAAATCTGTGACATCGTGAAGGTATAGAGAAGATGTATAAGAAAAAATAGGCACATCATATCTGTTTGAAAAAAAATAGTATTCATCGTGATCGCCTTCCTTTGAGATATAAACACCTCTATCAACTCTTTCTAGAAATCCATATTTAACCATTCGATGAAGATAAATAGTAGGTATGTTATTTTTTACAAGTTCCCTATTAGTTATTATCCCATGGTTTTCTTTTATTTTATTTTCAATAATTTCTATATAATTCAAAATATCGCCTCTGTTTTGTTGCTTTTGTGCTTACATTTTATCAATTTGTACGCAGGTTTACAACAAAAATTATTTTAGTTAAAAATATTTATCTTAATTCATAAAGTTAAAATTGATTTATAGTAGTGTATATGATATTTTTTAGTAAAGTAGAGATATAGTAAATGTTTTTAGTAATATTAAAAGATGTAAAAGGGAAATTAAAAGTTAGGAGGATTTTTTGAAAAAATATATAAATTTTATAACCTCACTCTTTCTTTTTCCGATTTTAAACATAATCAGTTTAAAAATTTTTGGATACATAGGTGGCAGGATTCAAGCAACCTTTGATATAAAATATATGATTATCTTAGCTCTTCTTAAAATTTTAATGATTTTATTTTTGGGTTTTATGCTTGCCTATTATTTTAATTTTGCAAGGAAGCTATCAAAAAAATCTGCTGGAATATTTTTCTTAATTGAAATTCTTATACTTGTAGTTTATGTAGTCACTAAAAAATATTATTTGTCTGAAAAATTTTTCTATCTTTATGATTTTAATGTACTGTATTTTTTCTTGATTCTAGGCGAGAATATTTTTTTGCTTTTAAATAAAGGTCAACAATAAAAGGCTCTTCTCATACAGTAAAAGAGCCTTTTTGCAAAATCTTTCTTCTGTATATATAGTAAGAATATTTTTGAAATATTCCAATTAAAAAAAACACACAGACTTTTTATATCTGCGTGTTTAAATATTATTATCTCTCAAGGAATAACACTTGTATAGAATATCTATAATCTCTTCTTTAGTAAACTTTTTTATATGCAATGATTTTAAATTAACATCTTCATCAGCTACTTCTAGTAAAAATCTTTTCATATCTTTGGCTATTTCTTGACTAAGAATTTTTCTTGTATTGGGTGTAATTAATTGAACTAACCTAAATATATCATTTTTATGTTTCTTTAAATTTCTGCTATCAACATGCTTTCCTTTCAACTTCTGTTCTTTTAAATCTAACCATGCTTTTGCCTTAAAGGGTATTAGGCAAGTTGTACTCAATACTGGAATCCCGTGAATTATTTTATTTTCAGTTTTCAGTAAGTTGTAGTATGCTTCATTCAAAATGATTGCTGATAAACTAGATATTTCTTCATCTATTGGGAGTGGTGTAATAATAGCATCATCATCTAGATTTATAAAGTATGGCTTTCTTGAGAATATTTCTATCATGTAGGGATATTCACTACTTTTTGGTTCTGTAAAACGATAAAATTGTGCATCTCCAGTACTTTTATTCAAATGTTTATAATCTGCTTCTTTAATAAACTCCCAAAATTGTTTACCAAATTCAAGTGTTAGGGACTCAATAATTAATACCATATCTACATCTTTGGTTGAACGAAATGCTAATTCTTCATCCTCCATTAACAAAGAACAAGCTGTGCCACCTATTATGACATATTGGTTTTCATATCCTTGAAATTTATCCTTAAATTTTGCTAACCCATCCATTATCAGTTTTGCAACCTTCTTTCTTGTAAATCATCTATTGCTTCTTCAATCCTCTCATCAGTTGTGTCTTTAAAAGATAAAACAACAGAGATATCATCAGCATTTGTATCCCTTGAAAATTGTTTAGGATTATACGCCCATAATTCGAGTTTAACATTTTTTTCTGGGTCTATTAATTCTTTTTGCAATAATGTTTTATCATAATCTTTTTCATTTATTGCATAAGTAACAATTCTGCTTGGGCTTAACAAGGTTTTTTTAGAAAGTGCTGTTTCACCAGAAAAAACCATGTCGTGTGTAACTTGCATTTTATCTATATATCCTGTTTTAATAACAGGAGTAGATAAGTAGGGTTTGGCTTTTGTAAACAAGTCCTTTCTACTATATTTTGATTCGATAAACTTATTTACACCATCTTTGGCGATAAAAAATAGATCCGTTGCTTCCAGCTGTTTTACAGCTCTTGTCAATGTCATTGCCGTATATGGAAGATACCTTTTAGCTTCTGAAATGTACATTCTTTTTTTATTATTATATAGATAAAATAGGAATAATTGTTGTGTTGAATAAACAAATTTTTTTGGTAGTTTTTGAGTTTCTTCTTCATCCATAAGCATTGCTCCAATAAAAGGTAGGTATAATTGTTTATTGGTAATAAACGGTATGTTATTCTTTATAAGACTTTTTTTACGATAACTTGTCACTGTTTCAAATTCGAGAACAACTGGTACATTGTCAATTGTTTGTATTTTTTTTATTTGTTTTGTTAAGGCGGGTAGCGTTACAAGTTCTTCTAATGGTTTAAGTATTATACAACGTGTGTTTCCAATGCTTGCTTGATAAACATCATAACTATCCATAATATATACTGGTAAATAATTTTGATGTTCCCATTCTTCATATTTTACAGAAATTCCAAATATATTTTTATGCATATTTACTTCCCTCCTAATTTAACTTAATTTATTTTATTTTAACTTAATCAAAGTTAAAAGTCAATTTTTTGAGTTATTAGATCTTTTAGTTTTGAGGGAGGTGGTAATAGTGATGAGTGTGAAACTTATGTTTAAATTAAAAGGGTGATGTCGCAGAATAGATGATTCTACTCTGCAACATCACCTAAAAATTTTTTAAATTAGCTTATGGAAAACAGGGAATTAATATGGCCTGATATACAAAAAAAGCCCACGAGTTTGTGAGCTTTCTTGATAAATCTTATTTAAAGTTCTAATTTTTTAAGCAGATGATTTGCCTTAAATTTATAAAATCTTTTACATCAACTTTGATACATTTCTTGCGTAGGTAATTGGGTCTTTTATGTCAAGACCTGCCACAAGTCTTGCACCATCGTAAAGTAATTCTGTGTAGGTTTTAAATTCTTCTGAGTCCTTGTCCATGTCCTTTAATTTTTTAACAGCAGGGTGGTTTGGATTTATTTCCAAAACTTTGTCTGCCTTAAAGGCTTCATTGTTTGGCATGTGGCTAAGGGTCTTTTCCATTTCTATGGAGATTTCGCCCTTGCTTGATAGATAAGCTGCGTCATCTTTTAGATTTGGATTTTCCTTTATTGATGAAACTTCGCCAGCTAAAAGGTCCTTCATCTTCTTTACATAGTCGCCAAGATTTTTTTCGTCTTCTTCTTTTACTTCTGTTTCAGAAATTGACTTGAATTTCTTTTCATCGTACTCATCAAGCATTTTGATGACAAATTCGTCTATTGGGTCGGTTAGGGCAAGGACTTCAAGGTCTTCTTCTATAAAGTGTTTTATTTGTGGAAGTTCCTTAATGCTTTCAAGAGACAAACCATTTGCATAATAAATATTGTCTTGGTCTGGTGCCATTTCTTTTCTGTATTCGTTAAATGTCACATTTTCTCTTTTTGTTGTGTTATAGATAAACAAATCCTTTAACTTGTCCTTGTCTGCACCAAAGTTTTCGTAGGCGCCAGATTTTAAACTTACGCCAAAATTTTTGAAAAACTCAGCATATTTTTCTCTGTCATTTTTAAGAATTTTTGCAAGTTCATCTAGGATTTTCTTTTCAATGTTTTTCTTTATAAGTTGTAATTCACGAGTTTTTTGTAACATTTCACGAGATATATTAAGTGAAATGTCTTCTGAATCAACTACACCCTTTACAAAGTTCAAATAATCTGGAAGAAGGTCTTCGCATTTTTCCATAATGAGAACTCCGTTGGAGTAAAGTTCAAGTCCGCCCTTTCTATCAGGGCTCAAGAAGTCAAAGGGTCTCCTTGAAGGAATGTATAAAATTGCCTTAAAGGAAATCATCCCTTCCACACTGATGTGAAGGTGGGCAAGGGGATCTTCAAAGCCAAAGTGTCTTTGTCTAAAGAAGTTGTTGTAGTCCTCATCCTTTAATTCATTTTTATTTTTTCTCCACATAGGAACAGATGAGTTAAGGACATCATCTTCTCTGTAAGATTCAAATTTTGGTTCATCCTCTGTGGAGTCATCAGTTGGTCTTTTCTTTTCCACTTCCATCTTTATTGGGTAGGAGATGTAGTTGGAGTAGTGGCTCACAAGTTCTCTTATTTCGTATTCATCGAGATACTTGTCATAATTTTCATCTTTAGTATTTTCCTTTAAGTGAAGAGTGATTATTGTGCCGTGACTTTCCTTTTCTCCATTAGAAATTGTGTAACCTTCTGCTCCCTTGGACTTCCAAAGATGAGCATTATCTTCTTTATAAGACCTTGTGAGGACAGTAATTTCATCTGCAACCATAAAGGCAGAGTAAAAGCCCACGCCAAATTGTCCAATTATTTCGTGGTCTTCATTTTTTTCATTTGAGTTTTTAAAATCAAGAGAGCCTGACTTGGCAATTGTGCCCAAGTTAGATACAAGTTCATCTTCTGTCATGCCTATGCCGTTATCTTCAATGGTAATAGTTCTCTTATCTTTGTCTGGTCTAATTCTTATATAATAATCTTCGTGATTGAATTTTACCTTATCGTCATTTAGGGCGATGTAGTACATCTTGTCCATGGCGTCAGAGGCATTTGAAATCAACTCACGCAAAAATATTTCTTTATTTGTGTAAATGGAATTAATCATTAAGTCCATTAATCTTTCGGTTTCAGCGTTGTATTTTTTATTTTTCATTTAATCACCTTTCTTCAATTTTATTATTTTAAAATTTATTAGCACTCAATAACTTCATCTGCTAATAATATATATCTTTTCAAATAAATAGTCAAATAAATAGTCAAATAAATAGTCAAATTTTATGAGTTTTTATTTGTGGCGCATTTAATTTTATAACTTATCATGCAAAAAATATTTACGGGAGAAAACTTTTCCAATTAGAAAGATATAAAATAAGAAAAAAATACAGTAAATTTATGAAAATTTTTGCTTGTGTAAAATAGCAAATTTCATAAAAAAATTTGTTGCAGGAAATAAAAAATACCTAGCAAAAATTAAATAAATAAAAATAATTAATTTAAAATAAGGCTGCAATTGTTTTCAAAAGTTTTCAATTGATGTATAATATAGTTGGTGTTTTAGAAGGGAGGCAAAATGTTTACTGAAGTAGAAAAAGGCAATAGAATAAAAATTATTACAGGACACTTTGGCAGTGGAAAAACTGAATTTTCAATAAATTATGCCCTATATCTTAGAAAGTATTTTGAAAAAGTTGCAGCAGTTGATTTGGACATTATAAATACATATTTTAGAATTAGAGAGAAAATGGATTTTTTAAGTGACCACGGCGTGGAATCATTTTCATCTAATATGCGTGATAAAAACGCCTTAGATATACCAGCAGTTGATGCATCAATTTTAAAACCACTTGAAAATAAGAATTATAGAGCTGTATTAGATGTTGGCGGAAACCCTAAGGGATCACTTTCTCTTGGCAGATATAGAGATATTTTAAAGAGAGAAGGCTATGACCACTACTTTGTCATCAATAGAAATAGACCAGAGACTAAGGACTTTAAGTCTGTTAGAGATTTTATTGGACAAGTGGAAGGTCATTCACAAAGCAAAGTAACGGGAATAATTAACACTACTCATTTTTTGAAGGAAACTATAGCAGATGATATTTTGTATGGCGATGAGCTTGCAAGAGAGGTTTCAGATAAGCTAAATCTTCCCTATGTCTATGCAGTCTGCCTAAGAAGTATAGAGAGTGATGTTAGAGCTTTGAATTTGGGAGCAGAAGTTTTTCCCATAGACTTATATTTTAGAGAAGATTGGATGTTATAGGAGGTAAATAATGGCTAAAGGAAGAGTTGAATTTGAAAGCGACAGATGTAAGGGTTGTGGACTATGCGTAACTGTATGTCCAAAAGATGTAATTGAAATCGACATGGATACTATTAACAAAAAGGGTTATGCACCTGCAATGGCAAAGAGACCAGAGGATTGTATTGCTTGCCAAAATTGTGCAATAACTTGTCCTGATTCAATTATTACAGTTTATAAAATTTCTTAAGGGGTGTTTACATGACAAAGGTACTTATGAAGGGGAACGAAGCAGTTGGTGCAGCAGCTATTGAAGCTGGTTGCAAATATTTTTTCGGTTATCCTATTACTCCTCAATCTGAAATTCCTGAATATTTATCAAGGGAACTTCCAAAGGTTGACGGATGTTTTTTGCAAGCTGAATCTGAAGTTGCAGCTATAAATATGCTTTATGGTGCTGCAGGAGCTGGAGCAAGAGTTATGACTTCATCTTCTTCTCCTGGAGTTTCACTAATGCAAGAAGGTATTTCTTATATGGCAGGGGCAGAACTTCCTTGCGTAATTGTAAATATGATGAGAGGGGGTCCAGGACTTGGATCAATTCAACCTTCTCAAACTGATTATTTCCAATCAACAAGAGGTGGCGGAAATGGGGACTACAGAACAATTACCCTAGCACCATCTTCTGTGCAAGAACTTGTAAATTTAATTGAACTTGGCTTTGACCTAGCAGACAAGTACAGAAATCCTGTTGTAATCATGAGTGACGGTGTACTTGGACAAATGATGGAACCAGTTGAATTTGGAATGCAAGAAAAAATGGATCTTCCTGAAAAAACTTGGGCAACAAGAGGCAAGGGAAAGAATCACGGCGAAAGAAATATTATAAACTCAATTTATCTTTCTGCAGATGAACTTGAAGAACACAACAAACATTTAATTGAAAAATACAGACAAGTTACTGAAAATGAAATTAGAGTAGAAGTTGATGGAATTGAAGATGCTGATTTAGTTATCAGTGCCTATGGAACTACTGCTAGAATTGCAAAGAGTGCAATTGAACAATTAAGAAGAGAAGGTCACAAAGTTGGTCTTATCCGTCCAATAACTTGCTGGCCATATCCTTATGAAGCCTTCAAGGGCATAAACCCATCTTGCAAAGACATTTTAGTTTGCGAAATGAACCAAGGACAAATGACTGATGATGTCAAGATTGCAGTTGAAGGCAGACAAAAGGTTCACTTCTTTGGAAGACAAGGCGGCGTAATTCCAAATGTGGAAGAAATTAAAGAAGCTGCTCTTGAAGTTTTAGGAGGTCTCAAATAATGGAAAAAACTAATGAACAAGTTTTATATAAATATTCAGATGGTTTGACTAGAAATGAAACTCACTATTGTCCAGGATGTACTCACGGAGTTATCCACAAATTAGTGGCAGAATCTTTAGTTGAACTAGGAGTTTTAGACGATGCAATTGGAGTTGCACCAGTTGGTTGTGCAGTTCTTGCTTACAAATATTTTAACTGCGACATGCACGAAGCAGCTCACGGTAGAGCCCCTGCTGTTGCAACAGGCATAAAGAGAGTTCATCCAGACAACTTAGTATTCACATACCAAGGCGATGGCGACTTGGCTTCTATTGGTACTGCAGAAATTGTTCAAGCAGCTCACAGAGGAGAAAATATTTCAACAATTTTCGTCAACAATGCAATTTATGGTATGACTGGTGGACAAATGGCACCAACAACACTAATTGGTCAAGTTACAACAACTTCTCCTTACGGAAGAGATGAAGCTTGGTGTGGTAAGCCAATTAGAGTTTCTGAAATGCTTGCTACTATTGACGGAGCAAAATTTGTTGAAAGAGTTTCAGTTGACACTCCAGCAAATATTAGAAAGGCAAAGAAAGCAATTAAAGAATGTTTCAAATATCAACTTGAAGGCAAGGGCTTTGGAATTGTAGAAGTTTTATCATCTTGCCCAACAAACTGGGGACTTCCTCCTGCAGATGCACTTGCATGGCTTAGAGATAATATGATTCCATACTATCCACTTGGTAATTTTAGGAGGGGTGAATAATGGCTACTAGAGATATTATTGCTGCTGGCTTTGGCGGACAAGGTATTATGGCAATGGGTCAACTTATAACTTATTCAGGAATGCTTGAAAATAAATTTGTTTCCTGGCTACCAAGTTATGGACCAGAAATGCGTGGAGGTTCTGCAAACTGCTCAGTTGTAGTTTCTGACGAACCTGTTGGCTCTCCAGTAATTTCACAAGCAACAGATGTAGTAGTTATGAACGAACCATCACTAGAAAAATTTGAACAATATGTTGCACCTTGCGGAAATTTATTCATAAACTCTTCCCTTGTTAAAAAAGCACCAACAAGAGATGACATAAATGTATTTTCTATTCCAGTAAATGACTTGGCAAATGAACTTGGCAATGCAAAAGTTGCCAACATGGTAATGCTTGGAGCATTTTTGCAAGTAACTGATACAGTAAAAGTTGAATCAGTTATAAAGGCCTTCACAAAAGTTTATGGCGACTCAAAGAAAAAACTACTTCCAATAAATGAAAAGGCAATAGCAAGTGGACAAGAAGCAATAAAGGGAGCAGGCTGTCTTGGTGGAGTATGTCAAATCCTTCCAGAAAAGACTAATTCTAAGGTTAAGAGCCACTACTCAAGACAAACTGCAGCAAGCGTTGAACTTAGCGGAAGAGATCTTGAAAACATCGAATACCTAAAGACTATCAAAAAATATTCAGCAGAAGATGACCAAAAGATTTTCGACAATGAAATGTCAATTGTTGAAGAAGCACTTTCCATTGAAAGCGAATCTATTAAATTCTGCGACAAGGCTGCTGAAATGTTAAAGGGCGACGATGCAGGAGAAATCTTCGCATCACTTGCACATCAATCAGAAGAACACATCTCTTACCTAAAGGGATTAAAGGAAACATTAAAATCAAAAGACGAAACTTCTCTTGCCGACAAGATCAAGGCAAAACTTACTAAGAGAGAAGATTACGATTGGGGCAAGGTTGACCCAGAAAAGGCAAGACTTGCACTCAATGTATTTGCAATAGCTAAGGACATCAAAAATTCTTCCATAGCCTTCTATGCTAAGGCTAAGGAAAAATCTATGGATGCCAATGCAAAGAAACTTTATGATGAACTTGAATATTGGGAAAACTTCCAACTAGAACAAGTTGCAGGTCAGTATGACATTTACAAGGAAGAATGGTGGGCTGACCAAATGTTCTCGAAAATGTAAATTTTTGAAATAAAGAATAAATAATAAAAAATAAAGAAGACCCAAAGACTGCTTGGATTAATTGTGCAAAAAAATTCTGAGCCTTTGGGTCAAAAATTTTTATAAAAACTATTTATTATATTAAATATTTTTTTCATCCAAAAAATTATATTTGAATAATATTCTAAATATAAAATAAATTTGAAAATAGATTGAAATAGTAAATTTACTCAATTATAATGGTCTTATAAGTATGAATACCTATCTAAATGAAAAATTTTTAGGGGGGGGGTATTAATAATATTAAATATATTGTATTAAGGAGGAAAAAATGAAGTATATTCGAGAGAATAAGCTAAAGGGCTTATTTAAAAAAGGACTTTGCGGACTATTAGCAATTATCATGTTAATCACTGCATTTCCTTTACAAGCCATAGCAGCACAGCTAAACTACGATGATATAGGTGGACAAAAAAGCACTTATATTAACAATATAGATCCAGTTACACCGGGAAAAGCTGATAATGCAAATGAATATATAAAAGAACCGGAAATGCCGGAGATTTATACCTTGCGCTCAGATTATCTAGTTCAAAAGGATCACAAATGGAGGGTTAATTATCAACCCTATGTGGCAAGTGTCGGAGCAAATGCGACAGCAGAAGAACGAGCTAAGGTAGATAAAAAAATAAACTTACCAGACTTAAAGGGATATGACAAGCAAGAAGACTCCTTTGACATAACTTATGATAGTATAGTTAAGGCAGCTAAAACTGGAGAAAAAACAGGAGATACTTGGCAAAAAGATCAAGAATTCAAATATGATGCAAAGGAAAGTGCATTCTATGTAAAGCATGTATTCCAAAGTTTGACAAATTTTAATGAATATGGAAAAAAAGATGGCGAGACTGACGACCATTTTGGTCTAGTTACAGGTAGAACCGGTTCAATATTAGACATCCAACCATTAGATGATAATTTAATTGAAGGTTTTACACCAGAAGCTGACAAATTAACAAGTATGGTGCCTGAAAACACAAGCGGTTTTCAAGTAGAGTACCGTTACAACCGTAATTCATACGAAATTGATTATGACACAGTAGATGGTTCGGATATTGACAGTAGACTTCTTTATTATGGACAAGTAATTCCAAAAGTAGAAGTACCAACAAAAAAAGGCTCTATCTTTCTTGGATGGAAACCATCAGTAGAAATAAAGGGAAGAGTTGGTAATGTAGATAAAACTTTTGCGGCAAATGAAATTATAAAAGATAATGCAGATAATGCAATTAAAGATTTGGATGCAAATCTAATAGTGCCGGCAAAAAATGTTGTTTTCAAAGCTGATTGGAAAGATGCTCCAAAAGCTGACTATCTAATCCAGTTTTGGACTGAAAAACCAGATTACGATGATAAATATGACACACTTTCTTTGCGTAAGCGCTATGACTATATAGGTTCAAGGAGAATTGAAAATGCAGATACAGGATCAAGACCAGACCTTACTAATTTACCTATCGACGGCATTACCTTCCCGGACTTAAACGATGGACGATTGGAGAAGGCTCAAAATGATCCAAAGGAATTTGCCAGATATTATTTCTTAAATGAGAAATTGACCGAAAAGCAAAACGCATCGAAAGAAAATCCGAACGTTCAAAAATCCGTCTTGTCCACCGGGGAGACGGTCTACAATGTTTACTACGACCGCAGAGTCTACACCCTCTACTTTACATCCATTAATAACGAATATGATGATTATGCCTACTGGCCGATTATTACAAAAGATGGACAAGTCTTAGGTAAGGAAGGGGCTCCTTATAAAGTAGATGTTCGCTTCAACCAAAGCTTAGATAAAATATGGCCAAAGGATGAAGAAATTTCAGGTCTTCCGAAAGGTGATACTAGCGAGCCTACCGGAGATGATGGCTTAATCGGTTGGATGATAAATCATAATAATAACGATAATGGGGTACTAATTTTTCGTGACACGCCGCCTTATCGCTTAAGTGCAGAAGATTTTATCGACCCTGAAGATGTAATGGGGACAGACACCGATCATGGAAATGGCCACGCAGATGAGATACCGATCGCGGATGGGAAAACCAAAGCGAGAGATAAATATGAAATTTCCCTTGGAGCCAGCTACATTGACACTGCTATTCCTTACCATATTGACATTATAAAGGACGATTTTGAGGGCAAGGAACAAATCGATTATGACATGAGCTATTGGAAGAGTGACACGAATACCTACGATTATGAATTCATTTTGCCTCATCTTCAAGGATTTACGCTTAAAAAAGAGAAAAGGCCGGCGCAATTGATAAGAAATGAAAAAGTTGGGGATGTAGATAAAACTTTTGATGAATTAAATGCAGAAAGAAATAAAAAAACGCCTTTTAGAAGCGACGACGACAAGATCGAATACATCTCTCATTTTCCTTGGAGCCAAAAATTATTTGATGGGACGAATGCCTACGATTATGCAAACTACTATCGCAACAAGTACAAGTTAAAACTAAACAACGACCCGAAGGCGATTAAAAATGACAACGAATATGTATTGAACAAAGATATGTTTGATGTGTATTATGAAATGCCCTTAAATAACTTGAACTTAGATACAAATAATGTGCCTAAAAAGCCGGATTGGGTACCTGATAACTGGGAATTCAAGGGATGGGCTACAGATCCTGCCGGTGAAAATTTGCTAAAAGATGGCAAGGAAACAAAACTTCATTATGACCAATTCCTTTTTGCTAAGTGGGGAGAACCTGACGCTAAATGGAAGGTAACCATTGACCCAGATGGCGGAACAATGAGAAATATTACTGTTGAAGATTTAATCTTTAGAAGAAGTGAGGATCACAATGTAAATAAGTCTGCAGTAAAAGAAGCAAATGAAGGTAGCAAGCAAATCTTTACAGTAAACCATAAAGAAAAGCTTAATAAGGTACAAAAGCCTAAACGAAAGGGTTATGACTTTTTGGGCTGGCAAGTTATTAGATACAATAAAGATGGCAATGTAGATACAAGTTACAGAAAGACATATGGCGTTCCTGAACTTTATGCTTTTGGAAATGATGTTGTTGGCGACGTATATATAAAAGCTATTTGGCTTGCAAACAATAAAATAGATGTTCCTGTATATCATCACTTTATTGGTAAAGATGGAAATGAAATAGGAAATCCAAGGAAGTTTATAATCGAAGACGCTCGTGCAAAATTTTACACTGCAGCCACAGCGACAGAACAAAATCAAGATTGGATTTTAATGCCTCATGAAGAACTTATGGCTTTGCCAGATGGCAATAAAGTAAAGGAAGACTACAAGAAATATAACGAGCATCACAAGTTTGATAATACTGACCTCCACTCATTAAAAGTTGAACCGCAATTTATTTTGGGGGATGATGGAAATTCTAAACCTAATCCTAAGGCAGAGTTCAATGAATTCCATTTCTATTACAGACGCTTTAAAACTCGTGACTACAAGGTAAATTATCTTGACAAAAAGGCAAAAGACAAAATTGACGAGATAATGGCAGGTACGGCTACTCTTGAAGAAAAGAAGGCAGCTATTGCAAATATTGTTAAAGATAATAGCATAATACCTCAAGAAGAAGTTGTAAGTAGAAATAGACATTTTGATGCAAGAAATTACAGACGCATTCCAGGTTGGAAGCTTGCAAGCGACCCACAACAACAACTTTTCTATGATGTGGAAGAAGATACAGGAGAGTTTAAAGGTATCAACGGAACAGGTCTTGATGAAATATTCTTCTATTATGAAGATGTTAGAGTTATAGATGTTCCAAAGGATGATCCAGTTCCAGATGGATATGTAAGAGTTACCTACAAGGTAAAAGATGGTGGCTCTTTTACTGACAAAAATGGAAATCCAGTAAAAGAAATAAACTACGATGTCATTAAGGGACTTAAATCAGATTTATTAGTTACACCACAAGAATTACAAGAGGGCGAAGCTAAAGAAGATGGCAAGTATTACATCACTCCAGATGCAGGAAAGAAATTCATAAAGTGGGATGAAAAACCTCTATTAAATGACAACACTATAATAGATAAAAATTACACATTTACTGCATTTTTTGACTGGTCTGATGTAAAGGTTGATACTTTAGTTGTTACTGAATCTTTTAAAGACGGCAATTGGATAAATAATTTTATCCCTACTGAAGATGTGCTTAAAGAACAAGTTAAAAAATTAGATAAAAATGGAAAAGAAGTAGCTTTCCCAACAGGAACAGAAATTACAATCAAGGACAGTGCAGATGAAATCTATGAAAAACTAAGAGAACTTGACAAAGACGATTCAACAGAACTTGTTAGAGAAGTAAAAATCAAGGCAGAGATAAAGTTTTCTGATAACTCTAAACAAGAGATTGAAATACCAGTAAAGGTTTATAAAAATGTTTACGAAGCCCTTACAAGTGGAGCAATGCCAAAAGTTTTAAAGGATGCAACAGAAGCTGATGGAGATCTTATTAATGTCACTGGTAACTATGTAAAAGTTACAGTTAATCCAACAGGAAAGCCAGGGGAAAAAGATTCTAAGATTTACTATGTAAACAAAAACGCTTGGGTAGAAATTCCTGAAATCACTTTGACAGAAGCTGAAAAGAAAGAACTTGGTTTCACTCATTGGTCAGCAGATAAAGACGCACAAAATGAAAATGGTGCTTATGACTTTAGCAAGCGTCATAAATTTACAGAAGAGACAGTCATTTCTCCAGGATTTGAAAAGGATGTAGTTGAACAAACTGATCCTAACAATAAACCTCCTGTACCAGAATCTTATGTGAAGGTAATAGTTAAGACAACAGATAAGGCAACAGATGACACAGCCTTTGAAGAAACATTCTGGGTTAACTCAACTAAGGAAGTAACAATTTCAGTTACTGAACCTACAGGAAAAACTAACCAAGAAGTGGATATACCAAACCTTGGCAAGAAAAATGTTAATTATGAATTTAAAGAATGGCAAAAGGTTAAGACTGGCGAATCTGATGACAACTTAATTGATGTAAGACCAGAAAAAATTGATTTAGCTAAGCATCAATATACAGATAAAGTAACAGTAATAGAAGCTGCTTATAAAAAATCAATTCAAGCAGGAACAATTGAAGATCCATTAAAGACTACAAAATTAGATACGCCACAAGGCAAAGAAATAACAGATAAGGATTTAATTAAACAAATTACACCGCAAGATGGTAAAGAAATTGATTCAATAACAGTTATTTCAAAACCAGATCCAAATACAACAGGTAAGCAAGAAGCAAAAGTTATCGTTAAATACAAAGACGGTACTACACAAGGAACTAATGACAATCCAGTAATAATTCCAGTTGAAGTTCACAAAAACATAATTCCAGCTGGACCAAAGGGAGAAAAGCCAGAAGGCGTTCTCGATAATTATGTGAAAGTTATTTTCAAGGCAGGCACAGGCGGAAAGCTTGAAGATACACTTACTGGAAACTTCATTTATTATGTATCGCCAGAAGTGGAAGTCGATATGACAGAAGTTGCTAGAGACATCAAAAAAACTCCAGACACTGGATATTTTGTAAATGGAGAAAATTGGAGCAACAAAGATAATAAAACTTTAAAGGGAACATTCACAGATAATGAAACAGTTTTTGAATTTGTATTTGATAAGTCAACAGATATAGTAGAAAAAACTGACGATAGTGTTAAAAAACCAGATAGCTATGTAACAGTAATTTTCAGAGCGGACGATCATGGTAAGCTTGAGGGAGATAAGACTGAAAAGATTTATTATGTAAATCCAAAGGCAGGCATCAAACTTGTTGAGTTGGCAGATGGACAAACTGCAGGAGAAAAAGAACTAGCAGTTCCAAAGACAATTGCAGATAAAAACTATCTATTTGAAAAATGGTACGAAGCTATTGATAAAAATAATCCTGTTACAAATAACCTAGAATATGTAGCAAGGTTTGTTAAGGATGGAGTTACTTTGACTTACGATGCAAATGGAGCTGAAGGAAAAGTTCCAGAAGGAGTAACAGTAGCTCAAGGTACTAGCGTAAGACTAGCATCAGCAGCAGGATTATCAAAGAAAGATGCTAAATTTGATGGTTGGAAAATTGGAGATAAAACTTATCAAGCTGGTGATTTAGTAACTTTAGAAGAAAGTAAAACAGCTGTTGCTCAATGGACAAATGATAAAGATATTATCCCTTATGATCCAAAAGACCCAATCACTAGACCAGATGACACTTATGTAAGAGTTACTTTTGACACAGATGAAGGATTAAGTTTAACAGAAAGTAAAGCATACTATGTAAAGAAAGATGCAAATATTACTCTTGCAGAATTAACAAAACCAGCCTACGAAGAAAAAACTGGTTATACTTTTGACAAGTGGGATAAAGAGGATACACTTGTAATTACAGAAGATATAGTTGTAAAAGCTAAGGCAAATCCAATTCCAGATACAATTGAGAAAAAAGACGGAGTAGATAAGCCTAAGGGATATGTGGAAGTTAATTTCACAGCAGGAATCAATGGTAGCTTGGAAGAAGATAAAGTTTACTATGTTAATCCTAGCAAGTATGTAACTTTAGTTCCACCTACTCCAATTGGAGATACTGGATTTGAATTTTCTGCATGGGATATAAATCCAGAAGTTCCAAGAGTTTATACAGATCCAGTTACAACAATTACTGCAAGCTTTAATCCTATAGATGCAGTATCAATTACACCAAAGTCAGGCTATGTAAAGGTTGACTTTGTAATTGAAGGTAATGGCGGTCAAATCGCTAAAGGCGAAACAACAACTTATTATGTTGACCCTAATAGAAAAGTAACGCTAAATGCACCTACACCTGTTGCGGATACTGGCTATGAGTTTAATACTTGGACACCTGATCCAAAAGTTTCACAAGCATATAATAAAGCGACAACAATTAAGGGAACTTTCACTGAACTTGCTCCTATAATTCCTGCAACTGATGATCAAGGAAAGGAAAATCCTAAACCAGATGGCTATGTAACAGTGACTTTTGAAAAGGGAGAACATGGAACAAAGATAGAAGGACAAACTATTTACTATGTAAATCCAAAGGCAAATAAGACGTTGGGCGATCTTACAAGACCAAGAGTAGAAGAAGAAATTGGATATAAGTTTACTAAATGGGATAAGTTGGATAGTAAAGTTATAAGTGAAGATTTAACAGTAAGTGCGATTTACGATAAAATTCCTGATATTATTCCAAAGGATAAGCCAAATGGCGGCGAAAATGATAAACCTGATGGATATATCACAGTAAGCTTTAGTGCAGAGAAAAATGGAAAATTAGAAGGCACAAGTATCTATTATATTAAGCCTAATACAGCAGTTGCATTAAAGGTATTAGAACCAAGAGTTATACCGAACACAGGATTTGACTTTGCTAATTGGGATACACAAATAGAAAAGAAAATCGAATATTCTGATGGCGATGTAATAAAAGCTTTGTACAATGCAAAAGACAATGTAATTCCTCAAAAGAATACTGATGGTTCTGATAAGCCGGAAGGATATTTCACAGTAAGATTTGATAAGGGCGAACATGGAAAAGAATTAACAGGACAAACTGTTTACTATGTAAAACCAAATGTAGAAGTTACAGTACCTGCTCCAAGTGTTAAGGCAAATATTGGATATGACTTTAAGAATTGGGATAAGGACCTTACTCAAACATTTACTAGAGATGAGACAATAACAGCAGAATATACTTCTAAGGATGATATAATCCCACAAAAGAATACTGATGGCTCTGACAAACCAGAAGGCTATAAGACAGTTAAGTTTGTTGGTGTTAATGGAAAATTAGAAGGAACTTTAGTATATTATGTAAACCCAGAAAAAGTAGTGGACCTTACTGATAAGGTTAATGGATTAACAAAAACTCCAGACTTTGCATATACTGAAGTAGGTGGAACTTGGAATCCAACTGAATTTAATAAGAAATTTACAGATGATTTGACAACTTTCACATTTACATTTGTAAGACTTCAAAATGTAATTCCTGAAAACAATCCAGATGGAAGTACAAACAAACAACCTGAGGGCTATGTAAAAGTAACACTTATTCCAACAGATAAGGCAACAGATGCAACAAAGGAAAATAAGGTTTACTTTGTAAATCCTAAAGAACAAGTAACTATTCCAAGTACAGATCCTGTAGGAAGAGAAATTACGGATGCTAATAATAACACCTATACTTTCTTGTTCAAAGAATGGGCTGTTACAAGAGGAACAATTACACCATCTTGGGAACCAGGAATTGAGATTAATGGCAAATTTAATCAAGATACAGACATTACAGCTAAGTACAATGTAAAAGCTGAAAAATTAACTAATGGTCCTATTCCAAAGGATAATGTTGTAACAGGAAAAGGCGATGTTCCAAATCCAAATGATTTGATTAAAAATATTTTTGATCCTAATGATCCAAACAACAAAGATAATTTACCAAAGGGAACAACCTTCACTTATACAAAGGACGGTACTCCTGATGTAAATAACCCTGGAGAAGCAAGAGCAGAAATTGAAGTTCATTATCCAGATGGAAAAACAAGTGTAGTTAAAGTGCCAATTAAGGTAGTTGATCATGTAGTTCCACAAATTGGTGGAGAAAATGGACAAAAACCACTTGTACCAGATTCTTATGTAAAGATAACAGTTGATACAACTGATAATGCAACTCCGAATACTAAATTTACTAAAGTATTCTGGGTTAAACCAAATGTGGAAGTTACAATTCCAGACATTCTTGCTCCAACAGGTAAAGTTGTTGAAGAAGGTAGAGTTACAAAGACAAATAGATTTGTTAAGTGGCAATTAGTTGGAAGTGATCCTGCTAAATTCTACGAAACAGAAATTACAGACACATTCACAAAAGATGAAACGATAGTTGCAACTTACGAATTTGACAAAAATGTAGAACCTAAAGGAAAAGACGATCAATGGATACCACAAGGATCTAATCCATCTCCAAAAGATTTTATAGAAAATCCTTATGACGATAATGATCCTAATAACAAAGATAACTTGCCACCAGGAACTAAATTTGAATTTGTTGGCGGAAATCCAGATACTCAAACACCAGGAACAAATAAGACAACAACAATAAAGGTAATTTATCCAAATGGAGAAACAAGAGAAGTTCCAGTAAAATACAATGTAACTGGCGATGTAGTTGAACAACCAGATCCAAATGATCCAACAACTAAACCAGCTGTTCCAGATAATTTTGTAAAAGTTACTGTAATTCCAACAAAAAAGGCAAAGGACGAAACAAATAGAGTATTCTGGGTAAATCCAGAAAAAGTTGTTACAATCCCTGTAAATTCACCAGAAGTTAAAGATGAACTTCAAAATGATAGATGGAGATTCTCTCGATGGGATACACCTTTGACAGGGACATTTACAAGTGAGACTAAAATAACAGCAATATATGTTGTAGAAGCTGCTCCAATTGTTCCACAACCAAATGTTAAATATGTAATAACAGATGTAGGCGTACAACCAACTAAGGATAAGTACCTAGAAAAAATTACTCCTCCTACTGGCAAAGATATTGGCAATATTGATATTATCGAGCAACCAGACGTAAACAAAAAAGGAGTAAGTTCTGCAACAATAAAGGTAACTTATACAGATGGAACAAGTGTAACTGTTAAAATGGATGTAATTGTTCAAGATAAGTATGTGCCACCAACACCAGAAAGACCAGATGATCCTTATTATCCAGAAAGGCCTTACTATCCAGAGAGACCATACTATCCACTTCGTCCAGAAGTTAGATATGAAACAATAATCCAAGAAAAAGTTGTCAAAGTGCCAATAATTGACAATGCTTATTTCAAAGAAGTAAGGTATATGCAAGGATTTAATGGCGACTTTAGACCTAAGGATGGACTTACTCGTGCTGAGGCAGCACAAATTCTTGCCAACGCACTTGTTGAAGATGGCTACAAGTACAATTCAAACTTCAAACTTTCTTACAAGGACATTGGAGAAGCTTGGTACACTAGAGCTGTCAAGATTGTAACAGAAGCTAATGTATTTGAGGGTTACGATGATGGTAACTTTAAACCACAATCTAAGATTACAAGGAATGAATGGATTGCAACACTAAAGAGATTCCAAGAAATTGGAAATGCAAGTGGAAATCACATGAATTTGAGAGATGGACACTGGGCAATGAGAGAAATCGAAGCAGCATACAATGAAGGCTGGTTAAAGATTTACACTGACGGACTTGCAACTTATAAGGGCGATGAATTTATCCCAAGAGAAGAAGTTGCCGCAGTTTCTAACAAGGCATTCAAGAGAGTTCTTGACAAGACTTACATTAGAAACAACGAAAAGAGTCTAATATCTTACAAAGATGTCAATAAAGATATGTGGTCTTACGAAGACATCCTTTGTGCAAGCAACACTTTCTTATACAAGAATGATTTATACAGAGCACACTGGATTAAAGAAGACAAAAATGTATTCAATATTGATACAAGGGATCTAAATATTGTGCAAGCAAAATTTCAAAGAAATCCTAGATAGGAAAAGTGAATAAAGAAAAAGTGGAGGGCGAAAGCCTTCCATTTTTTTATGAGAAAAATTAAAGATAAAAGATAGATAAATGTTTAGAGACTTTTATTTATATTTTAGGATAAAATAAATTTTTTCAAGCTAAGATAAAATAAATTTTTTCAAGCTAACTCCTCCAAAAATATTTAAGAATAAATTAAATACTTTTGGAGAAGTGGTCATAAAATGTTAAAAAATTAATTTGTGTAAGTAAATTTTGAAGTAGCGATTTAGAAATAAAATCGTAGAAATAAACTTGCGGAAATAAAATTTTGATTAAAAGAAAAAAAGAAATTGTTTTCAAAATTATATTTAAACTTAAAAATAATAGTATTTTCCTTGAGAAAAGCCCAAGATACTAAAAAACATAAAAAAATTTTCAAAAAAAATCTTATGAAAATGTTATTTTACTATTGTAATCTTGTAAAGAGTATGAGATAATTCTTACAGAAACGCAAATACGAATTGGTTCTTAATAACGAACAATTTACATTAATTTTAGGAGGATATTATGGATCTACATTTAAAAGGAAAAGTTGTTATTATTACAGGTGGTTTTAAGGGAATAGGTAGAGCAATTTCATTACAATGTGCTAGAGAAGGTATTATTCCAGTTGTATTAAACAGAAAAAATGATCAAGCTGAACCTTTTGAGAAAGAACTTAAAGAGATTACTGATAAATATTCAATTTATTACATTGATTTGAATAATACAGATGAAATAAAACCTATAGTTGAAGATGTAATTAAAAAGTACGGAAGAATTGATGGAATTGTAAATAATGCTGGAAGAAATGATAATTTAGCATTGGAAACAACAGATTGGCAAGAATTTGAGAAGTCTATTCACGGCAATTTAACTCATTATTATGAATTAGTTCATCAATCAGTAAAATATTTAAAAGAATCTAAGGGTTCAATAGTGAACATAGCATCTAAAACTGCACTTACTGGACAAGGTAAGACAAGTGCTTATGCAGCAGCTAAGGGAGCAATTTTAGGACTAACAAGAGAATGGGCAGCTGCACTTATAAAAGATAGTGTAAGAGTAAATGCAATCGTAGTTGCTGAGGCTTGGACACCTCTTTATGCGGATTGGATAAAAACTTTTGGCGATGAAAAAGCTCAAAAGGAAAGACTTGCCTTAATAACTGATAGAATACCACTAGAACACAGAATGACTGAACCATCAGAAATTGCTAATACTGTAGTATTTTTATTGTCAGACAGAGCATCTCACACAACTGGACAATGGGTATATGTTGATGGTGGTTATGTTCATTTAGATAGAGCTTTAGATTAATTGGGGTTGATCAAATGAATGATAAAAAACAAATTAAGGAATATAGAGGATCTAAAGCAGGACTTGCTATAATTCTTGTAACTTCTTTATTCTTTGTATGGGGTCTTACTATGAATTTAGTAAATGCCCTATATGCACCGATGGGAAATTACATGAGATTAAGTAATACAGAAACCTCTTTATTACAAGTTGCTTATTTTGGGGCATATTTCTTTTTGTCAATTCCTGCTTCAATAATTTCAAGGAAGTTTGGATATAAAGGCGGAATAATGACAGGACTTGTACTTTTTATAATTGGTTCTCTTCTCACGATCCCAGCTACTAATTCAATGAGTTATACTCTTTTCTTACTTGCTATGTTTGTAATAGCTTGTGGTTCTGCAACGCTTGAAACAAATTGTAATCCATATATTACGAAACTAGGCGATCCTGAAAATGAATCAATGAGAATAAATTTGGCACAATCCTTTAATGGGGTTGGAAATATTGTTGGACCTGTTATTTTAGGAAACATAATTGGACAAACTATTAACTATGGAGAGCCAGGATTTGAAGAGGCTAAGCTTGAATTTTTATCCAATACGAAGGGAATTTATATTGTAATAGCCATAGCTTTAATAGCCGTTATAGCAGTATTTTTCTTTGCAAATCTTCCATCGCCACCAGGGGATGATGAAGAAAAGGTAAGGGATGAAAAAACAGGAGAAATTATTTCGAGATTGATGTCAAGAACTCACTTTGTACTTGGAATAATTGCAGAATTTATATTTATAGGACTTCAAGTAGGAGGTATGGCATTATTTTCATCTTATGCAGTTTCTAGTTGGGAAGGTATGACTTCAGGCACAGCGACAAAATATTTGGCAGTGCTTTCCTTACTATTCACAATAGGTCGTTTTGTCACAACACCACTTATGAAAAAATTCGAAGCTGGAAAAATATTAGGGGTTTATATGACTACTTCTGCAATATGTATGGTAACTGTTGGATTGGGACTTGGTAAATTGTCTGTAATATTATTTATGGGTGCATATTTATTTATTTCTATTGGATTCCCAACAATATTTTCACTTGCACTTACTGATATAAAAGGAAATGATGCAAAAACAGGTTCAAGTATGCTTGTAATGAGTATAGTTGGAGCTGCAATAATTCCTTTAATTATGAGTGCTGTTGGAGATAAATTAGGAATTCAAGCTGCAATGTGGTTAACAGTTCCAGGATTCTTATATTGTGCTTGGTATGGATTTAAAGGTTCAAAGAAAAATTTAGAGGTGCAAAATGAAAAAAATTAAAGTTATAGATACACATTTTCATGTATGGGATTTAGATAAACAAAATTTACCTTGGCTTGAGGGTGCTGATGATGTTATTAAAAAAACTTTTACAATAGAAGATTATTTTAATAAATATGATGAAGTCGATGGAATTGATTTTGTAGGCGGAATTTATGTCGAAATAGATGGCGCTGATCCAGTAGAGGAAGACGAAATAGTATATGATTTGTGCAAAAATAATGATAAAATTTTAGCAACTATGATGAGATCAAAAGTTTCGCCAACTATGAGAGTTCCAGTGTTTGCAAAAGGAATAAGAGAACCTCTCCATACAGGGGATTCTCCTAGAGGAAGATGCTTAGAAGAATCTTTTATTGAAGGTTTAAAAAATCTTTCAAAGAAAAATATGCCTTTTGAGTCTTGTAATAGAGTGAATGAATTGGAAGATTTTTATGAAACAGTTAAAAAAGTTCCAGAGGAAACTTTTATTTTAAATCACTTAGGTAATGTTGAAGTGTTAAGTGATGAATACAAAGATGTTATGAAAAAATTTGCATTGTTAGATAATGTATATATTAAGGTTTCAGGCTATAATACATCAGACAAGGAATTTGTAAGAGAACTTTTAAAATTTGTTAAGGAAACTTTTAGAAGTGATAGACTTATGTATGCCTCAAATTGGCCTGTTGTTGAAATATATTCTGAATTTAAAGAACATTTTTCAATTTTACTTGATGAGTTTAAAGATGATGAAGATTTCTTCTTTAACAATGCAGTTAGATGTTATGGATTAGATGTATAATTAAGGCAGTCTTTTTTGACTGCCTATATAAATTGAAAGGATAATTATGAAAGCAAAAATAATCACACCGACAGTTACGATTTTTGATGACAAGGGGAATATTGATATAGAGGGAAATAAGTTATTAATTAAACACTTAATTGATAAGGGAGTTGATGGGGCTGTTCCACTAGGAAGTAGTGGAGAGTTTACGGCTATTTCTTTAGATGAAAAGAAAAAATTGATAAAGCTTTATGTGGATGAGTCTAAGGGAAGGCTTGATTTAATTCCTGGTACTAACTCTCTTAATTTTGACGAATGTGTTGACTTATCTAATTATGCTATTTCTCTTGGTGTTAAAGGGGTTTTGATTCTTCCTCCTTTTTATTATGGTATAAGTCAAGAAGAAGCTTTTCATTATTTTGATGTTCTTGCTCAAAGGGTTAAGGGAGATATTTATATTTATAATTTCCCTGCCAGAACTGGTTTTGATATGAGTGCAGATACAACTTTTAGTCTTGCAAAGAAACATAAGAATATTAAGGGAATGAAGGATTCTACTGCAAATCTTTCTCATACAAAGGAAGTAATCTTAAAAGTGAAAGATTTAAGGGATGATTTTGAAGTTTATTCTGGATATGATGATCATTTTGTGCCAAATGTTATTGCTGGTGGAAATGGATGTATTGCAGCTATTTCTAATTTTGAGCCTAAGTTGTGGTCAGATTGGGTAGCGGCTATTAATGACGGAAGTTTTCATGATGTTAAAGCCATTGGCAATATAATTGATAGGCTTATGCCTTTATATAGTGTTGAAATGAATTTTTCACATATTTTTAAAAAGTTTTTAATAGATGATGGACTTAATATAAGTGAGTATACTATTTTCCCTTTTGAAGACTTGGATAATAAGGATTATGAGTTTGCAAAAGATTTAAGGGATAGGGTTATGTCTAGGAGGTAGTGATGAAGTACGCTCTCAAAGTTAGTGAAAGAGATAATGTTATAACGGTTTTAAGTAAGGTAAAAAAATCTGATCTTGTAAAGTATGTGGATAATGATGATATAAAGGAAGTTACCGCACAAGATGATATTCCTTTGTATCACAAGATTGCACTATGCGATATTAAGGAAGATGAAAATATTGTGAAGTATGGTGAAAATATTGGCAGGGCAAGCAGGGATATTGTTAAGGGCTCTCATGTTCATACGCACAATGTAAAGGATCACAGAGAAAATCTTGAAGAGAAGGAATGAGGTGGTATTTTGAGGACTTTTTGGGGTTACAAAAGAGAAGATGGCAGAGTTGGAATAAGAAATCATGTGTTAATATTACCGGCAAGTATTTGTGCATCGGATACAACAAGATTGATTGCACAAGGGGTAAATGGTGCAGTAACTTTTAATTTACAACTTGGCTGTTCTCAGGTTGGTGTAGATTTTGAGTTGACTTTGGATACTCTTGCAGGTTATGGTGCTAATCCAAATGTGTATGGTGTTATTGTTGTGGGGCTTGGTTGTGAGACTGCTCAAGCAGATCTAGTAAGGGATAAGATCTTAGAGAGAACTACTAAGCCAGTTGAAGTTCTTGTTATTCAAGAAGAGGGTGGCACTTTAAAGACTATCGAAAAGGCACAAAGACTTGCAAAAAAAATGATCGGCGATGCTGCATTAGTTAGAAGAGAAGAGTTTCCACTAACAGAGCTTATTCTTGGGACAAATTGCGGAGGGTCTGATACAACATCGGGTCTTGCTGCAAATCCTACAATAGGTAAGGTTAGTGATAAATTGGTAGAAGCTGGTGGTACTTCTGTACTTTGTGAAACTACAGAATTTATTGGTGCGGAACATATTTTGGCTAGACGAGCAAAAAATAAAGAAGTTCATGATAAAATATATCAAATTATTAAAAATTATGAAGATAAGATAAGAAATGATACTGGTTTAGATGTTCGTTATGGAAATCCGTCGCCGGGAAATATTGAAGGTGGTTTGACAACTTTGGAAGAAAAGTCCCTTGGATGTATTCATAAGGGTGGAACATCAAGCATAAATAATATTTATGATTATTCTAAACAGATAAAAGGTAAAGAGGGATTAGTAATCATGGATACACCGGGCAATGATGCGTCTTCTGTTGGTGGTATAATTGCTGGGGGATGTCAATTGGTTGTATTTTCAACTGGTAGAGGAACGCCGACTGGACACGCTATAGCCCCTGTTTTAAAAATCACTGGAAATAGTGAGACTTATGCTAAGATGAGCGATAACATTGATTATGATGCAAGTTTAGTAATTACAGAAAATAAAAGTATTGAAGAAGCGAGTGAAGAATTATTAGATTTAATTGTTGAGGTATGTAATGGAAAATTAGTTCAAGCAGAACTTTTAGGCTATACAGAAACTGCAATTCAAAGAGCTTCTGCCTTCGTTTAATTATTATAGTAAGAGCCTAAGGGCTCTTTTTTTTTGTGGTCAATTAATATATAATGATAAAGTTAAAAAGATTTGTAATGAAATTAAACTAAATTTTTAATATTAAATTTTTTATTCTTAGGAAGGAGTAAAGTATGCATAAACCAACAGAGAGAGTGCTCCAAATACTCTTGACTCTTGCTTCTGAAAAGGAGGATCTCACTTTAAGTGAGATTTCTGATAAGACTGGTATTCCAAAAAGTACAATTTCACCAATATTGACAACTATGGTTGAGCTAAAGTTTTTATCAAAAAAAGATAATATGAAGTATAGAATTGGAATTAATTCTTTTATAGTTGGCGAGTCTTATATTGATTCTACATCAATTCTTGAAATGATAAAAAATTATATGACAGAAGTTGTAAAGGAATGTAATGAGATTTGTCAACTTGGTATAGTTCAAGATAATAAGGTATTTTATATTGCAAAGAAAGAACCTAAGCAATCAATTCAACTTATGAGTTATGTTGGCAAGTTTTTGCCAATATATTCGACGGCTTTGGGAAAAGTCTTGATCTATAAAAATAGCCAAAATGAAATTAGAGAGTTGATTGGCGCTGATATGGAAGCTTTGACAAAATATACGATAACTAACATAGATGAGTTTATTGATGAAATTGAAAAGGTTAAGTCAAGAGGTTATTCTTATGACATTCAAGAAACAAGTTTAGATGCAAAATGTGTTGCTGTTCCAATAGAAAAAGATGGAAAAGTCATAGCTGCGATGAGCGTTTCTGTGCCGACTTTTAGAAGTAGCGAAGAGAAGTTAAAGGGTATTTTAGATATATTGTTAAAATATAAAAAAGAAATAGAGAGCACCTTTGAATACACTATATTCAAAGATGAAGATTTAATATAAAAGGAAAACTCTTCTAATTTTTAAGTTAGAAGAGTTTTTGTTTTATCTCTTATTTTATTTAAGCCATTAATTTTCTGAACATTTCAATGACTTGTTCTTTAGTAGCTTCTCTTGGATTTCCTGGATAACAAGCGTCATTTAATGCATCTGTTGCAAGTTGATCAAGGTCTTCTTCTTTAATTCTTTCGTTAGTTTTAGGAATTCCAACATCTGCTGATAATTTTTCAACTGCTTTAATTGCTGCGTCTCTATATTCTTCTTGAGTCATTTTATCGACACCTTCAACTCCAAGTGCTATTGCAATGTCTTTATATCTTTCGCCAGTATAATCTCTATTAAATTCCATTACAATTGGCAAGAACATAGCACAAGCAACACCGTGAGGAGTATCATAATGTGCAGATAATGTGTGAGCCATTGAGTGATCAATACCAAGTCCAACATTGGAGAAACCCATTCCAGCAATATATTGAGCTAGTGCCATACCTTCTCTGCCTTCTGGTGTATTTTCCACTGCTCCTCTTAAATGTTTTCCGATTAATCTGATTGCTTCAATGTGGAACATATCAGTCATTTCCCAAGCATCTCTTGTAGTATATCCTTCAATTGCGTGAGTTAATGCATCCATTCCAGTTGCTGCTGTAAGCCCCTTTGGCATTGATGACATCATATTAGAGTCAACTATTGCTACTATTGGCATATCATGTGGGTCAACGCATACAAATTTTCTTTCTTTATCCACATCAGTAATTACATAGTTAATTGTAACTTCTGCTGCTGTACCAGCAGTAGTAGGAACTGCAATAATTGGAACGCAAGGATTTTTTGTTGGAGAAAGTCCTTCTAATGAACGAACATCTTCAAATTCTGGATTAGTTATAATGATACCAATAGCCTTTGAAGTGTCCATTGAAGAACCGCCACCTATTGCTATTATAAAGTCAGCGCCAGAGTTTTTGAAAGCTTTTACGCCATTTTGAACATTTTCAATTGTTGGATTAGGTTTTATATCAGAGTAAAGTTCGTAAGGGAAATTTTCTTTGTCAAGCAGGTCTGTAACTTTAGATGTCACATTAAATTTTACAAGGTCTGGGTCTGATGCCACGAAAGCCTTTTTAAAACCTCTCATTTTAATTTCAGAAATAATTTCATTGATTGAACCTTTTCCGTGATATGAAGTTCCATTTAGAATAATTCTTTTTGTCATAATTCTATCCTCCTAAAAATTATAAAACTATACGCATTTAAGAAACGTAAACTCAAATACAAATTACGATTTAATAATAGTATTAAAATGTTTTTTTGTCAATGCTTTAGAATGAAATTGTGATAAAATAAACTTAAAATTATTAGATAAAATAAAAAGATTTCTAAGCTTGGAAGGGCAAATTAAAATAAGCTATTTAAAGAAAGAGAACCATGAAAATTTTATCATGGTTCTCTTTCTTTAAAAAACTTTATTATGGAATATATTTTTTGTTTTCTTTGCCTAATTTATACTGTGCCATTGTTGATACAACTGTGTAGACTAAAATTGATGCCAAGTTTGCAGTTACAGAGTCATGGTCAAATCTTGGAGAAACTTCCGCAATGTCAAAGCTCATTGGCTTTCCTGTTGAGAAGATGTGTTTTAAAAGTATGATTACTTTTTCTGGGTCAACTCCAAGAGCTTGTGGCGCAGAAACTCCTGGCGCAAAGCTTGATGTGAAACAGTCCATACAAATTGTAATATATATATGGTCTTGTTCTGCAATGTACTCGTCAAGATCATGGACTATTTCAAAGAAGTTGCCATTTATCAAATCTTTTCCCAAAACATATTTAACTCCCAAGTCATCAGCAGTTCTAAAAAGCGAAAGAGTGTTGGAGTGTTTTTGAATACCCATTACATAGTAGGCATATTCAGTTCCCTTTTCACGAGTATAGTCTGCAATTTGTCTAAACATTGTGCCACTTGTTCCATTTCCCTTTTCGTAAGGTCTAAGGTCAAAGTGTGCATCAAAGTTTAATATTCCAAGTTTATTGTCTTCTTTGTCATCAAGGTAAGTTGAAAGTCCCTTGTAGTGGCCAAAGGCAGTTTCGTGACCACCGCCTAATACTAGGGGAAATAAATTTAATTCTAGAACTCTTTTTACAGCTTTAGCTAGTTCGTCTTGGCTTGCTTCAAGAGTTGTGTACTTGCTTGTGACATTTCCGCAGTCAAAAATTTTAAGCTCTTTAGAAAATTGACATGGAAGTTTTGCAAGTTCCTTTCTTATAGCAGCAGGACCTGCAGCAGCACCAAATCTTCCCTTGTTAAGCTCAATACCTTGGTCTGATTCAAATCCTATAATTCCAAATCCTAATTTGCCTTCGAAGGGAGTTAGGTTTTCATCGTTTAAGTCAAGTGGCTTAACCCATTGATGCCATCTAAAGGATTCATAATCATTTTCGTCATCAACTCTGCCTGACCATATTCCCATTTCTTGTGGGCTGTAATAATTTATCATTTTACACCTCAGTTTACTTTATTCTTTGGAGTTTTTCCATTTTTAAAATCAATTAGATTGTCCTTTGCATTTTCGCCCATCTCAAGCCTTGCCTCAAAAGTTGCATTGCCAAGGTGAGGAGCGAGAATTACATTATCAAGGTTCAACAATTTTTCATTTACTTTTGGTTCTTCTTCATATACATCAAGAGCGGCACCTGCTATTTCCTTTTCTATAAGTGCATGGGCAAGAGCATCTTCGTCCACTATTGGACCTCTTGACGCATTTATTAATATAGCACTTTTTTTCATTATTTCAAGTTCTTTTTTAGAAATCATGTGGCGAAGTTCTGGCACAAAGGCAGTGTGTAGACTCAAGAAGTCAGAATTTTTTATTACATCGTCCTTATCTCTATATTCTATGCCAAATTCCTTTTCAAAATCTTCCTTTCTCGTGCGGGAATAATAAATTACTTTCATTTCAAAGGCCTTGGCTCTTTTTGCTAGGTTCTTTCCTATATTTCCAAGACCTATTATGCCAAGAGTTTTGCCTTTAAGTTGACTTCCAAGGTAAAATGTTGGTCTCCAGCCATAAAATTCTCCCTTTCTTGTAACCTTGTCGCCAGATACAATACGCCTTGCAGCAGCAAGCATAAGACCAAAGGCAAGCTCAGCAGTAGAGACAGCAGAAGCAGGAGCAGGTGCATTTGTAACTACAATATTTTTTTCTCTGGCGTAATTTATGTCGACGTTGTCAAAGCCTGCTCCGTAGTTTGCAATAATTTTCAAGTCCCTTCCTGCGTCAATTACATCTTTGTCGATTTTATCAGATAGGGGACAGAGAAGGGCGTCTTGTCCCTTAATCATTTCTATAATTTCTTCTTTTTTAAGTGGAACATTGGAGTTGTGGTAGCTTATCTCAAAATTTTTATCTAGTTCATCGTAAGTTTTTTCTGGAATATTACTTGTAATTAATAGTTTCACAAAATCACCTCATTACTTTTATTTTAACATATTTAAGAAATATATTAAAAGATGAGAAAAATTCTATAAAGGGGAAAAGTCTAGGATTGTCAAACATTTGTGACAAGAAAGAAACAAAAATAGTGTCGATGATTTCTCATCAACACTATTTGTTATAAGATCTTTAATTTAAGAACTTTTGCAAAAGCCTATTTTTTATATATAAATGTTTTTTATTTTACATCAATAAGTAACAACTAAATCTGTATCTCTAACAGAATATGCATAAATAACCTGATTAAAAGGCATCATGCATATCATAAAACTAAAGTAAATCAACTTGCTTTGCTACAAAGAAAACTATTAAAAATAAGATACCAGCAATATTAAATAAATTCTTATATAACACTTTATTTAATGTAAAGTTTAATTTTAAAGCCGATTTGATATCTTCATTTTCTAATTCTTCAATGTCATTCTCAATTTTTTTTAACTTCCTTGTTTGATACATTTCATTAATTAAAAGACATGCAAGAAGCAAATATGTAAATCTAAAATTAATATTAATCTCCCCTTTATTAACTAATTACTTTCTAAAAGTATATAATATAATGTTTTAAAATTCAATATTTTATACCTTGAGTTGACAAATCAAGATATTAAAAGAAAATGTATTAAAAAATTAGGAAATATTGTTTTTTAATATGGAATATGAAATAGAAAGGCTTAGATTAATTTGAAACTCATAAAATAGATAGCTTTTACAATGATTTGCATAAGTTTATTTTATCTTTTTTTGAACTTTAAAAAATTTATATATTCCTATATAATAGAAAGGGTAAGGAGTGATTAGGTGCAAAGTAATGGAAATAAATTGGGGACTATGTCAATCCCAAAACTTTTATTTCAAGTGTCCTTTCCCCTTCAAAATATAATGATAGGAATGCAGTGGGAATGGCAATTGGCGGTAAAATAGGAGCTGTATTTAGCGTGGTAGGTGGTTCAATCGTAGGAACATTGGCTGGAGGATATTTTCCAGAATACTATATATCTATAAAAAAACAAGTACAATATGAATATCCTATAAATACGCAAAGACCTAAAATGAGAGCCATTAATTATATTTATCATGGTCCTAAATATGATAGATATCAAAACTACTGGTTTTCTTTTTAAAAAATATTAAACTTTTTTAGTTTAGGACTAATTTAGTATTATGAAAGCTTTAAAAAAAATAATTATAACAATTATTGGAATTAATATATTTTATTTTTTGTTCAATCATTTTACAGGCGTTTCTTTTTTTAATTTTTATACAAAATATATAAGAAGTTCTAAATTTGGTAGATATTATTTGGATATTCTCTTATTAGTTTGCTTAGCCATAATTTTGATATATTTTTCTAAAAAAAATGAAGCTGGGAAATGATGTATAACCTTATGTAGATTTGTAACTGATGTTAGACCAAAAACTTAAAAAATAAATATACCGTATGTTAATCTATTATTGATTAGTCAACTATCAATAATAGATTTTTTTATAAGGTATATTCCAATTTAATGATTACATAGGGAGTCTATTAGATTTATAAAAAGATCTATTCATTTGATATGTCAAATTCTCATAACTATAAAATCTTTCATTATCATTTCTATAGTTTCTCTCAATTTTCCCTTATGTCTATGAGTTCTAGTACGTATTAATTGATGTCTAATTTCCAGACTATCACATAATTTATCTATAAGGCGAAGAAAATTATCTTTACGAGAGTATTTAGTTCCATCAAATTTTTTATTGCACATCATTAAAAAACTTTAGATATCTTATATTTTCTAGTAACAAAAGCTACAGAATGACAGTTTCTATATTTTTTACTGCATGATATCTTGTTTGTAATGTGTGTAGTAAATATATTTGTGTTTTTAGTATAATAGTCTTCATAGAGAGTATCCTTTCTTTTGTTTTTTGGTTAATGCAATTATATAAGATATTTCTCTTTTTTTTATTGGACACACATCAATTAGAAGGCTACAAAAGGCTTTATAAGAAGAGGAAAACGTATTGACAAATGGGCGAATAAATGTTATTTTTAAGATAAAAAATAGGAGATGTTTCCAATGTCTTATATATAATGCAAGTTATATTATATTGGATATTAGGAGGTAAAAATGAAAAAATATACAGCTTTATTACTTGCCTTGTTGCTTCTATTTTTTTTCTACTTTTAATAGTGTGTGGGCATATGATAAAGAGGCAAATTTATTAATGGTAGATATACTATCGAGCAATGAAAAAAAGACGGTTAAAATCTGTAGAAGATTACTCTACATACTAGTCTTTTAAAATTAAGGCGATATTTATGAAAGAAAAAGTTAAAAATCTGATGTTAAATCCTGCTATGCAGATAAAAATAATAGCATCTTTTTTCATATTTATGTTATTTATAAAATCCTATGTCGATACTAGCTTTATATTATCTTTGATTGATGAGGTTATATTGACGTATTTTATAATTAATTTTATATTTCTTTTTGTAAATAAAAATAAATTAGGAAAACAATTTAAAAAAAAATTGACAGAAGTTGTTATTTTGGCATTACCATTTGTAATTGGACGTTTAATCTCAATAGTAATAATTACTATTATAAAAGTTTTATAATTTAAAAGTTAAAAACATAAAAATATGGTTTAGGAATAATTCTTTAACCATATTTTTATAGCGATAGGTTGTAATACTAAACACTAATTAAAAATAAGTGTATTTTTAATTAGCTTAACAGTTATGATACTATTTGGAAGAAAGGGGTTAGCTTTTAACTCTATAATTTATTTTATAAATTATATTAAATGGAAAATTACATGAGATATGGGAAAAACATAAATCACCTAGCTTTTTTTCAAAATGTTGAAATTATAATATCTTTTATGGGTCTAGTTTCATTTATCTATACAATTACGAACATATTATTACTGTTAAAAGAAAAGAATGATATTTAAGAAGTTGGGAATTTTCCTAACTTCTTTTTTATACTTCAAAAATCTTATAATCTCCTATATAATATATAAAGTTAAGGAGTGATTAGGTGCAAAGTAATGGAAATAAATTGGGGACTATGTCAATCCCAAAACTTTTATTTCAGGTATCCTTTCCCATTGTAGTTTCCATGTTTATACAGTCCATGTATAATTTGGTAGATTCCTATTATATAGGAAAGATTAACGAAGAGGCCTTTACAGCAATTTCCATTGCCTTTCCCATTCAAAATATAATGATAGGAATTGCAGTGGGAACTGGCGTTGGTATGAACTCTTTGATATCAAGGTACTTGGGAGAAAAAAATTATGAAAAATCAAATAGGACTGCCGAGACTGGTCTAAGCCTTGCAATTATTTATGGAATAATTTTATTAATTTTATCAAGATTTTTGCCAAGGCCCTTCTTGTCAGCCCAGACCACTAATGAAAATATAATTGCTTATGGAATAGAATATCTTCAAATAGTAATGGGATTTTCCATGGGAGTTTTTATACAGATTTTTCTTGAAAGAACTTTGCAGTCTACAGGAAGGTCAATTTTTACTATGCTCACTCAACTTATTGGAGCAGTCTTAAATATAATCCTTGACCCAATATTTATCTTTGGATATTTTGGTCTTCCTGCCATGGGAGTTAAGGGAGCGGCGATTGCAACTGTAATGGGACAAATTATTGGAGCTCTCTTTGGATGCTTCTTCGAATATAAATTCAATGAAGAGATAACAATTAAGAAACCAGTTTTAGATTTAGAAATTGTAAAGGGAATATACGTAGTTGGAGTTCCTTCCATGATTACTATTACAATTCAGTCCTTTACTATTTATGTTCTAAATAAAATGTTATCTGCGATTTCAACTTCTGCAATTGCGGCACTTGGGGCCTACTTTAAGGTTCAGTCCTTTGTCTTTATGCCAATCTTTGGAGTGAACAATGGTCTCGTGCCAATAGTCGCCTATAATTATGGAGCAAAGAATAAAGATAGAATAATAAAAACCATAAAACTTGCCTTTATTACAGTAACTTTTATGATGATTTTTGTATCAGCGATAATTATGATTTTTCCAAGAGAAATACTTGGTATATTCTCTGCCAGCGGCAAGATGCTTGAGATAGGAATACCAATGCTTAGGATATGTGCTCTTTCCTATATTTTTGCAGGTATATCAATAGTTGGCACAGCAGTATTCCAAGCCTTTGGCAATGGAACTTTGGCATTATATGACTCTATTTTAAGACAAATTATCCTCCTACTTCCAGTGGCATATATTGCTATAAAGTTTTTCACAGTAAATGAAATTTGGTGGGGATATGTAATTGCAGAATTTGCATCCACACTTTTTGTAATTTATTTGATGAATACCTTTGTTAGAAAAAAATTAGAGCTTATTTAAACCTTAAAAGTGGCTTAAATGTTGAAAAAAATTTGAATTTGATGTATTATGAAGTTAATTTAAAAAATCCTAGGAGGAATAGCATGGCTAAAGCAAAATTTGAAAGAAATAAACCACACGTAAACATTGGAACAATCGGTCACGTTGACCACGGTAAGACAACACTTACAGCAGCAATCACACTTGTAATGAACAAGAGATACGGCAGCGGAGAATTCGTAGACTACGCAAACATTGATAAAGCACCAGAAGAAAGAGAAAGAGGAATCACAATCTCAACATCTCACGTAGAATACGAAACACCAAACAGACACTACGCACACGTAGACTGCCCAGGACACGCTGACTATGTAAAGAACATGATCACAGGAGCAGCACAAATGGATGGAGCAATCCTAGTATGTTCAGCAGCAGAT
>NZ_HE610718.1:768271-787497 GCF_000321025.1 Peptoniphilus senegalensis JC140
CCACCGGCTAAGCCGGTGGTTATGATTGCAAATTTTAAATATCTCACATAATTTTATTTTAAAAAATCTATATGTTAAAATGAATTTACGGAGGATTTATGAATATATACAAAGGACTTAATAAATATAAACTTAGAATTATTGTTGTCATACTTCTTACCTTTGGCAATGCTCTTGGTGAACTTTTTTTGCCAAAGCTTATGAGTCTTGTAATTGATAAGGGAGTGGCTTATGGCGATACAACTTATGTGATTCGCCTTGGTGGAATTATGATTCTTGTTGTAATTTTTACAGTCATGTGCAGGGCATCTGCTGCTTACCACTCTTCAAAGACCACTATGGCTTTTTCAAGAGACCTTAGGTATAAGCTATTTAAGAAAATAAATTATCTTAGCTTTGACGATGTAGAGTACTTTTCAATTTCGTCACTTATCACAAGGACTACCGACGATGTAAATCAAGTTGAGCAAATGGTCTTAATGGGACTTAGACCACTGATAAGAGGACCACTTATGTTTATCGGTGGACTAATCATGGCTCTTTCAACTAATGTAAAACTTTCTATTGTTTTTCCACTAACTGTCCCCTTTATAGGTCTTGGGATTTTTTATGTATTTAAGCTTGGTCTGCCCTATTTTCCAATTTTGCAGAGAAGACTTGACAAGTTAAATGAACTTTTTAGAAGAAGGCTAACAGGTATTCGTGTTATTAGAGCTTTCTCAAAGGATGAGTACGAAGAAAAAGTTTTTGATGAGGCTAATAAATCTTATCAAGATATGTCTACAAAGGTAAACAAACTTCTCGTAAATGTTAGACCAATGCTTGGAACTATTTTAAATTTTGGAATAATTTTTGTTTTATACTATGGGGCAAAGTTAATTGACATAAGAGAGCTTGGAATTGGCGAGCTCATGGCATATATTCAATACATTACGCAGGTTCTCATTGCCATGATTATGATGAGTTTTCTTTTAAGCCTTTTGCCAAGAGTTTTTGCATCTATGGAGAGAATTAATGAGGTTCTTGAGTATGAAGCAAGTAAAACTGGTGGAGAAGAAAAGTTAAAGGGAGAAATTTTTGACATCGAAGCGAAGAATTTGTCTTTTTCTTATCCCGATGCCAACTTAAAAGTTTTAAAGGATATAAATTTTCATGTAAAAAAGGGAGAAACCCTTGGCATAATTGGCGGAACAGGCTCTGGGAAGTCAACTCTTCTTAGACTTCTCTTGCAGTTTTATGAGCCAGGGCATGGAGAACTTTTTGTAAATGGAAAAGATATTAGGACTTTAAAAAACTTTGAGCTTAGGGATGAGATTTCTTATGTTCCACAAGAAAATTTTTTCTTTTCAAAAACTGTGGCTGAAAATTTATCCTATGCAAATGAAGATGCTGAAGATGAAAGGATGCTTGAGTCAATAAATAATGCTGATGCGAGAGAGTTTTTGGGCGATGACCCACTTAATAAGGAAATAGCAAGAGCTGGTAAGAACCTTTCTGGTGGACAAAGACAAAGGCTTGCCATTGCAAGGGCGCTCACGCGAGATGCGTCACTTTACCTATTTGATGATTCTTTTTCTGCATTAGATTATAAGACTGATTATGAGCTTAGACAAATTTTAAGAGAAAAGCTTCGTGACAAAATTGTAATTGTGGTGGCACAAAGAGTAGCTACTATTTTAAATGCCAACAAAATTTTGGTCTTGGAAGATGGAGAAGTGGCAGGCTATGGAAATCATGATAGTCTCATGAAGACAAATGAAATTTATAGAGAAATCGCAGTGAGTCAGGGGCAAGAGTATGAAGAAAGATAAGATAATTTATAGAATAATTTCATATTTGAAAGACTACAAGTTTCTCCTCTTTCTTTCTATATTTTTGACTATTGGTTCATCAATTTTTGAAATAATTTCTCCAAAGTTAATGGGTAATATCACTACAAGGATTTTTGAAAATTTAAAGGACAAGACTTCTATTGACTTCGAATATGTAGTAAGAATTTGCCTAATTATGGGTCTTGTATATTTAGGGCAAGGGGCCTTTGAGTTTTTTAGGGGCAGGATTTTAGTTGATGTGACACAAGACTTAATTGCGAGATTTAGAAGAGAGATCTCTGAGAAGGTAAAGTATATCCCAACGGCTTATTTTGATAAGAATAAGACGGGAGACCTCCTATCTAGGATGACAAACGATGTTGAAACTTTAGGTAAAAACTTGCAGCAGACAATTTCATCAATCCTATCGTCTCTTGTATTAATCGTGGGTGTTCTTTTTGTAATGATAAAAATTTCTCCAATTTTGACCTTGGTCTTTTTATTTACCCTTCCAATGACCTATTTTTCTACAAAATTTATTTCAAAAAAGTCTCAAGGTTATTTTAGAAGAAAGTCAAAGGGGCTGGGTTCTATGGTTGGCTTTGTTGAAGAAAACTTTTCTGGTTCTGAACTCATTAAGGCTTTTAATTATGAAGATAGGGCAGAGAGAGAATTTTTGGAAATTAATGATAATCTCTACGAGGTTTCCTATCGTGCATCTTTTATGACGGGGATTATGCTCCCCATTATGACTTTTATTTCAAACCTTGGCTATGTAATGCTTTCTATTGTTGGTGGGCTTTTGGTTGTGTCTGGCAAATTGTTTGTTGGAGATATTCAGGCAGTTATCCAATATGTGAGAAAACTTTCAAACCCCATTGAGCAGTTGGCAGAGATGGCGTCAATTTTTCAAGCATCAATTGCTGCTGCCGAAAGAGTTTTTGAGTTCTTAGACCAAGATATTGAAGTGGAAATTGTAAAGGATGAGATAAAAAGACCAGTAGAAGAAATTCTTTTTAAAGATGTATATTTTTCTTATGACAAAGAAAAACCAGTCATCAATAACTTAAATCTTGAGGTTGAAAAGAATAAAACTGTTGCCATAGTTGGATCTACGGGAGCAGGAAAGACTACTATTGTAAATCTCCTAATGAGGTTTTATGATATTGATAGGGGTTCTATTAAAATTAATGGAAGAGACATAAGAGATGTTTCGAGGAAAAATTTACGGTCACTTTTTGGCATGGTGCTACAAGATTCTTGGCTTTTCAAGGGTACAATTTATGAAAATATTTTGTATGGACGAGAAGATGCAACAAGAGAAGAAGTTATTGATGCCGCAAAGAAAGCCTATTGTCATTCTTTTATAGAGAAATTGCCAAAGGGTTATGACACTGTTTTAAAGGAAGAGGCGTCAAATATTTCTCAAGGGCAAAGGCAACTCTTGACAATTGCAAGAGCACTTTTGTCTGACCCAGAGATTTTAATTTTAGATGAAGCAACTTCATCTGTTGATACAAGGACAGAGGCGTTAATACAAAAGGCAATGAAAAATCTCTTGAAGGAGAGGACAAATTTTGTAATAGCACACAGGCTCTCAACTATTGTAAATTCTGATGTGATTTTAGTTTTAGACAAGGGAGATATTGTTGAAAAGGGAAATCACATAGAGCTTATTGAAAAGGGCGGAGTTTATAAAGACTTATATAATTCACAGTTTAAGGACTAGGAGGTCAAAATGAAAGATTTTATTTTTAATGTTACGACGAAAATTCTTTTTGGAAAAGACCAAATGAGAAATTTGGCAGCTGAAATTAAAAATTATGGAAGTCGAGTTCTGCTTGCTTATGGTGGAGGCTCTATTAAGAGAAGTGGACTTTATGATGAGATAATAAAAATATTTGAAGAAAATGATATTTTTTACAAGGAACTTTTTGGCATTGAGCCAAATCCAAGAGTTGACTCAGCAAGAGAGGGGGTAAAAATTGTTAGAGAAAATGATTTAGATTTCATTTTGGCAGTAGGCGGCGGATCTGTTATTGATTTATCAAAATTAGTTGCGGGTGCAGTATATCTTGACTGCGACCCATGGGACATTGTAATTAAAAAGGCAAAAATCGAAAGGGCACTTCCTATTGGTACAATTTTAACTCTTTCAGCAACGGGATCAGAAATGGACAGAGGTGGAGTTATAACAAATCTAAAGACAAATCAAAAACTTGGCTTCGGCTCTGAATACACTCTTCCAAAATTTTCTATTTTGAACCCAGAACTAACTTATACAGTTAATGCAAAGCACACAGCAGCAGGAATAGCAGACATAATGAGCCACACAATGGAAAATTATTTTACCCTTAATGATGGAGCTTATATGCAAAATAGACTTGCTGAAGGAATTCTAAAAACTTGCATACATTATGGGCCTATTGCCATGGATGAGCCAGAAAATTATGATGCAAGATCAAATATTATGTGGGCATCATCTTGGGCAATCAACGGTTTACTTTCAACAGGCAAGGCAACAGGATGGTCAGTTCACGCTATGGAGCACGAACTTTCTGCCTACTATGACATAACTCATGGCATTGGTCTTGCAATTTTAACTCCAAGATTTTTAAATCATATTTTAAATGATGATACAGTTGATATGATTAGAGATTTTGGCATAAATGTCTTTGGCATAAAGGCAAGTGATGATAAATTTAATGATGCTAAAAAAGCAATTGCCCGTCTTCATATGTTCTTTGAAGATGACATGAATATACCAATGACTCTTGGAGAAGTGGGAATTGACGATGAAAAGTTAGAAGTCATGGCAGAAGCGGCAGCAAGACACGCTGGCGGCTCAATAAAGGGTGTAATTGAACTTAAAAAAGAAGACGTCTTAGAAATTTATAAGGCATCACTATAATTTTTTGAAAATTTTGTAAAATAAGATATGAAGGCACAAAAAAAGGCGAGGACAAAAATCCTCGTCTTTTTAAAATTTTTTTATTAAGCTTCTACTGAGTTTTCCCAAAGTCCGTGGATATTGCAATAGCTTAGTGCGTAAACTTCTCCACCCTTGTCAGTTTTAACAGCTGTTTCAACTGAAGGTACTGTAGAGATTTCGCCTTCGCCATGAGCGTTAAATTCATAAGAACCAACTTCAATTGGGAATTTTTCTCCTTCTGGTTTGAAAAATACTTTAATCCATGCAATGTGGTGTTCTAAAGTGTTTGGATGTTCAATTTCTTCGCCAACAAGAGCTTTAATCTTTAGAAGACCGTCAGCCTTTTCTACGTGGATTACAGGAACGTGTTTTTCAGATTTAAAGTCAGCAGTTTGTACTGTTTCAGTTAATTTCATTTTTATTACCCCCAAAAATTTATAAATTTTACTACGATAAAATTATTACCCTAATTAAATTAATTAACTCATTAATTTTAAAATAAGGAAAAAAATTTTTATATTTAGTATAATGGATTAGAGGTGTAAAATGGAAAAAATAAAATTAATCGCCACTACAAATATGGGTCTCGAAGCAGTTACAAAGAGAGAACTTATTGACTTGGGCTATGAAGATTTAAAGGTTAGTGACGGAAAAATTGAAATAGATTGCCAGCTTAAGGACATTGCAATATTAAATTTAAAACTCAGAACGGCAGAGAGAGTTTTACTTTTAGTGGACTCCTTTAAGGCAGAGACCTTTGAAGAACTTTTTGACAAGGTTTTTGAAATAAGATGGTGGGATTATCTTGACGAGGAAGATAATTTTATCATTCAAGGAAGAAGTAGGAAGTCAAAATTATTCTCTATTTCTGACTGTCAAAGAATTACCGAAAAGGCAATAATCGAAAAGTTGAAGATGAAATATAAAGTTTCTTGGTTTGAAAAAAGTGGACCTAGAGTAAAAATTGAAGTTTCACTACTAAATGATATTGCAGAAATTACCATTGACACATCAGGTGAGGGACTTCACAAGAGAGGTTATAGAGAGGTTAACTACAAGGCACCACTTTCAGAAACTATTGCGGCAAGCCTAATTAAGCTAACTTTTTGGAACAAGGACAGGATTTTAGCAGATCCCTTCTGTGGTTCAGGGACTATACCAATTGAAGCTGCCATGATAGAAAAAAATATTGCACCAGGACTTATGAGAAACTTTGATTTTGAAAATTTTAAATTTTTTGATGAAGAAATTTTTAAGAAAGAAAAGAAAAAGTGCTATTCTGAAATAAAATACAATGAAAAATTAGAAATTCTTGCATCAGATGTGTCTCACAAGGCAATTCAAATTGCAAGGGCGAATGCAGAAATCCTTGGACTAGAAGAGGACATTTCTTTCTTCCAAAAGGATATAAGAGACCTTGACCTACCTGATGACTATGGCGTCAGCATAACAAATCCGCCTTATGGAGAGAGAATTGGCAAGGAAGATGTTGACGAATTAAACAGGGAGCTTGGCGAGCTTGCAAAATCTTTAAAGACTTGGTCTTTTTATGTTATAACTGCCAATGAAAATTTTGAGAAAAATTTTGGCAAAAAGGCTGATAGAAATAGAAAATTATACAACGGCAGATTAAAAACTTATTATTACCAATATTATGGGCCAAAGCCAAAAAGGTAATTGTTATGTGAATTTTAATTTGCTATACTGTAAACAATAAACAAAGGTGGTGACACATGGAAAATTATTTAGCTGAAGAAAGAACTGATGACAAAATTGACGACAAAATTGATTTTCAAGTTTTAAACGCCATTGCAGACTTAGTCCGCGTACTTGATTACAAGGAGAAAGTTGTCTTTGTAAATAAGGCGATGGAAGATCTTCTTGGTTATGACAAGGATAAAAAAATTTGCATCTTGGGGGAAGACCTCTTTGATCCAGAGATAACTAGGCGTGCTCTATTAAGTGGCGAAGTCATCCAAAGAGAAGAAAATATTGGCAACATGGTTTTTTCTGTAAAGTGTTCACCAATCATTAACAAAAAGGGAGATATAATAGGAGTAGTTGAAGTTTTTAGAAACGTCACTATGGCAAGAAAACTCCAAAGAGAGATTATCGAGAAAAATAGATTAATGACAAGTGAAACCATGGCAGCTTCACTAATTCAGCGGACAGTTTTGCCAGAGAAGGGCTTTATAAAAAATTTAAAGGTAAATTATATTTATAGACCTTCCACTATTTTAAGTGGCGATATGTTTGATGTCTTTGAAATAGATGAAAACCACATTGCAGTTTACATAGCGGATTCTGTGGGGCATGGTTTTGCCGCATCTATGGTAACAATGTTTATTAAATCTGTAATAAGGACTCTTGACAAGACAACAATCCTATCTCCACAAAAAACTTTGACAGAGTTGTGCAGCAGGTTCACAAGTCTTGGACTTGAAATAGAAAATTATTTTACTTGCTTTTATGGAGTCTTTAACACAAAAAACAAGAACTTTGTTTTTTCCAACGCTGGTCACTTGCCTCTGCCTATATTAGTTCGTGACTCTTCCTATATGAATTTAGAATCAAAGGGTTACCCAATCTCAAGATTTTTTGCTAAACCAGATTATGAAGAAAAGGAGATAAAACTTTATTCAGGCGACTATATATTGTTTATGACAGATGGAGTTGTGGAAGCGAGAAATGCAAAGAAAGAAAGCTTTGGCTATGAAAGAGTACATAATATTATATTGGAAAACAATAAGGATATTTTAGAAATTTTAAATAGCGACCTAGAGGCATTTAACGATGGAGAACAAACTGACGACATCTCTATGATGCTTATAAATGTTTGGTAAAAAAAGGCTTTATAATATCTGTTGGGGAGTAAATCTCTAACAGATATTTTTGGTTTAAATAAAAATCAGTTTATTTTTATTTAAAATTCCTAATAAGGTGTTTAAATAAGTCTGTAATTAATCCTTCATCTCTTAAATACGTCCTAAAATACTATAAAAGACGCTGTTCTTTACTTACTCATCTAGTTACTGTAAATTCAATCTTATTCATTTTTATTTTTTATTTGCGAAGGAAAATAACAATGTTTATGATTCCAAATATTACAAAAAGTAACATAGATATTTTTGCTAAGTAAGTGTTGTTGTAGATATTTGCAGTAAGACTTACTATAAACCCTATAATAAAAACAATAAGCACAACTGATTTTAAAAACTTTTTATCCATAAAGATCCTCCTTGATAAAAAACTTTTTAAATTATATAAAACTAATGATAATTTATCATAAATAAATGAAGGAGTAAAATAATATCATGAAAAAGAAATATCAAAAAGCAGTTGTGCTATAACTTTTAATTTCAAACATTTTCACACTATCCGCAATAAGCCTTATGGCAAAGAGTAAAAAAGAAAATAGAGCAAAAATACTACTTTTGCTCTATTTTACAATAGCCTTTGTTAGATTTAGCTATTTAATACAAATTCCTAGTTTTTTAAATAAACCATTATGTTGAGAATATACCAACTTTTGTAATGAGATATTCGAGCATTAGGGTTTTAAATTGATCGTAACCTATAAATCTCATAATTAGTTAGCTTATGAATTATATTCAGGTAAATTTTCTTTTAAAGAAATTTTTGCCTGCTTTTTTATTTTAAGAGAGAGTCCCATCGCCACAAGAATATAGGCTATGACAACAAATTTAATTACGCCAAGAGAAGCGAAATGTGTAATTAGTTTGAAAAGTATAAAGGCACTTAGAGCCATTGTCGCCATGCTAAGTATTCCAAAGAGAAATACTGGAAAATTTCTCTTTACAGCTTCTTGAGGATTTTGCCAATCAAGCTTTGGATATTTTATGCCATAATAAATGCCAAAGCATGAGGAAGCATAGGAGCCAAGGCATGAGCCTATGAGCATTGCCAAAATATAAAATACATTAAAGTTAGTGAAGTAAGCAAAAAGTAAAACTAGGGGAAGAGTTGATACAATTTGAAATAAAGTTGAGCCTAAGACTCTTCCCTTTACTTGGTCTTCACAAGATATGGGCAGTGTCTGCATTAGATAAATATTTTTCCCTTCACGAGTTATACTTGTGATAGACAGTGGTGTCATAAAAGCGGAGTAAAAAAATAAAATTATTAAAAAAACAAAAAATAAATCAATTTTTCCCAGTCCATAATTTTCAAGACTTAAAAAAAGATTTTGAATTTTCGCAATCTTTTCTGTTCCCTTAAAAAAATGCAAGTATAATAAAGAAGGGAACCATAAATCCAGTTGATGCCAAGTTAAAAAAGTAAACTGGCGTCTTTATTACATTGGCTATGTCTTTTTTCGCAAGGGAAATTGCAATGGATGTATTTTTATTTTCTCTCCTTCTCCTTACTTTTGAGCCTGAAGTATTTGCCTTTAAAACTCCAGCTATCATTAGGCTTGAAAGTGGAAAGCTAAGGGCATATAAAATTGCTGTGGTAAGTATAAGTGTGGCAAGGCTCAGCATTAGAGCAGGAAAATCATTCATGACATAAAATTTTCCAATTAAGCTAACTTGTGGGAAGATTAACTTTAAAATTTTCATCAAGTTTTCTTCCATAAATGCCTTAGAAGAATCAGACCTAGACATAAATTGTGGAAGAATAGAAATACCAATGATAAAAATAAATCCAAATACTTGTAAGAAATTTTTTAAGCCGTGAGATCCCGAGAAAACCTTCATAAATAAAATTATTATGATAGACAAAATTAATATTGTAAAAATAATATTTGATAAATCCAAAAATATTATGGAAAAAAATTTGAGAAAAGTTAAATTCCCAAATTTTATTAGCGGGAAAGTCATGGGAATAAAAACTATGAAACTTACCACAAAGACTGTTATGACAGAACCCAAAATTTTTGAAAGAAAAATATTATTTCGCCTAATAGGAAGGGGCAACAACAATTCTAGGTCCTTAGAATAATAAATTTTTGATATAATGCCAGCACTTGTGAAAATCACAGCACCCAATGAAACAAATCCCAAAAATGCCATTAAAATCACATTAGACTTGCCAGTTCTAGCAAAAGGAATTACAAGGGTAAGAAGTAACATTAAGTACAAAAAGGCAAGGTAGAAAAATAAGATTACCATACCAAAAATTGTAAGTCCCTTGTAAGAATTGCCATATTTTGATGGCTTTTTTAGGGGAGCAAGGAGACTTAAGTATAAATCCTTTTTTAAAAGTGTTTTTAATTCAAAAAATTTATTCATAAAATCACTCCGTAAGCTCCAAGAATATTTTTTCAAGGCTTCCACTGTCTTTAGCAGCAGCTCTTATTTCATCGAGACTTCCCTCTGCAATTAATTTTCCCTTGTTAATAATTGCAATTTCGTCGCACATTTTTTCGGCAACTTCCATGACGTGAGTGGAAAAGAAAACTGTGCCGCCAGTATCTGCCACATCTCTCATAATATTTTTGAGCCTAAAGGAGCTTTTTGCGTCAAGACCAACCATGGGTTCATCTAAAATTAAAAGTTTTGGCTCATGAATTAGGGCACCAATTAAAACTATTTTTTGTTTCATACCATGAGAAAGCGTAGAAATTGTTGCATCCAAATTGTCTGTCATTTCAAAAATTTCTGCGTATTTTTTTATATTTTCATTTCTCTTCTCTAAAGTTATGGAGAAGACATCTGCCATAAAATTGAGATACTGCCTTGCAGTCATAGTGTCATAAATGTCTGGATTGTCAGGCACGTAGGCAAATTTTTTCTTTGACTCAAGAGGATTTTCTAAGGTGTCGCTTCCATCTATTTCAATCTTTCCTTGGTCTTGTCTTAACATGCCAATAATCATTTTGATAGTTGTAGTTTTGCCTGCACCATTTGGTCCGAGAAAGCCATAGACTTTTCCACTTGGCACATCTAAAGTCAAATCATCAACTGCAACTTTAGTGGCAAAAGTTTTTCTCAAATTTTCTATTTTTATCATAATGTCTCCTATTTCCGTTAAAAATACCTCAGTAATTAAAATCATCTTATAGCAATTATTTTATTCTGTCAATTCTATTTTGAAAAAAATCTAAATAGTAGAAATTTTATTTTTTAATTCATAAAATTATCTCGCTAATGTTACAAAATTATTAAATTTGTTAAGATTTTGTAAATTGTTAAAATTTTTCTCTTTAATTGGGTATAATAGAAACAAGGAAAATGTTTTTACATAGAATTTATAACAAGGAGGAGAATTTATGAAAAACAAAAAAGTGCTTAGTCTATTACTTGCAGGAGTAATGATTACAGCAATTCCATTTAATGTATTTGCTGATGAACCACAAGAGGAAACAGCAGAGCCTAAGAAAGTTGAAGAAACAGTAGTCAAAGATTCTGAAGAAGTTGTTGAACCAGAAAAACTTGAATTAAGTGAAAGTGCAGTTCCTACACCAGTAGGGGATCCACTTGGTCATAAAGTAACATTTAATCCAGATAATGGAACGGATTCAAATTTTGTATATGTTAAAGATGGAGAAAATGCAAAAGAACCAACTGCACCAACAAAGAACGGATTTGATTTTGTTGAATGGCAAAAAGATGGAGTTAAATTTGAGTTTACTACTCCAATAACAGCAGACATTGAATTAAAAGCAGTTTGGAAAGTTAAAACACCAACACCAGCAACAGAAACATTTAAAGTTAAATTTAATTCAGATGGTGGAAGTCTAGTAGCTGAACAAACTATTGATAAGGGAAGTATGGCAACTAAACCAGCAGATCCAACAAAAGAAGGATATATTTTTAAAGGCTGGTATGATGGCAGTGTTGAATTTAATTTCAAAACAACGCCTATTACAGAAAATAAAAATCTAATTGCAAAATGGGAAGCTAAACCTCTTGTACCAATTGTAAAAGTTCTTTCTATTTCTGAAAGATATTATGACAATGGAAGATTTTATGGCAGGGTAACAGCTGATGGCATAGGAATTAAAGATGCAACAGTTAAGCTATACGATTATGACGGATCCTATACAGGCAAGTATGTTGTAACTGATGAAAATGGATATTTTGATATCTATGTAGGCGATTACTATTATGGATATTACAATGGCAAATATTATGACGATTATTATAATGGATATTATCGTTATGACAGCAATAAAGGAAAATATTACTATTACAATTCTTACAATGAAAGAGTTTATGTAGATTATACTCCTTATGGTTATGGATATAATGGTAGATACTATGATGGAAGATATTATAATGGTAGATATTATGATGGAAAATATTATGGTGGATATCTATTAGCAACTAAGGATGATTTCACAACTTCTGCTAAATATGAATTGTATGGAAGATATTGGGACGGATATTATAATGGATATAAATATGACAAATATTATTATGACAGATATGACAAGAAAGTTTATCCAACTGATATTTCAAGAACAAATTATTCTACTAGCGGATATCTAAAGGGATATTACAACAGAACTGTATATGTTTATGACAATGGAGTTTATCTTGGAAGTGATGTAATTGATTCAAATGGTTACTTCAAGGTAACTTGGAACAATCCTTATGTTTCTACAGATAGGACATTAGACTATTATGTAAATGGAGATAAAAAAGCTACTAATGACAGTGGATACTCAATTATACCTACAGTTAATGCTCTTTCTGCTGGAGCAAAATTCGTAAGAGGTAATGCTGGAGCAAATGCAAGTGTAACTGTATATGATGCAAGTGGAGTTAAACTTGGAAGCACAACTGCTGGAAATACTGGTATCTATAATGTTACTTTAAGTAGAGAATTAAGAGCAGGCGAAACTATTAAGGTTGAAGCTAAAGAAGCAGGCAAGATTGCTAGAAGCACTGAATATAAGATTGGTGGAGTAACTGTTTCTACTGAAAAAGTTAACCAACCTTCTTATATAGCAGGATTCCCTGATGGAACATTTAAACCATCTAACCAAGTAACTAGAGCTGAAGCTGTAAGAATGTTTGTTAAACTTGTAAATAATGGTGCAGAACTTCCAAAGAATCCTACAACAAGTTTTAAGGATGCAAATAATGCTTGGTACTCTGATGAAATTAACTTTGCAGTAGCTAAGGGATTCATCAAGGGATACTCTGATGGAACATTTAAACCAAATCAAGCAATAACAAGAGCAGAATTTGCACAAATGATTTCTGCATTTGTTAAAAATGGTTATCCAGGAACTGGTAACTTTAAGGATGTAAAGGGTCACTGGGCATCTGATGCAATTAATGAACTTTACGGAAACAAGAACATCAAAGGATACTCTGATGGAACATTTAAACCAGACCAAAAACTTACAAGAGCTGAAGCTGTTACAATTTTGAACTCTGTATTTGGTAGAAATACTAAATCAAATTCCTTCGCAAATGTTAGCGAAAGTGGATTAAAGAAATTCTCTGATGTAGCTAAGAGCCACTGGGCATACTATGAAATCTTAGACGCATCTAATGGACACAATGCAGCTAAAACTGAATCTTCTGATGAAGTAAGTATTTGGCAATAAGTTATATTTTAAATTATTTAGATTAAAAATATAAATGACTTAATAAAGTAAAAGCGGCAGGCTTATCCTGTCGCTTTTATAGTTTTATGCTTTTAAAAATTAGAGACTTTAGTTTTAAATGTTGGATAAAAAAAGAAAGCTCCTTCTTTAAGGGCAAGAGATTTCTTTTTTTATTATATGAACTGAGTTATTATTCTATCGAATTAAAATAAATTTATTTTATTTACAATTTATTGTGTAACTTCTTTTGCTCTCAAGGCCTTTATAGAAACTAAGATTACTGCTAGTGTTATGAGAATATGTCCAATGCCACTTATTCCTACCATAGCCATTTTTACTGCATTTAATGGAGCAAAATTATCTACTAAACCGTGTAAAAACATTATAGTGAAGCTAAGGAAAATTCCAAAGCTATAAGTTCTATATAATTTTTCAACAGTTTCATTTGAAATATTTATATTCTTTATTAATAGATAGAAGATTGATGAAACTATAAAGCCTAGAACAATTAAATGAGTGTGAACAAATGCCATTTTAACATCAAGGGTATAAATTTTTCCAAGTTCACGATAAACTGCTCCTGCTAATATTCCTGAGAACAAGTAAGCAAGAGCAAATTCCATAATATCTTTTTTTACAAAATCTTTTTTTAGATTTTTGTAAAGTTTTACTAGGATTAAAACATACATAAGAGTTTTTGGCATCATGAGAGCACCAACACTTGGGTAGGTATTTTTAAATAAAACAACTGGAATATAAAATAGGAAACTAAAGAAGACATAAATTGCTAAATGTTTGAATTCTTCTATTTCTCTATCTTTGTATAATAAAATTATGTCGATTAGACCCATTATTACAAAAGGAATATTGGAAATTAAATCCATATTAGGGTCATGATTAAAACTAATTAGGACAGTTGCAATTCTTACTGCTAATAGTACAAACATAGTTATATCAAGGCTCTTGTTGTTTGCTCTCCTTGTCTTTTTGATGTAAAAATAAAATAATAAATAGAAAATAGACATTGTGATAGCTGATACTCTTGTTCCTAAGAATAGACCAAAACTATTTACTGCAAAGCCATTTTCCATTGTATTTGCAAGAATTCTTGGGACAAGATGAAAGGAATCGCCGAGACCAAGAAGTAAAGTCATGGATCCTAAAATTTTGCTATTTTTATTTTCTATTAGTAGCATCCTTATGCCGAGAAAAATTACAAAAGCAAGATAAAGCCCGTCAAAAAAGATTTCAAATTGATTCATTATTTATTCCCCCTAACAACCAATTAATATACATGTCACAAACTGTCAAAAACTTTTCCTTATCATAATCGCGAGTTATGTTTTCTTTTATTAGCTCATGAAAGACTGCCATTATATAAAGAATTAGATGATATTCCTCATCAGATAGATGACTTAGCAAATATTCTTTGCCGTGAAGCATAAAAGAATTTTCAAATATAAAAAACTTTGCCCTGTATAATTTCTTTAAATTTTTGTCGAAAAGCTCTTCAGCTAAATAATCTCTATATGCGTTTAGAGTTACATCTAAATTTTTATTATTTTCTTGATAGAGATTAAAAAATTTATGGTGAATTTCGCCCGTCTCCCTCTTAAGAACTGTGAAGTAGGAATCTTCTAAATCTTCAAAATATTGGTAAAAGGAACCTCTAGCAATACCAAGTTTTTTTACGATTCCAGAGACATTTATATTTTTTAGCTCTTCTTCTTCAAAAAAATCTTTTAAGCTGTTATAAATCTTTTCTTTTTTTCTTTATCTAAGTTATTAAAAGTAGTTTTTGCCATATTACCTCCGAAATGACACTGTGTCATTTTTTTTATATAATAAATCTCTTAAAATTAATTGTCAACATTAATTTTGATTTTTTTAGTATAATTAAAAAATTATTTTTAATCATTAGATTTTAAAAGCTAGCCTTACTTCACTTTTGTAAAGAATTACAATGTTATTTTAAAAGTTTTTTCTTTGGGGTATAATTAAATTACAAGATAAAAGAAACTTTAATTTATTTATAGGAGGTAAAGATGAAAATATTAGTACCAATTGATGGCTCAAAGTCTTCAAAAAAATCAATCGACGTTGCAAGAGACATGGGAGAAAAATTAGGGGCTGAACTATTAATTTTAACAGTTACACCAGAAACTTCTATATTCGAGCAATATCCAGCAAATTTTAATTTCACACTTGAAATTGACAAGGCAAATGTAGAAAGAGCCGAAATGATACTTAAAGATGCAGAAACAGATTTAAGTGCTTATCCAAATAAGGTAGAGACTTTTTATACTTCAGGCAATCCTGGGGAACAAATTTGCAAGTTTGCTGAGGAAAAAGATGTTGACTTTATAGTTATGGGAAACAGAGGACTAGGTGCTTTCTCAAGGACACTTCTAGGTTCTGTATCTAATAAGGTTATAAATCATTCAAAGAAATCTGTACTTGTAGTAAAGGCAGATATTTAATAAGGGGCGGGTTACCGCCTTTTTATTTTGCAAAATTTTCTATTATTTTAGTTTCCTTGTGAAATTATAAGATGATTAGAAATTTTCTTGTATTTTATAAATTATTATAGAAATTAAGGAGACTATATTTAATTTTTAAATATTTTTATAAATTTTTGGAAAAACCTTATCCTTAAATAAATTTTTTTAAAAGTTCAAGAGTCATGAAGGTACTTTTAGTTAAATAAAAAATGTAAAAGGCTCAATAAAAATTATTTTTGAAAGAAAAATTTTACTATAATTTCAATTTCAAAATTATGGAAAATTTATTTATATAAAGACTTTTGAGCAAATAAAACCTTGAAAAACTAAGCCATAATGTTATAATAGAAATAACGTATGTTAATTAAATAACATTCTTTATAATAATTGTTAGGGGGATTTTAAATGGATTTTAGAATGGACAAGGAACATCTATTGTTACAACAAATGTATCGCGCATTTGCTGAAACTGAAGTAGAACCTGTTGCCGCTGATGTTGATGCGACAGAAGAAGTTCCTATGGAAAATGTTAAAAAAATGGCCAGATATGGTTTCTTTGGAATACCATTTCCTAAAGAATACGGTGGACAAGGTGCAGACTATCTAGCTTACGCTATGGCAGTAGAAGAACTTTCAAAGAAATGTGCTACTACTGGTGTAATTGTTTCTGCTCATACTTCACTATGCTGTGCTCCAATTTATGAAAACGGAACAGAAGAACAAAAGAAAAAATACTTACCAGACTTACTAGCAGGTAGAAAAATCGGTGCTTTTGGTCTTACTGAACCAGGCGCTGGTACTGATGCAAGTGGTCAAAGAACAACTGCTGTACTTGATGGCGACGAATATGTACTTAATGGCTCAAAGATTTTCATCACAAACGCAGGATTTGCTGATGTATTTGTAATTATCGCAATGACTGACAGATCTAAGGGAAATCACGGAATTTCTGCTTTCATAGTTGAAAGAGGAACTCCAGGATTTAAAGTTGGCGAACCAGAAGACAAGATGGGTATCAGAGGTTCTTCTACTTGTGAACTTATCTTTGAAGATTGTAGAATTCCTAAAGAAAATCTTCTTGGAAAAGAAGGTAAGGGATTCAAACTTGCAATGAAGACTCTTGATGGTGGTAGAATTGGTATCGCATCTCAAGCTCTTGGTATTGCAGAAGGTGCAATTGACGAAACTGTTAAATACACTTCTGAAAGAAAACAATTTGGAAGAAGAATTTCTCAATTCCAAAACACTCAATTTGAACTTGCAGATATGAAGACTACTGCTGAAGCAGCTCAACTATTAGTTTACAGAGCAGCTGATGCAAAGGGTAATGGCGAAGCTTACGGACACTATGCAGCTATGGCTAAATTATTTGCAGCAGATGCAGCAAGTGATATTACTAGAAGATGTCTACAATTATTCGGTGGATATGGTTACACTCGTGACTATCCAATTGAAAGAATGATGAGAGATGCTAAGATCACTGAAATTTACGAAGGTACATCTGAAGTAATGAAGATGGTTGTATCTGGCTGGATGGGCGTTAAATAATCGGAAGGAGTATTATAGATGAATATAGTAGTATGTATTAAACAAGTACCTGATACTAATGAAGTTAGACTTGACCCTGTTACTAACACTCTTATTAGAGATGGTGTGCCAAGTATTATAAACCCTGATGATAAATCAGGTCTTGAAGTTGCACTTAGACTTAAAGATGAAAATCCAGATATCCACGTAACAGTTTTATCAATGGGACCTCCACAAGCAGAAGCAGCTTTAAGAGAAGCTCTTGCTATGGGAGCAGACGATGCAATTCTAGTTTCTGATAGAGCTTTCGGTGGTGCTGATACTTGGGCAACATCTTGTACAATTACAGCAGCTCTTGAACACTTAGATTTCGATCTAATCGTATGTGGTAGACAAGCAATTGATGGCGATACTGCACAAGTTGGTCCACAAATTGCTGAACACATTGGAGTTCCACAAGTTTCTTATGTAGAAGAACTTGAACTTGATAAAGATATGAAGGGCGTTACTGTTAAGAGACAATTCGAAGACAGATATCATACAATTAATGCTAAATTCCCATGTCTAATTACTGCAATTGCAGAATTAGCAGAACCTAGATATATGACAATTGGTAAAGTTTTTGAAGCTTACCAAAAAGAAATCAAAGTATGGGGTCTTGAAGATATTAAAGACAAACTTGATATGGCAAACATAGGACTTAAAGGTTCACCTACAAAGGTTAAAAAATCTTTCCCTAAACAAGGTAAGGGCAAGGGCGTTCTTTTAACTGACCTTACTGCTGATGAAGCAGCTCAAGCTATCGTTGCTAAACTTCAAGAAAAGTATATTATCTAATTGGGGGTTTAAAAATGAGTAAAGATGTATTTGTATTTATAGAACAAAGAGACAATAAACTTGAAAAAGTTGGTATAGAACTTTTGGGAAAGGCAAGAGAGCTTGCTGACGCTCTTGGACAAGATGTTGTTGCAATGATTCTTGGCGAAAAAGTTAAGGACCATGCACAAACTCTTATTAAGCACGGAGCTGACAAAGTTCTTGTAGTAGAAGATGAAATGCTTAAAGAATATGTTACTGAACCATACGCTAAAGCAATCACTCAAATTATAAAAGAAAAAGATCCTGAAATCGTAATTTACGGTGCATCATCAATAGGTCGTGATCTTGCTCCAAGACTAGCAGCAAGAATTCACACAGGACTTACTGCTGACTGTACAAAACTAGAAATAGATGAAGAATCTAAAAACCTTATGATGACAAGACCTGCTTTCGGTGGTAACTTAATGGCAACTATCCTTTGTGAAGACTTTAGACCACAAATGGCAACAGTTAGACCTGGAGTTATGCAAGCACTTGATTCTGATGCTTCAAGAAAGGGCGAAGTTGAAGAAATTAAAGTTGATTTCACTGACGCTGACATGAATGTTAAAGTAATAGACATTGCTAAACAAGCATCACAAAAGAAAGACATCACAGAAGCTAAGATCTTAGTATCTGGTGGTCGTGGAATTGGTGGACCAGAAGGATTTAAACCTCTTCAAGAACTTGCTGACAAATTAGAAGCAGAAATTTCTGCATCAAGAGCATCAGTAGATTCAGGTTGGATAACTAAGGATCACCAAGTTGGACAAACTGGTAAGACAGTTAGACCAGAACTTTACTTCGCAATGGGTATCTCTGGAGCAATCCAACACGTTGCAGGTATGGAAGATTCAGACCTTATCATAGCTGTTAATAAAGACCCTGAAGCAGCAATTTTTGAAATAGCTGACCTTGGTGTAGTTGGAGATATTAACGCAGTTGTTCCAAAATTAACTGAAGCAATTGAAAGAGAACAAAAAATTAAAGCTGAAATTTAATTTTAGATAAAATTTTATAAGAAAGCTTTTTAAAAAGCTCTAGGAAAAGACGAGGAAACAAAATGCCTCGTC
>NZ_HE610718.1:788354-815711 GCF_000321025.1 Peptoniphilus senegalensis JC140
GCCGGTGGATTTTTATTTGATACAATATTTTATGAAAATTTCATTACTTACACAGAGACTTGTATTATTTATTGTAAAAATATATCTTTAAATGGTATCATAAGATAAGGTGATATTATGAAAAAAACTATTTTAGCCTTGGCTTTGGGAAGTCTTTTAATACTTTCTGCTTGTGGCGATAAAAATGTAAAAAATACAAATGTAAGTGAGACAGATACAAAAGTGAGTGCCGAAAATCCAAGTAAGGAGGCAAAGAAGTATGACATAGAATTTTATGACACCTTTGACACAGTTGTTGATATTGCAATTTATTCTGATGATGAGGATTTTGCCAATGAAAATTTGGAATATGCAAAAAAAAGATATGAGGAACTTCATAAACTTTTTGACAATTACAAAAAGTATCCTGAAGTGACAAATATTAAGTCTATTAATGATAAGGCTGGCATTGAAGCTGTGAAGCTTGATGATACTTTATTTACTTTAATAAAGAATTCTATGGATGATTATTATAATATTTCTCACAAGACAAACATTGCCCTTGGACCTGTGACTAAGCTTTGGAATGAATACAGAGATTTATATGAAGGTGGAAAGACTAAGGAAGAAGTCATTGCCATAAAGGGTAAGGCACTTCCTTCTGATGATGAGCTTGAAGCTCTTCGTCCTTTTACCAAGATGGACAGAGTAAAATTAAATGAAACTGATAAGTCTATTTATATTGATAAGGGTATGTCTCTTGATTTAGGAGCTATTGCAAAGGGTTTTGCCACTGAACTTGTGGCAAAAGAACTAGAAGATAGAGGCGTTAATTCAGCTGTAATTTCTGCTGGCGGCAATGTTAGAGTTATTGGGAAACCAAAAGACGGTCGTGAAAATTTTAAAATTGGAATACAAAATCCTGACATGGAAAATGAAAAAGGCATTATTGCGGTTGTAAATGTTTCTGGTACTTCTATAGTAACCAGTGGCGACTACCAAAGATATTTTGATATTGACGGTGTCAGATATTGTCACATTATAGACCCAGACACTTTAAAACCTGCTATGGGAATGAAATCTGTCACTGTTATTAAGGAAGACTCTGGTCTTTGCGACTTTTTGTCTACTGCTGCCTTTAATTCAACTGATGATGAAATAAAGACGTTGGGAGAAAAAACTGGCTCTGCCATTATTTGGGTTGACAAGGATATGAATATGAAAGCAAATGAAGATGCCAGCAAGTTCATTGATGATCAGGAGTAAATATGAGAAATAATACTCGAGCTTTAATTTTTCATATTTTAATAATTTTTATTACTTTTGCAATTGCGGCACTAATTAATTTGTCTTCAAGCGTGAGAAATTTAGTTTATGGAAATATTCTTTTTAAGGGCATTTTAGTTGCCGTAATCTTAGTCTTGTATTATAATTTTGGGAAACTTTTATCCAAGAAAAATGCAAGAAGCCTTGACTTTTTTGCGGGTAATTTAATTTTTCTCATTGGATTAATTTTATTTTCCCTTGGATTTTTGGGATTAGGAAGAGGTATTTTTTCAGCGGCAGTTGGTGGCTCTTATTGGAAATTTCCCATGGAGTTTTTTCTGATGCCAGAGGTCTATGCTATTAAAATCTTGGGTATAAAATACAATGCCCTTAGCCTTTTTGTGGCGACACTTTTGCCAAGTATTATTTATGGCATGAGCATAAAAATTTCTAGGGCGAAGTTAATTAGAAAGAATAGAACTAGAAGCAGGAGAAAATAGGAGGATTTGTGAAAGATATACTTTATAAATATGACAGTGAAGAGCTTTATGAGCACACTGTAGAGAGACTAAAGGATTTTGGAGTGGAGCCAATTAAAATTGCAAAGCTTGTTCAAGAGCTTCAAGGAGAATACAGCAAGGATCTTGACTTAGAAAGATGCCTAGAAAGTGTAGAGAGCGTAATAAAAAAGAGGGAATCTATCCACGCTATATTAACAGGATTAGCAATTGATGATTTAGCAAATGAAGGAAAGCTTCCTGAGCCAATTCAATCTATTATCCATGATGACGAAGGTCTTTACGGAATAGATGAAATTTTGACTCTTGGTATTGTAAATATGTATGGTACAATTGGCCTTACTAACTTTGGTTACCTTGACAAGAAAAAAATTGGCATAATAAAAGAACTTGATGAAAAGAAAAAAGTTGAGAGAGTAACAACTTTTGCAGATGACTTAGTAGCAGCAATTGCTGCAGCTGCTTCTGCAAGAATAGCTCATCAAAATAGATTATAAAATTTCATAAAATTATAAAATTCGGAAGGTCTTCTTGTCATAGTCAATGAGACCTTCCTTTTTTAGTTTGGAAAGCTCTCTTGATAGTGAGGACCTATTTAAGTTTAAATATTGTGCCAACTCCGTTATGTTGAAGTCAATAGTAAAATATTTTGAGTGGTTTTTTCTTGATTCATTGGACAAGAAATACAAAATTTTTGCACGAGTGCTTTGAAGGGAAAATAAATTTAGTTTATCTCGCATAAATAAATTTTTGCCAGCTAGTATGTCTATAAGGTTGTCCTTAACTTTTTCTCTACAGCTTAAATTTTTAGCTGAGAAGGTCTTGTAGTCGAAGAAAATTATTTGTGAATCTGTAGTTGTAACTACAGAGAGAGGAATTTCTTTTATTCCTCTTATTAGTACAGACTCGGCAAAGAGTGCTGGCGCAGATAATTTTGAGAGAATAGTTTTGTTGCCAAATGCATCGTCAATGGCAAGTTCCACTTGTCCACTTAAAAGAATGCCAATATAATTTATTTCATCGCCTATATTAAAGACAGTGCTCTTGTTTTTATAACTTTTCATGTCAGATAAAAAGTTCTGTACTTCTTCAATTTCTAAGTCATTTAGATTATTAAATAATCGCAAGTTTTTTAGCATTTTTGAAAATTCCATATTACACCTCATATACATTTTAACATTAATAAGAATAAAAATTTAAAAAATTCTATTGATGATTGAAGAAGCAATTGTTAAATGTTAAACTATCAGTATAGAGTGATGAGGAGGATATATGAAAGTTACTATTTGTATGGGTGCTAGGTGCACTCTTATGGGAGCTAATGCTATTTATGATGCAGTAGAATACTTACAAGACCATTTGTGCGGACCTGAATCTGAGCTATGTTCTGCAGAAAACTTGGAAATTGAATTTGCACACTGTTTAAATTATTGCAAAATTCACAACAACGAGGCATCTCCAGTTGTCATAGTTGATGATGAAATTATGCTAAAGGCTACTGCTCAAGAAGTAAGTGCGAAAATTATTGATAAATTAAGAATATAATAAGGGGAAAAGATGAAAGAGATTTATGGAACACTTGTCGACATCAGAAGAAGAGTTTTTGCTGAAGTTGCAAGAATTGCCTATAATGATTTGGATATTTCTACACTAGAGGAGTCCAGCTACAGAATTGTGCCTGGCGAAGTAGCAAAGTATAGAAGTGATATCTTTAGAGAAAGGGCTGTTGTCGACGAAAGACTTAGACTAGCCATGGGGCTAGATGTTAGAGAGATTGGCGTATTTAAAAATGTAACTAATGGTTTTGATAAAGTAGACATAGACACTAATGCTTATGAAAAACCACTTATCAATGTAATAAAGTTTGGTTGTGAAGCTTGTCCAACTAAGGCTTATTATACAACGGACAATTGCAGAAAATGTCTTGCACATCCTTGTATAAATGTTTGTCCTGTAAATGCAATTTCCATGGGAAAGGATAGAACTATAATTGACAAAGATAAGTGTGTAAGATGTGGAAGATGTCATGATGCTTGTCCTTATTCAGCTATTGTAAAATACGAAAGGCCATGTGCTGCTGCTTGTGGAGTAAATGCTATATCTTCAGATGAATATGGAAGAGCAGACATTGACCACGACAAGTGTGTTGCCTGCGGAAGATGTATTGCGGAATGTCCTTTTGGAGCAATTTCCGATAAGACACAAATTTTCCAACTTATTAAGGCAATAAAATCTGGCAAGAAAGTCTATGGAGCTATTGCACCTTCCTACATAGGTCAGTTTGGTGCCAACACAAGTGCCAAGCAAGTAATTGAGGCTATAAAATTACTTGGCTTTGAAGATGTAATTGAAGTTGCCCTTGGAGCAGACTTAACAACTCTTCACGAAGCAAAGGAATACTTAGAAAGAGTACCTAAAGACATACCTTTTATGGGTACAAGCTGTTGTTTTTCTTGGACTCTTATGATTAGAAATGAGTTTCCAGAATTTTTTGAACAAGTTTCTGACTCAGGTTCGCCAATGAGATATACTGCAAATCACATAAAGGCAAAAGACCCAGATGCAGTAGTTGTATTTATTGGACCTTGTACTTCAAAAAAATTAGAAGCAATTGATACAAAAGTTAAATCTGATGTTGATTTTGTAATAACATTTGAAGAGTTAATGGGAATGTTCGTAGCAAAAGATATTGAACCATCAGAAATAAAAGTTGAAGAGGGTGTTGAAGACGGTTCTGCTTTAGGTAGAGGATACCCAATTGCAGGTGGTGTTGCTGAATCTGTCAAAGTTGTTGCAGAAAAAATGGAGCCAGACAGAGACATTCATATTCAAGGAGCACATACTCTTTCTGAATGTATGAAGATGTTAAAAATTGCAAAAGCAGGAAAGCTTGATGGATACTTGCTTGAAGGCATGGCTTGTCCTGGAGGCTGTATAGCAGGTGTAGGTACTGTTGCATCTGTAAATAGAGTTAAAAAACAAATTGAAAAATTCAAAAAAGATTCAATTTATCCTACTCCACTTGAAAATGTAAATATTGAAAAAGAGAGAGAAAGTATTTAAACTTAAAAACTAAACTAAAATAAAATAAAAAAATTTCCCATAAATATTGACAAATGAGGCTATCTAGTCTAAAATATAGGTCATGTTTAAAAAGCCCCGGAATAATTTTTTAAACTATTTAGGAGGAAAATTCATTGAAAAGCTACATGGCTAAAGCAAATGAAGTAGAAAGAAAATGGTATGTAATAGATGCTGAAGGTAAAGTCCTTGGTAGATTAGCATCTGAAATTGCAAGTGTATTAAGAGGAAAGAGAAAACCTATCTTTACACCACATGTGGACTGTGGAGACTTTGTTATTGTTATTAATGCAGACAAGGTTGTATTGACAGGCGATAAACTAAATCAAAAGATTCACGCATATCATACTGGATATCCAGGCGGTAGAAAAGAAATTGTCTATTCTGAAATGATTGAAAAGAGACCAGAAAAAGTTATTGAACTAGCTGTTAAAGGCATGCTTCCAAAGTCAAGACTAGGAAGACAAATGATCAAGAAACTAAAGGTTTACGCAGGAGCAGAACATCCACACGCTGCACAATCACCTGAAGTATATGAATTTTAATTGGAGGTAAGAATGGATACTATACAATACAGAGGTACTGGAAGAAGAAAAAAATCCATCGCTCAAGTTAGACTTCTACCTGGCAATGGAAAATTTACAGTTAATGGAAAAGATATCGAAGAATATTTTGATTATGAAACTCTAAGAACAGTTGCAAAAGAACCACTTGAACTTACTGATACAGAAGCATCTTTTGATGTAATTGTAAAAGTAGTAGGCGGTGGATATTCAGGACAAGCTGGTGCTGTTAGACACGGTGTTGCAAGAGCACTTCTTGAAGTTGACCCTGAATACAGATCAGTTCTTAAAAAAGCAGGTTTCTTAACAAGAGATCCGAGAATGAAGGAAAGAAAGAAATACGGTCTTAAAAAAGCAAGACGTTCTCCACAATTCTCAAAGAGATAATTATATATTATTTTTACAAGAGCCTTGGAAACAGGGCTCTTTTTGCTTGACCTAACCCAATTTGCGAAGCAAATTGTTGGTAGGTCAGCGGCAACCATCTGCCAAAGAGAAGAAGTGGAGCGAACTTCGATTTGCAGCAGATGTCTGACCTTGACCTAAAAAAGTTTGCGAAGCAAATTGATGGTAGGTCAGCGGCAACCATCTGCCAAAGAGAAGAAGCGAAGCGAACTTCGATTTGCAGCAGATGTCTGCCTTTTAAATTAAATTGTTATAAAAATTTAGGGACCCGCCGAGGTCTCTATTTTAATTTAATTATTCACACTTACTTCTACACTTCACTTCATATTTGATGTATAATATGTAAAACTAAAGGGAGGAAAACATGAAAAAGTTTAAGAGAATTTTAGTAGCAAATCGTGGCGAAATTGCAATTAGAATATTTAGAGCAGCAAGAGAAATGGGGATTCGCTCTGTTGCAATTTATTCTGAAGAAGATAGACTTTCCCTTTTTAGGACTAAGGCTGACGAGTCTTATCTTATTGGCAAGGGAAAATCTCCTCTCGATGCCTACCTTGACATTGATGAAATAATTAGCCTAGCAAAGAAGAAAGGTGTAGATGCAATTCATCCTGGCTATGGATTTTTGTCTGAAAATCCTGAATTTGCAAGAAAATGTGAAGAAGAGGGAATAACTTTTATTGGTCCGAAGTCAGAAGTTATGGAGAAATTGGGAGATAAAATAACTTCAAAGATTGTGGCGAAGGAAGCTGGAGTTGCCACTATTCCAGGAATTGAAAAGCCAATAAAAAATGAAGAAGAGGCTCTTTTGTTTGCAAAATCTTGCGGCTATCCTGTAATGGTTAAGGCTGCTGCTGGTGGTGGCGGTAGAGGAATGAGAATTGCAGAGAGTGAGGATGAGCTTTTAGAAAAATTTGAATCTGCAAAGAATGAAGCTAAAAAAGCCTTTGGCGATGATTCAATGTTCATCGAAAAATATCTTCATAAACCAAAACACATTGAGGTGCAAATTTTAGGAGATGAATACGGCAATATTGTTCATCTCTACGAAAGGGACTGTTCAATTCAAAGACGTCATCAAAAGGTTATTGAATACACTCCTGCCTTTTCTCTTCCTAAAGAATTAAGGGAAGAAATTTGTCAAGATGCCCTAAAGATTGCAAGATCTATTGGCTATTCTAATGCAGGTACTGTAGAATTTTTAGTTGACTCCAAGGGCGATCATTTCTTTATCGAAGTAAATCCAAGAGTGCAAGTGGAACACACAGTTACAGAAATGTGCACAGACATCGACATTGTGCAATCACAAATTTTAATTGCCATGGGCTACAAGCTTGATAGCGATGAAATTGGAATAAAGAGTCAAGATTCAATTGAGCACAGAGGTTTTTCTATTCAATGTCGTGTAACTACTGAAGATCCTCTAAATAATTTTATGCCTGATACTGGTCATATTAATTTATATAGGTCATCTTCAGGTTTTGGTGTAAGACTTGATGGAGGCAATGGCTTTACTGGGGCAGTGATTTCTCCTTATTACGACTCACTTCTTGTTAAGGTAATCACTGAAGCAAGGACATGGAAGGATACAATAAGAAAGGCAAAGAGGTCTCTGTCTGAGCTTAAAGTTGGCGGAGTAAAAACTAATATTGGATTTTTGTTAAATGTCTTAAACACAAAAGAATTTCAAGAGGGAACTTGTGACACTGGCTTTATAGAAGAGCATCCAGAGTTATTTGAAATAAAATCTTCTAAGGACAAAGAGTTAAGGTTAATGAAAATTATTGGCGAAATAGTTGTCAATGACTCCAAGGCACTTGAAAAGAATTTTGATGTGCCACAAGTACCAGACTTTGAAAAGAAAAATTTTGAAGGTTACAAGCAAATTTTTGACAAACTAGGTGGAGAAGGACTAAAGAAGTATATTTTAGAAGAGAAAAAACTTCTCTTGACAGATACAACTATGCGTGACGCTCACCAATCTCTCATGGCTACAAGAATGAGGACTATTGACCTTGTGAAGATTGCTGAAGCTTTAAACTATAACATGGATAAACTATTCTCTGTGGAAATGTGGGGCGGGGCAACTTTTGATGTTGCCTACAGATTTTTGCACGAAGATCCATGGGAAAGACTTAAAATTTTGCGTGAAAAAATGCCAAATATGCTTTTGCAAATGTTAATTCGCGGTAACAACACTGTTGGCTACAAAAATTATCCTGACAATGTTGTAGTAAAATTTATAAAAGAATCTTCAAAAAATGGAATTGATTTATTTAGGATTTTTGACTCCCTTAACTGGCTTCCCGGAATGCAACTTTCCATTGACGAAGTTCTTAAAAATGATAAGATTGCAGAAGCAACTATGTGCTACACTGGAGATATTTTAGACGAGTACAGGGACAAGTATTCAATAAAATATTATGTTGATTTCGCAAAGGAACTTGAAAGAACTGGTGCACACATAATTGGAATAAAAGATATGTCTGGACTACTAAAGCCTTATGCAGCTAAAAAATTAATCAAAAGCTTGAAAGAAGAAATTGGTCTTCCAATTCATCTCCACACTCATGACACTACAGGCAATGGAGTTGCAACAATTTTGCAAGCCACAGAAGCTGGTGTGGATATTGTTGATACAGCAGTAAATTCAATGAGTGGTTTAACTTCACAGCCTGCCCTAAACTCTGTTGTGGCTGCCCTTAAAAATACCGACAGGGACACAGAAATTGATTTAGATAAGGCCGAAGATATTTCAAAATATTGGGCAGCGGTAAGACCTGTTTATGCAAATTTTGAGTCTGATTTGAAGTCTGGAACTACAGAAATTTATAAGTATGAAATTCCTGGTGGACAATATTCAAACTTAAAGCCACAAGTAGAAAGTTTTGGGCTTGGTCACAAGTTTAAAGATGTAAAGGAAATGTATAAGCGTGTCAATGAAATGGTTGGCGACATAGTAAAGGTTACTCCTTCATCAAAAATGGTGGGCGACTTTGCAATTTTCATGGTGCAAAATGAACTCACTCCAGAAAATATTTTAGATAAGGGCAAAAATCTTGACTATCCAGATTCTGTCATGACTTACTTTAGGGGAATGATGGGTCAACCTTATGGAGGCTTCCCAAAAGATTTGCAGGATATGATTTTAAAGGGAGAAAAACCTATTACTGTTAGGCCAGGAGAACTTCTTTCTGATGAAGACTTTGATGCAATCAAAAGACATTTGGAAGAAAAGGGAATAGAGCCAAGTGAAGAAGATTTAATTTCCTCTGCACTCTATCCAAAGGTTTTTGACGATTACCTTGACTATATAAAAGAAAATGGGGAAGTTACACACATAGGATCTGATGTATTTTTCCATGGACTAATGGAAGGCGAATCTACAGAGATTTCAATTGAAGAAGGGAAAACTTTAATCGTCACATTAATTGAAATTGGAAAGCTTTTAGAAAATGGAACGAGAAATCTAACCTTTGAAATAAATGGGTCAAGAAGAACTATTAACATAAAGGACGAGACTGTGAAGAGTGGAGAAATTTCTAAGGACGAAAAAATTTATGCGGATCCAAAAAATGAAAAAGAAGTTGGCTCTTCTATACCGGGAAAAATTGTAAAAGTTCTTGTAAGTGAAGGCGAGGAAGTCAAAAAAGGTGATAAATTATTCATAGCTGAAGCTATGAAGATGGAGACAAATATTGTTGCTAACATTGACGGAAAAGTTAAGAATGTCTTTGTAAGAGAGGGCGACATGGTAGAAAGCGGAGAGCTACTTTTGTCCTTTGAATAAAAACTTTCATCTTGGGTAAAATTTTTGTAAGTAGATTTATTTAAAATCAAAAAGGAAGTGTGAAATGAAGAAACTTTATAGGTCACGAAAGGATAGAGTTTTCGCAGGCGTTTGTGGTGGCATAGCTGAATATTTGGGAATTGACTCTACAATTGTTAGGCTGATTACCTTTTTGTTGATTGTGCCAGGAGGACTTAGCATTTGGGTTTATATTGCCCTTGCCATTATTATCCCATCTGAACCCTATGGCAATAGGATAGATGAGAGCTATGGCGAAAGGTTCAAGGAGCCTTACCAAAAAGAAAAACACTACGAAGATAATTACAGAGATATTTATGAAGAACAAAAGAAAAAATCTGATGAAGATTTTTATTAAGAAGAGGTCCAGAGGGGCCTCTTTTTTAGTGGAAATAAATTATTATTCCTTTAAAAAATTTTTGTAAAACACTTCATGACTTGTCCATGAATAATTTTCTGTATTAAATTGTGATTTATTGATACAATAAAGGCGAGGTGTTGTAATTGATTACGCTAGAAGGAATCGTTGAGAGAATTATTTTTAGAAATGAAGAAAATGGTTATACTGTTGCAAGAATTAATTCAACTGATGGCGACCTTGTTATCGTTGGTTCTGCTACTATTTTTAAGACAAATTTAAAATATAAATTCACAGGAGATTTTACATATCATAATAAATACGGCGAGCAGTTTGCCTTTGTGGATATTGAAGAAGTCATGCCTGAGGGCGAAGCTGCAATTATATCCTACCTTTCTAGTGCAATGATACCTCATGTTGGCGAAAAGATGGCAGAGCGAATTGTAAATAAATTTAAGGATGAAACCCTTGATGTAATAGAAAATAATCCTGAGAAGCTTTTGTCTGTTGAAGGCATTGGCAAAAAGAAATATAGGGACATAAAGGAAGCTCTGGACAAACAATATGCTATGCGAAAAATTTTCTTATATTTTTCTAAGTACAACTTGCCAGCTTCTGTGATTTTAAAAATTTATAAGGAGTATGGAGAGGAGTCCATAGATCTTGTAATGAAAAACCCTTACGATTTAATTGGAAGGGTAAGAGGTATTGGATTTAAAAAGGCTGATGAGATTGCAGAGAGTATAGGCATAAAAAAGGACTCTGATTTTAGAAAAATTGCAGGCTTAAAATATGCCCTCATGCTTGCCAATAGGGATGGGCACACCTATCTTCCCCTAGATAAATTAATTAGAGTGTCGGAAAAAATTCTCGGTTTAAAATTTGAAGATACAGATGAAATCGCAAGGACACTAACTCTTGAGAAGAACTTTTTTGTTGAGAGAGATGGAGAGGACTACAACTGTTATATTGCAAGATACCTTGCTGCAGAAAATTATGTTGCAGGTAAATTAAATGATTTAAACATTTCTTTCGATGAAGATAAAAATTTTGACATTGACAAAAAAATTATTGAGACTGAAAAATTTAGAGGAATTGAGCTTTCAAAGACACAGAGAATAGCTGTGAGAGAGGCAATAAATAGAGGAGTCTTTGTCATAACGGGTGGACCTGGAACGGGAAAGACTACAACGCTAAAGGTTTTAATTGACATCTTTGAGTCCATGGATAAGGTCATAAAGCTTGCTGCACCGACTGGAAGAGCTGCTAAGAGGATGAAGGAGCAAACTGGAAGAGAAGCCTTTACCATTCACAAGCTCCTTGAAATTGGTTTTGCAGGAGACATCGGATTTTCAAATGTTGAGGAGCTTGAGTGTGATGTTTTAATCTTAGACGAAGTCTCTATGGTGGATATTCTTCTTATGGAAACACTTCTAAAGGCCATTGAGAGTCCAACTAGACTTATTTTAGTTGGCGACAAGGATCAACTTCCATCAGTTGGTGCGGGAAATGTGCTGGCAGACATTTTGAAGTCTGGTGTAGTAGAGTCTGTGAACCTAGAAGAAATATTTAGACAGTCAGAGCAGTCTATGATTGTAAAAAATGCCCACTTAATAAATAAAGGAGAGATGCCAATTTTAAATGTTGGCGACTTCTTTATGATTGCTGAAAGAGGAGAGGTCAAGGGTCTTGAAGTCATTAAGGATTTAGTTAAGACTAGACTTCCAAATTATTTCAATGTAAGTGAAAGTGAAGTGCAGGTTTTGACGCCAACAAAAAAGGGTAATCATGGTACTCTTAATCTAAATAAAGTTCTTCAAGAGCATCTTAATAAAAATGAGGAGTGCATTGAAGCTCTTGGCAAAAAATTTAAGCTTGGCGACAGAGTTCTTCAGACAAAAAATAATTACGAGCTTGAATCAAAGATTGAAAATGAGTTTTATGAAGATAGACAAAAGGGTGTATTTAATGGAGACTTGGGTTACATTTCAAAAATTGACAAGGAAAATAAAAAAGTCACAGTTGTCTTTGATGATGTGAGAAGTGTTGAATATTCAACTGAGAATTTAGATGAGCTTGCGCTTGCTTATGCCATGACTATACACAAGTCTCAGGGCAGTGAATTTCCTGTTGTTGTAATTCCACTTTATCCAGCCGCGCCAATGCTTCTCACTAGAAATTTAATTTATACAGCCATCACTCGTGCATCAAAGGCTGTTGTCCTTGTAGGGCGAAGTGAATATCTTGTGAAGATGATTGAAAATAATAAAACTGTGAAGAGGTATTCCAACTTGGCAGAAAAATTGAGGAAACAAAATGAAGTTAATTGAAAATAACTGCCCTATTTGTGGAAAGATTGTAAGAAATTATGGACTTTGCTCAGATTGCTCAGATCTTGTGAATAAAGACCCAAGGTTTTATTACGATATAGATGGCTTAGATGATTTAATTGTGGCTTCAACTTATTCTAGTATAATGAGAAAGCTAATAATTGATTTTAAGTTCAAGGGCAAGCTCGCCTATGGAGAAATTATTTCTGAAATTATGATAGAAAAACTTTTGGAGAAAAATTTATCTGAAGAAGTAATAACTTATGTGCCAATGTATAAAAGCCGTGAGAGAAAAAGAGGTTATAATCAGTCCAAAATTCTTGCAGAAAATATTGCAAAAATGATTGATTTAAGGTGTGCAGATGTCTTTGAGAAAGTTAAAGACACAAAATTTCAAGTTGGTCTTAAAAAAGACCAGCGTGAAGAGAATTTAAAAAATGCCTTTGCAGTGAAAAACATTCCAGAGGAAATTATTATTGTTGACGATGTTATAACTACTGGGACAACTATTTCTGAACTTGTAAAAGTTGCAAAAAAATCGGGCATAAAAAAAGTGACTGCACTTATTGCAGCCACAGAGATTGCCTAGTTATCTAAATTTTTGAAAAGTGAATCATGCCTTGGCCAGATATTTAGGGACTTAAAATTTTTCATGGAGTAGAGTGTGGAGTTTATCTCAGCACCAATTAATATAATTATTGATAGGAGATAAAGCCAAACTAAAAAGATTATAATACCTCCAAGAGAGCCATAGGTTATGGAATAATTTCCAAAGTTTGCAACATAGAATCCAAAAACAATGGAAACTATTATAAGTCCAAGTGTTGAAAAAATTGCACCGGGAAGGACTCCTTTAAATGTTACCATGTTAGCTTTGCTATTTGATGGAGAAAATTTATAGAGAAGCATAAAGGTAACTAACATATATATAAGTGGTATTCCATTTTTTGCTAATCGCCAAATTTTGTCAAAGACCTCATTTTCTATGCCAAAATAGTTCATTACATTTTCATATATTATTTCTCCAAATATTTGTGTAAGTATGAGCATAAAAAACATAGTTAGAAGAGATACTGTAAAGAATAGTGCTATGAGTCTTAATTTTATGAAGCCCCTCTTTTCGGCAAAGCCATAGGATGAATTTATTATTTTCATAAGCTTAAATACTGCTGTTGATGCAGTAAAAAGACCTGCCACAAAGGAAATAGTGAAAAAAGAACTAGAAGAGGAATTTTGTAATTCTCTCAAAAAGTTTGCCACGATTTCTTGGATGTCTGTTGGCAAGACATCTATCAAAGAAAATACATATTCGGGAGATAAAATCCCAGAAAAATTAATTGCATTTATTAGGGAAATCAAAAAGGGGAATATGGACAAGACTAAAAAATAAGTGAGACTTCCTCCGTAGGAGAGAGTGTCATGCTCCAATATTCTATATATTAATTTGTCAAAAAAGGTAAAGACCTTTTTGTTCTTTACCTTATCTATAAAATTATTTAAAGTTTTCATTTAACACCTCTAAAGCATTATATATTAAAAATTATGTAAGAACAATTAATTACATGATAAAATAGATTAAAGGATGATGATAATGAATTATAATATATTAGTTTGCGATGACGAGAGAGATATCTTAGACGCAATTGAAATTTACTTAAAGGCGGAAGGCTACAAGGTTTTTACTGCAGAAGATGGTCTAGCTGCTCTTGAGATTTTAAAAAACAATGAAATACATCTTGCAATAATAGACATTATGATGCCAGTAATGGATGGCATTAGTCTCATTATGAAAATGCGTGATGTGACAAATATTCCAATAATTGTGCTTTCAGCAAAAAGTGAAGTTACTGATAAAATAGTGGGCTTAAATGTAGGTGCAGACGATTATATCACTAAGCCTTTTAATGCAGTGGAGCTTACTGCAAGAGTAAATTCTCTAATAAGGAGATATTTTTCTCTTGGTGCATCAGACATCAAGAAGGGCGATTTAAAAATTGGAAGAGTTAGCATTTCTGATGAGTCAAAAGAAGTTAGAGTTGAAGATGAAGTAGTTAGCCTTACTCCTTACGAATACAAAATTTTATATTTGCTGGTAAAAAATCCTGGTAGAGTTTTTTCTTCCAATGAAATCTACGAAAGAGTTTGGGAAGAAGAAGCAATTGATGTTAGAAAAATTATTTCTGTTCACATTTCTCATCTTCGTGACAAGGTAGAAATCAATCCAAGAAAGCCAGATTTAATAAAATCAGTTTATGGCATGGGATATAAAATTGAGGCGAAGTGATGTTTTCTGATTTTAGAGAATATTTGAAGGACATTTTTATAAATCTATCAGATAATATTTTTGTGGAAAATATTTTTGCATCATGTGCAATTATTTTTGAATTATTTAACATAAACAATCATTTTATTGTGACTTGGACAGTTACACTTCTTATTGTGCTATTAAAAATTAAGCGGGGAAAATTTATAGACACAATTTTCACATACAATCTTTTTAAGTATAGAAAGTTTAAAAATTTTAGGCTCTTTGGAACGCTAAATGTGACCTTGTTTATCTTGTATATTTTCTTTTACAGTTTGCTCATAGAAGAGATTGTCCTTTTAAATGTCCTGCTCTTTATGATTCTTAGTGCAGTAATTACAGTTGAAGCTCAATTTGCACAAAATACACTTTCCATTGAGCTTGTGGAGTCCATACTCTATGGTTATGACTTTACTATTCCTAAGCCCTTTGAAAATGAATATCTTGAAAAAATCACAGTGCTAATGGAAGATTTTAAAAAGCGTGATAGGTTGAGACTTGAAGAAAACTTTAGGTCAGAGAAATTAAAGGTGGAGCTAATAACAAATATTTCTCACGACTTAAAGACTCCTCTCACGTCTATAATAAATTATGCAGATCTCTTGTCTAAGAAGGATGAGTTTGACGATGAAGCAAAAAAATTTGTTGGAATTTTAAAGAGAAATTCAACTAGATTAAAGGATTTAATAGTTGATTTGGTATTTGCATCAAAAACTAGCACTAGAGATATTTCTGTGGAGAGATCTTTGGTTGAATTAAATGAAATGATTTTGCAGATTTATAGCGACTACGATTCTCTCTTTAAAAAGAAGGACTTGGATTTTTTATATAATTCAACAAGTGATGAAATTTTAATTTACACTGATGTTAATCTATTCGTAAGAATTGTGGAAAATCTCTTTTCCAATGCAGCAAAACACTCAAAAAGCGGCACAAAAGTTCTTGCGGGTGCCATTGAAAGAGAAGACACCATAGAGTTTTATGTAAAAAATATTATGAATGAAAAACTAAATATGAATAGTGATGAACTCTTTGAAGAACTTTTAAAGGCAGACAGGTCAAGACATTCTGAAGGATCTGGGCTTGGTCTTAACATTGTAAAAAATCTTTCGGAAATACTTGGAGGGGATGTAAAAATCTCAATTCACGGGCAGTGGTTTGATGTGCACGTGCTTCTCTTAAGGGATTCAGAGTGATTATAATTTATTGACAAAGAAGATAAATTGAAATAAAATAAAAAGAAACCACAGGTTTTTCATAATGGCAATTTTAATTAATTGCCATTTTTTTATTTTCAGGATCTTTATAGGGGGACTTATGATCGAAAAATTCGGAATAAAAAGTTTTAATAAGAAAAAGATGAAGGAATCACTTCCATATCCAATTTATTTAAAGTGGAAGGATGCACTTAGAAATGAAAAAGACTTGGATAGAGAAACTGCTGATGCTATTGCTCATGCAATGAAGGATTGGGCGCTAAAAAATGGCGCAACACATTTTGCGCACTGGTTTTTGCCTTTAAGTGGTCACACTGCGAAAAAACACGAAGCCTTTATTTCAAGGACATCGGATGGAGAGCCAATAAATAGATTTTCTGGCAAGGAGCTTGTAAAGGGAGAACCTGATGCGTCATCTTTTCCTAGTGGTGGCATGAGGTCTACTTTTGAGGCAAGAGGTTACACTTATTGGGATTTAACTGCAAATTCTTTTATCATTGGAAATGTCCTTTATATTCCAACTATTTTTATGTCCTATAAGGGCGAAAAACTTGACAAGAGAGGGCCACTCATTGACTCTACAAAAATTTTAAGTAGTGAAGGTGTAAAGCTTGTAAATTTATTCCACAAGGACGAGTATGCCTACAGAATGAGGGTTAAGGTTGGCCTTGAGCAAGAGTTTTTCTTAGTTGACAAGGAAATTTACAATAAGAGAAGTGACCTTAAAAATATTGGCAGGACTATTGTAGGTGCGCCTTCTCCAAAGGGACAAGAACTCTCTGACCACTACTTTGGTCAAATTCCTGCAAGAGTTGAAAAATTTTATAAGGATGTAGATGAGAAACTTTACGATCTTGGAATTTATTCTGAAGCTGAACACAATGAAGTTGCACCAAATCAATTTGAAATGGCAATTTTGTTTGAAAATGTAAATGTTGCAATTGATGATAATCAACTTCTCATGAATATTTTAAAAGAGACAGCCCTAGAAAATGATTTGGTTTGTCTTTTCCACGAAAAGCCCTTTGCCGGCGTAAATGGTTCTGGCAAGCACAACAATTATTCTATTGTCACAAACTACGGACTTAATGTTTTTGAGCCAGGAGACGACCCCTATAATAACAACATATTTTTATTATTTGTGGCAGCGCTTATTGAAGCCACAGACAAATATCAAAGTCTTTTGAGAGTGAGTGCGTCATCAACGTCTAATGATTTTAGGCTGGGTGCAGATGAAGCACCACCAGCTATAGTTTCACTATTTTTAGGGAGTGACCTTGAAAAACTTTTTAAAAGTATAAGAGATGGAATTGAATACAAAAGAGAAGACAATAACACTTTTAGAGGTTACAATCTTTTAAGTGTGCCTAAAGATTCCAGCGACAGAAATAGAACTGCTGCTGTTGCCTTTACTGGAAATAAGTTTGAATTTAGAATGCTTGGCTCATCAAAGACTGGCTCAGACTTAAATATCACTTTAAATTGTGCTATGGCAGATTCTCTTTCAAAAATTCATGAAAAACTTGAGCCTTATAAGGATGATTGTGAAAAAATTAGAGAGCTTGTACTTGAAATTGTAAAAGAAATTATGATTTCTCATGACAGAATAATTTGTGACGGAGACAATTATTCTGACGAATGGAAAGAAGAGGCAAAGAGAAGAGGACTTTCAAATCACAAAACTTATTTTGACGCCTTGATTTCTTTAAAGGACTTTGACTTTACAGACATTTTCTTAAAAAGAGGAATTTACACTGAAAAGGAAATAAGGGCAAGTTATGAAGTAAACCTAGAAGAAGTTGTAATTTATCACTCTTTAGAGGCTAAGATAATGTTATCTATGTTAGAAAAGGACATCATTCCAATGGGACTTTACGAGTTAAAAGATATTGGAGAAGTTTTAAAATTTAAAAATAATGAGATGCTTAACAGCAAGTATGATAAAATTGATAAGATGATTACAAAGCTAATGGAATGCGAAAGTGAAATAGAAGCTTTGCTTTCACATTCAAATAAAATAGATGATATTTATAAAAAGGCAGAGTATGTTGAAAGAAATATTGCCACAAAACTTCTCGCAACAAGAAAAGTTGCAGATGAAATGGAAAAATTGATTTCAAGAAAAAATATTACAATGCCATCTTATGAAGATATTTTTAATTCACTAAGTTAGGAGGAATTATGACTAAATTTATATTTGTTACAGGTGGAGTTGTTTCAGGAATTGGCAAGGGAATTTCTGCAGCGAGTATTGGAAGGCTATTAAAAGACAGAGGACTTTCGGTATTTATGCAAAAGTTCGATCCTTACCTAAATATTGATCCAGGAACTATGAGTCCTTATCAACATGGAGAAGTTTTTGTAACTAAGGATGGAGCTGAAACGGACCTAGACCTAGGGCATTATGAAAGATTTATTGACGAAGAGCTCACTAAGGGGGCATCAATTACTACTGGGAAAGTTTATTCAACTGTAATTGCCAAGGAAAGACGTGGAGATTATGATGGAGCAACTGTGCAAGTAATTCCACACATCACAAATGAAATCAAAAATGCAGTTTATAAAGCAGCAAAGGAATCAAAGGCTGATGTTGTAATTACAGAAATCGGTGGAACAGTGGGAGACATTGAATCTCTTCCATTTTTAGAAGCAATAAGACAAATCCACTCCGAAAATAAAGAGTCTGATGTTTTATTTGTACACACAGTTCTAGTGCCAAATATTCCAGGTTCAGATGAATTAAAAACCAAGCCAACACAACACTCCTTTAAGGAGCTAATGAGTAATGGAATAAAAACTGATGTAATTATTGTAAGGTCAAATGGTCTTGTCACAAAGGATTTGAGAGAAAAAATTTCTCTTTTCTGTGACGTGCCGGTGGATGCAGTTATCCAATCAACTAATGTAGATTTAATTTATGAAGTTCCACTTGTTTTCCATGAACAACATCTAGATAATTACATTTTAAATAAACTTGAATTAAAAGACAGACCAGCATCAAAGGGCAAATGGAAAGAAATGGTTGAAAGATTTAAGGATGTTAAGGGCGAAGTAACAATTGGTCTTGTTGGTAAATATGTAAGCCTTCACGATGCTTATCTCTCTGTAACACAAGCTCTAACTGATGCAGGTTGTGAAAATGGATATAAGGTAAATATTAAGTGGATAAATTCTGAAGAAATAGAAAAGAAGGCAAGTATCTTAGAAGGGCTTGATGGAATAATAGTACCAGGAGGATTTGGTTCTCGTGGAACTGAAGGCATGATCATGGCAAGTAAGTATGCTCGTGAAAACAATGTGCCTTACTTTGGAATTTGTTATGGAATGCAAATTGCACTTATTGATGTTGCAAGAAATAAACTTGGCTTTAAGGATGCAAACTCAACGGAAATAAATCCAGATACAAATTATCCAATAATTGACCTTTTGGAAAATCAAAAGGACATCAAAAATGTTGGAGGAACACTTAGACTTGGAAATTATGATTGCTCTTTAGAAAAAGACAGCTTGGTCTATAAACTTTATGGCGAAGAAAAAATTAAGGAAAGACATAGACATAGATATGAATTTAACAATGACTATAGAGGAAAGATTAGATCAGCTGGAGTTACTTTTTCTGGTATAAACGAAGACAAGGACTTAGTAGAAATAATTGAAATTAAAGATAATGATTTCTTCGTGGCTTGTCAGTTCCACCCAGAATTTAAGTCAAGACCAACAAAAGTACATCCTCTATTTAATGGATTTATAAAAGCATCAATAAAAAATAAAAATAAAAACAAATAAAGATAAATAAATCTCATCAATTAATTGATAAGATTAAGGTAAAAGAACTCTTGCAGGTCTATCTCATTACAAAAATTGATGTTTTCTAAATCTCGAACTTCTAAAATCGCAAACTCGCTTCGCTCGAACAGTGCGATTTTAGTCGAAGTTCTTCGATTTGAAAACAAAACAATTTTTTCCATAGGATATTCTTAGCAAGAGGTTTTTATTATATTGCTTTATCTTCATCACGAAAAAATAAAAAAAGCTCTGAAAAAATTTTCAGAACTTTATAGAAACTTGTCTTTTAAATTGTCCCAATAGGAATTATTTGAAAAGACAAGTTTTTTTATTGTCTTGTTCGATAGTCTAATGTTTACTCTGTGTAAATTGTTGAAAAAATATTCTGAGCCATCAACTAAAAGTAGATTTGAGTCTTTGTATCTCTTTTCCACAACGAGGGAAATGGTGTGAGCTCCAGGTACTATAACTGATGAACCGAGAGAGCGATAAGCTGAGGAGTTCATTGGGGAAATTGGAGTCATCTGAAGCACATGTAGGCTTGGGTAGACTATTGCACCACCACTTGAAAAATTATAGGCAGTTGAGCCAGATGGAGTTGCAACTAACACACCATCGCCAGAAAATTTTTCAACGTGATTTCTGTCTATGAAGACATTCATGTGAATAGTTTTTGAATGAGCGGCTTTTAGGACTACTTCATTCACTGAATAAAATTTATAAACTTTATTTTTCGTGTAGATGTCTGATCTTATTAGCTTTATGTCATCGACATTGTAGCTGCCCTCTTTATAATCTTTTACAAATTTTTCCACTTCATCAGGTTTTATTTCTTGATAAAAGCCAAGATGCCCAGTATTTATTCCCACAAATGGCATTTCAGGAAAGTCATTATTGTGGATTGCCTTTATGAAAGAGCCGTCACCACCAATGCAAATGGATAGTTCTGCATTTTTTTTAAATCCATTAAAGGGCTCATAGCCATATTTTGTTAAGACATTGTGCAAATTTGTTGCAGTTTTTTTAGATTCAAAATTTGCATTTGTAAGTATATTTATAATTTTAGACAAGCTTAAACCCCCTTGATTTTTTTCTTTATTATTTATATTATAAACGAATAAAGTCCCCTTGACTAGAGGTGTAAAATGTATAGATTAAATTCAAAAGATTTTTTAAATTTTAGGGCAAATAAAAATATTAAGATAAATGATTACTTAAAGGAGAGGGGAGTCTCTTCTCGCTTAATAAGAAAATCAGTTAAGAGCGAAAAGATTTATTTGAATGGAAAATTAATTAAGAAAAATAAAAAATTAAAGTTAAATGACATAATTTCTCTTAGGTTTGAAGATGAAGAGCCCAATGGCAAAGTGGAAAAAAAATCACTAGACATTTTATATGAAGATGACGATTTGATTTTAATAAATAAAGAGCCCTTTATGGTTACTCATACGGCAAAGGATGACAGTGATGGGACTCTTTTAAATTACCTCTTGGGATACTTTTATGAAAATAAGATAAAAAGAAAGGTTAGATTTGTAAATAGACTTGATAGAGATACCTCTGGCATAGTTGTTGCTTGTAAAAATTCCTTTGCTCAAGATAAAATTTCCAGCGATTTTAGAGATAAGGTTGAGAAAAAATATTTGGCTATTTGCAGTGGCATTTTTAAAGAAAAGGAAGGAATTATTGATGCTCCTATTGCCACAAGTGAAGACAATATTAGGCGAGAGGTAAATTATGTAATTGGAAAAAAGTCTATTACCTCTTATAAAGTATTAGAAGAGTATGATAACATGAGTCTTGTAATGTTAACTCTTTATACGGGAAGGACTCACCAAATCAGGGTTCATCTAAGTCATTTAGGTCATCCTATTATTGGAGACAGTCTTTACGGAGAAAAGTCAGAGTTAATAAATAGACAAGCCCTTCATTCTTATTCTATAAAATTTAAGCTACCAAGGAATGATAAAGAAATAGAGATTTTTGCAAAGGTTCCCAAAGATTTTCATTTTTTTCCTGCTCTTTATTGAAAAAGTAATTTTATTGCGTTATAATTTAATTAGGTAAATTCTGCGATGTACGAAATAAGCCTATTTAATTCAACCGACAAATCTAACACGGGAAACTGTGTATAAGTGAGATATGACAAGCCGCCTTTGAGCGGAAGTCAGAATACGCTATCAAGTTTTTTACCCACCATGATAATGGGCGGGTGTGAATTAATTAGGTAACGGCATTGCGGTTTTTACTATATATTGTAATTCATTGGATTTAATCTGATTAATTTTATATAAATCGGGTAAGAGTTTAACATATCAATATATCAATAAAGATAAAGGAGAGTTATTATGGGATTATTTGATTATTTAGAAGCAAAACGTAACGAAGCAGTTAGAAGAAGAAGACTTAAAGAAATTTCTAAGATTTCTACAGGTATTGCACTTGGAGCAATTGGTGGAATTTTATTTGCCCCACAAGAAGGCAAAAAGACTCGTGAAGATATAGCTAACAAATCTAAAGAAGCAGCTAACCAAGCACTTAACGCAGCTAGTGATGCTAGAGATACTATTGAATTTAAGGCTTATCAAGCTGGAGAACAAGCTAAGAAAACTTATAATGAATTGAGAGAAAAGGCTGCTATTAAAAAATATGAATTTGACGAAGACGTTGAAGTAGCTAAGGCAAAGGCTAAAGCAATAGGAGAAGTTGTTAAGGCTGGTGCTGAAGACATCAAAAAAGATGTGAAAAACACTACTGAAGAAGTTAAAGATACAGCAGAAGAAGTTAAAGGCGACTTAAAGGAAGGCGCAAAGGACATCAAGAGAGAAGCAAAAAAATCTTCTGAAAATGTAAAAGAAACTCTTGAAGAAACAAAAGACAAGGCAGAAAAAGAAGCTAGAAAATAAGATAGGAGGCATAAAATGTTAGATCAAGCATTTACAATTGGTGGCCTACTAAGTTTCTTATTGTATGTAGCTGGTATAGCTGCACTTGTTGCACTATTTTTAGTGCTTTTAAATGTTTTTAAAATTTTAAAAAATGTCAATGACATTGTTGAAAGAAACCAAGGCGAGATTGATCACACTATAAAGACTGTTCCTTCAATAATGGACAATGCAAAGGACATTTCTACAAATGTAAATTCAATTTCAACTGATGCGACAAAACTTGTTAATGATGTAAAACCTGAAATTGAAAAAGTTGTTGCTACAGTTGGTTCAGTTTCAGATACTGTTAATGGAATTACAAGAAAGGTCGATGATACATCTTTAAGAGTATCAAACACAGTTATGAATGTTTCAGATGTTATTTCTGATACTGCTAAAACTATTTCACTTAGTTCAAATAACGCCATCGACTATTTTTATATTTTAAGAGAAGTTGCAAAGACTGTTAAAGAAGTCTTTTTAAAATGATCTTGAGGACGGAGTTATGGCTTCGTCTTCTTTTATTTTAAATTTAAGAATCAAAGAATGATATAATTATATAAAACTTTGATTCTTATCTACATAGTACAAGGAGTAAAATGAAGAGAGTTAAGATAATAGCAAACCCAAATTCGGGCAGAGGTACAGCTCTTGGCAAAATTTTAGATTTGATAGAACTTATGAGTGATGATGAGTATGAAATTGAGTTGCTCTTTACACACAAAGAGGGCGATGGTAAAAATTATGCTTTAAATTATTCGGGAGAGGATTTTATAATATGTTCTGGTGGCGATGGAACTGTAAATGAAGTTGTAAATGGAATTTATCTATCTAATAGGGATACTCCTCTTGCAATTCTTCAAAGTGGAACAGTAAATGATTTTGCAAATGCACAGGGACTTCCAACTTCGCCATATAAATTTTATCAAATGATAAAAAATTTTAATCTCAAGACCATAGACATTGGCTTAGCTGGAGAGAGAGCATTTATAAATGTTGCCGCAGGTGGAATGCTTACAGAAATTGCATACACAGTTCCAGCTGAGAAAAAGGCAACTTTGGGAGATATGGCTTATTATCTCGAAGGTGCAAGGGAACTTTTGGAGAAAAAAATTTTCAAATATCAAAAGATTATAAATTTTGACATTGAAAGTGAAGAATTTACTGGAACAGTTGAGGGGCTTTTATTTTTGATAACAAATTCAACTTCTGTTGGTGGATTTAAGAGAATGGCACCTTTGGCAGATATTTCAGATGGATATTTAGATGTTCTTATTTTTAAAGGAATTAGAATTTCAGATGTTCCAGAACTTTTTGCATCTCTAATGGGTGGAAAACATGTTGACCACAATAAGGTTAAATATTTAAAAACAAAAAAATAAAAATAAAAGCTGATAAAGAGCTTACAATAGATGTAGACGGAGAGAAAGCTTCAACACTTCCTATGACTTTTAAAGTCTTGGAAAATAAATTAAAAATAATAGTACCATAAGGAGGAAGGTATGGCATCTACAATTAAAGATGTAGCAAAAATGGCAGATGTGTCCATTTCTACAGTATCAAGGGTAATAAATGACTCAAAACCCGTTAGCCCAGAGGCTCGAAGAAGAGTTTTGCACGCCATAGATGTTTTGGATTATAAGCCAAATGAAGTGGCAAGAAGTTTAGTTACAAAGAAATCTAATTTAATAGGCGTAATTGTAGAAGACATTGGTTCTAATTTTATTTCACAAATACTTAGAGGGGTGGAAGAAGTTGGAAGAATGTATAAATACGACATACTTTTATCAAGTTCCTATGGCGACGCTGAATCTGAAATGAAGTTTGCAAATTTGTTGGCTCAAAAACAAGTTGAAGGAATCATTGTAATTTCAAATTTGCACAATCCTAAGCTAGAATATAAATTAGAAGAAAGTAAAATCCCTTATGTCATCATTAGTAATTTCTACGACATAGAAAAGTTTTCTGCAACAATTGATTATGAAAAGGCATCTTATGACATGGTAAATCTTTTAATTTCAAAGGGACATAAAAATATTGCTTCTTTAGGAATTAGAAAGGACTATGATAGAACCTTTGAAAAGAAAAAAATCGAAGGTTACAACAAAGCCATGGAAGAACATGGTCTAAAGAAAATTAATTTATTCGTGGAAGGTCTAAATGCAGAAGATGTGGAAGATGAAGGGACAAATATAATAGACACAGTTAAGAAAGAAAAGATCACAGCTTTCTTTACATCCTATGATACAATTGCAATTCATCTAATGAACTTGCTTTTAGACAATAATTTTAAAACTCCGCAAGACATTTCTGTAACAGGATTTGGTGGATCTTATATTTCAAATATTTATAGACCAAAACTTACAACAGTTAAAATTCCTTATTATGACATTGGAGCGGTTTCAATTAGAAAAATTTTAAAGAAAATAGCAAAAGAAGATAGCGACTTTTCAGAAAATGTTGTGCTTCCATCTGAAATTCTTGAAAGAGAAAGTGTAAAGGAATTAAATGACTAAAATCGCTATTGAGACAAATTGTGAAATTATAAAAAAAGGACTTCAGAATATTTTAAAGGATTATGAAGTCCTTGATTTTTATGAAGAAACAAGTGAGAAAATTGATTTATTAATCTTTGAAGACAAAAGTCTTGAAAAGAGAAAAGAAGATAAGATAAGAATAGTAGATGAGAGAAAGCTTCCTCTCAATATAGACTATTCCATTATAAGCATAAGGGCTACTGAAGATGAAGTACTTGAGGCAGTGGATAAAACTCTCAGGGGATATAATTATATTGAAGAAAGCCTAAATAAAATAAAAAAATTAGAAATAAAAAATATGAAAAATTAAAATCTCTCACTACAAGAGAAAAACTTCTATTAGAGAAAATACTAGCTGGTAAAACTAATAAGGAGATTTCTAGAGAAATTTACATTAGTGAAAAGACTATAAAAAATAATCTAACAATTCTTTACAAAAAATTGGAAGTTAGTGGAAGGACTGAAATCTTAAAAAGTTATGGAGAGATTTAGTCATTTTGTATTAAAATATGTTAGTAAAGCTAACATATTTTTTTATTAGAATTGAGGAATAAATGGAAAAGTATCTGTTGTTGAATTTAATGTATTTTTTTATATACGCCTTTATAGGCTGGGTAGTAGAAGTTAGTTTCCACGCAGTTACCCTTGGCAAATTTGTAAATAGAGGATTTTTGGCAGGACCCTATTGTCCTATATATGGATTTGGAGCCATATCAGTAATATATTTTTTAACCGATATAGCTGAGAAAAACAAACTTGTCCTATTTTTGGGCTCTATGTTTATAGCCACAGCCATAGAATTTGTAGCGGGTGTTCTCTTAGAAAAAATATTTCACGAGAGATGGTGGGACTATTCAGACAGAAAACTAAATATTGGTGGATATATCTGTCTAGAATTTTCAGTAATATGGGGTATGTTTTGTTTTTTATTATATGAAGCAGTCCATCCACTCATAAGAGATTTAGTAGGCTTAATACCAATGGCTTTTTTAAAGTATATGGATATAGGCCTAGTAATAATAATGGCAATTGATATGATAGCAACAGTTAATACACTTATTGGACTTAATAAAGAATTCAAGGCAATAGACAGAATAAGTAAAGATATAAGGAAAGTATCAGATAAAATAGGTCTAAGAGTATATGATAAGACTGTTCAAATAGAAAATAGACAAGAAGAAATTAAGAAAAAGCCAGAATTTATGGAATTAGAAAATAGAATAAAAGAATTGAGAGAAAGAAAAGAAAGCCTAGAAGAAAAGAGATTATTAAAAGCCTTTCCTAATTTGAAAAAGAATTTAGAAGAGGCACAAGCTGATATAGGAGAAATTAAAAAACTAATAAGAGATAACGAACACTTATAAATAATTAATGAGGAGCAGCTATGAAACAATACTCAGGGAAAGAAGAACTTAAAGAAGAGATCACAAAAGCATATAAAAAATACATTGATGAATTTGATAATATTGAAGAGAACCTAAAAGATAAAAGAATTGAAGAAGTAGACAGAACCCCAGCAGAAAATCTTTCTTATCAAGTAGGATGGACAAGTCTTTTGTTAAAATGGGAAGAAGACGAGAAAAAAGGCATTGAAGTAAAAACACCATCTGATAAATTCAAATGGAATGAGTTGGGGAAACTATATGAGTGGTTTAATGAAAGCTATTCAAATAAGTCGCTAAAAGAATTAAAAATCATATTAGACGAAAATATAAATAAAGTCTTAAAACTTATAGATGATATGACAGAAGAAGAATTATTTAATCCACACATGAGAAAATGGGCTGACGATGCAACAAAAACAGCAGTCTGGGAAGTTTATAAATTTATACATGTTAATACAGTGGCACCCTTTAAAACATTTAGAACAAAAATAAGAAAATGGAAGAAAATATTAGAAATTAAATAAAATAAAGTAAAAAAAGGGTTAAAGCTAGTGTATAATGATGATATAGCAAGAAAGAAGACTATATCAAAAAATACAATAACAATAAAAAAAGAATCAATAGAAAAATAATTTAAAAAAGTATTGACATGAAAAAACTAAAATAGTAATATATAACAGTTGTCAAAAAAAGATGACTGTTATTTTTTATAAAAAAATATAAAAAACAGTTGACAGATAACTTTTAAGATGATATCATATAGAAGTTGTCGATTAAGACAGCAAGGCTTTTGTAAAAGGCAAGTAAAAAACAAATAAAAAATTGTAAAAAAAATACTTGACAAGAATAAATTACAAGAGTACAATAAATAAGCTACTTCAAAAAGTAGCGA
>NZ_HE610719.1:0-74325 GCF_000321025.1 Peptoniphilus senegalensis JC140
AAAAGGTCTATTGATGCAAGTTTACCTTTGTCAATAGGCTTTTTATTTTAAATACTCCTTTTAAAATTAGTAAAATATTTTGCTTTAATTATTCCACAATGAGTTATCTCATTACATATTAAAGGTAAAAAGATCTTCCTTATTGGAAGATTTTTTTATTGAAATTTTTATTTTTAATCAAGGGCAAAGGGGGTAATAATAAATTAGGTGATATTATGAAAAGTAAAGTCGCAAAAGTTTTTGCTATTGTAATTATTATTGCAATAATTTTATTTGTAGCAGTTCAAATTTATTTTTCTCCTACTCCAGATTTTAGGAGAAATAATTCTATACATGGAGATAAGGTAAATGTCCAGGTATCCAATGATGAAAGAAAACCTATTGTAAGGACCTTTGAGAGAGAAAAATTTAAAAACTTATCTGAAAATAAATTAATGAAAGTAAAGGACACAGTTGACGGAAGGATTGAAGGAGACATTCCATCAATACATTTGAATGAAGATAATAAGATTTATTTTACTTTTGAACGAGCAGGAGAAGTCTACCACCCTGAAATTCCAAAAATAAAAATCTTTGCCTCTGCTTCTCATTATGATGACAAAGAAAAGCAGAGAGTCATAGAAGGCGAGCTAGATAGGCTAGACGACGGCAGATATTATTTTGAAACTAAGAGGTATAGCACTCAATTTGAAAAATATTTTCTGGAATACCTAAGAATTGAAATTTATTATACTATTGATGGAGTGGACTATGTTTCCACCTTTGGGACCTTCCAAGACAATGCCAATGAGGGCACAGACTTCTTTGATAACGAAACTTTAGAAAAGCCAATCCCGCCAGAAGAATAAAATAATACAAAATAGCCTCAAAAATAATTTTACCTTCTTTATTGGATAATCCAGTAAGGAGGGTATTTCTGTTTATAATTACAAAAGTGATTTTTTGAAATTTATTGGATTAAAATCATTACAATAATATAAATTATTTTAAAATTTTAGGTCTGATACAATTTATATTGTTTTAATATTGTATGAATAAAATAAGGAGAAATTTATGTTAAAAAGATTTGTTAATGTAGTAGTTATTGTAATGTTTTTGTCTATATTTAATATAAGTGTATTTGCTTCCAAGGATAATGGACTTGAGAAAGTAAATTTTTTAAAGGAAAAAGGAATAATAGATGGTTATCCAGATGGTAGTCTAGGTCTTGAAAAAAATTTAAAAAGAAGTGAGGTAACAAAAATTTTAGTTTATTCACTGGGGGATAAAAACAAGGCAATTGAATTGCAAGGAAAAGAAATTCCTTTTAGCGATGTTGGAAAAGATTACTGGGCTAATGGTGTAATTTCTTATGCAAAGAATAACATGAATTTAATTAGTGGTTATCCAGATGGAACATTTAAAGGGGAGAACAATATTACTAATGCAGAGCTTCTAAAGATTCTTGTTTGCCACAAAAAGAATTTAAACACGACTGCAATAAATAATGCTAAGTGGCCTTATGATTGGATTAAATGGGCTGAGGAAGAAAAAATATGTTGGAAAAACATTAATCCAAATGCATACGCAAATAGGAAAGATGCCTTTCAGTTTTTGTATAATACAATTTACTCCATTTCAGAAAACAATAAATCTAAAAACAAAAAATCTAAAAATGAGTCGATAATTACAAAAGAAACTAAACAATCTAGTCATAATTATAACTATAACTATTATGAAAATAAGAAGAATAATAAAAAAAGTAATAATACATTAGTAAGTGAGAGTAGCTCAGAGAATAAACACCTTATTGAATTGAAAAAGATTTTAAAGGCAATAATTGATTCAAAAAAAGATGATTTATTAGAATTAGAAGGAGTGAAGACTCCAACAAATGAAAAGTCAATTGCTGATTTAAAAGCCCTTATAGAAGAAGCTAAGATTTTGTTAAACAAAAAAGACTTATCTTCAGATGAGATAAAAAAACTTGAAGAATTAACAAAATTTGAAGGTAAAAAGTATAGAGGATCCTTTAGAAAAATTGTAAAGAATATTCTAGTTGATTTCGAGGTATTGGGTGAAAGAGATGCTAGAAATAAAAACAATAATAAGAATTATACATCTTTAAAGAATAATCAAATAAAAATTAAAACATCTCTTAGTGATGTTAAAAAAATAGGAGAATCTGAGGAGAGATATATTAAATTAAATTATATTTCTAAAAAGGATTATGATAGCGTTGATTCAATTTCTAAATCTACACCAAAATATAAAAAACAAGAGTTAAATAAAGATCTTTATAATGTTGAAGAAAAAGATGGAATAATAACAGTTACTATAAATGGTAAATTGCCAGAAGATGTAAAAATCTTGAAGCCTATCATTTACTTAAAGTATGCTGACAATATTTATTTTGAAAACGGTGATTTAGTTTATACAAAAATTCCAATGAAAACCTTCATTCAATTAGATATGGATTACACAACTTTTAATAAAGAAACAATAAAAGAACACCTTGAAATGGATAACGTCGAAAATATAAAAGACATTATAGTAGATGAAGAGAAAATACAAAAAGTACAAGATGTATTAGATGGTTTATCACAAGAAAGGGAAATAAAATTCAATGCTGAAGTGATATTTAATGATGGTATGATTGGTGAATTAGAAGTGTTAATAAAAGTTGATAAAACAGAGGACCATGATATTGAATTTACAGATATTTCTATAAAACAAGGAGAAGAAGTTACCATAGAAATGATTAAAAATGCAATATCAACCCCTAATTTACCTGAAATAAGAAAAATAAATGTAGATAAAAGTAAATTAAAGGATATAAAAGAGGCTGTAATTACTCCACCTTTAGAAGAGATGACGGTAATGTTATCAGTTGATATTGATTTTGTCGATGGAACAAGTGGCAGTGGTTTCTTTGATGTTATAATAAAAAAATAAATTTAGATAAAAATATAATTATAAAACCCCAGATTAAACCTAAAAGACACCTACTTTTGTTGGATTTAGACCAACGTTAAGGTTCACTTTATTAATACTGGGGTTTTATTATTTTATCTAAGCAGTCATGTCTTGAGAGATTGGAAAAATATTTTCTCAATTAAATTTATAAGTCAAATAAAACTACTTTATTGGAAGCTAAGGATTTTTTTATGTCAATTATCCTTTGGTTGGATGAGCCACGAAATCTAAGTTTTAAATCTTTTAGAGCTTCAACAAATCTTCCATCTACAAGGACGTCACACTCTTCAAGTAGATTTTTTTATCTTCGTTTCTTAAGATTTCTTCATAAGTATAACCAGAGAAGATCCAAATTTCCTTTTGGACTTCTTTTTTTATGTCACGAATAACCTTTAAGAGGTCTACTTCATTTTGAAAGGGCTCACCGCCAAGTAGCGTAAGCCCCTTTACTTCATCTAGTTTTAAATAGTCAATGACTTGTCTTGTTTCTTTATCTGTCCAAGGCTCGCCAAAGTTAAAGTCTTGGTATTCTTTGTTAAAACAGTTGTGACAATTGTGAGTGCAGCCTGTGACGAAAATTGTTGTCCTTATACCAGGTCCATTTGCAACATCGTACTTTCTAATTTGCGCATAATTCATTAGATGTGTAGCACCCTTGCGTTGATTTCCTTTGTACGTCCTTCGTTCCAGAAGTTTTCCCCAAGATAGCCACAAGTACGCCTTACTACAGTTAGTGTTGATCTATCAGTGTTGTGACATTGTGGACATTCCCACTCGCCTTCATCGTTAAGTTTTATTTCGCCATCAAAGCCACATTCAGAGCAGTAGTCTGATTTTGTATTGAACTCTGCGTATTGAATGTTGTCATAAATAAATCTTACAATTGTTTCTAGTGCCTCTAAGTTGTGACCCATGTTTGGTATTTCTACATAGGATATGCAACCGCCTGTTGACTTGTCTTGGAACTTTGATTCAAAGGTAAATTTTTCAAAGGCTGAAATTTCTTCACGAACATCAACATGGAAAGAATTGATGTAGTAACCTTTATCAGTTACATTTTCGATAATGCCAAATCTTTCTCTATCAATATTACAAAATCTTTGGGTAAGTGATTCTGCAGGTGTTGCATAAAGGGTAAATTTAATTCCAAATTCTTGAGTCCATTTTTTTACTGCATCATTAAGTGCATCCATGATTCTCATGGCAAAGGCATAACCCTTCTTGTCAGTATGACTTACGCCTTTTGTTAAAATAGTTGCTTCATAAATTCCAATGTAGCCAAGGGAAACTGTTGAGTAACCATTGAGTAGTAGTGGAGCAATGGACTCGTGCTTGCCAAGTCTTGCTATGGCACCATGTTGCCAGTGAATTGGAGATGAGTCACTTGTAACTTTTTTCAAGTGTTCATAGCGAAGTAGTCCAACTCTTTTTACTAAATCTAATCTCTTCTCTAGTATTTCAAAGAATTTTTCTTCATCTCCACCAGCCAAGATTCCAATTTGAGGTAGGTTTATAGAGCAAGCACCCATGTTAAATCTTCCTTCAAACTTGTAGTTGCCCTTTTGGTCCTTGTATGGAGGAAGAAAGGCACGACAGCCCATTGGAGAGAAGACATTGCCTGCGTAGTTGGCACGCATTTTCTTTGCGGAGATATAGTCAGGGTACATTCTCTTTGCAGTACACCTAATGGCAAGGGAAGTCAAATAATAATATTTTGAGTCTTTGTTGATATTATTTTCATCTAAAACATAAATTAATTTTGGAAAAGCGGGAGTTACATATACGCCTGCGTCATTTTTGATACCTTGAATTCTTTGCTTTAAAATTTCTTCAATGATCATGGCAACTTCGTCAACATATTGATCATCGTCTTCTAGCCACATGAAAAGTGTAACAAAAGGAGCTTGACCATTAGATGTCATGAGAGTATTTATTTGATATTGGATAGTTTGAATTCCACTTTCAAGGTCTTTTTTAGTCATTTTGTCTGCCATTTTTTCTGCAAGTTCAATGTTGCCTAAAGTTTCTAGAGCTAGATTTAAGTTCTTTTCGTAGGACCTTCTTAGGTATTTGCCAAGACAAGAAATATTAATACTTTGTCCGCCATATTGGTTGGATGCAATTTGAGCAATGATTTGTGTCATAACATTGCAGGCAACTTGGAAAGATTTTGGAGTTTCAATCATTTTTCCATTGACAACTGTTCCATTGTCAAGCATATCCTTCATGTTGACTAGACAGCAGTTAAAAATAGGTTGGATAAAATAGTCCATATCATGAATGTGAATAGCAGCTGATTCATGTGCCTCAACTAAATCAGCAGGAATCATTTTTCTCTTTGCTATGTCCTTTGACACTTCGCCGGCAATTAAATCTCTTTGAGTAGAGGCGATGATTGCATTTTTATTTGAGTTTTCGTCCATGAGGTCTTCATTAGTTTCGTTTAAAAGACCTAGTATGCCCTCATCAGTAGTATTTTGTTCACGCTTATATTGTTGAACAGATTTGTAAGATTCGTAGGCTCTTGCAGTGGCAGGATTGTCATTTTGAATCAAACGGTAGTAAACTTCACTTTCAATGTCATAAATTGAAAGGGGAATATTCTTACTATTTGCTAATTTTTCTATTTCTTTTGCAATTTCAAGTGCTTGGTTTTCTATGTAGACACCTGAACTTGAATTCATGGATTTTTCTATAGCGACTACAATTTTGTCTATATCGAAATCAACTTTTTTGCCATTTCTCTTTATTACTTGTGGCATTACTCCCATCCTTTCCATATAAATTAATTTTTTAAATTAAAGAAGATTCTTTTGTAAATTTCCTTTTCCGAATACATAAATTATACAGCATATTGTGTATAATGTAAATTAAAAAAACTACATATAGTATATTCACTAAAATTATAGAGTATTGATTTTACTTATTTTAAGAAGTTTAAAGTTAATGTTATAATATATTTAATAATTATAGGAGGGCTTATGTTAAAAATATTTACTGATGTCTTAGATCCTTTTTTGTGGGGATTGTTTCCTCTCTTGCGAAAATTTGAGAGAAAATATAAAAATTTCAACTATGAATTTGTAATGAGTGGATTAATTGGAAATTATGAAGAGTTTCTCCCTAAAAATTTTAGAGAAAAAAATTCTGTAAAATTGGGGAATAAAATTTTATACGATATGTATAAGGCGACAGCGACTATAACAGCTATGCCAGGCTTTAAAAATCCTCCAGAACTTTTTACAGATAAATATAAGTCATCTTATCCCTTAGATAAATTTTTTTTGTCAGTGAAAGAAATAGATTGTGATCTAGCCAAGGACTATATGAGAAAAATTTTGGAAGAGGCAATAATTTTTGACAAGAATATTTATGAGTTGGACTTTGAGAGAGAAATTTTAGAAGAATTTAAGGTGGATTTTGACGAATTTTTATTTAATTATGAAAACAGTCAGGAGATTTTTCTTGCCAACAGAATGGAAACTTTTGATTACAGAATAAAAAAACTTCCAGGATTTTTAATTACAAAAAATAATCGTGTCCTTCAAAATATTATGGACTTTGGAAGAATTGAGGAATTTTTCTTGGAAAACTTGGACCTAGAGAAGAGAGAGGAAAATTTATCAGAGGAAGAAAAAATTTTGGACTATATAAATTCCTATAATTTGGTTTTAAAAGACGAAATAAAAATTGTTTTTGGAGAGAAAAATAATTTAGAAGAATTAATAAAAGATGATAAAGTGAAAATTGAAGAAGTGAATGATTTTAAAATCTTAAAAACAAATTGAAAAAGTTTTAAGTGAGTAAAATTTTTAGAAAATAATTAGCCAAGGTTTTTTGCCTTGGCTTTTTAGTGAGAAATTTTTTATTTTTCGTGAACTTTTTTACAAGTCATGTGTTCGATGTTAAGGGAATAAACTAGGACATTATCAAAACTTCTTTCCATAGAATCATCCACTTCTTGAAGTGAAGGATAATATCTTGAAGCAAGTTCTTTTAATTTTTCTGCTGCAAGCTCTCTATCCTCAATTATTTCGATTTTTCCAAAAATTATTACGCTTTTAAGGAAAAAAGACCAGCCGTTGTCAGAAAGTTCTTCATCACCGTAAGTTACAAAGCATGACTTTTTGTTATTTTTAATGCAGTCAACTTTATAGCCAGCTTTAGAGCCATGAAAGTATAATTTATTTTCTTCTGTATCGTATAAATAATTTATTGGAATTGAATAGGGATAGTTGTTATCTCCATTAAATGAAAGGACTCCTCTTTTATTTTTTTTAAGTAATTTTTTAGCTTCTTCAAGGGGAAGCTCTTGTTTTATTCTTCTCATTTGTCTAAACATTTTGCACCTCTTTTTTATAATTATAGCAAATACTTTTACAATTATAAATTAAGATTAAAATCATGCTATAATTGTGTCATGAATAATTTATACAATGTTTTTAAAAATATAAAATTCTCTAGTGATGGAGAAATTGAAGAAAAGATTTATGAGGATGATACTTTAAGAATAATTAGAACTATGTCTCTTAATCAAGCTACAGGTTTTTATGATCAAGATGAGCTTGAAATTGTAATTTTACTTGGTGGAGTGGCTGAGCTTGAGTATGATGATGGAAGAATTATAAGTTTAGAAAAGGGAGACACTTTAGAGATAAAGCCTCACGAAATTCACAGAGTAAAAAGCCAAGAAAAAGCTATATGGCTCTGCATTTTTAATAAGTAAAAATTTAAAGGAATAAATAGGGAAGAGTAAAAACTCTTCCCTAAATTTGTATTTTTATAAAATTATTTGTTTCTCAAAAATTCATCAATTGATTTTGCTGCATTTTTACCTGCACCCATGGCAAGTATTACTGTTGCAGATCCTGTAACGGCATCTCCACCTGCAAAAATTTCATCACGAGATGTTTGTGATTCTTCGTTTACAATTATGCCGCCCCATTTTTCTATGTCTAAGTTTTTTGTAGTTGAAGAAATTAGTGGATTTGGATTTGTTCCAAGAGCCATAATTACAGTTTGGAATTTTTCTTCGTATTCACTGCCAGCTATTGGAACAGGTCTTCTTCTGCCAGATGAATCAGGCTCTCCAAGTTCATTTCTCACACATTTAAGAGACTTAACCCAACCTTCATCGTCTCCAATGATTTCTACTGGGTTAGTTAGCATTTCAAATTTTATGCCTTCTTCCTTTGCGTGATGAACTTCTTCAACTCTTGCAGGAAGTTCTGTTTCAGTTCTTCTATATACAATGGATACATCTGCGCCAAGTCTCTTGGCAACTCTTGCAGCATCCATTGCTACATTTCCGCCACCAACTACGGCAACTTTTTCGCCAACATTTACTGGCGTGTCATATTCCTCGTCAAAGGATCTCATTAAATTATTTCTTGTCAAAAATTCATTTGCAGAGTAGACTCCATTTAAGTTTTCTCCAGGGATGTTCATAAATTTAGGAAGACCTGCACCAGAGCCAATAAATACTGCTTGGTAGCCATCTTTGATTAAGTCATCAATGGTCATAGTTCTGCCAATTACAAAGTTGTTTTCGATTTTTACACCGAGATTTTTAATGTTTTCTACTTCGTATTCAACAACTTCGTCGGGAAGTCTAAATTCAGGTATGCCATAAATTAAAACTCCGCCAGATTGTTGAAGAGCTTCAAAAATTGTCACATCGTAGCCCATTTTTGCAAGCTCGCCTGAACAAGTAAGTCCAGCAGGGCCAGCACCAACTACAGCAACTTTTTTATTTATTTTTCTTATGTCTCCATTTTCTTTTATATTGTGGCGTCTTGCATAGTCTGCTGTAAATCTTTCAAGCTTACCAATTGAGACAGAGTCGCCACGCTTAACAAGAACACATCTTTCTTCGCATTGTGTTTCTTGAGGACACACTCTTCCGCAAACAGCAGGAAGGCTTGTGTAAAGAGAAAGCACCTTGTAAGCCTCTTTGAAGTTTCCGTTGGCAAGTTCCTTTATAAAGCCAGGGATGTCAATTGAAACAGGACAACCATCCACGCAGCCTGGCTTTTTGCAGTTAAGACATCTGCTTGCTTCTTCAACAGCTTCCTCTGCAGTGTAGCCAAGGCAAACTTCCTTGAAGTTTTTATTTCTTTCATCAGCTGCTTGCTCAGCAATTGGTACGCGTTTAAATCTGTCTTCAGCTTTTTTTATCACAATGCTATCTTTTTCATGACCTTCTAGATTTTCATCTTGAACAGATTCTGCTAAGTGGTCAGATACGGCAAGATCCATTGTGCAGTGGTGGTCTTTTATAGTCTTAGTCTTCTTGTTGTTGATGTATTGTCTTTGCCTTTTCATAGCTGAATCAAAGTCAACTAAGTGACCGTCAAATTCAGGACCGTCAACGCAAGCAAATTTAGTTTTGCCATCAATACTTACACGACAAGCTCCACACATACCAGTGCCATCTACCATTATTGGGTTAAGGGAAACTGTAGTTGGAAGATTATATTTTTTTGTAGTCAAACATACAAATTTCATCATAATCATAGGTCCAATAGAAACCACATGATCATATTTTTTATTTTCATTTTCAACAAGGTCTGTGATTTTATCAGTAACCAAACCTTTGAATCCATAACTTCCATCATCTGTGGCTATGTATAAATTATCGCATACAGATTTAAGTTCATCTTCTAGAATTACAAATTCTTTAGACTTTGCTCCAATGATTATGTCACAGTGAAGTCCATTTTCTTTAAAAAATTTTGCTTGAGGATAAACTGGTGCAGTTCCAACACCACCAGCAACGAATAGATATTTTTTGTCCTTTAAAGATTCAAGGTCCATGTCGCAAAAATCAGATGCGTGACCAAGGGGTCCAACAAAATCTTTAAAGTTTTCTCCTTCTTCAAAGGCTGCAATTTTTTTAGTGGATTCTCCAGAAGCTTGTACAACTATTTGCACGCTGCCTCTTTCTACATTGTAATCAGAAATTGTAAGAGGTATTCTCTCAGAATATTTATCTGCTATTAAAATTATAAATTGACCTGGTTTTGCAGAAGCTGCAACCTTAGGTGCATAGATGTCAAATAAATAAATATTTGGCGCAAGTTCTTCTTTTCTTAAAATTTTTGGCAAAATAATCACACTCCATAGATATTATAGCATATATGATGAATAGATTGAAAAAATTTTAAATCTTATGATTATTTATTTAAAAATATTTTACCTCAAAGGAAAAATTATTTACTAAAATATAATTTTAAAGTATATTATATCTAAGGTGATTGAAATGAGAAAATTTTCAAAAGAAATAAAAAAAGTTGTAATAAAAGTTGGTTCATCTTCTATTACTCACGAAAATGGGAAAATAAATTTACAAAAAATCGACGAGCTTTGCTTTGAAATTGCAAACTTAAAAAATAGGGGTATAGATGTAATTTTGGTTTCATCTGGTGCCATTGCAGCAGGACGTGCTAAATTAAATTTAGCTGAAAGGCCTAAAGAAACTTCAGAAAAACAAGCAGCAGCGGCAGTTGGGCAAGTTGCTCTAACAAATATTTATGACAGGTCACTTATCTCCTATGGCTACAATTCTGCACAAATACTTCTTACAAGACAAATTGAAAAAGATGACGAGATGAGAGAAAATGCAAAGAATACTTTTGAGAAGTTGCAGGGAATGAATGCTATTCCAATAATAAATGAAAATGACACAATTTCCACTTACGAAATAAAATTTGGAGATAATGACACTCTTTCTGCAGTGATTGCTAGGATTACAGAGGCAGATCTTTTGATTATGCTAACAGACATCGAAGGACTCTACACTGATGACCCAAGAAAAAATAAGGATGCACAGATAATTCATCAAGTTGAAAACATTAATGATGTTGAAGGTATGGCTAAAGAAACAGAGTCAAATGTTGGAACTGGTGGAATGCAGACAAAGATTAAGGCAGCAAGACATGCTATAGAAAAAAATATTGAGGTAGTAATAGCATCTGGCGAAAGTATGAAGACAATTAGAGATATAGTTAAAGGAGAAGAAATTGGAACATATTTTAAGTGTTAAAGAGCTTGGGAAAATAGCAAAAGAATCTTCTTATAAGTTAAAAAAATTAAATACAGCTGAAAAAAACATGATGCTTGCTTCCATTAAGGAGTCACTTTTATCTGAAAGCTCAAAAATTTTAGGGGCAAATGAAATTGACATAAAAAAGGGCAGAGAAAATAATATGTCTGAAGGCTTAATTGATAGACTTCTTTTGACAAAGGATAGAATTGATGCCATGGCAAAATCTATTGATGAAGTCATAGATTTTAAAGACCCAGTGGGAAAAGTTTTGTCCATGGAAGAAAATTACGCAGGACTTTTAATTGGAAAGAAAACTGTTCCTATGGGAGTAATTGCAATAATATATGAAGCAAGGCCAAATGTAACTCTTGATGCAGCAATTTTATCACTAAAAGCATCTTCTGCAATAATTCTTCGCGGCGGCAAGGAATCAATAAATTCAAATATTGCCATTGCCGATGCAATTAGGCTTGGAATTAAAAATGCTGGCTATGACGAAAACTTTGTGCAAATTGTAAAAGACACATCGAGAGAATCTTCAAAGGAACTAATGCAGCTAAAGGGATATATTGATTTGCTCTTGCCAAGAGGCTCAGCATCTTTAATTAATTCAGTTGTTGAAAATGCAAAAGTCCCTGTAATTGAAACTGGCGTGGGCAATTGCCACATATATGTTGATGATTATGCGGACATAGAAAATGCTGTTAAGATAATAGAAAATGCAAAGACACAAAGAATTGGCGTCTGCAATGCCATGGAATCTCTTGTGTTAAATGAAAATCTTCCAGATAAATTTTTTGATTTGTTAAATGAAGTTGTAGAAAAATATAAAATTAAAGTTCACGCAGATGAAAAGTCACTTCATAAATTTAAAAATGCCCTTGCTGCAACAGAAGATGACTTTGGCAGGGAATATTTAGACTATGAATTTTCTGTTAAGACTGTAAAAAATGTTGATGAGGCAATAGACCACATCACAAGGTATTCTACGGGACATTCGGAATCAATCTTAACCAAATCTTATGAAAGAGCAATGAAATTTTTAGAAGAAGTTGACTCAGCTTGCGTCTATGTAAATGCCTCTACAAGGTTCACAGATGGTGGAGAATTTGGAAAGGGAGCAGAACTTGGCATCTCAACGCAAAAGCTTCACGCAAGAGGACCAGTTGGCTTAGATGAGCTTGTAAGCTACAAATATATAATATTTGGTAACGGAGAATTTAGGAAATAGAAACTTATTAGATAAAAAATTTAAGAAAATGCCCTTTTTATTGGACAAGCAGTAAAGAGGGCATTTTTTATAATATATTTCTTATATTTAATGAAAAAGATGGATAGCAATATAAAGGATGGAGTAAATCTGTAAGCTTAGATTAATGGTAAATTAGTCCTATAGAAAAATATAATTAAGCCATAAAATTATAAATCTCAAATTAGAAAGAAAACTAATCAAGAGAGTGGCTAAATGTGAAAATATAAATTGAAAAAACTAGAAGTATATAAAATAGTTGATAATTTTAGAAATCAGAATTCTTATAAAAATTTTGTAAAGAAATTTTATTAAAATTATAATTTTGCAACTAGAAATAATTTAAAAATAAAGTAAATTCTGCTTAAAATGGCAAATTTGATTACGAAATAAAAAGACAACAGCAATTTATCTGAATAAAAAGATAAAATGAGAACACATAACTAGATTAAAATTTCGATTAGAAAAAAATAAAATAGAAAGAATAAAATACTTTAAAAAATGAAAACCTTTTGATATAATAAATTCATAAAAAATATAGAGAGGTGATATTTATGACAATTGAAATGGACATGGTCCAAACGATTGGTCTAGCAGTAATACTACTGCTAATTGGTAGGTACATAAGAAGTAAAGTTAACTTCTTCCAAAAATTTGCAATTCCAGCACCAGTAATTGGTGGATTCTTATTTGCAATTATTCACTTAGTTTTAAGATTAACAAATACGGCTGCATTTGAGTTTGACACAACATTGCAATCATTCTTCATGACAATCTTTTTCACAAGTATTGGTTTTGGAGCTAGTATTAAGATACTTAAACTTGGTGGACCTATGGTAATTAAATTCTTGCTTATTGCCAGTGTACTATGTGTGCTACAAAATGTTTTAGCTGTAGCATTAGCAGGACCTGTAGGAGTAGAACCAGGACTTGCACTTATGACAGGATCAACTCCTATGACTGGTGGACACGGAACAAGTGCTGGTATAGCACCACTTGTTGAATCAGCTGGTATTACTGGAGCAGAAACTGTAGCATATTCAGCAGCAACTTTCGGATTAGTAATGGGTTCATTAATGGGTGGACCATTAGCTAACAAAATAATTCTTAAAAACAATCTTGTTGAAAAGAAAAAAATGGAAAAAGAAGTGGTTGTTGACGAATCCATCTTAAAAGAAGAAAATAAAATTTTAGATGGTAAGAGAGTTCAAATGGCATTTTTCGTTATTATAGTAGCTATGGGAATCGGTGTTTACATTTCAGCATTTTTGAATGGTCAAATTGCTAAGTTCACAGACAAAGCTGCACTTCCAATTTATATTGGACCAATGCTACTTGGTATTCTTTTCAGAGCTATTTCTGATAAGCATGATAATTTCCTTCCAAATGAAGAAATTGCTATCGCTGGAGAACTAGGACTTAACTTATTCTTATCAATGGCTTTAATGACATTGAAGTTATGGCAATTAGTTGACCTTGCAGTTCCAATGCTAATTCTATTAGCAGCTCAAACTGTATTAATGGCAATATTTGCTTACTTCATTACATTTAAGCTTATGGGTAACAACTATGATGCAGCAGTTATCGCCGGCGGACACTGTGGATTTGGTATGGGTGCAACACCTAATGGTGTAGCTAATATGGAATCTATTTGTGATAAATTCGTTTATTCAAAGATGGCATTCTTCGTTCTACCAATAGTAGGCGGTATGTTTATCGACTTTGCAAATGTATTTATTATCACAGTATTCTTAGGCTTCTTTGCTTAATAAAAACTATAAAAGCACCAGATTTTATCTGGTGTTTTTTTATTAAAGGGAACTAAAATTATTAGAAATCTTTATAATAAGGGATTATAAAGATTATAAGAAAAATATTAATTGTATAGAATTTAGATTTTTATTAAAAATTAAAGTAAATAAAAGATTAAGAAATTTAAAATTATTAAGAGAACTAAATTGTTTAAAAGGAGATTATTATAAATGAAAAAAACTGCTCCAATAGGAGTTTTTGATAGTGGTGTAGGTGGACTTTCTGTATTAAAGGAATTACTAAAAGTATTTCCAGAAGAAAATTTCAAATATATTGGAGATACTTTGAGAATGCCTTATGGAGTTAGAAGTCCTGAAGATGTAAAAAACTCAACTTTTGAGTGTTTAAATTTTCTTGCAAAAGAAGGAGCTAAGGGGGCAGTTATTGCTTGTAATACAGCAACTTGCTATGGTCTAGAAAATGCGCAAGAAAAATTAGATATACCAGTAGTAGGAGTTGTTGAACCAGCTTGCAGTTATGCATCATTAGTTACCAAAAATAATAAGGTTGCACTTATAGCTACTGAAGGAACTGTAAAATCAAAGGTTTATGATGAAACTATAAAAAAATTTAACAAAGATATAATTTTAAAGGGAGTGGGAGCTCCACAATTAGTTTTAGATGTTGAAAATGGAAATTTAGAAAATGACATAGTTGAAAAAACAATTAATGGGTATTTAGAACAATTAGGAGATTTTGACTATGATACTCTTATCTTAGGCTGCACACACTTTCCCCTTGCTAGGAAGGCTTTTGAAAGAATTTTTAGAAAACAAAATAAGGATGTCAAATTAGTAGACCCAGCAAATAGAACAGCTATTGCAATAAAAGAAATTTTAGAAAAAGAAGATTTGTTAAATCAAGAAAAAAATCCTAAAATTGACTTTTTCTCCACAAATGATATTGAAAAATTTAAGGCGACTGTCAATAATGTCATTGATACAGAAAATGAAGAAACTTTTGAAGAAATAAAACTATAAAGATATTGAATTTATGGCAAATATTTAGAGGCTCCTTATTGGAGTCTCTATTTTTTTGACTCAATATTAGTAGATATACATTTATTTATTTCAAATAGATTTTAAAAGTATAAAGGGATAAATACAAAAGACCATATATTTATTTATTCTTCTTAGTAAAGGGAATTTATATTTACTAAAGTATAATGATTTTTTATGTTAAAATATTTTATGAGTATAAATAAATTAAGTAGTAGAAAAAATAAATGAGGCTTTTAAGATGAGTAAAAAAAATAAAAAATTTCTTATTTATAGTTTTTTTATAGATTTTTTGCTAGGAATTACATGCAAATATTTTTACAAAGTAGATAAGGCGGGGGTTATAAAACTTATTATTAGTTTAGTCTTGTAATATTTATATTTATGATAATTGCGAGTTAAAAATTTGGAGGTTCCTATGAAAATTAATGAAGTTTTAAATATTAGATATCCAATTTTGCAAGGGGCAATGGCAAATATTTCTACGGCTCAGCTTGCTGGAGCAGTTTCAGAAGTTGGCGGTCTTGGTATGATTGCCACTGGAGGTTTTAGTCCAGAGGAAGTTAGAGCTGAAATTAGAAAAATTAAAAAGATGACTGATAAACCCTTTGGCGTGAATATGGTAATGATTCATCCAGAAATAGAAGAGTTAAACAAAGTGGTTGTGGAAGAGGGAGTAAAAATTATAACTTGTGGGGCAGGAAATCCACAAAAATATTTTGACTATTGGTTAGATAATGATTTAAAAGTTATACCAATTATTGCAAATAAAAAGATGGCGCAAAAGGTTGAGAGCCTTGGTGCAACTGCCTGCGTCTTTGAAGGAGCAGAGGCAGGAGGACATATTGGCAAGCTCAATACTTTTCCAGCTCTTCCAGAAATCTGTGATTCTGTAAAAATTCCAGTGATTTCAGCTGGCGGAATTTACACAGCAAGACATATTTTGGCTGCAGAAATTCTTGGAGCAAGTGGAGTGCAAATGGGCACGAGATTTTTGGTGTCAGAAGAGGCACCAGTCCACGAAAATTTTAAAAAACTTTTAATTGAAGCCAGTGACAGAGATACAATTGTTACAGGAATTACAACGCCTCATCCAATAAGGTGCTACAAAAATAAGTTGGCTGAAAAACTTTTGGAAATTGAATTAAATAATTTTGGCGAAGAAGAGTTTGAAAAGTACGCAGCAGGTTCTGGCAAGAAGGCTGTTATAGATGGCGATGTAGCTTGGGGATCTGTAATGGCAGGAGAAGGCTATGAATATCTAAGAAAAATCGAGAGCCTAAAGGACATAATAGAAAATATTATGAATGATTACAAAAATTTAAAAGAAAATTTAAAAAATAGTTAAAGATTTTTTCTTGTTTATTTCATAAATTTTATAGTAAAATAATTTTACAAAATTTTTGGAGTAGAATATGGAAAGATTTAATAATGAAAAATTAAAAAGGATTCAAGTCCTAAATGGAGCACAGTTAAAGTATATTGCCTTTATTTCTATGTTAATTGACCATGCCAACAAGGCGATAATTTTACCCTATCTTGAAGTTGGAAGCACTCTCTCAAAGATTTCTACAGTTTTTGACATCTTAGGTCGAATTGCTTTTCCACTATTTTCATTTTTTATTGTGGAAGGTTTTTTTAGAACTCATTCAAGGAAAAAGTATCTGCTGAATTTACTTTTCTTTGCAATAGTATCAGAAGTGCCCTATGATATGTTTTCTTCAAAGGTTTTTTTGGAGTTTAGGTTAAACAATGTTCTATTTTCATTGGCACTTTCACTTATAACTATTTGGATTTTAGATGAGATTAGAAATAAATTTGAAGAAAAAATTGGAAAGAAGTGGCTATTTTTTTCTCTGCCGCTTTTACTTGTTATGTATTTCGCAAGCCTTGTTGTCTCTGGAGATTATGGCTTTCATGCAATTCTAACAGCTTTTTTCTTTTATATTCTTTACGAAAGGCCTGTTGCATCTGCACTTTTAGCATATATAACGATTATTAAAGAAGTGTGGTCAATACTTGGTTTTGGGCTAACTATAATGTATAATGGTAAGAAAGGTAAACAAAATAAGATCTTTAACTATTTATTTTATCCAGCGCATCTTCTTGTTCTTGGACTTTTGAGGATGTATCTTGATATATAAATTTTTAAATGAAGGCGCAGATGCGTCTTTTTATTTTTTAAATAAATTTTTAGAGTTTGAAGAATTTTTACGAAAGGGAGGCATTAGATGAAAGAAGGAAATATTTTAGGAAGAGAAGATATAAAGAAATTACTTATAAAATTTGCAATACCAAGTATTTTAGCCTTAATAATAAGTTCCCTATATAACATTGTAGACCAAATTTTTATTGGCAACTCTGTGGGAATGTTGGGCAATGCTGCCACAAATGTTGCCTTTCCTCTCGTGACAATTTGCACAGCTCTTGCACTTTTGTGTGGCATTGGTGGAGCTGCAAATTTTAATATTTCATTGGGCAGAGGAGAAGATGATCTTGCAAGGCACTATATCAGAAATTCCATAAGTCTTGCAACTCTAGCAGCTCTTGTGTTTACAATAATAACTCACTTATTTATGGGAAATTTTTTAAAAATTTTTGGCGCCACAGAGGAAATTATGGACTATGCTATAGAATACGTGTCCATAACTTCTTATGGATTTATATTTTTAATACTCGTAAATGTGGGTTCAACTTTAATAAGAGCTGATGGCGCTCCAAAATTTTCTATGTACTCTATGGTAGTGGGTGCTGTTATAAATTTAATTTTAGACCCAATTTTTATTTTTGCCTTTGGCATGGGTATGGCAGGAGCAGCTTACGCAACTGTACTGGGACAATTTTTCTCTTTTTTAATGATAATTTTTTATTTTAAAAGGCACTTTACCTCTGTGGACTTAAAAGGAAAATATTTTGAATTTCAATTAGATAAGATTATTAACATTGCAAGACTTGGTGCTGCAAGTGGATTTAACCAAGTTGCCATACTTTTTGTGCAAATACTTATGAATAATTTTTACAGATACTATGGCGCCTTGTCAGAATATGGAGCCAACATACCTCTTGCAGCAGTGGGCATTGTCATGAAGGTTAGCATGGTATTTTTCTGTGTCAACATTGGACTTTCACAAGGACTTCAACCAATATCATCCTTTAACTATGGTGCGAAAAATTATGATAGAGTAGTAGAAGTTTATAAACTTGCAATTAAGTACGCCCTAATAGTGTCATCAATTTCCTTTGTAATTTTTCAAGCCTTCCCAAGACAAATAATTATGCTCTTTGGTGGAGGAAGCGACTTATATTTTGATTTTGCCATAAAATTATTTAGGATTATGCTCTTCTTTACTTTTTTAAATGGGGTGCAACCAGTTACTATGGGATTTTTGACATCAATTGGACTTGCAAAGAGAGGGATTTTAATTTCTCTACTAAGACAAGTCCTTCTCTTAGTTCCCTTTGCCTATCTTTATGCAAACTTTTTTGGAGTCAAGGGACTTTTGTACGCACCGCCAACGGCAGACTTTATAACCGCCATAGTTACCTTTGCCCTTGCAAAAAAAGTTTTAGACGATCTTAGAAATAAAACAATTGAAGAATAAGTGTTAGCCTTTGGACAAACCATTAACTTAAAGTAAATATAGAATGGTTTTCCAAGGGCTTTTTTAAAGAAAAGTGTTAATTAAATTAAGGAGTTAAATGAACTTGAAAAAGATTTCATTTTCAACTAAAATAGAAATGTAACGAAGTACATAAAAATTTAAGGAGGATGTAAATGAAAGCGTTAATGGTAGACTATATGTCAGATGTAATTGACAAGGGACTTGAAGAAAGAGGTATTGAACTTGATAAAGTTATGCTTCCAACTTCTGAAAAATTAGCAGAAATTATTGAACCTTATGATTTCTTATTCATGAGAGTTGACCCATTCATCAACAAGGAAGTTCTTGATGCTGCTAAAAACTTAAAGGCAATTTTCGTTGGTTCAACAGGAACTAACCACATTGATCTTGCTTATGCGAAAGAAAAAAATATTCCAGTTAAAAACTCTCCAGGACAAAATGCAAACGCAGTTGCTGAACTTGTTTTTGCAAAAATGTTAGACCTTTACAGAAACTCTGTACAAGCTCAAAACGAAGTTAAGGGCGGAATCTGGAACAAATATAGATGGATTGGTAGAGAACTTAGAAATAAGACTCTAGGAATTTGTGGTTTTGGAGCAATCGGTAGAAGAGTTGGCGAAATAGCTAATGTATTCCACATGAGTGTTCTTGCTTATGACCCATTCTTAAAGCCAGAAGACATCAAAGTTGACTATGCTAAACTTGTTGACTTCGATACTCTTGTAAAAGAATCTGACATCATTACTCTTCACATGCCACTAACTCCTGACACTAAGGACTTATTTGCAGCAGAAGAATTTGAAAAGATGAAAGACGGAGCTTGCATCATCAACGCTGCTCGTGGCGGAATTGTTAACGAAGATGACCTTTATGACTACATCAAAAATGGCAAACTAGGCGGAGCAAACTTAGATACACTTTCTAATGAACTTGGCTCTGGCGGACTTGACACTCAAGATGTTCCAGTAGAAAACAAATTATTTGAACTTGATAGACTTTATGTAACACCACACATTGGTGGATCAACTATTGATGCTCAAGATGATATTGGACATGTAATTCTTAAAAACTTTGACGAATTATTTCCAAATGTAAAATAAAAAAATAAATTTATAAAGGCTGTTCACTTTTAGTGACCAGTCTTTTTTTATTGTTAAGCCTTTACTCATTGTAATGACAATCTCTTTGTAATAAAATATTAACAACAAATAAAAAAGGAGCTTGACATGAAGGACTATTACGCACCAATTATTTTATTATTAGCTTTTACTGGAGTAATTTTTTTGTACAATTATTACGTAAAGATAAGGAACGAAAGAATTTTGCGAGCTGAAATTATAAAAAACTTTGGAAAAATTCACTCAAAAAAATACAAGGGAAAAATTGACGGTATATATAAAAGGCTTGGCGGAAATGTATCTGAAATCACAGCAGCTGATTTAAACTTCGACAAAATAATTGGGAAGATGAATCACAACATGACAAGGCTTGGTCTGGAATATTTTTATTACAGGCTGAGAGATTTGATTTTAGATGAGAGTAAGCTATTAAAGATTCAAAAAAATTTAAGGGCAAATGAAGATAAAGAAGACCAACTTCTAGAAATGCAGTTTCAACTAGGAAAAATTGGTTTTTTCAAGGAAGATGTATTAAATCTTCTTGAAGAAGAAGTTAAAGTGAAAAGAGAACTTGAAATTGAGGCTATGATTTTTTCTTTTACAGCAGTTTACATATTGATACTTTTTATTTTATTAAAGGCTCAGGCGATTTTATTTATTTTTGTCCTTCTTGGCATTAATATTTACATTTACAAAAAATTCAATTCAATAACCTTGGGCAAATTAGAAAGTTTAGTTAGGTTAAAAAATATTTTATTTGTGGCTGAAAGTTTGACAAAAAATAAAAACAAAGTCTTCACAGAAGAACTCCAAGAGCTAGAAAATATTTTAAAAGATCTTGGGCCTTTGAAGAGAACATTAAAGTCATTTGGGTTTTTAACTAGTAATGCAGAGATGGACTTTGCAGAAACTTATAAGAATGTATTATTTTTATCAGAGGCGAGGAGATTTTCAAAAGCGCAAAAATATTTCAAGAAGTATGGAGAAGAAATACATAGACTTTATTACTTAATTGGAAAAATCGACTGCCAAATTGGAATTATTTCAATCACAAAGGCTTATGGAACAAACTATGCGGACTTTGGAGAAAAAGTTTTTGGTAAAAATTTATACAATCCTCTACTAAAGGATCCAGTGCCTAATGATTTAGATTTAGAAAAATCAATAATTTTAACAGGTTCAAATGCCTCAGGAAAGTCAACTTATCTTAGAACAATTGGCATTAACACAGCCTTTGCTCTATCATTTGGAGTTTTCTTCGGAGAAAGGCTTGAGATAAAGCCAATGAAATTAAGATCAGCCATTGATATATCAGATTCAATAATGGAAAATCTTTCATATTTTATGGCAGAGTCCAAGGCAATTGGAGAGATGATAGGAGATGGCGAAGAAAAAATGATTTTGCTTGACGAAATATTTAGGGGAACAAACACCATTGACAGAATAGCATCTGCTACAGCGACCCTAAAATATTTAGCAAGGAATAATCATGTAGTGGCTGCAACACATGACATTGAGCTTACGATTTTGTTAAAGGACTTCTACAAAAATATGCACTTTGAAGAAAAAATAGAAGAGGGCGATATAAAATTTGACTATCTCTTAAAGGAAGGACCAGCTACAAGCCGTAATGCCATTGCAATTTTAGACAACTTAAATTACCCAAGAGAAATAATAAGTGAAGCAAGAGACCTTTCAAAGGTCTTAGAAGAAAGATAAAGAAACCGAGATGATGTTTACAAGGATTTGTAAAATTCATCTCGGTTTTTTGTTTAATCTAAATTTTATTATTTAATAATACTTGTCCAGTTTTCAAAACCATTTTCCATTCTTTCATATTGGTGAGTGTGAGAAGCTTCGATTATTTCATAATAAGCCCAGTGGCTCTTGTCTAAGTCCTTGTAAAGTCTAAGGTCAGCCATTACTTTAGCAAGTCCCTTTTCATTTACCTTTCTGTCGAAAAGACTATTTAAAATTCTAGCAGTTTCTGCTCTTGTAATTGCATTGTCTGGTTTAAAGCTTCCGTCAGGATAGCCAGAAATTCTGTCATTTCCAAAACTTTGATTTATTGCAGCTTCATACTTGTGTCCAGCAATGTCAGGGAAAGTTGCCTTGGCATTATTTTTCTTGTCAAGGTGGGAAATTAACTGTGCAAGTTCTGCTCTTGTAATTTTTTCATCAGGTCTAAAAGCTTGACCCTTCTTTTCTTCTAAAATATTATTTTTGTAAGCAGCGCTGATGAAAGGTGCGTACCAAGCATTAGCCTTTACGTCCTTAAAGATTTCTTCGCCTTCAGTTAAAGGATAAGCCTTTAGTCTTACAAGCATTGTTACAGCCTCAGCCCTTGTTACATTGCAATCGGCTCTTACAGTCTCGTCAGGATAGCCGCTGATGTATTCAATATGACTTTCGCTTAGCTTTTCTGGAACTTTCATAGAATCAGCTTGGGCAAAGACAGGAAAAGTTTCAACATATTCATGAATTTTTATTTCAGGGATAGCTTCAGGTTTAGTTTCTGGTTTTGGTTCAGGCTGAGGTTCAGGCTTTGGAGTTGGACTAGGAGTTTTTTCTCCCCAAATTGCGTAAAGAATTTGGTTGCTAGAAACATCTATTTTGTCCCCTGCTTTATATGCAGTGCCCTTTCCATCGGCTTGAGTATTCCATCCTTTAAATTCAAGACCTTCTCTTGTAAGTCCAGTTTCTTTTATAGTTTTAATTATATGATTAGCTGGTTTAATTTTATCATTTTCAGATTTAAGTTCTTCGCCATAAATTTTTTCTGCGGGATTTCCACCATTAGAATCATAAATAACTGTAACTAAAGGATTTACATAGTAGACATCGTAGTTGTTTAAAAGGCTGTCAACTTTTTCGTAAGTTGTCATATCAGATTTAATAGCACGAAGTTTGCCCATAAGAGAAGTTGTTTCAAATTTAAGCTCTTGGAAATCCTTGTAGTTAGTAGGTGGGTTAAAGTAGCCGTCACTTGCAAAGTTTTTGTCGAACACAACATCATCTGCAATAGTTAAGTTTGCATATTTTTCTTTTTCTGCAGGGTTTGCTTGTGAGAATAATTCAGTGACAATTGCGCCACCTCTTTTTGCAGAGTTCTCTTCGAATTTGGAGTTTGTTATATTTACTGTTGCATTTTTTGTAATATACATTGCTCCACCATATTCAGCGGAATTATTTTTATTAAAACTGCAACCATTAAAATCTACTGTACCAGCTTGTACAACTGCCGCTCCGCCTAAACCTGCGGCGTTGTTTTCAAATGTATTGCCGTTAGCTTCAATTACTTCATTGTTTTTGACACTTTCGACCATAAGTGTGCCGGCAGATGTTAGCTTATCTTCATTTTTGCCGTTATTTTTAAATATATTACTTGTAATACTTACACTTGAATCTTTTACATGAAAAGCTGAAGAAAATCTTTCTGCAAAGTTTCCTTCAAAGGTATTTCTTTCGACAATACCTTCAACATTAGTTACAAACAAAGCTCCGCCAAATTTAGCTGTGTTATTATTAAATGTATTATTTTTTATAGAAGCATTATTGCTATTTCTTACAAAAATTGCTCCACCTTTACCTTTAACTTTAACTGAAGCATTTCCAACAAAATTGGCATTTTCAATGCTTACTTTATTATCTGCAACTATAGCACCACCTAATGTGCCAGTAATCTTGTTATTTTCAAAAATTCCACCATTTACAATTAATACATTATTATCTGCGAGTGAGCAAATTGCTCCGCCATTTGATGCTTCATTACCCTTAAAAGTTCCCTTATTTACTGTAAGCTTACCATAGTTAATAATTGCTCCGCCATAGCCTTCTGCTTTATTTCCTTCAAAGTTTCCGCCATTAATAATAGTTTCGGCGCCTTCTTCATTAAAGATTACTCCACCGCCTGTTCGATTATATTGAGATTCATTATTTTTAAACTCTCCGCCATTTACTATAAGCTTGCAATTTTCACGAACAGAAATAGGAGATCCTCCGTTTTGAGAATTCAACTTATTATTTTCAATTGTAACGCCGTCGTTAATAATAAGAGTGGAATCTTTTCCATCATTATATTCATCTCTAATGACAAGGGTGCGATAGCTATAAGGGGCGTCTACATAATTACAATTTCTTATGACTGTACCCTTGTCTAAAGTAATTGTAATGCCTTGATTGTCATCATGAGTATAGATACCACCACCAGTAGATCCGTCTTTTCCTTCAAGAATGATATTTTTAAAAAGATAGTTGCCATCCTTTAGAAAAAAGTGTGGCATACCATTTCCTGATGTAAGTACGGGAGAAGTGCCTTCTTTAGATGTGAAGGTAATATTTAATCCGCTTATTATTGATCTTGAAGTACCTTCAAATTCATAGTCTTTAGTCACTTCTATAACATAACTAGCATTTTTATCTGTTTTTTTCATCATGCCAAGTATAGTATTTTCGTCCCAACCATCTTTAATTTCATCGTATTGACCTAGTTCAGTGCCGTCAGCTTTTTTAAGAACAAAGGTCTTTTCGCCTTCTGCATAAGTATTTTCAGCTGATAAAAAAATTGCAGATGAAAATATTAAGGCAAAGGCAAAAATTATTACAAATATTTTCTTTTTCATAAATTCCTCCTAGTAATAAATAAGTTTAAGGAAATAAAAATACCCTTTCAATAATAATAATAAGGGGAAAATGCAAGGCAATTTCAAGGTTTTGTAGGATTTTCAGCTAAAAGGACAAGCTTTTCTTTCTTTAATTGTTTTTTCTTATAATATATAATATTAATAGGAATATAGTTTTTTTTATAGATGGGAGGGAAGTATGAGGATTTATTTTACAAGACATGGGGAAACTGAGTGGAACAGGGCTGGCCTTATTCAGGGGCAAGATGATTCTCCACTAACTGAAGAGGGAATAGAGATGGGGAAAATTCTTCACGAAAAATGTAAGGACATTCACTTCGACAGTGTTTATTCATCTGATCTTGGTCGAGCCTATGACACTACAAAATTAATTTGTCCTGACAGAAAGATTATAAAGACTTCACTCCTTCGTGAGATTGATGTGGGTTACTGGTCGGGGAAAAATATTAAAGATGTGAAAAAAGATGATAAGTGGCTCCACAAACTTTATTTTGAAAAACCTCACTCCTATAACAGAATTGATGGAGAAAGTCTCTATGACCTAAGAAGGCGAGTTGAAAAATTTTTTGAGTATGCCGTTTATCCTGAAATCGACAAGACTATTTTAGTTGTAACTCATGGTGTGACCATTGTTGCCATGTATTCTATTATGGAGAATGTGCCCATGGAAAATTTTTGGGTAAACAGGGTAAGACGTAATGGGGAATTCAATATTTGTGATTATCATGATGGCAAGTTTAAGATTATAAAGAAGGCTCCACAAAATTCTGTGGATTCTATTTGAGGTGATTAGATGAAAAGTTATGATTTGATTATTATTGGTGCAGGGGCAGCTGGTTTAAGTGCTGCCATATATGCTGGCAGGTCTCTTTTAAATACTCTTATTATTGAGAAATTTTCCTTTGGCGGGAGAGTCAATGACACGCCAAGGGTAATTAATTATCCTGGCTTTAAGGATATTTCTGGAAGGGATTTAATTAATGAATTTAGAAAACAGGCAGAAAATTTTACAAGTAATGAGTTTACTTATGGAACTGCATCCAAAATTATAAAAAAAGATGATGGATTTCAAATTATTACTTCAAGGCGCAAGGAATTTTATGCCAAAGCAATTATTATTGCAACTGGAACTTATGCAAAGATGATAAATGTGCCTGGCGAAACTGAATTTGCAGGTAGAGGTGTGTCTTATTGCTCAACTTGTGATGCTGATTATTTTAAGGACAAGGATATACATATTTTGGGATCAGGAGACCTTGCTCTTGAAGAGGCTGATTATCTCTCCAATTTTGCAAATTCTATTAACATGATTATTATTCATGAAGAAGGAAATTTTGATGGGAATGAATTTGAAGTTGAGAGAATAAAAAAGAATCCAAAAATTTCTTACACTTGGCACTCAAAGCTTGAAGGAATTTATGGAGGGGAAAGAGTAAATAGTCTTGATATTTTAAACTTATCTGACAAGAAAAGCACAAGAGTTACTTCTGATGGAATATTTATTTTTGCAGGTATGAGTCCAAATTCTGATTTTGTAAAAGATTTTGTTGAGATAGATAATTTTGGTTTTATAAAAACTGACGATTGCATGAGAACTTCTGTGGAAGGTATTTTTGCGGCAGGAGATATAAGACAGAAACCACTTAGACAAATTGTGACTGCGGCAAATGACGGCGCTATTGCTACAGTTTATGCAGAAAAGTTTATTAGGAATAGAGGTGTATAATGAGAGTCTATCCAAGGGGAACTGTGGTTTACAACAGAGAAAAAGCATACAATGGCATAAATTTAATTTCAACTGCTAAGGACGGAGCTCTCATCACAAAAATGGATGGGACAGAGCTCAAGAGGTTTTCTGTAAATCCAATGCCTGCCAAGATGCTACCCAATAAAAATATTATGAGTATTTCTTCTTTTAGGTCATCAGACTTTGGTGTCAGTGACGGTATTAAACTCGTGGAGTTTGATAAAGATGGCAGGGTTCAATTTGATTTTGACAAGTTTAAGTTTACGGAGGACAGAGGTTACCGCCCAAAGTGGATGGCAAGAGCACATTCTGACTTCCAAAGAGAGGGAAATTCCGTGGGATATTATTATCCAAAGGAAAAAATTGTTGAGGGAGGCAAAACTCTATTACTTGTTCACGATGCAATTAAGGACAATAGAATTTCTGATAAGACTTTACTTGACGATGTGATTTTAGAAGTTGATGAAGAGGGAAATATTGTTTGGAAGTTTTCTTTTAGCGAGCATTTTGATCAACTTGGTTTTTCTGAAGAGGCAAAAAATGTTCTCTACAGAAATCCAAACCTTAGAATGACAGAGAGACCTCTGGGAAATTATTTAGATGTAACTTCAATATCGACAATTGGCGAAAATAAGTGGTATGACCAAGGAGACCCTCGCTTTCATCCAGATAATATTTTGTTTACTGCGAGATCAGCAAACATCATTGGTATAATTGACAAAAAGAGGTCACGAATTTGTTACAAGCTTGGACCAAATTTTTCTGATTTCAAAAAGGTTGACCCAGTAGTTGGTTCTGCCTTTGCCAGTATTATCCCAAGGGGGCTTCCAGGAGAGGGAAATCTTTTAATTTTTGATAATGGGGGAAGATGTGGTTATGGTTCTCCTACCCTTACTTCGCCATCGGGACTTTTGCCATTTGTGAGAAATTATTCGAGGATACTAGAGATAAATCCTGTCACATTAGCAGTCAATTGGTCAGTTGACCCAAGGGATTTTGGCTTTTCTATTCCAATGAATGGATATAAATTTTATTCGCCTTACGGTGGAAATTTACAAAGACTTCCCAATGGAAATACTCTTATAACTCTTGCAACAGAGGGACTTGTAATAGAAATAACAAATTCAAAGGAAATAGTATGGCAATGGACTTGCCCTTATAGGACTACTACAGAAAATCTTTTGAAAAACAACATGATTTATAGAGTTTATAGGTATCCTTACGATTATCTGGGAGTAGATGATGGGGAAAATGAAATTGAAGAAATAGAAGATGCTTCTTACTTTAAACTAAAGGGTGCAGGAGACTTTAAATCAGTTGAGTTAACAAATGTAGATAGGAGCAAATTGACTGTAGATATAGATCCACTTTCACAAGAGTCTGAATCAGTTAAAGACCTTGCAGAAAATAAAAAGGTAATCAAGAGAAATGAATCTGTAATAAAATATGTTACAGAGAACCGTTTTGATGAGACAGTTAAAAGTCAAAAGGCTGCAATTATTATTTTTGGTGCAGAGAGATGCTCTCACTGCGAGCCACTTATGGAAGTAATGCAGGTTTTACTTGAAGAAGAATTTAGAGAAGTATCTTGCTTCTATATGGATCTTGATAAAAATAAAGATTTTGCAGAGAAATATGAAATTTTCCAATTGCCAAGAGTTTCCTTCTATAAGGATGGCGAAAAAGTTTATGAGTTCTTGGGAGAAAAATCCTATGACGAAATTGCTGAATTAATTGAAAAATATATTTTAGAAATCTAAGTAAGAAAGAAATTCAAATTAATTGAAAAACCCTCGCTGGAATATCTAATTTCATAGGATATTCTTAGCAAGGGGTTTTAATTTCGGTAAATAAACTGAGAACATTATGTGCCTCAGTTTATTTTTTTAAATTTATTTTTTTGTATGCCAAGATAAATTTACATAGCCCTTTTTATTTACTTTTGAATTAATCAAAAATCTATTTTTTACCATTCTAAGCATATATTTATCGTCCTTGTAAGAGTCGGAGTAGGCAAGGGAATTTTCGTAGTCAATTTCATAGCCATCTCTTTCTAAAATTTCCTTGATATTTTTTACTTTAGTGTCTTTCTTGTTGTTGCCGCGATATAATTTATAATCGTTGTCTAGGTCTGTGCCAATGATATAGTCAAAGGAGAAAAGTTCGCCCACATAAATCAAGTAATTTGTTGCAGATGCGGAGCAGAGGATTTTTATTGTGTACTCATCATAGGAAGAAAATTCATCTTCAAATTCCTTGAAGAAAAATTTTGGATAGAGATAGTTTGTGACAAAGTCCTGCAACTCATCCTCTGTTAAATATTTTATTACAGAAACCATTTGGTTTTTCATAATTTCAAAATCAGAATTTATTTTTGATTTTATGTAAGCAAGGGCTAAATTCCAAAGACTTTTAAAAATATTTATTTTTTTGTTTTTTATTGCGTATTTATAAAGCTCGACTATGGACTCGCAGTTAACAATAGTTTTGTCAAAATCGTAGAGAGCAACTTTTCTTTTCAAAATCTCACCTCAATAGAATTATATCAAATTGTCTTCTTTATAAAAAGTTCTTGTGATATACTAAAGGCGTGATATTTATGGGAATTATTATTCATGTTGATATAGATGCCTTTTACGCATCAGTTGAAGAACTTGACGACAATAGCATAGTAGGAAAACCTCTAGTCGTAGGCGGTAGATCTAACCATGGAGTTGTCACTACGGCTAATTATCTTGCGAGAAATTATGGGATTCACTCTGCCATGCCAATGTATATGGCGAAAAATCTCTGCGACCATTTAATAATTAAACCTATGAGAAGAGAGAGATACCTTGAGAAATCTCGCGAGGTTTTCGATGTCTTAAAAACTTACACAAAAAAAATCGAAAAAGTTTCCATAGATGAATCCTATCTTGACATCACAGGGCTTGGATATGACGAAAATATTATTTATGATTTGCAAAGAGATGTATTCAATAAGACTGGACTAAATGTAAGCGTAGGTCTTAGCTACAATAAATTTTTGGCAAAACTCGCTAGCGACTGGAATAAGCCAAAGGGGATTATGATTATTAGAGAGTCAGATATGCCAGATATTTTATTTCCACTAGACATACGAAAGGTTCATGGTATTGGAGATAAATCAGAGAAAAAACTTAGGAATATTGGCATAAATAAAGTTGAAGACCTCTATTCCTTGTCCTATGATTTTTTGGTGAATATGTTCAAAAAGAGTGGCGAAGAAATTTATAATAGAATCAGAGGAATTGACAATAGAGAAGTTACACCAAATGCTGTGAGAAAAAGTCTTGGCACAGAGTCAACTTTTGAAGCCACAAAGAATAAAGAGGAATTAATTAATCATTTAAAGGACTTTTCCAAAGAAGTTTCAGAAGATTTAATTGTAAAGGAAATTTCTGGCTACACTTTGACACTAAAGATGAAAAATGAAAATTTTAAGGTTAAGACAAGGTCTAGGACTTATGATGCGGCAATTTATGAGGAAGAAGATATTTTAAATAAGACTTTGGAGATTTTCGATGAAGCCTATGATGGCGAGAAGCTAAGGCTTATTGGTATAACTCTTTCAAATTTAGTTGACTTAAATATAAAACAACTTTCTTTTTTTAATTAGGGGAGAAAAATGGAAAAAATAAATTTAAAAAAAATATTTGAAGAAGATGAATATTTAAAGAGAGCAAATATAAAATTTGATAGTCTTTATGGCGACAACATGGTTTTAAAGATGAAAGCAGAGAGAAATCAATTGAATGCCTATGGCATTTTACATGGAGCAGAAATTTTTGCCTTAATGGATACTGCGGCTGGTCTTTTGTCTATTTCAAAGGGCAGGAAAGCTGTTACGCTGGACTCTAGCATAAATTTTATAAAGAGTATAGGAGAGGGAGAAGAGATCTATTCAAATACAAGAATAGTTCACATGGGAAAGAGAACAGAGGTAGTTGAAGTTGAGGCTAAGAGCAAGGATAAAATAATTGCAAGAGGTAGTTTTACATTCTTTATAGTTAATGATATAGAAGTTGTTGGGAAAGAATTTTTAGAAAAATAATTTTAAAATCTCAAATCTTTTTTTGACTTTCTATGTTAAAATATTTTAAGAATTTATAAAGTAAGGATTTTTATTATAGATGAGAAATTTTTGGGATTTAGATTATGGTGAAGTTGGTTTTAAGTTTTTTGGCAGCTATCACTTATTTTGTTTAGCAATAATTTTTATATTTGCAATTTTCTTATATAAACCATGGAAAAATAATAGGACTTTTAGAAAAATTCTTGCTGTAATGCCAATTGCACTAGAAATGATTAGGCTTATTGCAGTTTTAATTGATGGCCATTATGACAGTTCATACTTGCCTTTCCACCTCTGCTTATTTGGTGCACAATTTATGGCATTAGATGCTTTTTATGAAAGCAAGTTTATTAAGGCATCTCTTTATTTTTTATTTATGCCAGCGGCACTTTTAAGTTTATTTACACCAGGCTGGGATATGGTAAATAAATATTCCTATGTTGCTCTTGTTTCATGGATAATTCACGGGATAAATACTTTTTATCCAGTATATCTCGTAATATCAAAGGAATATGAGCCAAAACTTAAAGATATTATATATCCAAGTATTTTTATAGTTTTTATTTTGCCAATTATAAAAGTTTTAAACAAAAAGCTAAATGCAAATTATTTTTTTATTGAAGAACCCTATGAAGGTTCTCCTCTTGCAACAATAAAAAATATATTTCCAAATTATATATTTGGACTTTTGATAGTTACCATATTTGTGATGGTGCTTACATTTTTTATTTACAAATTAATAGCAAGATTACGAAAAAAATAAGACGAGGATTTTTGTCCTCGTCTATTTTAATTTTCGCTAGCTATAGTGTTATAAGTTAGGGCAACTAAAACGCCACCTATTATATTTCCAATAGTAACTGGTATTAAATTTTTAAGAATTAGTGCAAAGGCAAAGTCTGGATTTAAGATTTTTGCTAGTGCAAAACAAGTCATGTTTGCAACGCTATGTTCAAAGCCAAGACTTACAAAGGCAAGTATGCACCAGAAAATTAAAAATAACTTTGATGAATCGGAAATTTTTCTTGAGCAAATTAAAACTGCAAGGCAGACTAAAATGTTGCACATAATTCCCTTGAATAGTAGCGGGATGAAGTCGAAGCTTGTCTTTGCAGTGGCAAGTTTTAATAGGGCTTCATTGTATTCAGGAGAAACCCCAGTCATTTTAAAGAAAAATGAAATTAATATTGAACCTAAAATATTTCCTATGTAGGAAAAAATTAAAATTTTTAAAAGTGTTCCAGTGTCCATTTTTTTATTTAGTCTTCCCACAGTTGTCACAAGTACATTGCCTGTGAAGAGCTCGCCACCTGCGAATACCACAAAGGATAGGGCAAGGGAAAAGACAAAACCATTAATAAATTTTACAGCTGCAATTGGTAAAGGAGAAAATACACTAGATGAAAGTGTCATTATAAGCATTCCTATGCCAATAAAAAATCCTGCAAGCACTGAAGCAACCATATACTTAAAAAGAGATTTTTCAAGTAAATTTTTCTTCGTGTTTGCAGAATTTGAAATTCCGGTTATTACATCTTTATACATATCACACCTCTTTTTTTCTTCACTAAACATTATATCAAAAAGAGGTAATTTTTCAATTGATGAAAGTATCTTTGTCGCTATTTATCTTAAATTTATCTCTATCTATTGCCGTCATTATTATTTGAACAATAGGCATAAGTAGATTGAAAAACAAGAAGGGAAGATAGTGAGCTGTTGAGACTCCAAGAACAGTTGTCATATAAGTACCGCAAGTGTTCCAAGGAATCATAGCTGAGGTAACAGTTCCACCAGATTCGAGTGTTGAGGACAAAAGTTTTGGCTCTATCCCTCTGTCCTTGTATTCATTTTTAAACATTCTGCCAGGCACAACTATGGAGATGTATTGTTCAGGCATAGTTGCATTTGTGAAAAGGCAAGTTAAAATAGTGGCAGTGACAAGACCCACAGTAGATTTTATTCTGTGGAGGAATTTTTTTACAATGGCTTCCAGTATTCCAGTCTCTTCTGCAATACCTCCAAACATCATGGCAATTATTGTAAGAGAAATAGAGGACATCATGTTATTAAGTCCACCCGTTGTTAAAAGTTTATCCACTGACTCTATGCCAGTCTCTGATACAAAACCATTCAGGGCACAAGATAAAAGATCTCCAAAATTTATTTTTTGATAAATTGCTCCCAAGATAGCAGCAGCAATTATGCCAAGACTTATGCCAGGCACAGCAGGAACTTTTTTTGCAATAGAAAGTATTACAATAAGTGGTGCGATTAATAGGACTGGAGAGATATTAAAATTATTTTTTAAACCTTCAGTTATAAATTTTACACTTGATAAATCTGCAGAACTTCCCTTATATTTCATTGATAAAAATCCAAAGATGAGAAGAGTTAAAATATAAGTGATGATAGTTGGCTTAAACATTGCCTTTATATGAGTAAAGACATCTGTACCTGCCATTGCTGGTGCAAGATTTGTGGTATCAGATAAGGGACTCATTTTGTCGCCAAAGTAAGCACCAGATAGGACAGCACCTGCAGTAATTGGCGCAGGAATGCCAAGTCCACTTGCAATTCCCATAAGGGCAATACCCATAGTTCCAGCAGTGCCCCAACTTGTTCCAGTTGCGAGAGAAGTTATTGATGTGATTAAAACTGTGGTAACAAGAAAAATTGAAGGCTTTAGAATTAAAAGGCCATAATAAATCATAGTTGGCACAACACCAGATAAAATCCAAACACCTACTAAAACACCTATGATTGCAAGAATTATTATGGATTGCATAGCTTGTGAGATTCCCTTAATCATAGAGTTTTCGATAAACTTCCAAGAGTAGCCAATTTTTAGTGCCACAAGAGAAGCTATTAAAACCCCAATAAGCATGGGGATGTGTGGACTTTCTCCGTATTTTATAATACTTACAAACATTATGATGACAAGAGATATGAAAGTAAAGAGGGCTTCGCCAAAATTTGCCTTTCTTATAGCTTTGTCATATTTTTTTATGTTTTCGTTATTCATTTAGCACCTCGTGATAAATAGAAAAATTTAACATATTATATCATCAAAAGAAGAATAATAAAAGTTTTAGTAAATTAGTAAAGATGATATACTATAAGAGAATGGAGGAAGTTATGGAATTAAAAGATACAATTCGTGCAATTGAAGATTATCCAAAAAAAGGAGTTATTTTTAGAGATATTACAACTCTTTTAAAAGATAAAGATGCGTTCAATAAAGCAGTAGATGAAATGGCAGAAAAAATTGATAAAGATGTAGATAAGATAATTGGCATTGAAGCTAGAGGATTTATTTTTGGTGCAGCACTTGCTTATAAACTTAATAAAGGTTTTGTTCCTGTGAGAAAACCGGGAAAATTGCCTTGGGATAAAGTAAGTGAATCTTATGAGCTTGAGTATGGAGAAGACTCAATAGAAATTCACAAGGACGCAATAGAGGCTGGCGAAAAAATTGTAATAGTAGACGATCTTCTTGCTACTGGTGGCACATCAAAAGCTTGTATAAATCTTGTAGAAAAGCTAAAAGGAGAAGTGTCTTCGGCGATCTTTTTAGTTGAACTGGAAGATTTAAAGGGACGAGAAATTTTAAGTGGCACAAGGGTAGAATCAATTATAAAATATTAAGAAATAAAAATTTATTATCTTTATTAAAGAGACTTAAAATATTTTATGAATTAGTATTATATTTTTCTTGTTTTAAAAGATTTTATATTATAAAATCAAGAAATGAATAAATAAACTTATGGGAGCAATTTGCTGAGAGGAGTTAAGACTCGACCATCTTACCTGCTAGGATAATGCCTTGGCAGGGAAAAGTAAGATTACTCCTATAATTTTATAGGAGGTTTTTTTATATGAAATATGCTACTCAAAGGGAAGCAGCAAAGCATGGTTTTGTCACAGAAGAGATGAAAATTGTGGCAGAAAAGGAAAATGTATCTTGTGAATATCTCTTGGAGAAAATGGCTTGTGGAGAAATTGTCATTCCAAAAAACAAAAATCACAAATCAATTTCACCTGAAGGCATTGGCACGGGGCTTAGGACTAAGATTAATGTAAACTTAGGAATTTCCAAGGACTTAAATGACATTGACATGGAAATGGAAAAAGTTGATATGGCACTAAAAATGGGTGCAGAAGCCATAATGGATTTATCAAATTATGGCAAGACTCAAGAATTTAGGAAAAAATTAATTGAAAAATCTACAGCCATGATAGGCACAGTGCCCATGTATGATGCAGTTGGTTTTTTGGACAAGGGACTTTCTTGCATAAAGGCAGAGGAATTTTTAGATGTAGTTAGAAATCATGCCGAAAATGGAGTGGACTTTGTGACAATTCACGCAGGTATAAATAGGGCAAATGCTGAAATATTTATGAGGAATAGGCGTGTAAATGAAATTGTATCTCGTGGAGGCTCTCTACTCTTTGGTTGGATGATGATGAATGACGAAGAAAATCCTTTTTATCAATACTATGATGAACTTTTAGATATTTGCAGAGAATATGATGTGACTCTTTCTCTTGGAGATTCCCTAAGACCTGGTGGCATAAATGATGCCACAGACCCCGCTCAAATTTCAGAACTTATTACACTTGGCGAGCTTACAAAGAGAGCTTGGGAGAAGGATGTGCAAGTAATTATTGAAGGGCCTGGTCATGTACCAATTGGTGACATCGAAATGAATGTCAAACTTCAAAAGAAACTTTGCCACAAGGCACCTTTTTATGTCTTGGGACCTCTTGTTACAGATGTGGCACCTGGTTATGACCATATTACATCGGCAATTGGTGGTGCAATTGCAGCAGCTCATGGTGCAGATTTCTTGTGTTATGTAACGCCTGCTGAACATTTGAGACTGCCAAATGTAGAAGATGTTCGTGAAGGAATTGTAGCTTGCAAAATTGCAGCTCATGCAGGAGACATTAATAAATTAAAAGATGCAAGAAATTGGGATTTAGAAATGAGCAAGAGACGCCAAAAAATTGACTGGGAAGGAATGTTTGAGCTTGCTCTTGACAAGGTTAAGCCAAGAGAGTACAGAGATGCATCAATGCCTGAAGAAGAAAATACCTGTACAATGTGCGGCTCAATGTGCTCTGCAAAAAATATGAATTTAATACTTGAAGGCAAAGATATTAAAATAGAAGGTTAATCTAAGTGAACTAATATTAAAAATAAAATAAATTTAGTTCAGTGTAAAAATTTAATTAAAAAAAGGGAGCTTGTTGACAGGCTGAGAGGAAATTGTTAATTTCGACCATTACCTGATTTGGATAATGCCAACGTAGGGAATAGTTTTAGTTTTTATGGCAGCACTCTCTAGGAGGTAAATATGAAATCTAATACTAAGAAGTTAACTGTGGCAGCTCTTTTTGTTGCCCTTGGCGTTGTTTTTTCCTTTGTAAATTTTCCAGTGGGACTTTCAAAATGTTATCCAATTCAGCACATGGTAAATGTACTTTCTGCAGTAATATTGGGGCCTATCTATTCAGTCCTTGTTGCCTTTTGCATTTCACTAATTAGAAATTTATCAGGCACAGGCTCTTTAATGGCTTTTCCTGGTTCAATGGTTGGTGCCTTTTTAGCAGGCATTTTATATTACAAGACAAGAAAGCTTTCCCTTGCATTTTTGGGGGAAGTTTTTGGCACAGGAGTTATAGGTGCCCTATTAGCCTATCCAGTAGCCAAGTTTATTCTTGGAAAGGAAATGGCATTTTTTGGACTAATTATTCCTTTTTCTGTAAGTACCCTTGGCGGTTCAATAATAGCTATAATAATTATTTTGAGTCTTAAAAAGACTGCCCTTAATGATTATCTTAATTTAGAAGGAAATAAACATGGAAATTAAAAAGATTTTAAGCATTGCTGGGTCTGACTCTAGCGGTGGCGCAGGTATCCAAGCCGACTTAAAAACCATAACTTCTTATAAGTTTTATGGCATGACTGCCATTACAGCAATAACTGCACAAAATACTATGGGAGTTAAGGCTTCCTTACCTATAAGTGAGGAAATGCTTAAGGGTCAGCTTTTGTCAATTTGCCAAGATATTATGCCCGATGCTGTAAAAATTGGGATGGTGGCAAGTCCAGGACAAGTAGAAGTTATATCAAAAGTAGCTGAAAAATATTTTAAGGATCTGCCCATAGTTTTAGACCCAGTTATTACATCAACTAGCGGCTTTACCCTTGTGCCTGATGATACTCTTGAGAAGATGAAGGAAATTTTATTTAAAAAGGCAACTTTAATCACCCCGAATCTCATTGAAGCTGGAATTATTTACGGCAAAAAAATTGAAAGCCTTGAAGAGATGAAGGAAGCAGCAGAATTTTTATATAACAAATATAAAGTAGCCTTTCTAATAAAGGGAGGTCACCTAAAAGACTCAAAGGATGATGTGCTTTGTGGAAGAGATGGACTCTTTGTAATAGAGGGGAAAAACATAGACAACAAAAACACCCATGGCACAGGCTGCACCCTATCCAGTGCCCTAGCTTGTGAACTTGCAAAGGGAAAAAGTCTTTATGATGCACTTGTAGCTGCAAAAAAATATTTAAGTGGTGCCATAGCTTATGGCTTTGATATAGGAAGGGGCAGGGGACCCCTATATCACATGTATAATTTGAGTGATAAAAATGAAGATTAAGGCAAATTTAAAAAATCTAAGGGACAAGGCTCCCTTAGTACATATTATTTCAAATAGCGTCACAAGAGCTAGACTTGCTGACTTTGTTTTATCTCTTGGAGCAAGTCCAATGATGGCAGAGTATTCCAAGGAAGTTGCTGAAATTACAAAAAAATCTTCTGCCCTCCTCTTGAATATGGGGATGTTAAATGAAGATAAAATTGAAGCAATAAAAATTTCTGCAAAAGTTGCAGAGGAAAATAATATTCCTCTGGTCTTTGATCCAGTTGGAGTTGCTTCCAGTAGCCTAAGAAGAGATTTGGCAAAAGACCTTATCAATAATTTTAAATTTAATGTCATAAGAGGAAATTTTAACGAAATTAATTACTTGGCAAGGGGCAAGACCTTCACTGGCGTGGATTCAAGGGATGAAAATTTATCTCGAGAGGATTTCATAGATATTGCCTTAGAACTCCAAGAAAAAAGTGGAGCTACAGTTGTAGTTAGCGGCAAGTATGAAGTGATAGCTAACTCTCACTTATTAATTTCAATTCCTGGTGGCGATGAAAATTTAAAAAAAATCACTGGCTTAGGAGATATGGAATCTGCCATGATAACTTCTCTTTTGGCAGCCCCCATGTCAAACTTAAAAGCCTGTGCTCTTTCTGCAATATTTTTAAGACAGCTTGGGAAAAATGTCATAAGAGATAATAGAGTAAATGCCCAAGATATTATAAATAAAATGCAAGGCATAGATGAAATAAGTGGAGAGCTTGAAATTTTATCTCCTTCAGCTAAATTTATTAAGCCAATTTTATATGGGATTTCTGAAGGCGATGATTTATGGAAAATAAAAAATGCAGTTAAGGCTGGAATGGGAATTTATCAGCTTAGAGACAAGTTTACAGATGAAGATGAGCTTGGAGAAAAAATCTTAAATATAAAAAGTGAAATTGATGGTAAGTGCCTTTTTATCTTAAATGACAACTTAAAGCTTGCAAAAAAATATGGCACTGCACTTCATCTTGGGCAAGAGGACGAAAAAATTTCTCGGGCAAGAGAAGTCTTGGGAAGAGATGAGATAATTGGTGCAACGGCAAAAACTGTAGAGCTTGGCATTGAGGCAGAAAATATGGGGGCATCTTATATTGGGACGGGAGCTTTTTTTGAAACAAAAACCAAGAAAGATGCCTCAAGGATTACACTAGAAAGCTTTAAAGAAATAAGAGAGGCTCTCTTAATTCCAGTCTTTCCTATAGGAGGAATAAGTAAGGATAAGTTAGACTTTTTCACTGGGCTAGACTTAGATGGTCTGTGCATGTCAAGAGCCATCTTTTCAGTGAGGGAAGATGAAGTAGAAAAAAATGTGCGAGAAATAATAGAGAAATTAAAAAATTTATAATATAAAAAAATCTGCTAGAATTTAATTTTTAGCAGATTTTTTTACTTTAAATTTCTTGTATTACTTTTATTTTTTATCCAGCGGAATTAGATCTAGCTCTAGCTCTAGCAGTATCATTTATATTATTTAGGCAAAGGGTAAGTCCAAGAAGGGCTTCGGTATATTTTTCATCGTGAACTGTGAGCCTATAAGTGTCAGTCATGGCAAAGAAAGTTTTTTCAATTTCGCCAATTAAGTCATCGCCCCTATAAATGTCAAAATTCAAGTCTATAAAGTTTCCATTGAGTTTAAAAGTTTCTCCATCGTAGTCCACATCAACTTTTCTAGTTAAAAAACTTAGCTTTGACTCAACTCTCATATATCTTCCGTCACTAAAGTTCACATTAAATTTTTGAAAGAGACTAAAAATTTCCTTGTCAATTTCTAAAATTGGATTTCTATTACAATCAGAAATAGTGGAAGAATAGCCGATGATTTTAAAGTCTTGGTCAACAAAATAGGCATCATTTCCATCTTCATCTAGGATGGCATAGTGATCTGTAATTTTAAAAAATTTTTCCTTGAAATAATAATTTTTCATTCTACACCTCTTTATAAATAGATTATAACATGAACTTATTTCTTTTATAATTTTTAATAAAATAAAACTTAGTGAAAAGCAAAGGGAACATAAAAAAGCCCCACAGTTTCCTGCAGGGCAATTTAGATTATTTATTAGTCGATATTAAGTGAATCAACAGCATTGTCAATTAGTTCATCTTTTACAAGATAAGGAATTGTAATGTGTCCGTATTCATTGTCTCCGTTAAATTCTTTAGTTACTTCGATAGCGTGATCATTTCTAGCCCAGTTACGTCTAGCTACACCGCTCATTACGTCCCAAGTAAGTGAAAGTTTGATGATTTCGTCAACCATTTCAGATCCGTCAAGTACAAGACCAAATCCACCATTGATTGATTTACCAATACCAACTCCACCACCGTTGTGAAGAGCAACAAGAGACATACCTCTTGCACAGTTACCTGCGAAACATTGAGTAGCCATGTCAGCCATTACATTAGAACCGTCTTTGATGTTAGAAGTTTCTCTGAATGGAGAGTCTGTACCAGATACATCGTGGTGGTCACGACCCATCATAACAGGACCAATTTTTCCTTCTCTAACAAGTTCGTTGAATTTAAGAGCAATGTCAACTCTACCCTTAGCATCTTGGTAAAGAATTCTTGCTTGAGTTCCAACTACTAATTGGTTCTTTTCAGCGTCTCTGATCCAGATATAGTTATCCATATCTTGGTATCTTCTGTCTTTATCTATACATTCCATTGCAGCGTGGTCAGTTGCAATTAAGTCTTCGTGTTTACCACTTAGGCAAACCCATCTGAATGGGCCATATCCATAGTCAAATAGAAGTGGTCCCATGATGTCTTCTACATAAGAAGGCCAAATGAATCCGTCTTTGTCGTCTTTACCGTTCTTAGAAACTTCTTTAACTCCAGCATCATAGATAGCCTTTAAGAAAGAGTTACCATAATCGAAGAAGTAAGTTCCCTTAGCAGTAAGTCTCTTAATAACTTCAAAGTGTTTTTTAAGAGTTTCATCAACAAGTTCATGGAATTTCTTGATGTCAGTTCTTAATAATTCAGTTCTTTCTTCGAAAGAAATACCTACTGGACAGTATCCGCCATTGTATGCGTTGTGGCAAGAAGTTTGGTCAGAAAGTAAGTCAATGTGAACATCATTTTCATCCATATAGTGAAGAAGATCAACGATATTTCCGTGGAATGCAATTGAAAGAGCTTCTTTCTTTTCAAGAGCATCTTTAGCAAGTTTACATGCTTCTTCAGGAGTTTCAGCAAGTTTCTTAATCCATCCTTGTTCAAGTCTAGTTTCAATTCTTGAAATATCAACTTCAGCGATGATAGAAACAGCACCTGCGATATCTCCAGCTTTACCTTGAGCACCACTCATTCCACCAAGTCCAGATGAAACGAATAATTTTCCAGCTAAGTTATCTTTTTCGCCAAGACCAAGTTTTAATCTACCAGCATTAAGAATTGTGTTATATGTTCCGTGAACAATACCTTGTGGTCCAATGTACATCCAACCACCAGCAGTCATTTGTCCGTAGTTAGCTACGCCCATTTCTTCTGCGATTTCCCAGTCATCAAGGTTATCATAAAGACCAACCATAAGACCGTTAGTGATTATAACTCTTGGAGAATTTTTTCTTGACTTAAATAGTCCAAGTGGGTGACCAGATTCCATTACAAGAGTTTCGTCATCGTGCATGATTTCAAGATATTGCATAATTAAATTGTATTGCATCCAGTCATGACAAACTGAACCAGTTTCTCCATAAGTTACAAGTTCGTATGGATAAAGAGCAACATCGAAGTCTAAGTTGTTGTCAATCATTACTTGGAAAGCTTTTCCAGCTAAACAATTTCCCTTGTATTCGTCAATTGGTTTACCGTAAATTCTTCCTTCTGGTCTGAATCTGTATCCGTAGATTCTTCCTCTAGTTGTAAGTTCTTCTAAAAATTCAGGAATTAATTCTTCATGATATTCTTCTGGGATATATCTTAGAGCATTTCTTAAAGCAATTTTAGTTTGAGCTTTAGAAAGTCTAAATCCTCTATCAGGAGCTCTTCTAATTCCTTGTTCAAAAGATTTTTTTTCTGGAAGGTTCTTAATTTGTACCTTCATAATCTTTTGAACTTCTGCGTTATGATTATTTATCACTTTTATCAACCTCCATTTACAAGCTATTATAAAATAAAATTAAAAAAAGTAAATACAAAGGGAAATTAATTTCCTAAAAATTTAAAAATTACAAAATAAAAATATATATTAGCTAAAAAACTTGTAAATACAAATTCTACAAACATATTATTGAAATAACAGCCAATTTATTTAGCGTGATAAATCAAAAAATCAAGCGTTTGCAAATTTTGATTTCAAAGGTATGATATATGATAATAGTGACAAGACAAATGAGAACTAGGAGTAGGTCGGTATTTATAAATTCTATAGATAAAAAATAAAAAAGACTTAAAAATTTTGAGAGAAAATAATTTTGGGAATTTAAAATTAAAAATTATTTTGCTTTAACTTTTTTATATATTTGTGAATAATTGAATAGCTATCTATGAAAAAGTTAAATTTTAATATAGTCATGTAGAAATTTTAAATTAAAAATAAAAAATATTTTCATATTTATTGGGTATAAAATATGTGTTAAGATATTGACAGGTAAAAGGAGGACTTATGAAAGCTGATAAAATATTAATTAATCTAGAACAAGTTTTTTCGCCAAAGGACATTGGTAGACCTTTAAGAGGCGAAGAAATGAATGAAGCCAACATCTTAAAAAATGCTTACATCGCTATTAAAGATGGAAAGATTTTAGAAGTTGGCGAAGGTAATGGTTACGAAGAATTAAAAGATGACAAGACAGAAATAGTAGATTTGACAGGCAAAGTTGCAACACCAGGTCTTATTGATGCTCACACTCACTTAGTATATGGAGGAAGCCGTGAAAATGAATTTGCAATGAAACTTAACGGCATGGGATACCTTGATATTCTTGCAGCTGGTGGTGGAATTCTTTCTACATTAAAGGCAACTGACGCAGCAAGTTTTGATGAACTTTATAACAAGACAAGAGATTTATTGGAACACATGCTTGTTCATGGTGTAACAGCTGTTGAAGCAAAGAGTGGTTATGGCATTACTCTTGAAACTGAACTTAAAGAACTTGAAGTTCTTGAAAAATTAAACAAGGATTTTCCAATAGAATTAATTAGAACTTTCATGGCAGCTCATGTAATTCATGAAAAATATAAGGATAACTCTGATGAATATGTTGACATAGTAATCGACATGATGCCAGAAGTTGCTAAGAGAAACTTGGCAGAATTCTGTGATGTTTTCTGTGAAAAGGGAGTATTCACAGCTGAACAATCTGAAAGAATCCTTGAAGCTGCTAAAAAACATGGCTTTAAACTAAGAATTCATTCTGATGAAATTGAAAACATCGGTGGAGTTGATGTTGCTGCAAAGGTTGGAGCAGTTTCTGCAGAACACTTAATGGTAGTAGATGAAGGAGAAATTGAAACTCTTTCTAAAGCAAATGTAATTGGAAACTTACTTCCAGGAACAACTTTCTCATTAATGCTTGACACTTATGCACCAGCAAGAAAGATGCTAGAAAAGGGAATGGCAATTACACTTTGTACAGACTCAAATCCAGGATCTTGTCCAACAGCAAATCTTCAATTCATTATGCAACTTGGATGTCTTCAAATGAAATTAACTCCAATTGAAGTTTACAATGCGGTAACTATAAACGCTGCTTATTCAGTTGACAGGGCTGACACTATGGGTTCTTTTGACAAGGGCAAGAGAGCAAATATTACTGTATTTGATGCTCACAACATTGACTACACACTTTACTTCTTTGGAACAAACCTATGTAAGCAAGTTTATGTTGACGGAGAACTTGTTGCCGAAGATAGAAAATTAGTCAAATAATTATTTTAAAAGTTTATTATGTAAAAAGAAGTGCGAGTAGAATATTTCTACTTGCATTTTTATTGGATTTTAATTGGCAAGTATTTTCCTTTGGCTAGTTAAAGTAAAAAATCCATATTTAAGAATATACAATTATTTTAAGAGATAGATATATATAAAATCTAATGGAAAAAAACTTCTGACAAAACTAGAAAAATATTTTTTTAGAGTTGCGTTTATCAAAGGATGATTCAGCACTGTTAATTAGTGAAATTAGGAACTACAATAAAACAATTTTACAAAAATGACATAACAGAATATATTAATAAGTTATCATGAAACGACGATGATATATTGTATTTTTTCTAGTAATTATCCTATTTTTTTAATTTATAGATTGACTTATTGTTTGTTCAGAGATAGAATCTATTTAGAAAACATTTTCAGCGATACAAAATTCTTTTTCAATTGTATCGCAAGCATATTAAAAATATTTTTATACAAAAATTAATATGCTAAATGATATTTCGAGGAGGTTATTATATGAAGAACGAAGGTCAAAAAGCTGTTAGACTTCCTAGTTTTATTGGAGCATTTTTGCCAATTATTACAATGGTTTGTTTAATGGTATATGTTTTCAACTTTTCTGATGGTGCTTATGACGGAGCTCATATGCCACTAGTCATTGCAATAGTAGTTGCATGTGGAGTTGGGGCAGTGTGCGGACATAGTTTTTCTGATATGTTGGAAGGTATGATCGAAAGACTTACAGCTACTCTTGAAGCAATTTTAATTCTACTTACAGTAGGTCTTTTAATTTCATCTTTCATGATTTCAGGAACTATCCCAGCAGTTATTTATTATGGTTTGAAATTACTTACACCACAAACATTTTTACCTGTAGGATGTATTCTTATAGCAATAGTTGGTCTTGCTTGTGGTTCATCTTGGACAGCAACAGGAACAATAGGTATTGCCTTTATGACAATTGGTGTTGGTCTTGGAATTAGCCCTGCACTTACAGCAGGTATGGTTATTTCAGGAGCTTATGTTGGAGATAAATTCTCTCCACTATCTGATACTACAAACCTTGCAGCAGGTGTTTCAAATACTGGACTATTTGACCACGTAAACGCAATGGTTTCTACTACAGGACCTGTTTTTATTATTTCACTTATTATTTACACAATTCTTGGTTCAAAAATTAATGTTACTAATTATGACCCTACAATTGCACAAGGAATACAAGATGCTTTAGCAGCAAACTTTAATCTTAATCCACTTGTACTTCTACCTATCGTAGTAATAGTAGTAGTTTGTGTTTTAAGAGTTCCTGGACTTCCTGGAGTTCTTATTTCAGTAGCAACTGGGGTATTATTTGCAGTTATTTTCCAAGGTGGATATAATTTAGCTGGATTATTTGGCGTACTTCACTATGGACCAGAAATTGAAACTGGAAATGAATTTGTAGACGCAGCTCTTGCTAAGGGTGGTATGGATCATCAAATGTGGACAATCAACCTAATTTTACTTGCAGTATCCTTTGGTGGTGCTCTTGAAAAATGTGGTTCTGTTGAAAGAATTTTTGGAAATATTAAACATAAAATCAACTCTGTTGGTGGACTTGTTTTCGCTACAATGCTTACATCAATATTCTGTGATGCAGCAATGTGTGACCAATTCCTAGGAATCGGTGTTCCTGCTCCACTATATGATGACAAGTATGATGAACTTGGCCTTGCAAGAAATATGCTTTCAAGAACACTTGAAGATGCTGGTACACTTTGGGCTTGTATGTTCCCATGGACAGCTTGTGGAGCTTACCAATCTGGAGTTCTTGGTATGAGTCCATTTGTATATTTCCCATTTGCTTTCGTAAACTTACTAAACCCAATTTACGCTTGTGTAACTGCACTTATGGGCAGAAATATCTTCTGGGCTGACGGAGCTTACACAAATTTATTTGGTAAAACTAAGATGAAGAAAGCAGCAGCAGCTCCTGAAGAAGCACATAAATATGCTTTAGCTCAACTTGAAAAATTAAGAGCAGAAGGTAAAGCACCAAAGGTTAACGCTTAATACAAAGTTTTAATTAAGCTAAGACTTGAAATTAAAAATAATTAAATTAGGAAGGAAGTGATTATGTGTCAGAAATAAAATTACCTTGGGATGATGACATCGAAGCAATTAAATACGTATATGTGAATCCTAGAAAAAAGTTTTCTGAAAGATATGCCTACATGATCGCTTCTTTTTTAATTCTGCTAGGTATATTGACAAGGTATAAGCTAACAGTTGTTCTTGCCTTACTCTTGATTTTATCTCTATTAACTAAGAGGTATGTGGCAGCAAGTGCCAAGGGTCTGGAAATGTACACTGACATGAAGATTACTAATACTTATAAAGTTTGGTCTTGGTCAGAAATTGATGCTATTACTTATGAAAAAGTACCTCAAGAGCCCAAGTTAATTCTTCTTTACTTTACTAGAGGAGACGTCACAAAGAGGTTTTTCTTTGATGAAAATGATAAGGAAAGAGTTTTTGACTTGGCTAAAAAGCATAACAAAAAAATAAAAATTTATGACGCTTGGGAATACAAACAAGATTTAAAGTATTTTAAGAAAGAACTAAAAAAGAAAAAAAAGTGGCGTTAATAACAAAAAATTGGGAACTATTTAAGTCCTAAGTAAAAGATAGAGGCGAGAATTAATTTCTCGTCTTTTTTTGTGCGTATAAATAAGGAATGTTTTGAGGATTTTTTATTAACTTTATAAATAATCTTAAACTATATTTTATACTAGAAATATAAAAATAAGATTCCGTTATTTTTAAGTAGAATGATAAGGGCAAAAGAAGAGGTATTAATAAAATTTATACTAAATTTAATATCGAAATATAATCATTTATAATAGTGATTATTAATTAAAATTGAACAATCAAACAAATCCAAATATATGGCTATAAAGTACAGATATAACTGAATAAAGTAATACTGCGAAATTGAACAAATATAGAACTTTTAGCATAATTTATAATAAATGGATTGACATTAATGCAGTTACATGAGAAAATATAGTAAAACATTTTCAAAGGAGGAATAATATGTTATTATTTAACCCCGTAGTAGTATCGGTACTACTATTAGTAGTTTTATGTATGTTAAAACTAAATGTATTACTTTCATTGCTTTTAGCAGGCATCGTAGCAGGATTAACAGCAGGAATGCCTCTATGGGTATTTGACCCAGAATCTTGGCAAGGAATATATCTTGGAGCCTTACCAGGTTTTGCAACTGAAGGAGATGGAATCATAAGCACTATAATAGGTGGTATGGGTTCTATGGCGGAAACAGCTTTAGCTTACATATTAATAGGTATGTTTGCTTATTCAATTGGTAAGTCAGGACTTATAACTATACTTGCTCAAAAGGTTTCAAAAATTGTAGGAAATAATAAATTCTTTTTTATATTTTTAATAGCCTTTATTTCAATTTTCTCACAAAACCTTTTACCAGTGCATATTTCTTTTATTCCAATTCTAATTCCACCACTTCTAGGACTTATGAATAAGTTAAAGATTGACAGGCGTGCAATTGCATCAGCACTTTGCTTTGGATTAAAAGCACCTTATATTTCAATTCCAGCAGGATTTGGACTTATTTTCCACAATATTATTGCATCAAATATGACAGATGCAGGTATGCCTACAACTGTAGATGATACACAAAAAGTTATGTGGATAGGCGGACTTTCAATGTTAATTGGATTAATTTTTGTAGTATTTGTTCTTTATGGAAAAGACAGAAATTATGATGATGTTGAAATTCCTGGTATTGTTTCATTAGATACAGAAGTACACATGACTCCACAAGCTTGGGGTGCACTTGTAGCTGCGATTGCAATGTTAGCTGTACAAATTGTAACTACTAACCTTCCATTCTCAGCTTTAGTTGGAATTATCTTCTTACTAATCACTCGTTCTATCAAGTGGAAAGAAATTGATGAAATGGTTAATGGTGGACTTGATTTAATGGCATTTATTGCATTTGTAATGCTAATTGCAGGTGGATTTGCAAATGTTCTTAATACATCAGGTGCAGTAGTCAACTTAGTAAATGATACAGCTTCTTTAATGGAAGGTGCTTCACTTGTTGTATCAGCAGTTGTTCTTTTAGCAATTGGTCTAGTAATTACAATGGGTATTGGTACTTCTTTTGGTACTATTCCAGTAGTTGCAGCAATTTATGTTCCACTAGCTCAACAATTAGGATTTTCTAAATCAGCTATTATACTATTAATTGGTATAGCAGCAGCTCTTGGAGATGCAGGATCACCAGCATCTGACTCAACAATGGGACCTACTTCAGGTCTTAATGCAGATGGTCAACACGATCACATTTGGGATACTTGCGTGCCTACATTTATAGCATTTGATGTATTCCTAGTTATCGGTGGAGTTATTGGATCAGTATTATTATCATAATGATAATAAAATTATAAATTATTTTTGAAGAGCGACATTAGTCACTTTTTAAGTAAAAGGTATAAATCAAATTTTTTGGTTTATGCCTTTTTTGTTTTGTAGATATATGTTAGTTGAGCTTCAATAGATGGAAAGCTTTAAGATATGATTGTAAAAGTTCTTTTAATAAAATGTATAAGTTGAATTATTTACCATTTAATTATAGAATTATCTTTAGCTAAAGGACTTATTAAAAAAATGTGAAATTTAATATTTGTGAATTAGATAAATTTTTAAAATATAAATTATTCCTAATAAGACAAGTATTTTTAATATAAAATTAAATTTTTAGCTTGTAATATAAAGTATGATAAAAGTTTGAGGATGATTAAATGAATTTTGATTACAATAAATACCCTTATCCTTCAACTAGAAGGGTTGTTTTTGGAAAAAAGGGAATGGTGGCAACATCTTCGCCCTATGCAACAAGTGCTGGAGCAAAAATTTTACTTGAAGGTGGCAATGCAGTTGATGCTGCCCTTGCTGTGTCCATGACACTTCCTGTTGTTGAACCTACAGGAAATGGTCTTGGCTCAGATATGTTTGCTCTTATTTATTTTGAGGGAAAGCTTTATGGAATTAATGCAAGTGGGAGAAGTCCAAAATCTATCTCCATTGAAGCATTGAAGAAAAAAGGATATGATAAAATGCCAAGCTGTGGGGTAAATGTAATAAACACGCCGGGACTTATTGGAGGAGCCATGAAAGTTCATAAGGACTTTGCCACAATGAGTCTTGAGGAAATTTTTGAACCTGCAATTTCTTATGCTGAGGATGGCTTTGCAGTGACGCCACAAATAGCAAAACTTTGGCAAGAAAATGCAGACAAGTATAAGAAACTAAACCGAGACGAGTTTAATGAATTTTTTAAAACTTTTACAATAGATGGAAGGACGCCGAGAGCTGGAGAAGTTTTTTCCTGCAAAGACATGGCAGAAACTTTAAGGGAAATAAGAGACACTAAGGGAGAGTCCTTCTATAAGGGTAGTCTGGCAGAAAAAATTTCTCGTGAAGTAGAAAGACTTGGCGGATTTTTAAGTGTAGATGATTTAAAAAATTTTATTCCAAAATATGTTGATCCAATTTCAACAAATTATAGGGGCGTTGACATTTGGGAGATACCGCCCAATGGTCATGGCATCTCTGTCTTAATGGCACTAAATATTTTAAATAAAATAGAAATAAAAGATAGATATGACATAGGAAGTATGCACAAAATAATTGAAGCCATAAAATTATCTCTTACTGATGCAAAGACTTTTGTGGCGGACCCAGATTCTATGAAAATAGAAGTAGAGGAGCTTTTGTCAGAAGAATATGCAGAAAAGAGAAGAGCTGAGATAAAAAAAATTGCAACTATTCCAAGTTCTTATGCAATAAAATCATCAGACACAGTTTATTTTGCCACAGCAGATAAGTATGGCAATATGGTTTCCATGATTCAGTCAAATTATGCTGGCTTTGGCTCAGGTATTGTGGTGCCAGGGACTGGAATTGCTCTTAATAACAGAGTTGAGAATTTTTATTTTGAAGAGGGGCTTGCAAATTCTCTTGAAGGTGGAAAACTTCCTTACCACACAATTATCCCTGGCTTTATGACAAAAAATGGCGAAGCTTTAGGAGCTTTTGGTATTATGGGAGCTTTTATGCAGCCACAAGCTCATGTCCAGGTTCTTATGAATATGCTTGATTTTAATTTAAACCCACAGGCTGCCCTTGATGCACCGAGAATTATGTGGACTGGCGATAAAAATATTGACCTTGAATGTGACTTTGATAATGATATAATTGATGGTCTAAAGAAACTTGGTCACAATGTAAATGTAATTAGTGATTTTAAAAACATGGGTCGTGGACAAGTTATTTTGAAGAAAGATGATGTTTATATTGGCGGAACTGAAAAGAGGACGGACTCCAATATTTTTGCTTTTTAGAAGGTGATTAAGTGAAATTTAAAATTCATTCAGACTACAAGCCTACTGGCGACCAACCTCAAGCAATTGATAAATTAGCTGAAGGGATAAAAAAAGGCTACAAGCACCAAAATCTTTTAGGTGTAACTGGCTCTGGAAAAACTTTTACCATGGCAAATGTAATAGAGAGAGTGCAAAAGCCAACTCTTGTAATTGCTCACAACAAGACTCTTGCCTACCAACTTTGCTCTGAGTTAAAGGAGTTTTTCCCAGAAAATGCAGTTGAATTTTTTGTATCCTACTACGATTATTATCAACCAGAGGCCTATGTTCCTGGCACTGACACTTTTATAGAGAAGGATTCTTCTATAAACGATGAAATAGATAAGCTTCGTCACTCTGCGACAATGTCTCTTTTTGAGAGGAAAGATGTAATAATCGTTGCATCAGTTTCCTGTATCTATGGTTTGGGGGATCCAATTGATTACGAAAAATTGGCGATTTCATTAAGACCTGGCATGATAAAGGACAGAAATGATGTCATGAGCAAGCTTGTAGATATTCAATATGTTAGAAATGATTATGAATTTAAACGTGGAACTTTTAGGGTTCGTGGAGATATTTTGGAAATATTCCCAGCATCTTCTTCTGAAAATTCTATTCGCGTTGAATTTTTTGGCGACGAGATAGATAGAATTACTGAGGTAAATGCCTTAACTGGTCAGGTCTTGCATTACCTAAACCACGCCTACATCACTCCAGCATCTCACTTTGCAACTTCAGAAGAAAAGGTAAAGAGGGCTCTTGTAACTATAGAAGAAGAACTTGAAGAGAGATTAAAAGTCTTAAAGGACCAAGAAAAACTTTTGGAAGCTCAAAGATTGGAACAGAGAACGAGATATGATCTTGAAATGCTTTCTGAAATGGGCTTTTGTTCTGGAATAGAAAATTATTCAAGGCACTTATCTGCCAGAGCACCAGGCTCAAGACCCTACACCCTAATAGATTATTTTCCAAAGGATTTTCTCACTATAATAGATGAATCTCACCAGACTATTCCGCAAATTAGGGGAATGTTTAACGGAGACAGATCTCGTAAGGAAACTTTAGTTGAATATGGATTTAGGCTTCCTTCTGCCCTTGACAACAGACCCCTTAGGTTTAAGGAGTTTGAAGAGATGATGAACCAATGCGTCTATGTTTCTGCAACTCCAGGTCCTTATGAGTTTGAGCATACAGAGCAAGAAGTTGAACAAATTATTAGACCTACGGGGCTTCTTGATCCAGTAATTGAAGTTAGGCCAATAAAAAATCAAATTGACGATATAATAAATGAAATAAATGGAGCTATTGAGAGAGATGAAAGGGTTTTAATCACAACTCTTACCAAGAGAATGTCCGAAGATTTATCAAGACATTTAAAAGAAATTGGGTATAAAGTAACCTACATGCACTCAGATGTTGATACTTTGGAGAGAATGAAAATTATAAGAGACTTGCGACTAGGAAAGGTCGATGTTCTCGTTGGCATCAATCTTTTGAGAGAAGGCCTTGACCTTCCAGAAGTTTCAAGAGTTTGTATATTAGATGCAGACAAGGAGGGTTTTCTTCGCTCAGAGACTTCTCTAATTCAAACTGCAGGTCGGGCAGCTAGAAATGCTGGTGGGAAAGTTATAATGTATGCAGATACAATAACTCCATCAATGAGAGTTACTCTTGATGAAACTTCTAGGAGAAGAAAAATTCAAGAAGACTACAATGAAGAGCATGGCATTACTCCAAAGACAATTGTAAAAAGTGTGCGTGAAGTCATTAATACAGCTATTGCTGCAGAAGATAGCTTTGACTATAAAGATATTAAAGATGAAGAAAATGAATTTACAAAAGATGAAATAAATGAAATGATTGATGCTCTAAAACCTGAAATGTATAGGGCAGCAGAGGAACTTGACTTTGAAAAGGCTGCTGAAATTAGAGATAAGATAAAAGATTTAAGAGAGAAGAAAAAGAGTGCCCTTCTTTAGAGAGGTGTTATATTGAAAGATGAAATAATAGTAAAGGGAGCTAGAGTCAACAATTTAAAGAATGTTGATTTAAAAATCCCAAGAAATAAATTTGTAGTTTTCACTGGACTATCTGGTTCAGGGAAGTCATCCCTTGCCTTTGACACAATTTATGCCGAAGGTCAAAGAAGATATGTTGAGAGCTTGTCTTCCTATGCCAGACAATTTTTGGGACAAATGGATAAACCAGAAGTAGATTATATCGAAGGGATGAGTCCATCAATTTCCATTGACCAAAAGACCACATCTAAAAACCCAAGGTCTACTGTGGGTACAGTTACAGAAATTTATGACTACCTAAGACTCTTATACGCAAGAGTTGGTCATGCCTACTGTCCAGAATGTGGCAAGGAAATTTCTTCCTACACAATTGACCAAATGGTTGATGAAGTTATGAAATTGGAGGAAAGGACAAAGATTCAAATTCTTTCTCCAGTTGTGAGACATAGGAAGGGTCAACACAAAAAAGTTTTTGAAAAGATAAAAAAAGATGGCTTTTTAAGGGTTTTTGTTGACGGAGAAATGCATGACATTTCAGAAGACTTTGAGCTGGACAAAAACAAAAATCATGATATAGACATTGTTGTTGACAGAATTATTGTAAAAGAAAAAATTGAATCAAGACTTGCAGATTCTCTTGAAATTGCAACAAATTTAAGTGACGGTATTGCCAAGGTAAATGTTCTTGATGGGGAAGATTTGATTTTTTCAACAAAGTTTGCCTGTCCACATTGCAATATTATAATAGAAGAAGTTACGCCGAGGTCTTTTTCCTTTAACTCACCTCTTGGTGCTTGCGATGAGTGTAAGGGTCTAGGATTTTCTAAGGAAGTTTCAAAGGACTTAGTAATTCCTAACAAAGAACTTTCCATAGATGAGGGAGCAATTGCCTGCTACTCCAATTCCAAAGGAACTTATTATTATGAAATAATTTCTGAAATTGCAAAGAAGTTTAAGTTTAGCACTAAAGAGCCAATAAAAAATGCGCCAGAAGAATTTTTAGATGCAATATTTAATGGCTACAAGGGAAAATTAAGTTTTTCTTTTAATTCCTTTTTCTCAGGAGAAAAAAAATATTCTGGAAGCTTTGAAGGAATTTTAAAAAATTTAAAGAGAAGATATACTGAGTCAAGCTCCGACAGAATTCTTGACAAAATTGACGAGTTTATGGAAGAGGTTCCTTGTCCAAAGTGTCATGGTTCAAGACTTAAAGATTCTTCTCTTGCCATAAAAGTTGGAGGAATTAATATTTTTGAGCTAACAGAACTTTCCATAGATAAGGCCCTGGAATTTTTCAAAAATTTAAAATTCACAAAAAATGAAATGATTATAGCTGAAGAACTTTTAAAGGAAATAAAATCTCGCCTTGAATTTTTAGTAAATGTAGGTCTTGAATATCTTTCGCTCTCAAGAATGGCAGGAACTCTTTCTGGTGGAGAAGCACAGAGAATTAGGCTTGCAACACAAATTGGCTCACAACTTGTGGGTGTAATTTATGTATTAGATGAGCCAAGCATTGGACTTCATCAAAGGGACAATGCAAAACTTTTGGAGTCTCTAAGAAATTTAACTGACATAGGAAACACTTTAATTGTTGTAGAACATGATGAGGACACAATGTTTGCTGCTGATGAAATTGTTGACATTGGACCACTAGCTGGTGTAAATGGTGGAAGAATAGTTGCACAAGGGACTGCTGAAGAAATTATGAATGTCCAGGAGTCAATTACTGGTGCTTATTTAAGTGGCAGAAAGAAAATTGAAGTGCCAAAGGAAAGAAGAAAGTCCAATGGCAAATCAATAAAGGTCATAGGAGCAAGTGAAAATAATTTAAAAAATATTGATGTAGAATTTCCACTTGGAGAATTTATTTGTGTTACTGGAGTGTCTGGATCAGGAAAATCTTCCCTTGTAAATGAAATTCTCTATAAAAGCCTTGCACAAAAAATAAATAAATCAAGAATAAAACCAGGAAAACATAAGAGCCTTGAAGGACTAGAAAATATTGACAAAATCGTTGATATAGACCAATCGCCAATTGGCAGAACTCCGAGATCAAATCCTGCCACATATACTGGTGCTTTTGATATAATAAGAGATATCTTTGCAAGCACCAATGAAGCAAAAATGCGTGGCTACAAGAAGGGAAGATTTTCCTTTAACGTAAAGGGCGGAAGGTGCGAAGCCTGCAAGGGCGATGGAATTTTAAAAGTTGAAATGCACTTTTTGTCTGATGTTTATGTGCCTTGCGAAGTTTGTCATGGAAAGAGATACAATCGTGAAACTCTTGAAGTCAAATACAAGGGCAAAAATATTTATGATGTCCTAGACATGACAGTGGAAGAGGCAATTGACTTTTTCCAAAATCACGAGAGAGTTTTGAGAAAACTTGAAACCCTAAGAGATGTTGGTCTGTCCTATATTAAGCTTGGACAATCTTCCACACTTTTATCAGGAGGAGAAGCTCAGAGAATAAAACTTGCCACAGAACTTTCTAAGAGGGCAACAGGCAGGACTCTTTACATTTTAGATGAGCCTACTACGGGACTTCATTCTGAAGATGTAAATAAGCTAATAAAAGTTTTGGAAGAACTTGTTGATAGGGGAAACACTGTTATAACTATTGAGCACAACTTAGATGTTATAAAATGTGCGGATTATATAATAGATTTAGGTCCTGAAGGCGGCGATGGTGGAGGAAAAGTTCTCTTCACTGGCACTCCTGAAGAAATAGTTAAATGTAAAAATTCTTACACTGGAGAATTTTTAAAGGATAAATTGGAGGATTAATTTGAAGAAAATAAAAAGGATTGGGATTTTTATTTTAGCTGCGAGTCTCTTGCCAAATTTTGTTTTTGCCAAGGGTTATGTCAGAGAAAATAATTTTATGGATAAAAGTGGTGTGGAAAAGAGAGATGAACTTAAAAGATGGCAAGCACTAATGAATTTGCCAGTGACAGGGACACTAAATGATAAGACAAATAAGGCTCTTCACACAGAAAACTATGAAGTTTATGATATGGTAACTAATCCACCAACTAAGGGCAAGTGGATTGTAGTAAATAAATCAAGAAGAACCCTTACTATGTATAAGGGCGAAAAGTCCATAGGAAAATATCCCGTAACTTTGGGGACTAATGAAACACCAACTCCATCTGCAAAGGGAAAAATTCAAAATATGCACAAAAACCCTGCATGGGGCGGAATGAATGGAAAATATGAACCTGCTGCGGCGGATGATCCAATGAATCCTCTTGGAGAGAGATGGATGGGTTTAAGATTACCAGGAGCAAGTGGCTATGGAATTCATGGAAATATTAAACCACATCAAATTGGGGGTTATTATTCTAATGGTTGTATAAGAATGTTTAACTATGATGTGGAAAATTATGTATTTCCAAATATGTCTGTTGGTGCACCAGTGTGGATAGGAACAGATAACGAACTTGAATCTTGGGGAGTTTATCAATATTCAAGAGTTAAGAAGGAAGAAGCAAAACCAGTTCAAGATCCAAGTCCTGTAGAAAAGGAAAGGCCAAAGGAAAAAAATCAATTGGAAGTTATAGAAAATACTCCTACGGAAGATCTTTTAGAATTTTAATTTTATAAAGTGATAAAAACAATTGAAATTTAATTTGCTTTGAGTTATAATGTGTTTTAAAATTATTTATCAATTAAATAGGAGGTATTATGAAAAAGAAAATTTTTAATATTGCAATTATAGCAATGACAGCTTTATTTTTATTTGGCTGTGGGAAGAAAGAAGAGACAAAAGAAGAAACTAAGGAAGCGGTTAAGTTTGAAATAAAAACTACTGGACCAACAATAGATGCCATAAAGGAAAAGGGCAAAATAGTTCTTGGAACTTCAGCAGACTTCCCACCAATGGAATGGACATCCTTCCAAAGTGGCAAAGAAGAATTTACAGGTATTGACCTTGCAATTGCAAAATCAATTGCTGATTCTCTTGGAGTTGAACTTGAAGTTAAGAACATGGCTTTTGAAGGACTTCTTGCTTCACTAAATGCAGGAGATGTTGATATAGTTCTTGCAGGAATGGGTGCTGATGAAAAAAGAAAGAAACAAGTTGATTTCTCTGACGAATATTCACAAGGTAAACAAGTTTTACTTGTAACGGAAGAAAACAAAGATAAATATAAAACTTTTGATGACCTTAATGGAAAGATTATTGGTACACAACTTGGTTCACTTCAACACGAGTTTGCAACAGAAAAATTTGGAGATAATTGCAAGGGATTTGATTTAAACAATGTAATCATTGAACAACTTAAAAATAAATCAATTGATGCAGCTTTCCTATCAGAACTTCCAGCAAAACAATTTGCATCAATAACAGATGGACTTGTTATAATAGAAGATTTAGGAATTCCAGATGAAAGTGGATTTGCAGTAGCAATTAAAAAGGGTAATGACGATTTAACAGGAGCTGTTAATGAGGTTATTAAAGGATTAAAAGATTCAGGCCAAGTAGATAAATGGTTTGATGAGTATATTGAACTATCTAACAAAGAAGCTAGTAAATAGTAATTAAATATTCCCTACATTGTGTGGGGAATTTTTAATTTGTGGATTAGATGAATTAGAAAGGAATAATATGGGAATTATATCGGAACAAGTTGCCTTCGCAAACAAGTATCTTCCAACATATTTGAATGGGGCCTTGACCACTATCGAACTTTCAATAATTGGTGTGCTCTTAGGTTTTACTATTGGAATAATACTTGCCTTAATGAAAACATCGAAAATAAAAATATTAAATATACTTTCAAGTATTTATATAGAAGTTGTGAGAGGGACTCCAATGCTTGTGCAAATTTTGATAGTATATTTTGGACTAAAAAAAATAATACCAGAACAGTTTACACTTTTAACTGCGCCAATGTTTTTATGTGCGCTTTCAATAAGTTTAAACTCAGCAGCCTATGTTGCAGAAATTATAAGATCAGGAATTTCATCTGTTGACCATGGACAAATGGAGGCTGCAAGATCTCTTGGACTTAATAAAAAGCAAGCAATGGTAAAAGTAATAATGCCACAAGCGATTAAAAATATATTACCAGCACTTGTAAATGAATTTATAACTCTTATAAAGGAATCTTCAATCACATATACAGTTGGAGTTGGAGAGCTTATGTATGCAGGTAAGAGTATCTCATCAGGTACTTATGAGTTAGTAAGGCCCTTTATATTTACAGCTTGCATTTACTTTATAATGACCTTTAGCTTGTCAAAGGCAATGGGACTTTTAGAAAGGAGACTTGCAAATGATTAAGGTAGAAAATTTGACTAAATCCTTTGGAGAACTTGAAGTCCTAAAGGGAATAAATCAAGAAATAAAAGACGGGGAAGTAGTAGTTGTCATCGGACCATCAGGCTCAGGTAAATCAACTTTTTTAAGGTGCTTAAATCTTTTGGAAGAGCCAACAAGTGGCAAAATTTTTGTAGATAATGAAGAGATTACTTCAAGGGACATTGACATAAATAAAGTTCGTGAGGAAATGGGCATGGTATTTCAGTCCTTTAACCTCTTTAACAACTTAAATATCATTGACAACATTACACTTGCTCCAACTCTTGTGAAGAAAATGGAAAAAGAAGAAGCAGAAAAAAAGGCAATGGAACTCTTAGAAAGAGTTGGACTTCCAGACAAGAGAGATTCCTATCCAAAATCACTATCAGGCGGACAAAAACAAAGAATTGCCATAGCTAGAGCCCTTGCCATGAATCCAAAGGTAATGCTTTTTGACGAACCAACTTCTGCCCTTGACCCAGAAATGGTAGGAGAAGTTTTAGATATAATGAAAGATCTTGCCAAGGAAGGCATGACTATGGTTGTTGTAACTCACGAAATGGGATTTGCAAGAGAAGTTGGCGACAGAATTTTATTTATGGACGGCGGCTATATTGTAGAAGAAGGAAGTCCAGAAGAAGTATTTGGCAATCCAAAGAATGAAAGAACTCAAAACTTTTTAGCAAAGGTGCTATGATACAAATTTTAATTTAGATGACTTAGGAGACTAAGTCATTTTTTCTTGCAGTTTTTCCATGGAAAAAATTTTTTGAGATGATATAATCATCTTAAGGAGAGTGTTTGATGAAGTCATCAGTTAATAAGCTGATTATTTTTCTTGCAAGTATATTTTTACTTTTAACTTATTTTGGACTTAGGACCTATAATTCACATAATAAGGACCAGTTAATTTCAAGTGAAGATCGAAGAAATATGAGTGAAGAAGAAAGTGATGGCAATCAAAAATTTGAAATAGAAGATATATCTAATGAAGAAAAAAAACAAATGGAAGAAAGTCTTGGCTATGAGATTTCAGAAATAAAGTACATAAAAATTTTTGAAGGAGAAAAGTATAGGGAACAAGAAGTAAAAAACAAAGAAGGCTACATAATTGAAGATATTTCTGAAGTTAAAGATGCAATAGAGTTTAGTGGAGACCATTATCAGTCAATATATGACAACAAGGAAGATGAAGAAGTCACTATAAAACTTGGAGAGAAAAAATTTAAAAATGATTATATGGCAGACCTGCCCATTGATGCAAAAATAATTTCTAATGCTCTTGGCTTTTATGTAAAAAAAGAGATTTTAATTGATTTAGATTTCGATATAAAAGTTGAAGGAAAAACTTTTGTCACTGTGAGCCTTTATCCTGAAATTAATTCTTATGAATTTAAAATTCTTAATAAGGATGGGGAGACAAGGAAAGGCAGTGCAAAGAAAGTTGTGGGAGCTTATCTAATAATAAGAAAAGAGCAAACAAATGAAATCTAGAGACAAGTATATTATAACTGGCGTGGTCTTGACTGTTTTATTGATAATATTTGTACACTTCATGCCACTTTTGGATTTCAAGGTTACATCCTCTTATAAAAATTATTTAGTTGATTATATAAAGGGCGACATAGGTCTAAAGATTGCCTTTATTCTTTCCATTGGCTTAATAGTTTATGGATTAATAAAAAAAGATTAAAATAAATTTTATGACTTAGGAGACTAAGTCATTTTTTATTGGAAATATTTTTTCTAAGATGCAAACATATAAAAATACATAGATTAATATAAATGATATAATTTTTTTAAAAGTTTTTATAATAATTTTTTATAAAAAGGAAGGATTACTAATTATGTAGACTAAGTTTTGTTTAAAACACGAAAAACAAGAATCAAATTACTAAAAAAAAGAGATAAAATATTGTATTTTTTTCGATGATAAAGTTTTATTTATCTTAAAATTATTGACAATGATTTATATTTGGAATAGAATCATCTTAGAAAACATTTGCAAACAATTAAAGTTTAGCAAGTGCTGGTAGATTTTTTATAGTTACTACTTTTCAAAAGATGACATAATTTTTCATCTTATATTTTCTTTTGAATTAGTAAGTAAAATGTAATGTATTAAAGGAAAGGAAGTACAATTATGAACAAAGTAGTATTAACAGGTAATGATCTAACACTAGATGAATTAGTAGAAGTTACAAGAAATCATGTAAAGGCAGAAATCGACGAAAAAGCAATTGCTGATGTAAACAAATCAAGAGAATATGTTGAAGAAATCGTTGAAGAAGAAAGAGTAGTTTACGGAATTAACACAGGATTTGGTTCTCTTTCAAGAGTTTCCATTTCTAAAGAAGATTCAGCTCAACTTCAAGAAAATATCATCAGAACTCACGCTTCTGGTTTTGGCAACCCACTACCTGAAGACGAAGTAAGAGCAGTTATGCTTATTAGAATCAATTCACTATTAAAGGGAGTTTCTGGTATCAGACTATCTACTATTGAATTACTTCTTGAAATGTTAAATAGAAATGTTGTTCCATTTATTCCAGAAAAAGGATCTCTTGGAGCATCTGGAGATTTAGCACCACTTGCACACATGGTTCTTCCAATGCTTGGACTTGGAAAAGCTTACTATGAAGGAGAACTTCTTCCAGGTAAAGATGCTATGGAAAAAGCTGGCTTAAAACCAATTGCACTTGCTGCTAAAGAAGGACTTGCACTAATTAATGGTACAACAGTTCTTACTGCAACTGGAGCACTTGCACTTTATGATGCACTTAAGCTTTCTAAGATTGCTGATATTGCAGGAGCTATGGCTTGTGAATCTTCAAGAGGAATCATTGACGCATTTTGGGAAGAACTTCACACAATTAGACCACACGCTGGATCACTTAAGACTGCTGAAAACTTAAGAAATATTCTAGAAGGTTCAACTTATGTAACTCACACTGCTGAACTTAGAGTACAAGATGCTTATACATTCAGATGTATGCCACAAATTCACGGAGCTTCTAAGGATACTCTTGAATATGTTAAAGAAAAAGTTGAAATCGAACTTAACTCAGCAACTGATAACCCAATCATCACTCATGATGGCAAAGTAATTTCTGGTGGTAACTTCCACGGAGAATTAATGGCTCAACCATTTGACTTTTTAGCAATTGCAGTTTCTGAACTAGGTAATGTTTCTGAAAGAAGAATTGAAAGAATGGTAAACACTACACTTTCTGGTATGCCATCATTCCTAGTTAAACACCCAGGACTTAACTCTGGATTTATGATTACTCAATATGCTGCAGCTGCTTTAGCATCTGAAAATAAAACTTTATCTCACCCAGCAAGTGTTGACTCAATAACATCTTGTGAAAACCAAGAAGACTTCGTATCAATGGGTAACTGGGCTTCAAGAAAAGTTAGAGAAGTTGTTAAAAACACTGCAAGAATTTTAACTACTGAACTTATGATAGCTGCACAAGCTCTTGATTTCAGAATGGAAATGGAAGACAATAAATTTGAACTTGGTAAAGGTACAAAAGTTGCTCACGATGTAATCAGAAATCAAGTTGCATTTATCGAAGAAGATAAGAAGATTGAGATTTATGAAGAACTTGAAAAAGCTCAAGAATTAATCACATCTGGAAAACTTCTTGAAGAAGTAGAAAAAGTAGTACAACTTTAATAAAGTGCTTTAATAATTAAAAAAGATTTTATATAATACAAGAGTACGAAAAAAATAAAAGTATTAGATAACTAATAGGAGGAAATCAATTGAAAAGAGTAATGTGTATTCCAAACTATTCTGAAGGTAGAGACCTAAAGAAAGTGGAACAAATCACTGAATGCTTTAGAGCAAAAGAAAATATTAAATTAATCGACTATCAACCAGATGCTGACCACAACAGACTTGTTGTTGAAGTTATTGGCGAACCTGAAGCTGTAATTGATGCAGTTATTGAATCTGTAAAAGTTGCAACTGAAATTATTGATATGTCAAAACACAAGGGAGCTCACCCAAGAATGGGAGCTGTTGACGTTGTACCATTCGTTCCTGTAACTGAATGTACTACTGAAGAGTGTGTTGAATATGCTAAAAAAGTTGGTAAAGCAATAGGCGATATGGGAATTCCTGTTTATCTATATGAAGATGCAGCTTCCACTCCAGATAGAAAGAATCTAGCTAAAGTAAGAAAAGGACAATATGAAGGATTCTTCGACAAAATCAAAGAACCTGAATGGAAACCAGATTTTGGTCCTCAAGAAATGAATGTTAAATCAGGAGCTACTGCTGTTGCAGCAAGATTCCACCTAGTTGCATTTAATGTTAACTTAAATACTAACGATTTAACTGTTGCTGATACAATCGCTAAGAAAGTTCGTCACATTGGTGGAGGACTTAGATTTGTTAAGGCTATTGGTCTTGAACTTGAAGAAAAAGGTCAAACTCAAGTATCAATGAATCTTGTAAACTTTGAAAAAACTGCAATTTACCAAGCACTTGAAATGATAAAATCAGAAGCGAAGAGATATGGAGTTACAGTTGTAAACACTGAACTTATTGGACTTCTTCCATTACAAGCTCTAATAGATTCAGCAGCTTACTATATGCAAATTGAAGGTTTAAAATCAGAACAAGTTCTTGAAACACTATTAATTGAGGAGTAATTTAATATATGGCATTTAAAACAGATATACAAATAGCTGATGAAGCTACTATGCTTCCTATTGAAGAAGTTGCTGCAAAGATTGGTCTAGAAAAAGATGATCTTGAAAACTACGGAAAATATAAGGCAAAAATTTCTTGGGACGCTATCAAAAAAATTGACGAAAACAATGAATATGGAAAACTAATTTTAGTTTCTGCAATTTCACCTACACCAGCAGGTGAAGGTAAATCAACTGTTTCTATTGGACTTACTCAAGGTCTTAATAGAATTGGTAAAAAATCTGCAGTAGCACTTCGTGAACCATCTCTTGGACCAGTTTTTGGTGTTAAGGGTGGAGCTGCAGGTGGTGGATACTCACAAGTAGTTCCAATGGAAGATATCAATCTTCACTTTACTGGTGACCTTCACGCAATGACAGCTGCAAATAATCTTATTTCAGCTTGTATTGACAACCACATTCATCAAGGAAATGCTCTAAGAATTGACTGTAGACAAATTACTTGGAAGAGAGTTATTGACATGAATGACAGATCTTTAAGAAATGTTGTTATCTCTCTTGGCAAAAAAGCTGATGGTTTCCCTAGAGAAGACCACTTCATGATTACTGTTGCATCTGAAATCATGGCAGTTCTTTGTCTTTCTGAAAATCTTGAAGATTTAAAGAATAGACTTGCTAGAATGATTATTGGATATAATCTTGATGGAGAACCTGTAACTGTTGCTGATCTCGAAATCCAAGGTGCAGTTGCAATGCTTCTTAAAGATGCACTTAAACCAAACATGGTACAAACACTTGAAAATACACCAGCATTTATTCACGGTGGACCTTTCGCAAACATTGCTCATGGATGTAACTCAATTTTAGCTACAAAACTTGCACTTAACACTAGCGATTACGCTGTTACAGAAGCAGGTTTCGGTGCTGACCTTGGTGCAGAAAAATTCATGGACATTAAATGTAGAATGTCTGGTCTATCTCCAGATGCAGTAGTAATTGTTGCTACTATAAAAGCTCTTAAAATGCACGGTGGAGTAGATAAAAAAGAATTAAAGACTGAAAATGTTGAAGCTCTTGAAAAAGGATTTGCTAACTTAAGACGCCACGTTGAAAATATCAAAAAATTCGGCGTTCCAGCTATTATTGCTATCAACAGATTTGCTGATGATACTGAAGCTGAAATTGCAAAATTACAAGAACTTTGTAAAGAACTTGGTGTTAGAATTTCACTTTGCGAATGTTTTGCAAAGGGTGGAGAAGGTGCTGAAGATTTAGCTAAACAAGTTGTTGAACTAATTGACGAAGGAACAGCTAATTTCAAACCACTTTACGATGAAAATGATAGCATCATGGACAAAGTAAATACAATTGTTACTGAAATTTATAGAGGCAGACAAGCTAAATTTACTTCAGCTGCTAAGAAACAAGTTAAAAAACTTGAAGAACTTGGACTTGATAAACTTCCTATCTGTGTTGCAAAGACACAATTCTCATTTACTGATGATCAAAAGATAATGGGAGCACCTACAGACTTTGACATCGAAATTCAAGATGTAAGAGTTTCTGCTGGAGCAGGATTTATAGTTGTTCAAACTTCTAACATCATGGTAATGCCAGGACTTCCAAAAGTACCAGCTGCCAACAAGATGGACATTGACAACAACGGAGTTATCACTGGATTATTCTAATTCATGGGAGGAAAAATGCTTAAAGATTTAACTATAGTAGAATTCGCTGACGAAACTGCTTCAAATTCACCAGCTCCAGGAGGTGGATCCATTGCTGCACTTAATGCATCAATGGCTGCTTCACTTCTTGCAATGGTTGCAGGTTTAACTATTGGAAAGAAAAAATATATGGACGTTTCTGATAGAATGGAAGAAATTCAAGCTGAATTATTAAAATATAAAGATGAATTTGTTAATGGAATTGACAAAGACGCCAGCTCTTTTAACGGAGTTATGGACGCTATGAAACTTCCAAAGGAAACTGAAGAAGAAAAAGCTAAAAGATCTGAAAAGATTCAAGAAGGATATAGAAATGCAATTGAAGTACCTCTAGGACTTGGAATTAAAGTTACAGAACTTTATGACTATGCAAGAGAACTTGCTGAAAAAGGAAACTCAAATGCAATCACTGATGTAGCAGTAGCTTTATTAAATATTGAAGCTGCAGTTCAAGGTGCTTTCTTAAATGTAATCATTAACTTAAATTCACTTAAAGATCAAGATTACAGACATGAACTTGAAGAAAAAATGGCTTCTGCAAGAAAAGTTGTAGAAAAAAATCACGCTGAAATAATGAAAGTTGTAGATGAAAAATTAGCATGATATATCTTTTAGTCGATGTTGGATCAACTTATACTAAACTTAATTTAGTGGATGCTGACAAAAGTGAAATTATAGCTAGTGCATCTAGCTATACTACTGTAGAAACTGATGTCAGAGAAGGCTTTAATAATGCCTATAAAAAATTAAGAGAAGTTACTGAAGTCAAATATGACAAAGTTTTAGGTTGCTCTTCAGCATCAGGAGGACTAAAGGTTGTAGCAATAGGTTTTTCAAAAAATCTTACTACAGATGCTGCTAGACTTGCATCACTATCTGCCGGTGCCAGAATTTTAAAGGTATATTCTTATGAGCTTACAGATGAGTTTGTAGATGAAATAAAAAATTCTGGTGCTGACATTATAGTTTTATGTGGGGGAACAGATCATGGCAACAGAGATAACATAGTCTATAATGCAAAGAAACTTGCAAAGGGACATGTTAAAATTCCTGTTGTTGTGGCAGGAAACATTGACACTCAGGAAGAAATAAGGGGAATTTTTGAAAAAAATGACCTCCCCTGTGACTTCACAGAAAATGTTATGCCAACCACTAACACAATAAATTACAAGCCTCTTAGGAAGACAATTGGAGATATTTTTATAAAGACAATTGCTCATGCCAAGGGAATTGATTTATTGAGTAAGGATTTTGAAATTCTTTTGCCAACACCAGTTGCAGTTCAAAAGGCAATGTCAGTCTACGCCAAGTTTTTAGACAAAGTTATTTTATCTGTTGATATAGGCGGAGCGACAACAGACATTCATTCAATTGGCAAAACTTATTATGGAGAAGAAAATGTAATTTCGCCTCCAATTGATGAGCCCTTTGAAAAAAGAACTGTTGAAGGCGACATGGGCATGAGGTATTCAGCTACTGCTCTTTATGAGTCAGTGGGCGAAGAGCCTTTCCTCAAATTTGGCATAGAAGATGCAAGAGAAAAAACGGAATTTCGCTTCAATAACACAAGCTATATTCCAGACAATGACGAAGATTTATTCTTTGACAATGTCCTTTGCTATATTGCTACTCACACTTCACTTATGAGACATATTGGTCACATAAAAGAAATTAAAACTCCAACTAGGACGATTTACGAACAATACGGAAAAGATTTGAGACCGGCGGAAATGTTTATCGGAACTGGTGGATCGCTTATTAATTCTAATGAGCCAAAAAAAATTCTCTCAGCAATTGAGGATTTAGACGATAAATATTTAATTAATAGGAATATAAAATATTTTTTAGATAAAAAATATATTTTATCATCAGCTGGACTGATTTCTACCGTAGATGAAGAAGCTTCCTACAAATTATTAAATAAATATTTAAAAGAATTATAAAATTTTTTAAGAAGTTGTCATTTATTTGGCAACTTCTTTTTTGTAATATTTTGTCTTTATAATATCTCTTGGGGAGTAATCTCTAAAAGATATTTTTTGTGAAAAATTTGCAGATTGAATAAAAAAATAATATTATTAAGATAAAGAGTTTTATAAAGGAGTTGGACTATGAAGATTAAGAAAATATTTTTGCTAAGCATATTATTTATAATGCTGCCTATTTTTACCTTTGCTGAAAATTTTAAGGGAATTAAAATATATGTAGAAATTGACAAAAATGGAATAGCAAAAGTTAATGAAGTTTGGCAAATTAATGAAGACAATGAAGATTATACAGAGAGATATAAACTCATAAACAATTTGCGAGGAATAAAGATTGAAGATTTTTCTGTAAAAGCTCTTGGAAAAGATTTTACAGAGCTAATGCCATGGGATATTGATGCCAGTTTTGATGATAAGGCATACCATTATGGCAGAATAGATAGAGAAGACGAGGTAGAACTCACTTGGGGCATAAGCGAATTTAGTGACAATACATATAATTTAAATTACAAGATTAATCCTCTTGTAGTTGGATTAAATGACAGCGATATGTTGTTTTTTAATTTTGTTGGCGAAAATTTTGACCCAAAACCAGAAAATGTAGAAATTAGAATTAGAGCTTACGAAGCCTTTAAAGATGTTAAAATGTGGGGCTTTGGCATGGAAGGAGAAATCCACAATGTAAATGGAGAAATAGTCATGACATCAAGTGGCTATGTTGACTATGCAACAGTAATGCTAAAATTCCCAAAGGGTTATTTTAATACTGCCTATAAGATTGACAAAAACTTTGAAGATTATGCAAATATGGCTGCCAAGGGTTCTGATTGGGAAAATAGAGAAGGCGAGGCTTACCAAAAGCCAATGTCATTTGCAGAAAAGTCATTCCTTGGGGGGATAGCTTTTGCAGTTGTTTTGGTTATTTATTATGTTGCTCGTGCCATTAGTCTTAGTTTTAACAAGAAGAAAATTCAAAACAGAAAAGATCTTCCTTTTTTAAGTGATTTAGATGGACAATATTTTAAAGATGTACCTTACCATGGACCAATTGAAGATTTGGCATTTTTTATTGACCAATCTCATTTAGTTATGGATGATCTAGTTGCAAATTACATTAATTCATATATTTTAAAATGGAATCTTCAAGGGGCAATAGAATTTGTTGAAGAAGGCAGTAATTTTTCTAAAAACAAAATAAAAATTATTTCAAGACCAAAGGATATGGGACCAGCAGAAGAGGAACTTTTTGAAATGATTTCTAAAGCAAATAAATTAAATGACGAAGAATATATGACAGCTAAGGATTTCAAAAAATATGTCAAAAAGAATAAATCTCTAATGGAAGATTATTATAATGAATTTGAAGATAAGTCAATTGATGCTTTAAAGGAAAAGGGATATTTAGAAAATTATAGGTATGAAAAGAAATTTTTATTTTCTAAAAAAACTGGAACAGAACTTAGAGTAACAGAAAAGGGAAAAGAACTTTGGGAAAATCTAATAAAATTTAAAAATTATTTGGAAGAATATGGAGAAGATGTTGCAAAGGAAGTTGATTTTAATAAGTGGCAAGAATTTTTGATTTATTCATCAATATTTTTCTTAGATGAAGAATTTGTAAGAGGAGCAGAAAATTATCCAACATATATAAATAATTATGCTATTTATAATACTCACATATTGTTTGCAAGAAATTTTTCTAAAACTATTAATAAAACTTATCAAGATGTAACTGCTTATAGTAGTGCAGGTGGCGGTGGCTCTACTTCCTTTGGCGGAGGGGGAGGATCCTTCGGCGGAGGCGGCGGAGGCGGTCGCTAAAAAATAGAATTAAAAAACTCTTTACTGTGTGTTTGTAGTGGTCTATTAAATTGACAAAACAGTAAGGAGTTTTTTATTTTAAGGATTATTATATATAATATTTTATTAAACATGTTTACATATATTTTATAGTGAAATTAATTGAGTAGAGGAGCATTAATGGGGTAGGAAATAAATAGATGGTTTATAAAGAATACATTTTTACTTAAGGAGGTAAATAATGGCAGACGATAAGAAAAAGATGGATCCTACTGCAAAAAAACATGGCAGGAGACCCAATACCAAGCAGAAATCAAAATGTTGATGATGATCCTACGATGAGACGTGCTGGTGGACAAGTTGTTGATAATGATGAAGATTCAATGACAGCTGGCAAGCGTGGACATATTTCTATTCAAGATTTATGGCTTTTTGAAAAGCACGCGCATTTTAATAGAGAAGTAATCCCCGAAAGAAGAATGCACGCTAAAGGCTGGGGTGCTTGGGGCGAATTTACTGTAACTCATGATATTACAAAATATACTAAGGCAAAACTTTTTAGCAAGGTTGGAAATAAGTGTAAAGTATTTTCAAGAATGTCAACTGTTGCTGGAGAACGTGGCGCCGCTGATGCAGAAAGAGATATTCGTGGCTTTGCTGTGAGATTTTACACAGAAGATGGCAACTGGGATGTAGTTGGAAATAACACTCCTGTTTTCTTCTTCAGAGATGCCATGAAGTTCATAGACTTAAATCATGCTGTAAAGAGAGATCCAAAGTCACACCTTAGAAGTCCAAACACAAACTTTGACTATTGGTCATCTCTACCAGAGTCATTACTTCAAACAACTATTATAAACAGTGACAGAGGTATTCCTTCTTCCTTTAGATACATGCACGGCTTTGGCTCACACACTTACTCTATGTACAATGAAGAAGGCACAAGAGTTTGGGTTAAGTTCCATTTTAGAAGCCAGCAAGGTATTTTAAATTACACTGACCAAGAAGCCGAAAAGGTAAATGGTAAGGACAGAGAGTCTTCTGGGCGTGATTTATACACAGCTATTGAAAATGGTAATTATCCAAAGTGGAAGATGTATATTCAAGTTATGACTGAAGAAGAAGCTAAAAACCATCCGACAAATCCTTTTGATATTACAAAGATGTGGTTAAAAAAAGATTTTCCACTTATTCCAGTGGGCGAATATGAGTTAAATAAATATCCTGACAACTTCTTCCAAGATGTTGAACAAGTAGCTTTTTCTCCAGCAAATATTGTGCCAGGAATTGCACTTTCGCCAGACAGATTACTTCAAGCTAGAGCGGTTTTCTATTCTGATGCACAAAGATATAGACTTGGAGTCAATCATCATCAAATTCCTGTAAATTCTCCACAAGGAGTAAAACATCCTCATGACTATCACAGAGATGGACAAATGAGAGTTGATGGAAATAAGGGTGCAGAGCTTCATTACAATCCAAATTCTTACGGCGGATGGCAAGATGATCCAAGCCTAGAAATACCACATGATGAAGGTGGCGAAGTTAAGAGATATGACTTTAGAGCTGATGACCATGACTATTTTACTCAACCAGGCATGCTTTTTAATAGAATGACTGATGAACAAAAATTAGTTTTGTTTGAAAATACAGCCAGAAATATGGGTGACTCAACTATGCAAATCAAGCACAGATATATTAGAAATTGTTATGCAGCAGACCCAGAATATGGCAAGGGAGTAGCAAAGGCACTTGGCATTGATATTGACACAGTTGATCTTGAAATGATAGAGCCAAAATCTCGTGAAGAGTGGGAAAAATTAAATGGAAGAGATGCTGACTTAAATTATCCAACAGAGCCAGCTGAACCAGAATCTGCAAAAGACCTTCCACCTGAAGGAAGAAACACTAATGCAGAAGACCCAAAATCTTTGATTGATTGGGAAAATGACCCATATCTACTTTGATGATATTTTAATTAATAGATGCTGAGAATATTAATTTATTCTCGGCATTTTTTATTTATTAAGGGTAAGATTTTAGTTAAACAAAGTCTTCTTATTCTTTAAAAAACAGCATAAATGGTGTAAAATAACTATGAGGAGTTTTGTCGTGGAATATTGGGATGTATATGATAAAAAGGGAAAATGGAAAAGGCGTGCCATAAGAAAGGGCGAGCGACTGAAGAATAATGAATATCATATTATTGTTGAAGGATGGATTTTGAGAGAGGATGGAAATTTTATAATCCAAAGGAGATCTCTCAATAAAAAATCTTTTGCCGGAATGTGGTACTGTTCTGCTGGTGGTTCTGTAATTTCAAGAGAAACACCAAAGGAAGGTATGGTGCGTGAGTTCAAGGAAGAACTTGGCATTGACATAAAGGAAGATGAGCTTCATTTAAAGAGAATCATCACTGAAAAAAATACAATTTTTTATATTTTTTTAGTTCGCAAAAATATTTCTCTTGATGAAATTACACTGCAAGAGGAAGAAGTCATGGATGTTGACCTTGCAGACCCAAGCAAGATAAGAAAAATGATTGAAGACAAAACTTTTATAGGGCTTGATTACTACGAAAAATTTTTCAGAGGTATATAATCGTCTCAAAGGAGACGTTTTTTTATAGGAGGATTTATGAAATTATACAATACTCTAACGAGAAGTAAAGAGGATTTTGTGCCAATTAAAGAAGGCGAAGTTGGAATTTACAATTGTGGTCCAACTGTGTATAACTTTATCCATGTTGGGAATGCTAGACCACTTGTTGTATTTGATACACTAAGAAGATATTTTGAATACAAGGGTATGAAGGTAAAATTTGTTGTAAACTTCACTGATATTGACGACAAGATGATTAACAAGGCAAATGATGAAGGTGTAAAGGTTTCTGACATTGCAGAAAGATATATAAAAGAGTTTAAAAAGGATGCAAATGGTCTTCATCTTTATGATTATGAAACCATAAACCCTAGAGCTACTGAGCACATTAATGAGATTATTTCCTTTGTAAAGACTTTGATAGACAAGGGGGCTGCTTATGTTTCCAATGGCGATGTTTATTTTGACATAAGTTATGCAAAGGACTATGGTAAACTTTCAAAGAAAAATATTGAAGATTTAATTTCTGGTCACAGAGTTGACATCAATGACAACAAAAAAAATCCAAGTGACTTTGCTCTTTGGAAAAATAAGAAGGAAGGGGAACCTTATTGGCAAGCACCTTGGGGAGAAGGCAGACCTGGCTGGCACATTGAGTGTTCAGTTATGGCAAAGACTCTTATTGGAGATAATATAGACATTCACACTGGTGGAGAAGATTTACAATTTCCTCATCACGAAAATGAAATTGCACAATCAGAAACTTGCAACGGAGTACCCTTTGCAAATTACTGGTTGCACAATGGCATGATAACTGTCGACAACGAAAAAATGTCTAAGTCTAAGGGCAACTTCTTTACAGTTAGAGAAATTTCTGATGAATTTGACCTTGAAGTCTTGAGATTTTTCCTTTTGACAACCCAATATCGTTCACCAATTAATTTCTCAAGAGAAGTAATGGAGCAAACTAAAAATTCAAGCAAGAGACTTTACAATGCAAAATACAAACTTGAAGATGCAATAGAAAAATCTGCTCTTGAAAAAATCACTGATGAAGAAGAAAACTTATATAAGTCTTTTGACAAGCACATAGAAAAGTTTGAAAAGGCAATGGAAGATGACTTAAATACAGCAGATGCCATTACTGCAATTTTTGATTTAGTTAAGGATATAAACTTAAATCTTGATGAAAATAATTCTAAGGAAATGTTAGAAAAGACTCTTGAACTTTTGAAGAAACTTACAAGAGTTCTTGGCATAATGGAAGGCGAAAGAGAAGAAATATCCGAAGACATAGAAGGTCTTATTGCTGAAAGAAATGCTGCTAGAAAAAACAAGGACTTTGCAAAAGCAGATGAAATCAGGGACAAGCTAAAGGAAATGGGCATTGAAATAGAAGATACGAGAAGTGGAACAACTTGGAAGAGAATTTAAAATTTTTAGAAGTTAAGAATTACAAAGAGAGCGAGGTTAGGGAGTTAAGTCCCCTTGCCCTTGCCTATATTGGCGATGCTTGTTTTGAAATTTTAGTTAGAAGTGAGATTCTTGATGCCAGGAAAAATCCAAATAAGCTTCACAGAGAAAGCATTAGATTTGTCCGTGCTAAATCACAGAGAGAACTTATTGAAAAAGTAGAAGATAAACTGACAGAAGAAGAAATGAAAATTTTTAAAAGAGGAAGAAATGCTAAGTCCCATACAGTTCCTAAAAATGCTGACCCAATAGATTATAGGATGGCAACTGGGCTTGAGGCACTCTTTGGCTATCTCTATCTTTTAAAAAGGTATAATAGAATTAGAGAAATATTTGAGGAGATGATAAGATGAAGGTAAAAATTATTTCGCACACAATGGAACCTGATAAAACCATTGCTGCTGCAGCAAAACTTTGCTATTCAAGAGTTGGTGTTGAAGAAATCACAGAAAATTTGACAGAAGAATCCACAGAAAAGTTTTTAAATAGGCTTATGTCCTTTTCTCATCTTTCTCCACTGGAACATGTTAGTTTTACCTTTGCAATTGAAGGTGTATCTAGGACACTTACTCATCAACTTGTGAGACATAGGATTGCATCTTATTCTCAACAATCCCAAAGATATGTAAAACTTGACAGCTTTGAATATATTATTCCTCCACAAATTGAAAAAAATGAAGAAGCAAAGAAAATTTTTCTTGAAGCAATGAAAAGAGACCAAGAAGATTACGACAAATTAGTTGAAATTCTTGTAAATGAACACGCAAAAGTCCTCATTGAAAATGGTATGGATGAAGAAAAGGCAAAAAAAGCTGTGGAAAAGATGTCAATTGAAGATGCAAGATATGTTTTTCCAAATGCTTGTGAGACAAAAATTGTTGTTACAATGAATGTTAGAACTTTGAGACACTTCTTCACAGTTAGATGTTGTGAAAGAGCTCAATGGGAAATAAGAGAACTGGCAACAGAAATGCTAAGACAAGTGAAGGAAGTTGCGCCACTTTTATTTAAAGATCAAGGTCCAGCTTGTGTGTCAGGTCCATGTCCAGAAGGAAAGATGACTTGTGGCAAGGCAGTAGAAATTAGAGAGAAGTTTAAGAATTTATAATGAAATATATATATGGAAGAGGCCCAGTTATTGAGGCACTAAAAAATGAAGAAGTAGAAAAAATTTACCTTGGGAAAAATGCTACAGGATCCATTAAAAAAATCATTGGAATTGCAAGAGATGCAAAAGTACCAACTGTGACAAGTGATAATGAAAAGTTAGAAGAACTTGCAGGTACAAAAAATCATCAAGCTGTTGTAGCTTTAGTTAGTGATTTTGAATACATTGAACTTGAAGAACTTATTAATAAGCTTAAAGATAAAGAAAATGCCAAAGTTTTTATCTTAGATAAAATTGAAGATCCACATAATTTTGGTGCAATTGCAAGGAGCTCAAATTTTTTTGGCGTAGATGCAATTATTTTTCCAAATAGAAGAGCAAGCACAGTTAATGACACAGTTGTGAAGTCATCTGCTGGCGCCATTTATGATATTGATGTAGCAAAGGTTACAAATATTTCCCAAGCAATGGAAAAATTAAAGGATGCAGGATTTTGGATTTATGCGACAGACCTTGAAGGTGAAGACATAAGAAAATGTGACTTCTCTGGTAAAGTTGCGATAATTATAGGCAATGAAGGCAAGGGAGTTTCAAAAAATGTCCTCAAGAATTCTGATAAAATTATTACTATTCCAAATTTTTCTGATTTTGATTCTCTTAACGCATCAGTTGCAGCTGCAATTGTAATGTATGAAATGTTTAGATAGATAAAATGAGAAGACGGATAAGTAGGTATAGAAGAGATGTGAATTATCTCTTTGTTGACGGATATAATATTATTAATTCCTGGCAAAATTTAATAAAATTAAAAAATATTTCTCTTGAAGATGCTAGAAATGAACTCATAGATATTATGATTGAATTTTCTCACAGCACTAAAGAGCATATTATTCTCGTCTTTGATGCCTACTTGGTAAAAAAGTCTGGTGGCAAAACTTATTATAGAGATGGAATCGACATAATATTTACTAAGGAATTTGAGACGGCAGACCACTACATTGAAAGGCAACTTGATGAGATAGGAAAGCTTACCAATGTCCGTGTTGCCACAAGTGACAACATTGAGCAACAAATTATTTTGTCCCGTGGTGGAATTAGGATTTCTGCAAGAGAACTTGAAGCAGAAGTTGAGAATTCTAAAAAGAAAATTTTTCACGTTGCAAAAAAGCTAAAAGAAGAGAAAGTTACTGCTCTAGATGACGAAATTATCCATAAGTTAAAAAAATTTAAAAAGGGTATTTCGAATAAAAATAAAAAATAGTGAGGAGGCTTTTAGATGAAATGTAGTAATTGTGGCAAGGAAAATCCTGATAAAGCATCATTTTGCATTGACTGTGGTCATAATTTAAGAGATGACATTGATTTTTCCAAAACACAAAGATTAGATAGAGACTATAAATATGAAGACGAAGAAAGAATTGTAAAAAATAATTCTTTTAAAGATGATTCCATGAGTACGAAACAAAAAGGTCTTGTATTTGGATTTGTAATTATTGGACTTATTGCTTTTTCTCTCTTATTTAATATTGGCTTTGGAAAATACAAAATGACAAAGTTAGAAAATGCTGCAAGAGCAAATTTAGAAGCCAAAAACTATAAAGAAGCAAGAGAAAAATTTAGCCAGCTTTATGAAAAAAGCTCTGACAAAAAATACTTAGATGAAATAAATAAAATTGACAAGAGTATGGAAGCTAAAGATACTTTAAACAAGGCAAATCAAAAATTTGAAGCTAGAGACTATGAATCTTCACTTGCTCTTTTAATGGAAGTTGAAAGTGATGATGAAGAATTAAGTTCAAAAAAAGATGGACTAATCGAAAAAAACTATTCTGCAATTAAATCAGAAATAAATCAGTTGACTTCTAGGAATAATTTTGATGGTGCTATTGACAGATTGAATTCTTATATCACAGTTGATCCTGAGAATAAAGAATTTAAAAATATGTTAGAAGATATAAATTCACAAAAGTCAAATAGTGAAAAGAAGGCAGAAGAGGAAAGTGAAGCTTCAAAGGAAAAGGCAAGAGCAGATGAACTTGAAGCTCAAATTATTAAATTGAAAAATGCAGAGGCATCAAATTTAATTGGAACTTACCAATTTGTAACTTCAAGTAGAGCAAATGTAAGAAGTGGACCAGGATTTTCTTATGGAGTTGAGTTTAGTCTTTATAAGGGCGATCCAGTTTATGTATATGACACTAGAAGAGCTGATGGAAGAACTTGGTGTAATATAGGAAATGGTTGGATTAGTTATAGAACACTTAATGGTGAAAGTAAATAAATATTTTAAGACAGCTTTTAGGCTGTC
>NZ_HE610719.1:75271-118602 GCF_000321025.1 Peptoniphilus senegalensis JC140
TTTTTTTGTTTAGAACTTATTATATTTAAAATTACTTTAACGAAATAAAAATTTTCTAAAAATCGAAGAGTTAAAAATATTATATCTATGAAAAAATTTCATAATTTTTTTAATAAAATTAATTTAAAAATATTATCAGATTTATTTTATTTTTCAATTAGCTGTGTTATAATTGTTTAAGAAATTGATAATCAAATTCAAATATAAAAAAATTATTTCTTATTAAATAAGTAGGTGTAAAGATGCTTAGTTTGATAATGGCGCCATTAAATATAAATTTTAAAATTTTAAAAGTTAAAAGTTTAAAAAATAGTAGCGTAACTGAATCTTACCTTGCAAATCTTGGATTTGTTAAGGGTGCGATTATAAAAGTTGTAAACGAGAACGATGGTAATTTAATTGTTTCTATTAAAGATGCAAGAGTTGCTATAGGCAAAGACATTGCAAAAAAAGTTTTAGTAGAGGAGATGTAAATTTGCAAACATTAAGAGATGCAATTGTTGGTAGATATTATATTGTTAAAAAAATTAATGGTTCAGGTCCTTTAAAGAGAAGAATAATGGACATGGGAATCACAAAAAATGCTGAGATATACATAAGAAAGGTGGCACCTCTAGGGGACCCCGTACAAATTAACATTAGAAATTATGAGCTTAGCATAAGAAAAGCTGATGCTGAGCTCATTTCTATTGAAGAGATAGAAAAGAAGGAGGACTAAGATGGCTATTACTATTGCACTTGCTGGAAATCCTAATAGTGGTAAGTCCACTCTTTTCAACAACTTAACTGGTTCAAATCAATATGTTGGTAACTGGCCAGGGGTAACTGTTGAAAAAAAGACTGGCAAGTATAAAAAGGATAAAGATGTTCACTTCACAGATTTGCCTGGCATTTATTCACTTTCTCCATACACTTTGGAAGAAGTTGTATCAAGAGATTATTTGATAAATGAAAGACCAGATGCAATTATTGATGTTGTTGACGCAACAAATATTGAAAGAAATTTATTTTTGGCGACACAACTTGTTGAGCTTGGTATTCCAGTTGTAATTGCCCTTAATATGATGGATGTTGTTAGAAAAAATAATGACTTCATAGATATTAAGATGTTAGAAAAAGATCTTGGCTGTAAAATTGTTGAAATTTCTGCGCTAAAAAATGAGAATATAGATAAATTAATTGAGGCAGCAAGAAATGCAGCTAATTCAAAAACGACTCATTATCATGAATTTGAAGAGGATATTGAAAAATATATCAAAGAAATTGAAAAATTTAGTGTTATAAAAGATAATCCTGCCAAGAGATGGCTTGCAGTTAAATTTTTTGAAGAAGATGAAAAAATAATTAAAGAATATCCTTTATATGGAAATGAAACTAGAAGGCTAAAGGAAATTATTGAAGAAGCTGAAGAAAAATACGACGATGATGGAGAAGGCATAATAACTGATGGAAGATACAATTTTGTATCTGAAGTCACAAGAGATTCTGTAAAAAAAGGCAGAAAGGGAATGACTACTTCTGACAAGATCGATAGGATAGTTACAAATAGATTCTTGGCTATTCCAATTTTTGCTGGAGTAATAACTTTAGTTTATATATTGGCTATAAATTATGTTGGTGGGCCAGTAACTGACTGGGTAAATGACAATTTCTTTGGAGAAATTGTTGGAGGAAGCTTTAGAGGATTTTTAGAAAATGCTGGAACATCTGAATTTTTGACATCACTATTAGTTGATGGAATAATCGGTGGAGTTGGAGCAGTATTGGGATTTTTACCAGTTATTGCTGTTCTATTCTTATTTATCGCAATCCTAGAAGATATTGGATATATGTCTAGAATTGCCTTTATACTAGATAGAGTTTTCAGAAAATTTGGTTTATCTGGCAAGTCTTTCATTCCAATTTTAATGGGAACAGGTTGTTCTGTACCTGCAATTATGGGAACGAGGACCATTGAGTCAGACAATGACAGAAGGATGACTATTATGACTGCATCCTTTATGCCTTGCGGTGCCAAGCTAGATGTTATTGCAATGTTTGCTGCCTTTTTAGGTGGCAGATGGTGGTATGCACCTCTTTGGTACTTTGGCGGAATAATCGCTGTAGTAGTATCTGGAATAATTTTAAAGAAGACAAAGTATTTTTCTGGAGATCCAGCACCTTTTGTAATGGAACTTCCTGAGTACCACATGCCAAGTGCCCACAATGTTTTAAAGGCAACTTGGTTTAGATGTAAGGCCTTTGTAGTAAAGGCTGGAACAATAATCCTTCTAGCAACAGTTGTAATTTGGTTCTTGAAGAGCATTTCTGTTACAGGACACTTTATGGACTTCAATGCAGATCCTGAAGATTCAATTCTTGCAGTAATAGGAAAGGCCATTGCACCAGTATTTGCTCCTCTTGGCTTTGGCGATTGGATAGCAAGTGTTGCTACAATTCTTGGACTTGTTGCCAAAGAAATTGTAGTTGGAACCTATGGAGTTCTTGCAGGCATTGGGGAAGTTGGAGCAGAAGATGCTCCAATGGTTGCGCTTGTAGCTGAAAGATTTACTACAGCATCAGCCTTTGCCTTTGTTTTCTTCAACCAACTTACAGTTCCTTGCTTTGCAGCAACGGGAGCTATAAAAGAAGAAATGGGTTCAAAGAAATGGTTTGGACTAGCAATAGGGTATCAAATCTTATTCTCCTACACAGTTGCCTTTATGATTTATCAATTTGGAAGATTGCTTGAAGGTGGATCCTTTAATCTAATGACAGCCCTCGCTATAGTAGTTCTATTTATCTATGGTTACTTACTATTTAGAAAAGACAGGTCAAAGCTAAATGAAAGGGATTTTGAAAAGAAAAAGGATGAGGTGGTAAAGTATGAGTCCAATTAATATTTTAGTCGCCCTTGTTATAATTGCTGTAATTGCCCTTGCAGTAAAAAAAGTAATGCACAAAAAGAGTGGATGCGGATGTGGCTGCCAGTCTTGTCACAGCACCTGCTCAGTAAATGAAAAAAAAGGCTCTATGTCAAATATTGGGGAGACTCGTTAACTCGAGTCTCTTTCTTTATGTAAAAATCAATACTTATACACTAATGAACTATCAAATCTAAAATAACTAAAAAACCATTAAAAATAAGCATAGCAACAAAACCCCTAGGGGTTTTGCGAATTTTCCCGTTTTCCTATCACTACTTACATGCAAAAATAATTCTTTTTCTAAATAAATTAAAATTTTTCATACCAAAACAATTTTTCTTTAAAGTTTTTATCTTAGTATGTGTGCCTTCAAGAGGACCATTAGACCAATGACAGTCAAAAGAATTGCATATTTCATCAAACCACTTATTAAAAGCAGCGACACAAGATCTAAATTTTTTTAAATTTTATTAAATATATTCTAAGAAAATCTTGTAAAAATTTAGTAAAATTACACACTATAATTAAAAATGATAATTAAATGATATTAATTACCAATTTACATATAATTAATGTAATTTTCAAAAAAATATAAACACGTTTTTATATTACAATGTCATCAATAAAGATAAGTAGAAAGGATAATTAAAATGAGTAGAAAAAAGATTTTAGGATATATTTCTGCTATTATAGGTCTCTTGTTAGTGCTTGCACCAAAATTTATAACACCAGTTTGTCCTCCTATGGAAAATGGGATGTTCATGAAATGCCATTGGATGGGAAATATGACTATGGGTATTGGCGCAGTCATTTTAGTATTAGCAATTATTCTTATTGTAGTTAAAGATTCAAAAATATCTTTAGGATTATCTATTTCAAATATAGCAATTGGTATTTTAGAGATACTAAACACTCATGTGCTTATTGGTGGATGTATGAAAGCCGATATGGCTTGCAGAGCAAAAACCATTCCACTTTGCACATTGTTGGCAGGCATATTGGTTTTAGTTAATATTTATTATTGCATGAAAGAAAGAAATTCATAATGGAATCAATAATTAAAACTGAAAATTTAAGTAAGAGTTTTAAGAGAGGTTCTAATACACTTTTTGCAGTTAAAAATGTAAACTTTACCTTGGAGGAGGGAGAGTTTGTCAATATAATTGGCAGAAGTGGTTCAGGGAAGTCAACTTTTTTAAATCTTTTGTCTGGTTTATTAAAACCGACTGAAGGTAAAATTTTTGCTAAGGGCAAAGATATGAGTGATTTTTCTGATAGAGAAATTAGCAAATATAGGAATGAAGTCATAGGTTTTGTGCCACAAAGTCTAGGAACACTTCCAAATTTAAATGTTTTAGAGAATGTGTCTCTTCCTTATTATCTATTTAAAAGAGATGACTCTGCTTATGAAAAAGCAGCTATGCTTCTTGATGAGATGGGAATTTTGCATTTGAAAGATGATTTTCCTAAAAATTTATCTGGAGGAGAGCTAAAAAGAGTGCTGATAGCCAGATCTATGATTAATTCGCCGGAACTTTTGATTTTAGATGAGCCTACAAGTGATTTGGATAAAAATACTACTATGGAGATAATGGATTTATTAAAAAAAATAAATTCTAAAGGTACTGCACTTATTATAGTTACTCATGAGCTTGATATTTTAAAATATGGCAATACACTTTGCCAAATGGAAGATGGAAGTTTAATAAAAAAAGAGGGATAGAGATGAATTTATTAAAGAAAAGGACTAGCATTTTCGCAATGATAGTAATCATGATTAGCCTCACTTTCATGCCTGCTTTTGCAGCAGAAACAAATTATGGTAACTGGGTTGAAGTCGCTGATGCTATGTCAGAACATTTACAAAAAGCTGTGGAAGTTTATAAGCCTGGAGATAAGGATGCTAAAAAAGCGGCCACAGATGCAGTTAATGTTGCTTACTTTAAATTCTATGAAAAAATTGGATTTGAAAAAACAACTATGTCTGCAATTTCAGGCCAAAGGGGTTCAATGGTTGAACATCAATTTTACAGAGCAAAAAATTCTATCAAAGAAGATGCAGACCCAAAAGAAGTTAAAGATGAAATTGATGCACTTATAACTTATCTTCATGAAGATGCTCATACTCTTGATGGAACCTCTGGAGATTCTAAGTCCAGTGGTCAAAGTCAAGAAGACGCAAACAGCCTTTCAACAGGTCAATTGTTGGGAGAGCTGCTAAAAAGATTTGGCACATTTTTTGCAGTTCTTGGACTTACACTTCGTGAAGGACTTGAAGCCATTTTAGTTGTAGCTGCCATTGCTGCATATTTATCAAAGACTAATAATAGAATTTATTTAAAAGGTGTATATATTGGAGCCTTGCTAGGCATTGTTTTTTCAGTAGTCCTAGCTGGAGTATTTAATATCGTCGCCAATACAGTGGGAGAAGTTGAGTCTGGAATGGGACAAGAAATATTCGAAGGAATTGCGATGTTTCTTGCTGTTATCGTACTATTTTATGTATCCAATTGGATGCTTTCTAAATCTGAAGTCGAAGTTTGGAATAGATACATTAAAAACAAAGTTGAGCAATCTGTTTCCAAGGGTAATTATTTTGCCTTATCTTTCACTTCATTCTTAGCAGTAGCAAGAGAGGGTGCAGAACTTATTTTGTTTTTCCAAGGTATGAGAACAGGTATTTCTGATAATCCAATGCATATGTGGATTGGACTTTTAGTTGCCGCCATAATACTTGCAATTGTATATTATTTAATTGCTAAAGTTTCTGTAAGGCTACCATTAAAACCATTCTTTACATTTACTTCTTGGCTAATGTTTATACTTTGCTTGTCTTTCTTAGGAAAGGGCATAGGAGAATTACAAGAAGCAGATGTAATTGGCAGAACTGTAGTTCCTTGGATGAATGGATGGTCTGCTGAAGTTATAGGTATATACGATAGGTATGAAAATCTTATTCCACAAATTATTCTATTAGTAGTAACCATTGCTTCTGTTATCTATCAAAATAATAGAAACAAAAAAATTAGAGCTGAGCTTGAAGCCAGCCAAGAAAAAAAATAGGAGGGTATTATGTTAAAAAAGAAAAGTTTACTTCTTGTTGTTATGACGCTTGTGTGTGCATTAATGTTTACAGCTTGTGGTAAAAAAGAAGATACAAAAGCTAATAATACAGCTAAAACTTCTACAGAAGAAAAAACACCAGCTGAAGGAAACAAGAAAGAAGCAGGAGATGCAAAAGCTGCAGCTCCAGGAGAAGATGCAGGATTTGAAGAATTTCCAATTGGCGACGACCAAACTAAAGGACCTTTAGTAATCTCTGGTGTATATTTCCAACCAGTTGATATGGAACCAGCAGGAAACTCAATTCCTAAAGAAGAAGCTGACTGCCATATTGAAGCTGACATTACAGCATCACAAGAAGGTTCAACATTAGGTTATGGTGTTGGTGATTTTGTTCCATGGTTAAAAGTAAAAGCTTATTTACAAAAGAAAGGTTCAGATCATGTTCAAGAAGTAGCTTTCATGCCAATGAACGCATCTGATGGTCCTCACTATGGTGCAAATGTTAAATTTGACGAAGGTGTTGGTGTTTATGATGTAAAATTTGAAGTAGCTGCACCAGGCAATGACTACTTACTACACGTAGATAAAGAAACTGGTGTAACAGGTAGATTCTGGACAGAACCACTTGTTGCAGAATGGACTGACTTCGAATGGAACGGACCACAATGGTAAAATTTTGAAAATTTTTAATATTTTGAAGGGGAATTCATGTTCCCCTTATATGCATTTATGGGGGGTGAAATTATTTTAAAAATTTTTATTAAAGTTATGGAGGCGGGAATAGCCTTTTCTCTAATGATTTCTTTAATACTTGCCTATTATACAACTAAAGAGAGCAAATATAAAAAGTATGTTATTATAATTTCTTTAGTTTTAGGGGTAATTGCAGCAATTGTTTCAATAATTATAAGAAATATACCTAATTTTATTAATAGGACAGAATTGAATTTCTGGTCTATGGTACCCATAGTTATCTCAGTATTTTTAATATTAATTTTTATGATATTTGAAGATAAGATAAATGCTAAAATTTATGATAATTTCATTTCATCATCGGTTGTTGTTTATCTTGTAGGAATTTGTTTTTATTATTTACCGTATGTATTTAACCAATCAAACAAATTTGTATATTATGGCGAAAGTGCTGTTTCAACTATTGTACTTTTTAGGATTTTAGGCTTTGTTTTTGGGATAATTATGATGATTTTATCAGGACTTGCCATATATAAGTCTTCAGTTAAACTTGAAGGTAAAAACTTAAAGATTATTGTTTTTTTGAGCTTGATATGTTCGGGTATAAGCCAATTTAATATCATAATTCAAAGATTTTATTCTAAAGGGATCATTCCTAGAAATGTTAACTTTTTTAGAGTTATTGCATTTATAGCTAATCACGAAAATGTGTTTTTATTTGCAACAATGTTAATTATGATAGCTATTCCAGTAATTTTATATAAGCAAAATATTAAAGTTAATGAAGATTATAGCAATAGGGCTCAGTTAAGAAAAATAAAGTATAGAATGAAGAATAAAAGACATTGGGCAATTTTTTTCCTTGTCGTTCTATTTATTAATACTTTTTCATTAACGGTTGGAAAGGCATATGCTAATAAGGAACAGGCCCTTTCACCACCTGAAGATTATCAAACTGAAAATGGAATGATTGTTATTCCTTTAAGTAGCTTAGAAGATATGCATTTGCACAGATATTTGTATAAGGCAAAGGATGGTGCACAAATGAGATTTTTCTGCATTAAAAAATCAGAAGGTTCCTATGGAGTTGTACTTGATGCCTGCGAGATATGTGGTCCATCTGGATATTTTGAAAGAGGCGATGATGTTATTTGTAAGTTGTGCGACGTTGTAATGAATAGGGGTACAATAGGTTTTAAGGGTGGATGTAACCCGATACCTTTCCCATACATTGTCCATGATAAAAAGATAAAGATTGCGCCAAAAGATCTTGACGCATTGTCTTATGTATTTAAGTAGGAGGGCTTATGTTTTGGAGAATAGTTAAAGGAGCGCTTTTTAGACAAAAGGGAAAGATGGCTCTTATTGCATTTACAGTTGCCCTTGGAGCTTCTCTTGCCACTTCAATGTTAAATACCATGCTCGGTGTTGGAGATAAAGTTAATCAAGAATTAAAGACCTATGGGGCAAATATTAATGTATTGCCTAAGGAAGCTTCCCTTCTTGATGATTTGTATGGCATGCAAGAAAAAGAGGGGCAGGTTCAAAAATATTTAAAGGAATCAGAACTTCCTAACATTAAAACTATTTTTTGGGCTTACAATATTGTAGACTATACGCCATATCTTAACACTTGGGTTTCTTGTAATAATGATTCTAAACATACTAAGATGGTAGGAACATGGTTTAATAATCATATGGATTTGCCTACTGGAGAATCAGTTGATACTGGTATGATTAGACTTAAAAACTGGTGGGAAGTTCAAGGCGAGTGGTTATCAGAAAATGATAGCGATTCAGTTATGCTTGGAAAGATTTTTGCAGACAGAAATGGATTTAAAGTTGGTGATGAAATCCAACTAAAAAGCAATAATTTAGACAAAAAATTAAAAGTTAAGGGTATTTTCTCATCAGGTTCTGATGAAGATGCATTTATATATGCTACTTTAAAAACAGCACAAGAGTTTGCTGGAGTTACTGGAGTTGTAAATAAAGTTGAAGTATCAGCTCTTACTACACCAGACAATGACTTAGCAAGAAAGGCTGCCAAAAACCCACTATCTTTAACTATTAAGGAATGGGAAGTATGGTATTGTACAGCTTATGTTTCTGCTATTTGTTATCAAATAACAGAAGTAATGACTGATTCTGTAGCTAAGCCAATTCGCCAAGTTGCAGAAAGTGAAGGAGATATTTTAAATAAGACTACTCTTCTTATGGTTTTAATTACAGTATTAACTTTGATTGGTTCAGGCTTTGGTATTTCTAATCTTATTACAGCATCTGTAATGGAAAGATCTAATGAAATTGGACTTCAAAAAGCTATAGGGGCGTCAAATGGAAGGATAATTTCCATAATTCTTGTGGAAATAATTTTGACAGCGATATTTGGAACAGTTATAGGTTACGGTGTTGGTCTGCTACTTACTCAGATTATTGGTCTAACAGTTTTTGGTTCAGCAATAGCTCCAACAGCTATGGTAGTTCCTATTGTAGCAATACTTATTATTCTTGTTACAATATTGGGTTCAATACCAGCTATAAGATACCTTTTGAATTTAAATCCAACGGAGGTACTACATGGCAGATAAACAAAGTAAAAATAAATTTTACTTAAAAATGATAATGACTTCCTTGGCAAGGAGACGTGCAAGAATGTTAACAGCACTACTTGCTATAGCTATGGGAGCAACAATTATTTCAGGACTTGTTACTATTTACTATGATATTCCTAGACAAATGGGTAAGGAGTTTAGGTCTTATGGTGCAAATATGTTGGTAATTCCAACTAACCCTGATAAAAAAATTACCAATGAACAGTTAGATGAAATTAAATCGTTAATTCCATCAGGAAAGCTTGTCGGTCAGGCACCCTATATTTATACAAATGCAAAAATTAATGAACAACCTTATATGCTTGCAGGTACAGATTTAAAGGGAGCGAAAGAAAATTCTCCATACTGGCTTATTGATGGTTCATGGCCTGAAAAACCTAGAGAAGTTTTAATAGGTAATGAAGTTTCAAAGGCTTTGGAATTAAAAGAGGGAGATAAAATTATTATAAATACTCCCAAAGTTAATGGAGAAGGTTCTATAGATACTAATTTTGTTGTTTCAGGAGTTGTAACAACAGGTGGTAAAGAAGAAGAATTTATTTTTATGGGTATTGATGATATTTCACAGCTTGTTAAAGACAAAAATTATGATGTCGTAGAATATTCAGTAGAAGCTGAACAAAATGAACTTTCAAAAATAGTATCAAATATTTCACAAAAGGATGGATCTCTAACTCCACAAATGGTAAAAAGAGTTACCGCCTCACAAGATATAGTTTTGAATAAATTACAAGCTCTTGTCTTCATTGTAACGATAATAGTATTATTCATAATGATGATATGTGTATCCACAACAATGATGGCAGTTGTAACTGAAAGGCGTAAAGAAATAGGTCTTAAGAAAGCTTTGGGCGCCACAAATTCGTCAGTAATCGTTGACTTTTTAGGTGAAGGAGCATTTTTGGGGGTTTTTGGTGGACTTTTAGGTGTTGCATTAGGATATATATTTGCCAATAGGGTAAGTATTTCGGTATTTGCTAGAAAGGTAAGTTTCTTGCCTCTTTTAGTACCTATGACAATTATTGTTTGTATAGTAATAACTATAGTTGCATCTTTAATACCAGTATCTAAAACTGTTGATATTGATCCAGCTTTAGTGCTTCGTGGAGAATAGAAAGGAATTTTATGGATATATTAAAACTCGTAGATGTTTCAAAAATTTATGGTGAACTTAAAGCCCTTGACAAAATCAATTTAAGTGTAGAAAAGGGCGAATGGATTTCTATAATGGGTCCATCAGGTTCTGGTAAAACAACAATGATGAATATTATTGGTGCCATGGATAAACCTTCACTTGGCGAAGTTATTTTGGATGGTGAAGATATAGCAAAAAAATCACCTAAGGAACTAACAGTTATTAGAAGGGATAAGATAGGACTTATTTTCCAACAATTTCATTTAGTTAATTATTTAAGTGCTTTGGAAAATGTAATGATGTCACAATATTATCATTCTATGCCAGATGCACAAGAAGCAATGGAAGCTTTGGCTGCAGTAGGTCTTGCTGATAGAGCCAAGCACTTACCCAACCAATTATCAGGTGGGGAACAACAAAGAGTATGTATAGCTAGAGCTCTTATCAATCATCCTGCTATACTTTTAGCTGATGAACCTACGGGAAATTTGGATGAAAAGAATGAATATATAGTTCTTGATATATTTGAAAAACTTCACAATGCAGGTTCAACAATTATTGTTGTAACTCACGACCCTGAAGTCGGTGAAGAATCTGAAAGAATGATAACTCTTGAACATGGTAAGATTACAAAAGAAGAAAAAATGAAAAGAAAAAGACCTGTTCTTGATTCTACAATAAAAGACGAAAAACTTAAGGAGTTTATATGAGAAAAATTTTAAATGCATTAATAATTTTATCTTTGGGGCTTGTCCTAGTTGCTTGTGGAGGAGATAAAAAAGAAGAAGCTCCAAGCGTAAGCTATAAGGACGGCACATATCATGGAGAATCTGCCAAGGATGAAAGAGGCGGACTTGTAAAAGTGGATATAAGTGTTAAAGACAATAAGATTGAATCTTGCACAATGCAAAACATTGATGGAGATGGAAAAGAAAAGGATGAATCTTATGGTCAAAGCCAAAATGAAGGACTATATAAGATTGCCCAACAAGCTATAAATCTTGCAAAGTCATACCCAGATAGATTAGTGGAAAAAGGAAGTCCTGAAGGAGTGGACGTTATTTCGGGAGCAACAGAAACCTACAAGCAATTTATAGAAGCTTGCAACAATGCTCTTGCTGATGCAAAATAATGAAAGATTTATACACAGTTAATTTAGCAAAAAAGAATATAGAAAATAAAAAGACAAGGTCAATTACCTTAATTTTTCTTGTAGGAATTTTAACTTTTATTTTATTTATGTCGTCATTTATAATTTTTTCTCTTAAAAACGGCATGAAATCTCTATCAGATAGGATGGGGGCAGACATTATAGTAGTTCCAGAAGGTTATGATTCCAAAATTACAGGCGCAATATTAAGGGGAGAACCTAATACATTCTTTTTTGACAAGGACATATTAAATAGAGTAAAAAAAATACCAGGAGTTGAAAAGGCTTGTGGTCAAGTTTATCTAGCGACACTTTCTGCTGGATGCTGCTCTTTTCCCATTCAAGTTATAGGAATTGACTTTTTTGATGACTTTAGCGTTAAACCATGGCTTGAAAAACAGATCAAATCTCCAATTAAAGCTGGACAAGTTGTTGTAGGCGCTAATATTGTGGGGACTATTAATCATAAGGTTAAATTTTTTAATCAAGAATTTGAGATAAGAGGTAGGCTAGCAAAAACTGGCATGGGCTTTGATAATTCAGTTTTTATGACAATAGAAGAAACTCATAGATTAGCCAAGGAATATGAAAAGATAATTAATCATCCGGTGGCAAAAAAAGATGATATATCTTCTATTTTAGTAAAAGTTGAAAAAAACAAAGATCCAAAAACAATTCAAAAACTTATTAAAGAAGAATTTAAAAAAGAAAAAGTGTATCCTTTATTGCCAAGAAAAATAATGACACAAGTTTCAGATTCAGCAAAAAACATGCTTGTATATGTGTATATATTGATAGCTTTGATTTGGATACTAGCTTTCTTTATTTTAAGTCTTGTAAATACCTTATCAGTTAAGGAAAGGAAAAGAGAATTTGCAACCATAAGGATATTAGGAGCAACAAAGAAAAAACTTAGTGAAATAGTTCTTAGTGAATCCATACTGATTAATGGAACAGGGGCAGTAATAGGTTCTGTGCTTTCCTTCGTTTTAAGTATAACTTTCAATAATGTATTTTCATCACTTTTGAATATGCCTTTTTTAAGACCAAATATATTCCTTATGCTTTTAATGTTAATAATAGTAATAATTTTAGGAACCTTATTAGGACCAATATCTTCAATTATTGCTATTAATAAAATGAATAAAGAAGAATTATTGTTGATGCAAAGAGATAATGATTAAAATAGGCTCTTTGCCAAATATTGGGGAGACTCCTTAACTCGAGTCTCTCTTTTTATTTAAAAATAAATACTTAGATGCTAATAGAATATCAAAACTAAAATAAGTAAAAACTATTAAAAATAAACATAGCAAACAAAACCCCTAGGGATTTTGTAAAATTTTCCCATTTTCCTATCCCTACTTACAAGCAAACATAATTCTCTTTCTAAACAAATTAAAATTTTTCATACCAAAACAATTTCTCTTTAAAGTCTTTATCTTAGTATGAGTTCCTTCAAGAGGACCATTAGACCAAGTATAATCAAAAGAATTACATATTTCATCAAACCAGTTATTAAAAGCAGTTATACAAGATTTAAATTCTTTTAAATTAGATTCCTCAGCTCATTTTATCCATTCTCTTAAAGATTTAGTGGCTATAACTCTATTGGTTTGAGTAAGAACATATTGGTACCCACAGGGCACACAGTAAAATAATTCTTTTAACCTATATGCTAATTTTTAAATCTTCACTAAAACCAAGCATTAAAGAAACACCTTCAGCTTGATCAGAGCTTAGCTTAGAGCAGATTTTGTAAGTAGGCTCCTACTTCTCTTATTATTAAGAGAAGGTGAAATTATGGCTAATATAATAGTTGGAGCAGTAGTTATAGTTTTGATAGCTTTCGCTATAAAAAACTTATAAAAAGTAAGGGATCTTGTGATTGTGGTTGTGACGCTTGTCATGGTTCATGTCCAACATATTACCTACACAAATAAAAAATATAGAAGGGATGTCTTTTTGAAGGCATTCCTTTTTTTATGCATCAAAAGTTTAAAGTCCTTGCAGTAATAATTTTTTTATAAAAGAGCCATAATTTTTTATTTTTTTTGAAAAAGCAAGTTCTTTATTTAAGCTTAGCCTAAAAACACACTTTGGACTTTAAAAGCTCATTATTACAAAAACTAAAGCACAAAAACTTAAAAAATTGAGCTTTTTTTTAAGAAAGTTTTAATTTAAAATCATTAGAAATTATTTATAAATAATTTTTTCGCATTGCAAAAAGATTATTCATTATGCGAAATGTGAAAATTTAGTGAAATTTTCAAAAGTGAAATAATTCCCTTGAATTAGAATTACAAAGTAATATAATGAGAAATGCACAAGGAAATAAAAAGAGTGGTGATATTTTTGAAAGAAAGTATAGATAGTATTTTAGCAATAGATCAAAAGACTAGAGAACTTGTCGATAATACTGAAAAAGAAATCGAAAGTATTAAAAAAGACTTGAGGGAAAAGTTGACTGATATTGAAAATGAATCAATTGAAAAGTCAAAAGCTCTTGGAAAAGAAAAGAGCGATGAAATTTTAGCTGACTTTGAAAAAAAAGCTGATAATTTGAGAAAGGATAACGAAAGAAATCTTAAAGAGATAGAAGAATTTTACAATGAAAATTCTGACAAATTCATAAAGAGTGCCTTTGATATGGTGATTGGAAGGAAGTCAAATGTTTGATGGTCTAAAGGCTTTAAATGCTAAGATTTCAAAAATGTATTCTGATTTTTTAGTATATGAAGATTTTGAGGAAATTGCCGAAAGGGACAATGTAAGGGACTGCCTAGCATATCTAAAGGATAAAAAGTTTCCTAACATTGATTCTTTTTCAGATATTTATGAAATTGAAGAGTTCTTGGAAAATTATAGGCGAAGTGAGGTTACAAAACTTCGTGGTTTTCTTCCTCTAAGATATGGAGATTTTTTGAAGGCATATTTAGAGAGGATGAATGTCGATAAGATTATTAAAATCTTGAGAGCTTTGAGGATGAATAAAGAGCCAAAAGTTGACAAACTTGTTATCGGAGGCAAGATCATTAGCTTTAATGATGAGACTTTCGAGTCTTTTATAGACAATTTAAGGGATACTCACTATTATGAGTATATAAAAAATTATAAGTCTTCAAAGGATGAGGATGCTCTCTTTGCCATAGAAATGAATTTAGACAAGTTTTATTATAGGAACTTAACTGATTCAATAAAATCTCTTTCAAAAGATGAAGTTGATGAATTTAAGAAGATTTTTGGTGTAAATATTGATTTATTAAATATTATTTGGATTTATAGGGCGAAGAAATATTATAATCTTTCGCCTGAAGAAATTTTCAACTTTACTATTTTTGGTGGTAATTATAATTCTGAAAAACTTCTTGAGTTTTCTTATTTAGAAGAAATTGATTTTGAAGAAGTGATAAAAAGCTCTAAATATGGCGTACTTTTTGCAGAGGGAAGAGTTATCAGAACTGGAAGGACTGCAAAAAAGACAATGTATGGGATTGCAAAGAAAAACTTTAGAAGAACTGATGGTATTGGAAAATTCATGAGCTTTTTGGTTTTATTGGATTTTGAGATTGCAAATATTGATAGAATTCTAGAAGCTACTAGGTTTGGTCTAAATAAGGATGAAAAGTTAAAATATATGATTGTTGATAGAGAGGGAAGTGAAGAAATTGGCCGTTGAAAAAATGAAGGTCGCTAATATCATTGGAAATATATCTGATATGGATTCTGTTGTCCTTGACATTTTAAATTTGAAATGTATGCAATTTATGTCTGCTGAAGCTAATATGGCAGACAACAAGTTTACATTTAGCTTAGACAATGAAGAAAATTTAGAGAGAAATCTTGAGTTAAACTATATTTCGCCTATTGAAGAGGATGAAGCTCACAAATCTTCTGCTAAAAAAGCAGCTGAGATTATGAAGTTTTTGGGAATCGACAAAATTGATGATTCTTACTTTGAAAAGGTAAATGTGGATGAAGACATTGATTCCTTTGTAAAAAATATCAGTGAAAAAATTAATGAATATGAACAAACTAAAGAAAATTTAAAAATCCTTGATACTTTAAAGGAAAATTATGAATTATTTAAAAATGTTGATATTGATTTAAAAGACATCGCTGATTTAAGATACTTCAATACTAGGTTTGGTTTCTTGGACAAGGATGCAAGATATAGATTAAAGAAAAATTATGGCAATATCTTGGCGATGATTTATCACACAGGCACTGTTGATAATAGAGAGCTTTTCCTAGTAATTTATCCAAAGGAAACGGAAACTGATGTAGACAGAGTTCTAAAGAGCTTGAACTTTACTGAAGTTGAACTTCTTGGGGAAAATATCGAAGGAACAGCTAATTTAATTTATAAAAACATTGAAGAAGAAGAGGAAAATATTAAGAGAAAGATTTTTGAAATTGAAGAATATAAAAAGAATCTTTTGAAAAGTAGAAGTGAAGATTTAAAAACTACTCTTGCTCACATGCTTAGCTATGAAGAAATTGAAAAATCTAAGAAGTTTATGCTTAAATCAAATAAATATTTTTATCTTTCAGGTTGGGTTGGAGAATCTGATAAAAATAGGTTAAATAAAAAGCTATCTAAATACAAAGAGATTAATATTGAGTATTTTGATCCCAATAATGAGAATATGAAAATTCCAACAAAGTTAAAAAATGCAAATTTTTTCAAGCCCTTTGAACTACTAATAAATATGTATGGGACACCTAATTATGGGGAATTTGACCCTACTGTAATTTTTGGTATAACATACATGATTCTTTTTGGAGCAATGTTTGGCGATTTGGGTCAAGGGGCTGTATTTGCAATTGCTGGACTGATGTTAGCAAAGAAGAACAAAGACTTTGGCGGTCTTCTTTTAAGGATGGGTGCATCATCTATGTTTTTTGGCTTGATGTATGGATCGGTTTTTGGAAGCGAAGAAATTATTCCTGCAGTGTGGTTTAGGCCCTTTGAAAATATAAATGATACACTTATAATTGCAATTTACTTTGGCATTATTTTACTTGCCATAGCCTATGGCATAGGTATTTACAATAGACTAAAAAGTGGTAGACCAGATGAAGCCTTTTTCTCAAAGGAAGGTTTTTTGGGAGTTTTAATTTTTGTTGCAATGATTAACATTGGCATGTCAGTTATGGGAGCAAGTGCCCCTATACCTATGAATATCTCACTTAAAATTTTAATTGTATGTCTTGTGATTATGCTATTAAAAAGACCTATTCTTAAAGTTTTATTTAAGAGAGAAGGAGAAGGATCTGCCTCAGATTATTATATTGAGTCATCCTTTGGGCTATTAGAAGCTCTTTTGTCAACTATGTCATCTATTATTTCATTTATAAGGGTAGGTGCCTTTGCAATAAATCACGTTGGTTTGTTCTTGGCATTTAAGACACTTGGAGAAATGGTTGGTTCAAGTGGAGGAAATATTGCAGTTTTAATTTTTGGCAATATTTTGATTTTAGGACTTGAAGGTCTAATTGTATTTATTCAATCTCTAAGACTTGAATATTACGAAATGTTTAGCAAGTATTATAGTGGTGACGGCGTACTTTTTGAAGCCGATAAAATTTATTAATGAGGAGTTTAAAGATGGAAAAAATTATTATTTTCGCAGTTTTGACAGTATTTTCAATGGTTGTTACAGGTTTTTATTTCATATACAAGGGAACAGATGCAAATAGAAAATTTGCCCGTGCTTTTTTGAAACTTAACCTATTTGTTTTTGCACCAGTATTTGTATTTGGTCTTATTTCATTAGTACCTCAAATGGCATCAGCTGCAGCAGCTGCTCCAACATCAGGTAACGGTCTTGGATTTTTAGCAGCAGGTCTTTCAACTGGTCTTGCATCTCTTGGGGCTGGTGTTGCCGTATCAAACGTAGGTTCTGCAGCAATTGGGGCTGTATCTGAAGACCCTAACATTCTTGGTAAATCAATGATCTACCTAGGACTTGCAGAAGGTATTGCTATTTATGGTCTTATCATTTCAATCATGATTCTTGGAAGACTATAATAATGAAGTCAATTCTTTTAACATCAAATGACGATATAATTAACGGCCTTCGCCTTGCAGGTGTAAGGTCTGTTAAATGTAATGACAGAGCTGAACTTTTAAAAAATTTCAAATCATACACAAAAACTGAAGATATTGGAATAATTATTTTGACTTACTCTTCCTTTAAGGAAATTAAGGATGAAGTTTTGGAATTTAAACTTACAGGTAAGCTTCCACTTGTTGTAACTATTCCCGATCTCGACGGTAAAATGGAAGATGATTTTATTTTGAAATATGTCAGAGAATCTGTTGGTGTGAAAGCTGTAGGTGATTAAATGATTTTACTTGAAAACAAAATTGCCATATTCAACAAAATTGTTTTTTTAAAGCAAAAGGAAGAATGTGAAAAGAGGATAAGAGAAGAAAAGGAAAAGGCTAAAAAGATTTTGGCTGAAAAAATTGAATCTCTTAAAAATGATGAAGAAGCTTTTGTCGATAGAAGAGTTACTTTAGCTAAGAGAAGAGGATATGAGCTTATTGCTTCTGTTGAAGAAAAAAAGAGAGTTCTCTTCTTAGAAGAAGATGAAAAACTATTAAATGAGTTATTAGATACTCTTTCACAAAAACTTTTAGCATTTACCAAGACTGATGAATATGTGGATTTAGAAACTGAAAACTTTAAAGACATTTTAGATGAAATAGATGAAAAGAGTATTTATCTCTATGTAAAGAAGGATGAAAATGAAAAGCTTATTGAAAAATTTAAAGAAATTGCCAAGGAAAAGGGCGTTGAATTAAATATAGATGAGCTTTATGAATACCACATAGGTGGTTTTATAATTTCTGATATGAAAAGGACTTACAATATCAACTTGTCACTAAAAAACAAGTTGGAAGATATGAGATATGAAATTGGCTCTATGCTACATGAAAAATTAAAAGAAAGAGGTGAGGTCATTGGAAAAGGCAACAATTAAATCAGTTGACGGACCTGTTGTAATTGGAAAAAATATGGCTGATTATAAAATAAGAGAAATGGTTCTTGTTGGAGAAAAAAAATTAATTGGCGAAGTTATTTCAATTGACGGTGACCTTGGCACAGTGCAAGTTTACGAAGAAACTGAAGGTCTAAAAAGAGATGAAGATATAATCTCAACTGGCGCTCCTCTTTCTGTTAAACTTGGGCCTGGAATGATTAGAGGTATTTTTGATGGTATTGAAAGACCTCTTGAATCTATAAAAAAAGAGCATGGCTCCTTTATGCCTGAAGGCCTTGGACTTATTTCCCTTGATGAAGAAAAACTTTGGGATGTAACTTTTAAGGTTTCTCTACATGACAAGGTTCGTGGCGGACAAATTTTTGCAGAAGTTCCTGAAACTGATATTATTACTCACAAAGTTATGATTCCTCCAGAAGTAAGTGGCGAAGTAGTAGAAATTCTTGACGATGGAAAATATAATATTGAAACAGTTTTATTAAAGGTCAAGGATGAATATGGAAAGATAAACGAAATAAAAATGTATCAAAACTGGCCAGTAAGAATTCCTAGACCAGTTAAGGAAAGACTTCCTATTGACAAACTTCTTGTCACTGGACAAAGAGTTTTTGATGTATTTTTCCCAATTGCCAAGGGTGGTACTACAGCAATTCCTGGTGGGTTTGGTACTGGAAAGACTATGACTCAACATCAAATAGCAAAGTATTGCGATGCTGATATTATTATCTACATTGGCTGTGGAGAACGTGGCAATGAAATGACAGAAGTTTTGGAAGATTTTCCAAAGCTAATTGACCCTAACACGGGCAAGGCACTTATGGATAGGACTATCCTAATTGCCAACACATCTAATATGCCAGTTGCTGCTCGTGAAGCGTCAATTTATACTGGTGTAACTATGGCAGAATATTTTAGGGACATGGGCTATCATGTAGCCTTAATGGGCGACTCAACTTCTCGTTGGGCAGAAGCTCTTCGTGAAATTTCTGGTCGTCTAGAAGAAATGCCTGCAGAAGAAGGATACCCTGCTTATCTTCCATCAAGAATTGCAGGATTCTATGAAAGGGCTGGTTATGTAAAGACACTTTCAAGTAGCGAAGGTTCTGTAACACTTATTGGTGCAGTTTCTCCTGCTGGTGGAGACTTCTCTGAGCCAGTAACTGAAAATACAAAGAGATTTGTAAATGTATTTTTGGCACTAGACAAGGAACTTGCCTACTCAAGACATTATCCAGCTATTAACTGGATGAATTCTTATTCTGGTTATATTCCACTTCTCAAGAATTATTATGACATGAGACTTGATGGGGATCTTCCTGATTTGAGAATAAAATATTTAGATTTACTTCACAAAGAAGCAAAATTAAATGAAATTGTAATGCTAGTTGGCGAAGATGTTTTGCCAGATGAAGAAAGACTTGTCCTAGAAATATGCCGTGTTGTAAAAGTTGGCTTCTTACAACAAAATGCCTTTAACCCAATTGACACCTTTGTGCCACTAGAAAAGCAATTTGAAATGTTAAAGACAATTGACAATCTTTATGAAAAGGGAAAGGAAGCTTTAAAACTTAAAATTCCAATTTCAGTAATAAAGAACGATGCCCTTTACGGAAAAGTAATCAACATGAAGTACGATATAGAAAACGAAAATTTAAAGAAATTTGTAAGCTTGAACAATGAAATAAATGACTTTTATTTAGAGCTTAGCGGAAGCTATGGTGATGAAGAATGAAAAAAGAATATTTAACACTTGATAGAATTGAAGGCTCCTTACTAGAACTTTCTAATCTTCACAGAGTTAGTTATGGCGAAGTTGTAAAGATTATATCAAAGGACGGCAAGAGGTCTGAAATTGGTCAAGTAATAAAAATTGATGATGACAAGGCAATTGTTCAGGTCTTTGGCAACAACTTAGGTGTGTCCACAAAAAATACTAAGGTAGAATTTTCTGCTCATCCCTTTGAAATACCACTATCAGGAGAAATTTTGGGAAGGGTATTTAATGGAACAGCTGAGCCAATAGACAAGGGTGGTGCAATCTATTCCAAGGATGTATATAACATCAACGGCAGACCAATAAACCCATCAGCAAGAGAATACCCAAGAAACTTTATCCAAACAGGTATATCTTCAATTGATGGGCTAATGACCCTAATTAGGGGACAAAAACTTCCAATTTTTTCAGGATCAGGACTTCCACACAATGAAGTTGCTGCACAAATTGTAAGACAGGCAAAAATTGCCGACGAAGGCGGAGAAAATAACTTTGCCATAGTTTTTGCTGCCATTGGCGTAAAGCATGATGAAGCAGACTTTTTTAGAGAAAGCTTTAAAAATTCTGGCGTAATTGACAAGGTAGTAATGTATATAAATTATGCAGATGATCCAATTATGGAAAGATTAATTGCACCAAAGTGTGCCTTAACAGCTGCAGAATATTTAGCCTTTGAAAAAAACATGCAAGTTCTTGTAATAATGACAGACATCACTTCCTATGCTGAAGCCCTAAGAGAAGTTTCTTCATCAAGAGAAGAAGTGCCATCAAGAAAGGGCTATCCAGGACACCTTTATTCAGACCTAGCAGCTCTTTATGAAAGGGCTGGTATGATTAAGGATAGCGATGGTTCAGTAACACTTATTCCAATTCTTACAATGCCTAATGATGATATTACTCATCCAATCCCAGACTTAACTGGCTATATCACAGAAGGTCAAATTGTAGTAAGTCGTGATTTGTTCGCCAAGGGAGTTTATCCACCGATTGATGTTCTTCCGTCTCTTTCAAGACTTATGAAGGACGGCATTGGGGAAGGATACACAAGAGAAGATCATCCAGATTTATCTTCTCAACTTTTTGCATCATATTCAAAGGTACAAGAAACTAGAGCCCTTGCACAAATTATTGGCGAAGATGACATTTCTGATGATGAAAAATTAGTTTTAAAATTTGGAAATGAGTTTGAAAAGAGATTTTTGACACAAGACCAAAATGAAAATAGAGATATAGAAGAGACCCTAAATTTAGGTTGGGAACTTCTAAAGATTCTTCCTCCTGAAATGATTGATAGAATTGACCCTAAGTTAAAAGAAAAATATTTAGGTGATAATAATGGCAATTAAGGTCACACCAACTAAGGCAAATTTAATAGCATCAAAGAATGCTCTTGTCTTAGCAGAGAAGGGTTATGACCTTCTCGACAAAAAGAGAACTGTCCTCATAAAAGAGATGATGGACTTAAATAAAAATGCCAAGACCTTACAATTTCAAATAGAAGAGAAATTTAAAGATTCTTATGATGAACTTGTTATGGCGACAATTTCTATGGGAGCACTTTCTCTTAAAGAATTAGGGGAAGCTGCACCAGAAGAAAATGATTTTGAGGTCATTTCTCGCTCAGTAATGGGACTTGAACTTCCGAAGGTTAAGTATGAGAAGAAAAAGATCAAGGCAGACTATTCTCTTCACAAATCTAATGCAGCCTTTGACAGGGCAAAAATTAATATTTCTGAAATTCTTCCAGTTATTTATGAACTTGCAGAGATAGAGACATCTGTCTTTAGACTTGCAAATGAAATAAAAAAGACTGCCAAGAGAGCAAATGCTCTTGATAAAATTCAAATACCTAAGTACAATCATATAATTAGTGAGATAGAAGAGATTCTTGCAGAAAAAGAAAGAGAAGATTTCTTCAGACTTAAAAAGGTAAAGAATAAAAAGAATAAAAAAAATGAAGAAGTTAAAGAAAATAAATAGAATAGACTATAAAAAGATCCTAGAGCTAATTGAAGTTTTAGGATTTTTTTGATGTAAAATTTTTCAAAAAATTTTTATTTTTCTCTTGCATTTTTTTGAAAGTTGTATATAATAATTATTGTATTAAGTAATTGGTACAAAGATACAAAACATTTTATTTTACTTTAAAATAAAAAGAGCAAGTAAAAGCAAATGAAATATTAGCTAATAAAAATTATATGAAGGAGGTAAATATGGAATTTGATAATAATAGACCTATTTATCTACAACTTCTTGAAGATTTCAAATTAAAAATTTCAAGTGGACAGTGGAAGAGTGGGGACAAGATGGACACTGTTAGAAATTTGGCAAAAATTTATGGTGTAAATCCAAACACAGTGCAAAGAGCTCTTCAAGAGCTAGAGAGAGAAGATCTCGCTAAATCAAATAGGACTAGCGGAAGATTTATAACTGATGACGAGGAAAAAATTAATGAGTTGGCAAAGGGAGCTTTCTATAGGTCATGCGACGATTTAATTAGTGTCGCAGATGAGCTGAAGCTGACAAAGGAAAAGTCGCTTAAACTTTTAGATGAATATTGGAGGGAAATATGAGCAAATTAGAAATAAAAAATTTATCTATGGGCTACAAAAATAAAGTTCTTGATGATTTAAACTTAGAACTTGAAAAGGGACAGATTGTTGGGCTTGTTGGACCAAATGGAGCAGGTAAATCGACTCTTTTAAGAATTCTTGCAGGTTTAGAAATGACTTACAAGGGAAATGTCCTAATAGATGGAGAAAATATTACTTACAAAACAGGGGAAATTTTATCTTATCAACCTGATAAGTTTGCTATGAGTGAAAAACTTTCTGTTAAAGAAGTTGTTAAGACTTACAAACTATTTTTTAAAGACTTCGATGAGGACAAATTTTATAAAATATTTAATGAATTTAACTTACCACAAAAGGCAAAGGTAAAGGAAATGAGTAAGGGTATGAGAGAAAAAATGCAAATTGCACTTAGTCTTTCAAGAAAGGCTGAAATATTTTTACTTGACGAACCAATTTCTGGTGTGGATCCTTCTGCGAGAAAGGCAATAATCCAAACTATTTTAAATAATTTTGAAGAAGATAACCTAATCATAGTTTCAACTCATCTTATAAATCAAATTGAACCACTTTTAGACAGAGTTTTATTCCTATCAGATGGAAAGATTATGATAAATAAAACCGTTGATGAGATAAGAAGTGAAGAAAATATGAGCATAGAAGACTACTTTACGGAGGTATTTTAATGGGAAAATTACTTGGACATCAAATAAGAAATCATTTTAAAAATAATTGGTTTATTCCAGTTTTGCCAGTGGCCCTAATTATTTTTGGATTATTATTCTCAAATGTTAATAATTCAGTTGGTGATAGTGCAATTGTTTTGGGAGTGATGGCACTAATGTTTGGCTACATGGCAGCAGCTATATCAGTAATAGTTGGCGATTACAATATGTTCTTTGGCGACAGTGCCCTATTTTATGAATCAACACCAATTAGTCCTTCAGCAAAAACTTTTTCAAGATTCTTATATTATCTTATAATGTTTATAATCTATTCACTTTATGTAGCGTTAATTGAGTTCTTATTTATGGCGGTTCCATCTGTTGATGGTGGAGTAATAAATATAAATTGGGCAGATTTAAGTGAGGTAATTAATGAAGTTGGAGTAAGAAACATATTAGTACTTCTTGCTTGGATTCTAATATTTTTATTTAACCACATAATTAGAATAATCTTTGCAGTGACACTTGGCGGCGGAAAAAAACTAAGAAGATTTGGACTAGGTGGACCAGTCCTTGTTTATATAGGACTAGGACTTGTGGAAGGAGCAGTCATCTATATCTTAGATAAATTTGACCTATTTACAAATATGGAACTCTTCCTAAACAATGGAGATGTATTTATGAGGGGGATGGGAATAGGAATACTAATCCCAATGATTCTAGAAACAATAGTCTTATTCTTTGCAGTTTATTATATGCACAAAAATAGAATTTCTGTAAATTAATTTAATTAGATAAATAGTTCATGGGACATCTCATGAACTTTTTTATTTAATTGCAAAGTATAAAGATGTGCTTCAGTGGAAAATTTAATGATATAATTTATTTATTAAATAAGAGGAGAAAAAATGATTAAGGCAATTTTATTTGATAAAGATGGAACACTTCTTGAGTTTTCAGAAATTTGGGTGGACTCAATTGTAAAATTTTTAAGTAAAAAAAATTTATGTGAAGATGCAAAAAGAAAATTATTTAAAAAAATTGGCGTAAAGGAAAATAATGAGGTGGAAGAAAATTCCATCTTGTCATCAGAGACAGTAGAGGACTTGGCGCTTATTTTTGCTGAATTTATGGAAGAGGGTTCAGATGAAATTTATGAAGAATTAGATGAATTCTTTCTTGATTTTTTAAAGGAAAATAAAAAATTTATAAGACCAACTTGTGATTTAAAAACCTTATTTGAAAATTTAAAAAGAAGAGGAATAATTATAGGGCTTTTTACTTCAGATAATTATAGGCAGGCAAAATACTCTATGGAATACTTGAACTTAGACAGCTTTATAGATTTTTATGCAGCTGCAGACTTGTATGAAAAGAAACCAAACACAGAAAGTCTTGAAATTTTTAAAGAAAAATATTTATTAAGGGATGAAGAAATCATAATAGTAGGGGACTCTAAGGTTGATATGATTTTTGGCAAGGACACAGTAAAGCTTGGCGTATTGTGTGGCACAGGCTCAAGGGAAATGCTTTTGAAGTATACAGAAAATATTTCTAAAGACCCAAGAGGAGTTTTAAAATTTCTCTGATTAAAAAATGTTTAGAATATAGTGATTTAAGTGTCTTATAAAACTAAAAATCCACAAAAAAATAAGGGCTCCACGAGCCCTTTTAAAATATAAATTATTCTTCTTCAGCTTCTTCTTTTGCTTCAGTTTCAGAAACAGTAGGAACTTCAGCAGAAATTTCTTCGCCTTCTTCAGGTTCTTTTTCTTCTGTTGGTTCAACAAGAGTTGCAACAGTTTCTTCAGAATCCATGTCGATTTTAATATTTTCGTTTCCATAAATGTCAAGATCAGCAACAGTTATAACATCGCCGATTTGCATATCAACAACATTAACAAGAGCTTCTGATGGAAGATATTTTGGAAGACAAGTTACAGTTACTTCATTTAATACTTGGATTAATGAAGAAGGTTGAACTTTAACTTCATCTCTACCTTCAAGAACTACTGGTACTTCAACAGTAAGCTCAGTGTTCATATCAACTTCGTATAGGTCAAAGTGAACCATTGCATTTTTAATGTGGTGCATTTGAACTTCTTTGAAAAGAACAGAAGTAGTTTCGCCGTCAACTTCAATTTCAAAAATGTTAGAATATCCTTCGTCAGAAAAAGCCTTTAATAAATCTTTTTCAAGACCAGATAACATTTTTGCATCATTTCCCTTTGAGTAAAGAACTCCAGGAACTTCACCATTAACTCTAAGCTTATCAACTTTGTTTTTACCCTTAGCTTCTCTTTTGTTTAAAACTAATTTCATACATACCTCCAAAATTATTTTATAATACCTGAACCAAGACAAACATCGTCTTGATAAAAAACACAAACTTGACCAGGTGTAACACCTTTAAGTGGTTTTTTCAGTTTAACAACATATTTACCATTATTATTTTCTAGAGTCGCTTCTTCATCCTTTGCCCTATACCTTATTTTAACAGATAAATCTATGGGAAGAGAAGGATTTTCTGTAATCCAAAAAATATCTTCAACTTCAAATTCATCTTTGTACAGAACAGGATTATTTATACCTTGAGCGACAATTAAAAGATTATTTTTTAAATCCTTATCAGCAACGAAAAAGGGCTCACCACTTCCAACGCCACCAATGCCAATGCCTCGCCTTTGCCCTATGGTGTAGTGCATAAGACCAGAATGTTCTCCAATTACCTTGCCCTTTTCGTCCACAATTTTTCCAGGCTTAGTAAAAAGAAATTGGTCTAAAAATTCATTAAAATCCCTTTCGCCAATAAAACAGATTCCAGTAGAATCCTTTTTTGAAGCAGTAGAGAGATTATATTCTTTAGCAATGCGTCTTACTTCATCCTTGTTTAAATCGCCAACAGGGAATAAAGTTTTTGCAAGTGCCTCTGATTTAACCCTTGACAAAAAATAAGACTGATCCTTGTTGAGATCGGCTCCCTTTAAAAGATAGGTTTTACCATCAACTTTTTTTGTTCTAGCATAATGCCCCATTGCAATATAATCAGCATCAAAATCCATTGCGTAGTCAAGGAAAGCCTTGAATTTAATTTCAGTATTGCACATTACATCTGGATTGGGAGTTCTGCCTTTTTTGTATTCACTGAGAAAGTAAGAAAAAACTCTATCCCTATATTCTTTTTCAAAATTGACAGTAAAATATTTTATGTCAAGCTGTGAACAGACAGAGACTACATCAATGTAATCTTCTCTTGCAGTGCACATTCCGTCATCTTCAGCCCAGTTTCTCATAAATACTGCTGTAACATCATAGCCAGCTTCCTTTAGGAGAATTGCAGACACGGACGAATCCACGCCGCCGCTCATTCCGAGAATGACTTTATTGTTTTTTTGCATCAATACCTCCAATCCACTCAATAACAATTCATAATTATACAATATTTGACTTGAAAAATCCAGCCTTATTTAACAAAATACAAGTTCTTAGAGCTTTTTAAAGTAAAAATAAAATAATTTTATAATAAAAGATATATGTAAAAATTATTGTAGCGAAAATTAAATTTTGCAAAAAATATTTTAAAAATTAAGTTGAAAATTTATTGACAAAGAAAAATTTATGGAGTAAAATTATAGATTTATTTGACAGGTGCATATTTTTATAGTATAATTAACGAGTATTAAAAGTCTTTGGAAGGAATGGGTATCAAATGAATCAAATGCAATTAATAAAGAAGGAACTTGAAAACCATATAGGAAAAAAAGTAATAGTAAGAGCCAACAAAGGCAGAAAAAAAATTGTCACTAGAAAGGGAATTTTGAGGGCAATTTATCCAAGTCTTTTTGTACTTGAAGTTTTTAATGGAGAAGAACTTGTTACTGCATCTTATACTTATTCTGATGTGCTTACTTCCACTGTCAAGGTAACGGTTTTAGATGAGGATGTAAGTTATAAAGATGCAAAGATGATTTCATAAAATATTAGCTGCTTAGGCAGCTTATTTTTTTGTCAAAATTTATTTTTGCTTAGTTAAAATAAAAGTCACTAGCTAAAGATAGATTGATGCAAAAAAATAAATTATGAATTATAATTAACTTGAGGTGTATTATGATTACAAAAAAAGCTCATGCAAAGTTAAATTTATCTCTCGATGTCACTGGAGTGCGAGAAAATGGGTATCACGATATAAAAACTTTAATGGTAATGACAGATTTATGTGACGAGATGAATTTTTCTAAAAGTGAGAGGCTTGAAATAATACCAGAATTTTCCTTTGATATAAAAAGTAATTTAATTTACAAAACTTATGAAATTTTAAAAAATAAAGTTGGTTATGATCTTCCTTTTAAAGTTGAGATAAAAAAGAAAATTCCAATTGCAGGAGGACTCGCTGGTGGAACTTCTAATGGAGCGGCGAGCTTTTATGCCCTAAATGAGCTTTATGACTTAAATATTCCAAAGACTGAATTAATTAATTTATCTAAAAGTCTTGGAGCAGATTTTACCTATATGATGACTGGTGGTACCAAGATTGCCAGTGGGATTGGGGATGTATTAGAAAGCCTTAGACCAATTAAGCTAGATAATGTTCTACTAATAAACCCTGGATACGGAGTTTCAACTAAAGAGGTTTATCAAAAGATAAAAGTAGATGATGCTAGAATTGATTTTGAAAAAATTTTAGATGGAATTTATAGACTGGATATAGATAAGTTAAATAAAGTTCTAGAAAATAAAATGGAAGATGTGGTTTTTGAGATGCATACAGATTTATTTGAAATAAAAAAGAAATTAATTAATTTTAATTCAGCAGCTCTCATGAGTGGAAGTGGTGCGACAATTTTTGGGATTTTTGCAGATAAAAAATCCTTAGAAGAGGCTTATCTTTATTTTAAGGAAAATTATAAATATACATATAAAGTGAGAGTGGGTGAAGACTTTGGCAGTTTTTGACACGGGACCAGGCATAGTTGGGCTTTATGAATTTCACAGAGACTACTTAAATTATTATATTGATGACAAATTTGAATATTATGGACTTTACAAAAGGGATGCTGTAAACGAACGAATAGAATTCCTAAAAAAATTTTTTAAGAAGGATAAAAAAATTTATGTAATGGACTTTGATGCCATAAATTATTTTAAGAATTTTGAAAAGGCTGAGTTTGGAGAAAAGTCTCTTAAAAAACATTTAAGGAATAAAAAAATTTTATGCATTTCGACAAAACTCACATCATCTGAAAAAACTTTAGGGAATTTCACAAATTCAGAAGTTAACTACATAAGTGTGCCCTTACTTATAAATGGGTGTAACGATGGAATTGCTGATGAAATTCTTAAAATAATTTGTGACGAATATTTTTCATGCGGAGATTTTAGCAAGTATGATTTGATTTTCTTGGCTTCAAGTGGACTTCATCTAAAAAAAGATTTTTTCAAAAAATATTTTGATGATAAGGGCAATAATATTGAGATTTTTTCAAATACAGATGCGATTTTAGAAGATTATGATTATAAAAAAGAAAATTACATAAGAGATTATTTTTATGTGACTCTCTCCAAGAAAGGCTTTTACTCAAGAGCAGAGAAGTACTTGAGGGAGAAGAAAGTTTTAAAAGATGGAGAAATTTTAAATGTTTCTCAAATGAAAAAAGACAATAAAAAAAGCCCCAAATAAATGGGACTGATATGTAGCCATGCACCCAATGTCGAAAGTCAACCTCACACGTTACCCTTACAGTTAGCTCAAATTAGGCGACCCTTGCGGCACACAAAAGATCTTACTTAGTGCTGCTTCGATCAAGATCTGACACGGTTCATAAGTTTCTGTTGCGCAGGACCCAATCATCAACACCACTTATAAGGGGCAGACTGCAAAATTAAAGTCCTCGAATGGGAATTCAGCCCTGCTGTAGCGAATCGCAGGTACAGGACATCGCTAATTTCCCGCTTAGCATGGCGATGGCGGAGAGAGGGGGATTCGAACCCCCGATACATTTTCATGTATACTCGCTTTCCAGGCGGGCTCCTTCAGCCTCTCGGACATCTCTCCATAGCCTAGAAAATTATTTTACAGTAGATTTATAAAAATGTCAAGAATAAGGTGATATATTGAAAACAAAGGATATTGTATTAAGAGAATTAGAAAGAAATAGAGCAAATTATATTTCTGGTCAAGAGTTGGCAGAAAGATTAAATATTTCAAGAACTGCAATTTGGAAGGCCATTAATTCTTTAAAGAAAAGTGGCTTTCAAATTGAGTCACAAACAAAGGTGGGTTACAAACTTATAGAGAGTGATGATAAACTATCTGATGAAGGCATTAGAAAAGGACTACGAGATGAATTAAAGGATATTGATATAATTGTCTATGACGAAATTGATTCCACAAATACTGAAGCAAAGAGGAGACTTTACTCTAGTGAGGTAAAGGATTTTACTGTAATTGTTTCTGATATGCAAAAGGGTGGACGAGGTAGAACTGGAAAGAGTTTTACATCTCCAAAGGGTAGCGGAGTTTATTTTAGCATAATCCTACATCCAAAGGATTCTTACGATTTTTCCTACTTTGATTTAACTACAGTTAAGGCAGCTGTAGCTGTTGCAGAGGGGATTAAAGAGGCTACAGCTAAGCAAGCAGAAATAAAATGGGTAAATGATTTGTTTTTAAATGGCAAAAAAATTTGCGGAATTTTATCTGAACTTGATGCAGATTTTGAATCTAGGAGTGTCAAATCAGTTATAGTTGGCATTGGAATTAATGTAAATGAGCCAAGAGATGATAGCTTTAAAGATTTAAAGAATATTGCGGGTTATATTGGCACTGATGTAATAAGAAATGAAATCTTATCAAGTGTATTAAATGCTTTTTATGAAAATAATTTTGTGAAAAGTGATAAGGAAATTATCGACTACTACAAAAAACATTCCCTAGTAATTGGAAGGGACCTTTCCTTTGAGTTAAATGGCAAAAAATATTCTGCTAAGGGGATTGACATTAATGACAAGGGAAATTTAATAGTAGATACAGGAAAGGAAAAAATCACTCTATCAAGTGGAGAGGTTTCTATTAAGGGCGATTTTTATAAAAAGGGCTAACTTTTAAATGCTTATAAATTATAGTATAATTAAAGGAAGTTGAGGAGAAAAGATGAAGAGCCCTTTGAAAAATGAAGTCGACAAAGTAAAAAATATAATATCTTTTGGTATGCCAGGTCACAAGGGGAAAAACTTTTTTGACTTGGACATTAAAAGTGATTTGACAGAAATTTTAGATACAGATAATTTGTTAAACCCAAAAGGTGCAATTAGTAAACTTCACAGGGAGATAAAAAAAATATTTGGCTCAAAGGAGTCTTTTATAACTACAAACGGCTCTACTGGCGCACTACACATAGCAATATCTATGGCGACAAAGCCTAAGGATAAAATTTTAATTCAGAGAAATGCTCACAAGTCTATTTATAATGCGCTACTTTTAAATGATTTAGAACCAATTTATTTAAACACAGTTTACGATGAAAATCGTGCCATGTATTTTGGAATTGATGAGGAAGAATTAATAGAAGAAATAGAAGATAATAATATTTCAGCCTGCGTCCTTGTGAGTCCCAATTATTTTGGTGGAATTTTAAAGTTAAAAGAGCTTGTAAAAGTTTTACATGAAAGGGACATTGCAGTGATAGTGGATGAGGCTCATGGTGCACATTTATATTTTTCAGACTTAAAAAAATATTCTGCCCTAGATGCAGGAGCAGATTTAGTCATAAATTCAACTCACAAGATGATCCCATCACTTACACAGACTGCATTAATTCACAGAGGGACAGACAGATTTTCTCATGAAGAACTTTTAAAATATGTAAATATTTATAACACAACTTCGCCATCTTATTTGTTCATGCTTTCTATTGAAGCTGGCTTAAAATATATGGATGAAGTTGGGAGATACGAGCTTCAAAAGAGAATTAAAGACATTGAAAATTTAAAGAGAGCTATAAATTATAAGATAGACTTAAGTCACGAATCTATAGTAGCTAATGACCCAATGAAATTTTTATTTAGAATTGGGAATATGAGCGGCGAAGAAATTGTTTGTGATTTTTTGAAAAATAAAAATATAAGGCTAGAGATGGGAGATTTGTACTATGCTCTTGCCATAATTTCGCCAATAAATTCCAGTTTTGAAATTGATAAATTAAAAGAAGTCATACTAAGTTATGGGGACGGTAATTTTAAGGAAATTTTACCAATTAGTTTTGATATACCAAAAAGAGAGCTAAGTCCAAGAGAAGCCTTTTTATCTCAAGGAGAGTATATTTCTTATAGAGAAGCTTCTGGCAGGATTGCCAAAGAAATTATAGCAGCATATCCACCTGGAGTGCCTCTTGTGAGTTATGGCGAAATGATAGATGATAAAATGATAGAAAGTATTGACAGTTTTTTAAGTGAAGGAATAGAAGTAATTGGACTTCACGAAGATAAAATAGAGGTAGTTAGATGAGTGCATTTATTACATTTGAAGGACCTGATGGCTCTGGAAAATCGACAATTTGCAATTTAGTTTATGAAGAACTTTTAAAAAATAATATTAAAACTATAAAGACTAGAGAGCCTGGCGGAACTAGAATTTCTGAGAAAATTAGAGCTCTTATCTTAGACAAAGATTTAAGTGAAATGGACATGAGGACCGAAGCACTTTTATATTCTGCATCAAGAGCTCAACACACTTACGAAAAAATTATCCCTGCATTAGAAAATGGAGTAACAGTTCTCTGTGAGAGATATGTGCTTTCATCTCTTGCCTACCAAGGCTATGCAAGGGGACAAAAGCTTGAAGATATAATTGCAATAAATGATTTTGCAACGGGTAGAATTAAGCCCGATGTGGTATTTATTTTTAAAAGCAGTGGAGTGACTCTTCACAGAAAGGATGAGTCATCTTATGATAGACTCGAGAGAGAGCCAGATGAATTTCACAAAAGAGTTCGCGATTACTACAATAACTTAGAGAAAGAAGACAATTACTATTTTATAGATGTAAGTAAAAGTATTGAGGAAGTTTTTAGCAACTGCATGAAAGTTCTAAAAGAAAGGAAGATTGTGTGAAACTTATAATAGCAATAGTTCAAGATGAGGACAGCGAAAATTTAGTTAAAATCCTCAATAAAAACAATTTTAAAGTTACAAAAATAAGTTCCACTGGCGGATTTTTGAAAGCTGGAAATGTTACACTTCTTTCAGGGATTGAAGATGAGGAAAAGGACAGATTCATGGAAATTTTGGAAGAAAACTCAAAAACTAGAGAAGTTAAGAGAACTATTCAGCCAATAAATATTCCAGGTCAAGCTATGATTCCTGTACCAATAAGTGTAAAAGTTGGCGGAGCGACAATTTTTGTCATAGATGTATTTGATTTTAAAAAGTTTTAGGTGATATTATGAATACGAAAATGATGATAGCAATAGTGCAAGAAAAGTACACAGATGCAATAATTGATAGATTTTTAGACGAAGATATATATGTTACAAGACTTTCTTCAACTGGCGGTTTTTTCAAATCGGGAAACACAACACTTTTATTGGGTTGCGAAGAAAGTGAACTTGATAAAATTTATGCAATTTTTAAGGAACTCACTGAACCTGAAAATATTCACATGGCTGAAGGAGACTTCAAGGTTTCTGGAGCCACAATTTTTGTTGTAGACTTAGAAGAGTCTAAGAGAATTTAATGTTTTTAGAAAATAGAGAAATTATAAATAATTTGGAAGAAGATTTGAAGAACAAATCTTACAGCCATGCCTATCTTTTTTGCGGTGCAAAGGGAATCGGAAAGTTTTCTCATGCAAAAAATTTTGCAAGAGCAATATTAAAAGAAGACAGTGAAGCTCTTAGATTTTTTAGTGGTATAGATGACTACGAGAATGCAGACCTTTCTATTGTAAAAAGTAATGGAAATATAAAAAAAGAAGAAATCGAAGAAATTATCGAAAATTCTTTTTCTAAACCTTATAATAGTAGCCACAAGGTGGTTATTATAGATGATTTTGACAAAGTAACCCTAGAAGGACAAAATGCACTTTTGAAAACTTTGGAAGAACCAACAGATTATTTGCTTTTAATTTTAATTTCAAGCACAATGAAAAAAATTCTTCCAACAATAATTTCTAGGTGCAGGGTTTTAAAATTTTCTGATGTAACTAGGGATAGAATAGAAAAATTTTTAATAAAAAAAGGTATTACAGAAAAAAATGCCAGACTTTTTTCTCGCCTTTCCAATGGAAATGTCAGCCTTGCCCTTAAATATTCTGAAGACCCAGAACTTTTGTCAAAGAGAGAAGATGTCATAAAGGTTTTTGATAAAGTAATTAGAAATACTGAATTTATTTTTGATGAACTCATATTTTTTAAGGACAATCGCGAGGACTTTTCAGAAATTTTAAATTTTATGCTGGCTTGGTATTTGGATTTAATTTATCTAAAAAGTGGAAGAGAAAAAGAAATTGTAAATATTGATAAAATAGATTTATTAAAACTAGAGGATGTCTCTATTGAAAGAGCTATAAAGTCCTATGATGCAATTATAAATGCCCTTGTTAGATGGGATAAAAATATAAATTTTGACTTAAATGTTGAGACACTTTTAATGGAATTAGGAGGAGTTAGATGATAGAAATAGCTGGAGTTAGATTCAAAAGAACTGGCAAAATCTATTATTTCGATCCTGTTGATATAGATTTAAAAATTGGAGATTATGTAATAGTTGAAACTGTGCGAGGACTAGAGTTTGGTGCAGTTAAACTTTTAAAAGATATAGATGAAGAAAGTATTAAGGGAGAATTAAAACCTGTTATACGTATAGCAAGCCAAGAAGATAAAAATATCAATGTGGAAAATAGAAATAAGGCTAAGGAAGCGATAATAATTTGTGAGCAAAAGGTAGAAGAACATAGTCTTGATATGAAATTAATTTCTTGTGAATATACCTTTGACCGCTCAAAATTATTATTTTATTTCACAGCTGATGGAAGAGTTGACTTTAGGGAATTAGTAAGGGATCTTGCATCAATTTTTAAAACAAGAATTGAGCTTAGACAAATTGGCGTTCGTGACCAAGCAAAATTCGTTGGAGGATTGGGATGTTGTGGAAGACCAACTTGTTGCTCAACATTTTTAAGTGAATTTTCTCCTGTGTCAATTAAGATGGCAAAGGACCAAAATTTAAGCTTAAATCCAACAAAAATTTCTGGTATCTGTGGAAGGCTTATGTGTTGTCTAAAATATGAACAAGATGGCTATGAATGTATTAACAAAAAAATGCCTAGAGCTGGAGAAATTGTAAATACAAGTAGAGGTAAGGGTACAGTTGTCGCTACTTATACAATACAAGAACTTGTCAAGGTAATGTATGAATTTGATGACGAAAAAGAAACTGTATATCTTGAACTTGATGAAATAAAGAGAACTAGAGAATTTAACAAAACTTTTATAAACGAATCCAAGTCGCTAAATGTTGAGGAGTATGACGAGAGCGAACTTGTGGAATTAGAAAGGGATTAGGGATAAGCATGGGCTTATCCCCTTATTATGAAAATAAATAATTTTTTAATAAAAGTATCAAACAAAATAAATAATTTTTTCAAAAACTATTTTGGAAGGGCAAGTGGATTTACTTATATAATTGTGGCGATAATGTCTTTATTTTCAGCTACATTTTTTTATTATTACATAGAAGATTTTAATGTACCAAAGTTCTTAGCCTTTTTAGCTTTTTCCCTTATATTTTTTGTTTTTTATATTATTGCAGGATTTCTTCTTAAATTGATGTTTCTGCTTATAAAGAGAATTAGGACAAAAAATCTTGCCATTTATGCCTTGTTAATATATGCAATAAAATATTTTTACGAGGAGTGTCTTTATTATGTGGATATAGATTATTTTGAAATAATTTTTATAGGACTAGCTTTTATTGTCATTCTTGCCTTTGCAAAATCCTTAATTTCCTTTGCAAAAAATAAAAAGAAAAAGGCACTTATATTTTTACTTCCCAGCACACTTGTCATAGCGATTTCACTTTATTTTATCTTATTTTCTGGATTTGACAGCAGAGAAATATATGAAATAAGCAGTGAGAAAGATAAAATTGCATCTAAGAGAGAAAAATATAAGGTTGAAATAATTGACTATGAGGGAAAGTCAGTTGATTTGAGTGACTTTGTAAGATACAGTGGCAGGACAAAAAAAATAAGAGACAAATTTTTTGGTAAAACTTTGAAAGAAACAGAGGTTAGGGGAAGGATATATGCACCAAAGGGTTTGGACAGGACTCCAGTTTTATTTGTCCTTCATGGCAACCATAGATTTACCACAAAAAATTATTTAGGATATGATTATCTTGGACATTATTTGGCAAAGAGAGGGATTGCAGTAGTATCCGTTGATGAAAATATGCTAAATGGATTTTTTAAATTTGGTTTATCAAATGAAAATGACGCCAGAGCAGTTTTACTTCTTGAAAATATAAAAAATATTTTGTCTAGAAATAAAAATAAAGAGAGCCTACTTTATAACAAATTTGATGCTGAAAATATAGCTCTTCTTGGTCACTCTCGCGGTGGAGAAGCAGCAGCTATTGCTTATAATTTTAACCAGTTAAATCTTCATCCTGACAATGGAAATATTTCTCACAAGTATAAATTTAATATAAAAGGAATTATAACAGTTTCTCCAACTTATGATCAATATGAACCAGCAGACAAGAGCATAATATTAAAAGATGTAGATTATCTAACAATTGCTGGTAGTAATGATGCCGATGTTGATGGATTTGAAGGGATGTTACTCTATGACAATGTGATTTTTTCTGGAGAAAAAGATAATTTTAAGTCAGCTCTTTATTTTGCCTATGGAAATCATGGAAATTTCAATTCCCTTTGGGGTAATTATGATTTAGACCCAGCTGAAGGATTTTTCTTAAATCGAAAAGAACTTTTAAATGGAGATGAACAAAGAGAAATTCTTTCTATTTATGCTTATGATTTTTTAGAAAATGTCTTTGAGAAAACTTTTAATCGTGAAATTTTTATAGAGGGGCCAGACAAGTATAGTGATTTACCAAAGACAAATTACTACAATAGATACATGGACTCAAGTTTTTCTAAGCTTGCAGATTTTGAAGAAGATTACGATTTGACAACTGCATCAATTCCTGGTGGAATAATAAATTTTAATAATTTAGATGAAATCTATGAAGATAGTCATGAATATGGCGAGAGTGATTCAGAGTCCACGGGAGTTTTTATTGATGGAAGAAAAGATTCAAGCTATGGCATAAGATTCATGGAGAAAATTAAGATAGGAAAATTTTTGCAATTCGATATTGAAAATTTAAGTTACGATGAGAAATCCTATGCAGTTGATCTAGAAATCCAAGACATATGGGGCAATGTCTCTTCTCTAAATTTATCTAAGTACAAAAATCTAATGCCAATGACAAAATCTTTTATTTACAAGACTGATTATATCACAGACGACTTTGTCAATAGACACACGCCACAGACAGTAATAATTCCTATTGAAGATTTTAAAAACAATAATAAGGAAATAAATTTAGATGAGATAAATAAAATTGAATTTAAGTTTAAGGATAATATAAATATTTCAATAGACAATATAGGATTTTCAAATTAATTGTTTTAAATAAAAAATTCAGGGTAATTTAAGAATATGAGCGATGTAGCTTAAAACTAAGATACGATATATAAATGAAACACAGGAGGTATTTTATAATGGAAAGTAAATTAATAAAAGGACTTAATGAACAATACAATTTTGAAGTAGCATCAGGATATATTTATTATTCAATGGCTAACTACGTAAAAGATAAAGGAATGGACGGATTTGCTCACTTCTTTAACAAACAAGCAGAAGAAGAATTTGCACACGCAGAAAAATTGAGACAATTCTTATTTGAAATAGATGTAAGACCAGAACTTGAATCAATTGAAAAACCACAAGTTGAATTTGGAACATTCACAGAAACTTTCAAGACAGCTTATGAACATGAACAAGAAGTTACAAGAAGAATTAATAATCTTTATGAACTTTCAGTAGAAGAAAAAGACCACAGAGTAACTTCACTTCTACAATGGTATGTTGACGAACAAGTTGAAGAAGAAGATAACTTCAGAGGAATTATCGAAAGACTTGAAAGAATCAATGAAAGCTGGTCAGGCCTTTATATCTACGACGCTGAACTTGGTAGAAGATAAATAAAAACTATGAAATTGAGATACCCTTCGGGGTATCTTTTTTTAATTTATATTGACTTGAACCCAAGGGGCAGGCTTAGACTATAAGTGGAGGTGGATTATGAAGAGAAATGAAGTGGAAAAAATTACTGGACTTAGGCGCAAGGCAATTTTATATTATGAAGAGAAGAAGTTGATAAGGCCAGCCATAGAGGATAATAATTACAGGAATTATTCTAAAGAAGACCTTAATAGACTTATAAAAATTTCCCTTTATAGAAGACTTGGACTAAATATTTCTGAAATAAAAAATATTTTAGATTCAAATAATAAGGAAATTGGAAAAATTTTAAGGGACAGGGACTATAAAATTGAACTAGAAAAAAGTAAAAAGAATTTGTTGGAAAGAATAATTAAGGGCGATGATTTAAAAGAAATCACTGATGAATTAAATATTTTGGAAAAGGAAGAGAGCATTTACGAGAAACTTACAAGAATTTTCCCAGGATATTTTGGTCAAGCTTTTTTTATGACTTATAAACCATTTTTAAAAGAAAAATTAAAAGAAAATGAAGAAGAAGCCTTTAATGAATATGTAAGTTTTTTGGACAAGCTTCCTGAAATTGATTTTACAGAAGAGGAAAAGAATTATATAGAAAATTTAACTAATGATTTTAAGAATGAAGATTTGGAAAAAATAAATAATGAAAAAATCAAAGCGGCTTACAACATAGAAGACTGGATAAAGAAAAATGAAGAGAATGTAAGAGCCTATGAAAAATTTTTGGAAAGCGATGAGTATAAAAATAGCCCACTAAAAACAATTAGAGACAAGATAAAAAATTATATGATAAAAAATAATTATTATGAAGTCGCCTTACCACTAATTAGAAAAATGAGTCCAGCCTATGATGACTATTACAAAAAACTTTTAGAAAGCAATGAAAAGTTTTTAAGACAAGTGGATTTTAAGGAAAACTAAATATAAAACTACATTAAACTCTATTCTTTTACAAAGAGAATGGAGTTTTTTATTATATTTTTTTAAATAATAGAGAAGTTAATATTTATTCTCTTTAATGATATAATTATGGTAAGAATATTACGAGGTGTTATATGAAATTTAATATAAATGAAAATTTGGGAGATTTTTTTTATGATGAGCCCATGATAAATCATACTTCCTTTTGTGTGGGCGGACCTGCCAAGCTTCTCATAAAACCTAAGGACGAGGAGTCTCTTATTGAAATTTTAAAAGAAATCAAGAAAAATAATTACAACTATTACATTCTTGGCAATTGCACAAATATTATTGTGAAGGACAAGGGCTTTGATGGAATTATTATTAAACTAAAAAATAAATTAAATGATGTAAAAAAAGTATCTGACACAGAAATTTATGCTGGTGCAGGAGTTAGCCTAAAAAAAGTCAGCGAGTTTGCTATGGAAAATTCTCTTACTGGTCTTGAATTTGCTCATGGCATACCAGGATCTCTTGGCGGTGGTGTTGTAATGAATGCTGGTGCCTATGATGGCGAGATGAAGGATGTAATCAAGAGCGTTAGACTTTTAGACGAAAATTTCCATGTGATAGAAGTGCCTTGCCAAGATATGAATTTTTCTTACAGACATTCACTTGTGCAAGAGAGAGGTTTAGTAGTCTTAGGAGCAACTTTTTCTTTAAGTCGAGGTAATAAAGATGATATTAGAGAAAAGTACGGGGAGTTTGACAGAAGAAGAGCTGAAAAGCAACCACTTGATCTTCCTTCTGCTGGTTCAACTTTTAAAAGACCTACTGGATATTTTGCTGGCAAGTTAATTGATGATTCAGGTCTAAGGGGTTTTACTCACAATGGTGCCGGCATTAGTGAAAAGCACTGTGGTTTTGTTGTTAATAAAAATAATGCCACTGCAAAAGATGTTCTTGAAACTATTGAAATCGTACAAAAGGTTGTTCATGATAAGTTTGGTGTGAATTTGGAGAGAGAAGTTAAAATTATTGGAGATTAGTTTTATTTGGTGATTTTATGGAACTTATTATTATTACTGGTATGAGTGGATCGGGCAAGTCTTATGCCTTAGATGTTTTTGAGGATTTGGGATATTATGCCATGGATAATCTTGCGCCTGCACTTCTGCCAAAGTTTTGTGAAATGGCTCTTGATGCTAAGAGCAAAAATTTTGACAAGGTTGCAGTTGTTGTAGATCTAAGAAGTGGCGAGTTTTTTAATTCTTTTTTCTCTAGTTATGAAGATTTAAAGGGAATGAATGTCAAGACTAGGCTATTGTTTTTGTATGCAGATATGGAAACTATTATTGCAAGATATAAGGAGCTTAGACGTCCTCATCCTATGAATGCTTCCATAGTTAAGGGCTACAAATTTGAGGAAGAAACTCTTTCAAAGGTCAAGAAAAATGCTGATTTTGTCATTGACACTACTGGTCTTTCTACAAAAAATTTAAGGACCCAACTTATGGCCTTTGTTTCTTATAAGGAGAAGGACAATTTTGCTATTGAGGTTTCTAGTTTTGGTTATAAAAGTGGAATTTTAAAGGATGCAGACCTTGTTTTTGATGTTAGATTTTTGCCAAATCCTTATTATATTAAGGAGCTAAAGGACTTAAATGGCAAGACTGAAGAAGTCAAAAATTATGTAATGAAGTGGGATGTTACTAAGGAATTTATTAAAAAAACCATTGATTTACTTGAATTTTTGATTCCAAATTATATGGCAGAGCAAAAGAGAGTTTTAACTATAGGAATTGGTTGTACTGGTGGTTTTCACAGATCTGTTGCCATTGCTGAAGAAATTGGCAGAATCCTAAAAGAGGAATATAAGTCCACTTATGTAACTCACAGAGATATGGAGAAAAATTTATGGAAAAAAAGATAGCAGTCCTTGGTGGAGGTACGGGAATCTCCACTATTTTGCGTGGACTAAAATTTTATTCAAAAAATATTTCTGCTGTAGTCTCCATGTCTGATGATGGTGGTGGAAGTGGAATTTTGCGTGAAGAATTAAATATCCTGCCACCAGGCGATGTGAGAAGATGTTTAATTGCCCTATCTAATACAGATGAAACCTTAAAGGAACTTTTGAATTACAGATTTAATTCAGGCACTTTAAAAAATCAAAATGTGGGAAATATTTTAATTGCTGCCCTTGCAGATATTTTTGGGTCCTTTGACAGGGCTTTAATTGAAATGAGTAGCGTTTTTAATGTTACTGGCAAAATTATTCCCGTAACTTTAGATGAAACTCATCTTGTGGCAGAATTTCTTTCAAAGGATAAGGTTGTTGGCGAGTCTTACATTCCAAAAATGTGTTATAGGTTAAATACGAGAATTGAAAAAATGAGCATGATTCCTCATTATCCACGCGCCAATGATGATGCCCTAAGAGCAATTTTAGATGCCGATATTGTTATTATTGGTCCAGGTTCTCTTTATACATCTATTATTCCAAATTTTTTGGTAGCTGGAATAAATGAAGCCCTAAGGGACACAAAGGCACACATTATTTATATTGCCAATGCAATGACTCAAAGGGGCGAGACAAAAAATTATAGCTTGAGAGATCATTTTGAGGCAATTTTAAAACATTCTAGCTATGAATTTATTGACGAAGTAATTGCCAATAATTATAGAGCCACTGAAGATGTTTATAATTATTATTACAAGAAAGAAGAATCTATGCCTATTTTTGCCAGTGACGATGACAGAAAATATTTTGAAGAAAAAAATGTCCTCTTAACTGAGGGAAAATTTATTGATGTAAAAGATGGATTTATTAGACATGACGGCAAGAAAATTGGTTCCTGCATTTTTGAAAGGACTTTCTTGTAAATGTTTTTATAAAATGATATTATTTACTTGTTAAAGGAGGATACAATGAGGAAATATAGAAAGACAGAGCATATAGAAAATTTTCTTCGCTCTACTTATGTTGGCGATGCACTTTTTTCTGATATCTTTTTGTATAATGACTCTATTCCAGAGATAAATTACGACGAAATTGATACAAGCGTAAATTTTTTAAATAAAAAAATAAATTTTCCCCTTATGATTAATGCCATGACTGGTGGCAGCAATCTTTCAGAGGAAATAAATAGAGATCTTGCAAGGGTTGCAAGGGAATTTAATTTGCCAATGGCTGTTGGTTCACAGACTATTGCCCTTGAAGATGAAGATTCCAGAAAATCTTTTGAGATAGTAAGAGAAATTATAGATGATGGGATTGTTATATCCAATTTAAGTGGTTTTTGCAGCGTTGAAGATGCAAAAAAAGCCGTTGATCTTTTGTCTGCCGATGCAATTCAAATTCACTTAAATCCTGCACAAGAACTTGTGCAAGTGGAAGGGGAAAGAAATTTTTCTGGCATATTAAAAAATGTAGAAGAAATTGTAAAAAAATCTGAAGTGCCAGTTATAGTAAAAGAAGTTGGATTTGGAATGTCTCCAAAAACTGTAAAAAAACTTTATGACCTTGGAGTTAGATATGTGGATATTTCTGGCTACGGTGGTACAAACTTTCTTGAAATTGAAAATTTGAGAGATCCAAATTCTGATATTTCAGATTTATTTACTTGGGGAATACCTACAGCCATGTCTTTAATTGAAGCAAAGAGATTAAATCTAAAGGACTTAAATATAATTTCTGCTGGTGGCATTAAAAATTCACTAGACATAGTAAAAAGTCTAGCAGTAGGTGCATCAATGACAGCAATTTGTGGTGAAATCTTATCTTACATTGTGCGTGGTGGATATGAATACACTCTTAAATATGTTGATGGACTAATTGAAAAAACTAAGATGCTAATGATTTTATCTGGTGCAAAAAATATTGAAGAACTACAAAAAGTTGATTACAAGATTACGGGAAAATTGAAGGAATTATTGGAGGATTAAATGAAATTTATAAAAAAAGATGAATTTAAAGATTCAAAATGGTCAGCAGGAGTTACAACAGAAGTTTTTATTTATCCAGAGAATGCAAGTGTTGGAGAAAAGAATTTTGATTTTAGAATTTCAACAGCAACTTGCAATGAAAAAGTTTCAAATTACACACCTTACAAGGGATTTAATAGATACATTGCCCCAATAAATAATGTCATGAATATAGAAACAGCAGGAGAAAAAATTGTCTTAGCTCCCTTTGAAGTGCTTTTCTTTAATGGAGATGACGAAACAAAATCCTCTGGCGATGTTAGGGATTTTAATTTAATTTATAAAAAGGGTAATGACGCAAAAATGTACTCCCTTAACATCAATAATTTTGAATTTTTCGCAAAATCTCGTGCAGTAATTTTTAATTATGATGCAGATTTAAAAGTTGATGGAAAAGAATTTGAAAAATTTTCAGCAATATACCTTGAAAAAGAAAAGATAGAAATAAAAGGCCTTGGCAAAATAATAATTTGCGAATTTTAATAAAAATTAGAGGAAAAGCTCCTTACTTTAAAAAAGTAGGGAGTTTTTTATTTTATTTTTTTAT
>NZ_HE610719.1:119519-130690 GCF_000321025.1 Peptoniphilus senegalensis JC140
TTAAAAAATTTTAGAAATACTTTTTTATTTCAATTGAAATAAGATGTTAATGTGATAAAATTTTATTAAAGACATTATAATTTTTAGATTATCAGGAGATCATTATGATAAGTAAATTTTTTTGGGCGAAGAAGGAAGAAAAGGATGGGCTTTTTAAGTGGCTACCTTTAAGACAGCATCTTGAAGACACAAGAAATGTAATTTGTGGTCTTTGGGAGCATTATCTAAGTCTTGGTCAAAAAAATTTTATCATAGATTCCTTGAGCTTTAATTCAATAGATATTAGTGGAGAGGAAATTGGAAAGAACCTCTCTATTTTTTTGGCTTTGACTCACGATTTACATAAATGTTCTCCGGTTTTTCAAACTATGCCAGGCTACAAAAATTCAAGTGATTTAGATGATTATTTAATAGAGAGATTGGAATCATATGGTTTTTATGACTTGAAAAATTTTGACAGAGTTTCTTCTAAAATGAGTCATCACGCTCTTGGCTCAGAGTGCTTACTTTCTTGGTATGGAGTGGGCGATGATGTAGCATCCATAGTTGGTGCTCATCATGGAAAACCAATTGATTCTGCTAGAATTATTGATATTCAAAAATCTTCTTATGCATCAAATTATTTTCAATATGAAGATGAGAACAATGAAGTACATAAAAAATGGGATGAAGAGCAGAGAAAAATTTTTAAATATGCCATGGATGAAGCTGAATTTAAAAGCATAGAAGATATTCCAAAAATAAGTCAAGAGGGAGCTTTTATTTTATCAGGTCTATTAATTATGGCAGACTGGATTAGCAGTAATGAAAATTATTTTCCTCTCTTTGATATAGAAATTTTTGAGCCAGAGGATAATTATAAACGCTTTGTAGAAGGCTGGAGTAAGTGGTATAAAAACGATCCCATAAACATAAATAATTTTTCTGAAACTAAGGATATTTTTAAAAGTAGATTTGGATTTGACTCACCAAATGAAATTCAAGAAAGGTTTGTAGATGCAATTTCTCGAGCAAAAGATCCTGGTCTTATAATTTTAGAGGCACCAATGGGCATTGGTAAAACAGAAGCATCTCTTGCAGCTGTTGAGGAATTAATTTATAAGACTAATAGGAGCGGACTTTTCTTTGGACTGCCAACGCAAGCTACTTCAAATGGAATGTTTACAAGAGTAGAAGATTGGCTTAAAAATTTATCAAAAGACCTTGAGTTAAATACAAGTATTAGACTATCTCACAGCAAGGCATCTTTAAATGATGATTTCACAAGTCTTGCAAAGAATGTTGAGCCAGAAAATGAAGAAGGCAGCGTAATTATTAATGAGTGGTTTTCTGGCAGAAAACAAACTGCTTTAGATGATTTTATAATTGGAACTGTGGACCAATTTTTACTTCTTGCACTAAAACAAAAACACTTGGCACTAAGGCATCTTGGATTTTCAAAAAAAATTGTTCTTATAGACGAAGCTCACGCCTACGATTGCTATATGATGCAATATTTAAATGAAGCTCTTAGGTGGATGGGTGCCTATAAAGTTCCTGTAATAATTTTGTCGGCAACTCTTCCTAAAAATAGGAGACTTGAACTTGTAGAAAATTATATGAGAGGTCGTGGCCTTAAGTGGAAGGAAGTGAAAAAACCTGAAGAAATTTCATCTACTGCTTATCCCTTAATTACATATACTGATGGTGACGAGATAAAATTTCAAAATAATTTTAGTAAAAGAGAAAATAAAGAGATAAAAGTCATAAGAGAAGATAAGGAAAATTTATTAGATTTATTGTCACAGCTTTATGAAAATGAAGGTGTTATTGGAATAATTTTAAATACTGTAAAGGATGCACAGGAACTTGCAAGAGAGTGTGAAAAATTATTTGGAAGTGAGTCTGTTGAACTTTTGCATTCCAATTACATTGCAACAGACAGGATTGAAAGAGAAAATTTATTACTTAGCTTAGTTTCAAAAAATGCAAAAAGACCCAAGAGAAAAATTATAATTGGAACTCAAGTTATTGAGCAAAGTCTTGATTTAGATTTTGATGTAATGATAAGTGACCTCTGCCCAATAGATTTACTTATACAAAGGGTGGGAAGACTGCAAAGACATGACATAAAGAGAAGTGAATTTTACAAAAATCCAAGGCTTTATGTCCTTGGTACAAGTGAAAATTTTGAATATGAGAAAAAAACCAAGGCTATTTATGACGAATATATTTTAATGATGAGTCAATATTTTTTGCCAGAAGTTATAAAAATTCCTGAAGACATTTCTATTTTAGTTGACAAAGTTTATGAAGGTGGAGAAGTCGACTTAAAAGAGGATTTGTTGAAATTAATAAAAAATAGTAAAGAGAGAAGAGATATAAATATAAATAATAAAAAAGAAAGAGCCAAGACCTATAGGCTAGGAAAACCAGATCACACTGGTAAAAAAACTCTCATTGGTCTTTTGGAGACTCCAGTTCCCCTTGACACAGAAGAAATTGGATATGCAAGAGTTAGAGATATTGACGACACTATTGAAGTCATTGCTCTAAAAAAAGTTTCTAAGGGATATGGAAGCTTTAGAGATGACTTTGACCTATCCATGAATCTTGATAATCCAGATACTGCAAAAATTATCGCAAGAGAAACACTAAGACTACCTCTAGTCCTAAGTAAGTTTCCAAAGGCTTTTGACAATACTATAAAAGAACTTGAGGAATATAACAAAAAGAATCTGTCAAAGTGGCAAGAAAAGACTTGGCTTAGGGGATCTCTTGGAATTATTTTTGATGAGGATAATTCCTTTATATTAAATGGTTATAAATTAAGATACGATAAAAAATTTGGTTTATTGTATGAAAGGGTGTGAAAATTTGGGAAGATATAATTTATTGGAAGAAAGTTGGATTCCTGTTATTGAAAAAGAAAACTCAGAGAGTAAAAAAGTTTCACTTATTGAAATTTTTGAGAATGCAGAAAAATATACAGACATTGCAACAGACACTAAGACTCAAGATTTTGCAATAACTAGACTTTTATTAGCTATTTTGCAAACTGTTTTCTCTCGCTTTGACTATTATGGAAATCCTCATGAGGGAATAGAACTTGATGAGAAATTTAGACAAGTTAATGATATTGATGAAGATGACATTGATGAATACACAGCTAGTTTAAAAGAAACTTGGGAAAATTTGTGGGAAAGTAAAAAATTTCCAAAAATCCTTTATGATTACTTAAATAGCTGGAAGGATCATTTTTACTTTTTAGATGAAAAGTATCCTTTTTACCAAGTGAGAAAGGAAGATATAAGTAACGAGAAGTTAAAGAAAGGAGAAGCAACAGAAGTTTTAGGTAAAACTATTAATAGAAAAATTTGTGAAAGCAGTAATAAAACTGCACTTTTTTCACCTAAATATAGTGCGAATTTCAACAAGGAAATTATGACAGAAGATGAAGCATTGCGATGGCTAATAACATTTCAAAACTATTCAGGATTATCAGACAAAGCGGTATTTGATACTGAAAAATATACTGGAGATATAGGATGGCTTTTTCAATTAGGTGGAATATATTTAAAAGGTAACAACTTGTTTGAAACTTTAATTTTAAATCTCTTATTACCGCTTAATGAAAACACTCATACTGGTTTAGTTGAGAGACCTTGTTGGGAATACAATTCTCAAGATATTATTAAAAAAAGGCTTCTTAATGATATTCCTAATAATTTAGCAGAGTTATATACTATTTGGGCTCGAGCAATATATGTTGATCCAAAAATTAATTTCGATGAACCTTTTAAGATGAGAACAGTTATATTTCCACGATTTGGAGAAAAAATTCCAACAATTGAGCCAATGACTTTATGGACTCTTATAAAGAAAGGTCCTAGAGAAGGTGAATATATTCAAAGAAAGCACAAAATCAATGAGTCTTTATGGCGTTCTTTTGGGATGTTAACTATTTCAGAAGATTACACAAACAATGAAAAACACAAAAAAGTTCCTGAAATTATTAAACATATTAGCCAAAAGGAACAAATATTAGGAAATTATAACATTACGGTTAAAGGAATTAGTTTGGAGGATAATGGAGTCCGAACATCCAGCGTTCCAATAGACGAAGTTTATGACGACATGACAATAAAGGAAATGGTACTTAATGATATTGAAAAAGATGGTTGGGTGCCTAGAATAAATGATGAAGTAGACCTAACAAAAAAAGTTGTCGGTGGAATTTTTGGATATTTTATTTCTGACTTAATGACAGTTAGAAATGACAAGAGCGAAGATTTTAAAAATCAAAAAGTGGAAGAACTTTATTACAAACTCAATGATCCTTTTAAAGAATGGCTTGCTAGCATAGAGAAAAATGATGACAAAAATAAAAAGACTAGAGAGTGGCGAGATGAATTAAAATCTCTCGTAAAAAATGAGGCTAAAAAAATTATTTTCCAGGCAAGTTCAAGAGATTATAGGGGTATCGCAAAAGATGGAAAAGTTATGAATATTGCAACTTGTTACAATAGATTTATAAATATTTTAAATAAAACTATAGGATAGGAGGATATAATGGTTAAAGAAAAGAGCAAGACCTTTAGAGTTGAATCAGTTACAAGAAACATAATAAATGACATTGATAGTGATCTAAAATCTTCACAATCTAGAGGAAATTTGGCTAATATTAGGAATTCAATAAATAGACCATTAAATAATTCAACAAATTTATTGCAATTGCTTTTTAGATATTTGCCGGAGGATTTTTTAAGCGCTGATGGGAAATTAACAAATGAAGAAAAGGCAGTAGTAACAACAATTCAGCTTTATGCACTTCATCAGCAGTCAAAAAAAGATAGCGTGCTTTTAAGTGATGAAGATGAGAAATGGAAAAACTTAGGCTATTCTTTGAGCTTTTTAAGGAGTGAAAAAAATTCTGTAGCTGTTGATAGAAGATTTAACACTATGATCACATCATCAACCTTTGAAGAATTGTCACATCACATGAGACAAATGATAAAACTTTTAAAGTCAAAGACTGATGCGAAAGTTAATTATACAAAACTTTCAGGAGATTTATATAAATTTTTAACTGGATATGGAGAAGAAGTAAAATTCTCATGGGCAAGCAGATACTATTTTGTAAAAAATGAAAAAGAAGAAGGAGTAGAAGAAAATGAAGAAAAATAACTTATATTTAGATATTAATGTTATACAAACATTACCGCCATCTAATGTAAATAGAGATGACACTGGTAGCCCTAAGACTGCCCAATATGGTGGAGTTAGGAGAGCTAGAGTAAGTTCGCAAAGTTGGAAGAGAGCAATTAGAAAATATTTTAATGAAAAATGTGAAAATAGTAATCTAGGAATTAGAAGTTATAAAATCCCAGAATATGTTGTTTCTAAAATTAGAGAAATTGATAATAATCTTTCAGAAGAAGAAGCGTTAAAAATGGCAGAAGATGTTTTAAATAATGCTGGTGTTAAAATTGAAAAACATAAAACGAAAGCTTTATTTTTTATAGGTAAAAATCAAGCGGAAAATTTAGCAAGGGCAGCTGTAAATAAAGTTAAGGATAAAAAACTTTTAAGAGATATTCTTAAGGATGACCTAACTATTGATATAGCTTTATTTGGTAGAATGCTTGCAAATGACTCTATTCTTACTGAGGATGCATCATGTCAAGTTGCTCATGCAATTTCAACTCATGCTGTTGAGACAGAGTTTGATTTCTTTACTGCTCTAGATGATTTACAAAAAGACGATGAAAATGGTGCTGGCATGCTTGAAACAATTGAATATAATTCCTCAACCCTATATAGATACGCCAATGTTGCTGTTCACGAATTTGTGAGACAACTATCCGATAAGGAAGAGACAATTAACGCCTTAAAACTCTTTGTAGAAGCTTTTGCAAAATCACTTCCTACAGGAAAAGTTAACACTTTTGCAAACACAACTATACCTTCATTTATTATTGTTACTTTGAGAGAGGATAGACCAGTAAATCTTGTAAGTGCCTTTGAAAACCCAGTAAAGGCTTACAAAAATAAAGGCTTTGTGGAAGAATCAGTAGAAAAACTTTTAAAAGAATACAAAAAATCAGAAAAATTTGTAGAAGAACCTCTTGCAACTTTTTGCCTATCACTAAATGAATTTAATAGCATTGATGGAATAAAAGTTGAAGACAATTTTAAAGCTCTATTAAAAGATTTAGAAGAAAAACTTGGAGAAATAATACCTGACGAATTGGGTGAGTAAATTGAAAAGTATTTTATTAAAATTTCAGGGGCCTTTGCAAGCTTGGGGCACGGGCTCAAATTTTGAAACTAGGCATACTGATGACTATCCATCAAAGAGTGGAGTCTTAGGTATGCTTGCAGCCTCTCTAGGATATAGGCGAGATGAAGAAGAAAAACTAAAAAAATTAAATGAATTAGACTTTGGAGTGAGAATCGATCAAGCTGGAGTTCTTTTAAGAGATTATCATATTGCACAAAAATTAAAAGCTAATGGAACTCTTGATAGAAATTATGTAACAAATAGATATTATCTTTCTGATGCTATATTTTTAGTGGCTTTAAGTCACAATGACGATGACTTTATAAATGAAATTTATGAAAGCTTAAAGAAACCTTACTTTCAAATATTTTTGGGGAAAAGATCTTGCCCAGTTACTTATGATTTTATTATGGGTCTTTACGAAGAAGAAGCAATTGAATTATTAAAAAAGACAGATTGGCAAGCGAGTAAATTTAATAGATTAACTAAGAGCAATAGACTAAAAATTTGTGGCGATTCAAAAATTATAAATAATTCCAGAGAAAAACTTAGAAAGGACAAGGCAATTTCTTTTTCGCAAAGAGAGAGAAAGTTTGACTATAGAGGCGAATCTTTTTTATACATCGAAGTAGATAGGAATGTGGGAGAGACTGAGCATGATGCCTTTGGAGCAATAGGAGGTTAATATGTATATATCACAAGTTGAAATTGACCTTAACAACAGAAGAAAAATTAGAGACCTCACTCATCTTGGAGCTTACCACAATTGGGTTGAGATGAGTTTTCCAGAGGAAATTAACGAAAAAGAGAGAAGTAGAAAATTATGGAGAATTGATAGAATAGGCGATAGAACTTTTCTTTTAATAGTCTCAGAAGTAAAGCCAGATTTAAAGGCCTTGGAAAAATATGGAGTAGATAATACTGCAAAGACAAAGGATTATGAAAAATTTTTAGAAAAACTAAAAGAAGGTAAGACATTTAGATTTAGAGTAGCCTTGAACCCTGTAATATCAAAAATGGATGAAAATACAAAAGGCAGAGGAAAAATATATCCCTGCTACAACATCGAAGACCAAAGGAAGTTTTTCTTAGATAGATCTCTAAAAAATGGATTTGAATTAAAAGACGAAGATTTTCAAATAGTCGAGAGGGCGCATCCTCTTCTCAAGAAAAGAGGTATGAGGAATGTAAAACTAAATAAAGTTGTCTATGAGGGTAAGCTAAAGATAAAGGATAGAGAAAGATTTATAAAGACACTTAAAGAGGGCATGGGAAGAGAAAAAGCTTATGGTTTTGGAATGATGACCCTTATACCGGTGATGTGAAATGAATGAAATTGCTGGTGGGAAAAAGCCTGAACTTACAGAACTACCTCGAATCGAAGATAGGGTTAGCTTTATTTATCTTGAGCACGCAAAGATAAATAGACAAGACGGAGCACTGACAGTTGTTGACAGCAGGGGAATAATAAAAATACCAGCTGCCATAATAGGCATATTGATGCTAGGACCAGGTACAGATATAAGCCATAGAGCAGTTGAATTATTAGCCGACACAGGCACATCTATAATTTGGGCTGGAGAAAGAGGAGTAAGACTTTATGCTAACGGAAGACCTTTGGCACATTCCACAAAATTTCTTGAAAAACAAGCAGTATTATTTTCAAACAGAAATACTAGATTATTAGTGGCAAGAAAAATGTATCAAATGCGATTTCCAGATGAAGATGTCATGAAACTAACTATGCAGCAGCTTAGAGGAAGAGAAGGAGCTAGAGTAAGAAATTTGTACAGAAAAGAAGCAAAGCTACATGGAGTTGAATGGACAAAAAGAGAATATGACCCAGATAATTATGAAGAGGGCACAATAGTAAATAAAGCCTTATCAGCTGCCAATGTAGCACTATATGGAGTTTGTCACAGTGTAATAGTTGCCTTAGGAATGTCACCAGGCCTTGGTTTCGTCCATACAGGTCATGATAAATCCTTTGTCTATGATGTAGCAGACCTATACAAGGCTCAATACACAATACCGCTTTCCTTTGAAATAGCAGAAGAAGCATCGGAAGACGACAACATAGGAAGAATAGCTAGACAGAAGCTTCGAGATAAGTGCCTAGATGGAAAATTGATGAAAAAAATTGTAGAAGATTTGCAGTATTTAATGGAAATAAATCCAGATGATTTAGTGAATTTAGACACAATAAGTCTTTGGGATGACAATGGAAAATTAGTAAAATATGGAGTGAATTACACAGAAGGTGATAACTAATGCCTTTCACAGTAATAACACTATCAAAAGTTCCCAATTCTCTTAGAGGAGATTTGAGCAAATGGCTGCAAGAAGTGGCTACTGGAGTATATGTTGGAAATCTCAACACAAAAGTTAGAGAAAAACTTTGGGAGAGAGTTAAAGATAATTTAAAAGATGGCGAGGCGACAATATCTTATTATCACAGGAACGAAATTGGCTATAACTTTGAAACTATAAATGGAATTAGAGAAGTAATAGATTTAGAGGGTCTACCATTAGTTCTTGTAAAAAAAGAAGAAAAAGAAAGAGAAAAGACCTTAAAAGAAGGATTTTCAAAGGCAGCTCAATTAAAAAAATAAAAAATATAGAGCATGGCAAATTAAAAAAAGAAGCAGAAAAGGAAAAACAAAAAGAATATGTAGTAGTGGACATAGAAACTGACGGGCTGGACATAAATAATAATAAAATTATTGAAATAGGTGCAGTGAAAGTAGGAAAAAATAGAGAAGAATTTCATAGATTAATAAAAATTCAAGGAAAATTGCCAGAAGAAATAGTAAGGCTAACTAAGATAGATGATAAAATGTTGGAAAGAGAAGGAGTGCCTATAGGCGAAGCTTTAAAAGAATTTTTAGAGTTTATTGGAGAAAAAAATCTTGTTGGGTATAACGTAAATTTTGATGTACAATTTTTAAACGAAGCCTTGGCTAGAGAAAATTTGCCAAAGATAAAAAATAAAGTTTATGACATCATGCAATATGTAAAAAAAGAAAACTTATTTCTTAAAAATTATAAACTTAACACAGTTTTGAAAACCTATGGAATAGAGGAAGAAGTACCTCACAGGGCATTGGAAGATGCAATTTTAGAAGAAAAGTTAATTTTAAAAGTGAAAAAATTATTGGATATGTTAAAATAAAAAGGGCATGATTATGGGATCTTTTAACTGTAGTCCCCGCGTGTGCGGGGGTGATCCTCTGTGATATAGTTTAAAGTGGAGATAGAAAGAGTAGTCCCCGCGTGTGCGGGGGTGATCCTAAGCCTTTTCTGCCTTGGGGTCTAAGACTACTGTAGTCCCCGCGTGTGCGGGGGTGATCCTGATAATAAGGGCATTGAAATCTTTGAAGGAGAGTAGTCCCCGCGTGTGCGGGGGTGATCCTCATGTTAAAGGTGTTGAAAATCAGACGCTTGTGTAGTCCCCGCGTGTGCGGGGGTGATCCTCACCTTTACCCAGCGTAAAATAACAGAATAACGTAGTCCCCGCGTGTGCGGGGGTGATCCCCACGACGGGACAACAGGGTTTGTACAAGTTTTGTAGTCCCCGCGTGTGCGGGGGTGATCCTAATGTGAAATGGATTTAATATGACTACTTCTAGTAGTCCCCGCGTGTGCGGGGGTGATCCTATATCCTGAACATAAAAATAATCATAGTCATTGTAGTCCCCGCGTGTGCGGGGGTGATCCTAAATATTAAATTTATGACTCTATCAACAATTTGTAGTCCCCGCGTGTGCGGGGGTGATCCTGGAAGAAAGCTGGAATGCAAGCACTAGGGTGGGTAGTCCCCGCGTGTGCGGGGGTGATCCCATTGCTTGAATAGTTTCATCTCTGCCAGAAATGTAGTCCCCGCGTGTGCGGGGGTGATCCTAATATTAAATGCAAATAACATTAAAAGCTGCAGTAGTCCCCGCGTGTGCGGGGGTGATCCTGCTGATGTTATGGAAAAATTAGGTATTTTGGAGTAGTCCCCGCGTGTGCGGGGGTGATCCTTTATGTAAGGACAAATTTTGTCCTAATTGTAAGTAGTCCCCGCGTGTGCGGGGGTGATCCTGAGATCCTTGGAAAAAGGGATTTAAATGATGAGTAGTCCCCGCGTGTGCGGGGGTGATCCCAACTCAGATTATGCAGATTATGTTGAATTTGGGTAGTCCCCGCGTGTGCGGGGGTGATCCTATTAGGGAATGAATATACCTTGCGAGAAGTTTGTAGTCCCCGCGTGTGCGGGGGTGATCCTGATGTATTATTAAGAGTATCAAAACAACAACCGTAGTCCCCGCGTGTGCGGGGGTGATCCCAATCTTCAATTTCAAACTCTAAATTTTCAAAAGTAGTCCCCGCGTGTGCGGGGGTGATCCTGAAAAAAACATTTATTCAAAAATAATTGACAAGTAGTCCCCGCGTGTGCGGGGGTGATCCTGTTCAATGAATTTATTTAGAACACAAGTATGTGTAGTCCCCGCGTGTGCGGGGGTGATCCTTGCTTGTCCTGTTTCTGGCGATATGATAGATAGTAGTCCCCGCGTGTGCGGGGGTGATCCTGGTACATTCTTTGATACTGCTAACCCACAATAGTAGTCCCCGCGTGTGCGGGGGTGATCCCTTTAGAGCCAACAATTGGGAGAAGTGGTGGCAGTAGTCCCCGCGTGTGCGGGGGTGATCCTTAAAGAAAGTCTATCTGAAAAATGGGGCAGCAGTAGTCCCCGCGTGTGCGGGGGTGATCCTCACTTTGTTTTTACTTTCCATGCTATCCTCTCGTAGTCCCCGCGTGTGCGGGGGTGATCCCTTAAACCTTGGTGTTCCGTCAGAGTATCCGTAGTAGTCCCCGCGTGTGCGGGGGTGATCCTACTCTTCCAGAATTATCTCAAGATGAAAGAAA
>NZ_HE610719.1:131306-138439 GCF_000321025.1 Peptoniphilus senegalensis JC140
GCTAAGGGTGCTAACTACATTGATTTTAGTAAGTAGTCCCCGCGTGTGCGGGGGTGATCCCTGATGCAGCGATTGCTTTGCCAATTCCTGCAGGTAGTCCCCGCGTGTGCGGGGGTGATCCTTCTGATTTTCCATTTTCTTGAAATTCTAGTGTGTAGTCCCCGCGTGTGCGGGGGTGATCCTAAAAACAAGTAAAACTCATATCCCACTAATTGGTAGTCCCCGCGTATGCGGGGGTGATCCTACAGTTTCCGCAAGCTCGATGTTTGCCTCGATGTAGTCCCCGCGTATGCGGGGGTGATCCCTGATAGACAAGGACCACATAGAGCAGTCTTTGGTAGTCCCCGCGTATGCGGGGGTAATCCTATATCATTAAAAGCAATTAAACCTGAAATTAATCAAGATAGGATTGATGGTATAGTTAATAAAATAAGTGAGTATGATGACTTTAAAGAGGGTAAATGGTTATTAGAAGAACCGATTAAAAACTTCACACAGAGCATAGTTGATGACACAATTAAAACAAATGCAGACTTTCAATATAAATCAGGGTTAACTCCTAAGATAGTGAGAAAAGAAGTTGGCAGTTGTTGTGACTGGTGTAAAGAAGTTGTTGGCGTATACGAATACCCTGATGTTCCAAAAGATGTTTATAAAAGGCACAGATTCTGCAGATGTACAGTTGATTATTTACCAGGCGATGGAAGAAAACAAGATGTGCATACTAAGAAATGGATAGATGCTGATAAGAACGATGAAATTCAAAAAAGAATTAAGTCCAGTGAAGATATAAGAGAGAGTAATAAGCTTGTTAAATTGTGTTTTAGAGAAAACATAGAATATAATGCAGTTAAGTTGAATAAAACAAAAAATACAGAAGAAGAAATCATAAAAAAACTTGCAGGTGGAGATGAAACAAAAGGTTCTTGTTCTTCTCTTGCTTTTGCCTATATTGGGAACAAAGCAGGCTTCGATGTTTTAGATTTTAGAGGTGGTAAGAGTTGCGATATATTTGCAAATTTTAAAAATATCGAAGAGATTTCAAACTTAAATGGAGTTAAGAGTTATGTAGAAAAGCATACAAATGATTTGAAAGCTGTGAAAAAATTGTTTTCGCGCGTTAAATCAGGAAAAGAATATTATTTAGCAACAGGAGAACACGCTGCAATTATACGAAAGACTGAAAAAGGTTATGAGTATTTAGAATTACAATCGCCTGAAACAAAAGGGTATCCGCTTAATGGGTTTACAGAACTGAATGACAGAGAGTTAATTAGTCGGTTTAAATGTAAGAAGAGCCATTCTTTAAAATACATTGGCAAAATAGAAGCTAATAGTATTTTAATTGATACCGAAAGTTTATATGAAAACACTGAATTTCAGTCTTTATTATGTTTTATAAATACCGAAAATAAGTCTCAAATGAAAGGAAGTAAAGGACATGTCAGGTAATAATAAAGAAGATGTTTTTTACGAAGATGAAAACTATATTTATGCTGATTGTTATATAGCTGGATATGAAGATTTTTATAAAGATAAGGAAAACAAAGATAATAAAATTTGGTGGACTAGAAAAATTGATACCATTGGACAGCTTAATATAAGCTTTGATAGAAAAAAATTTACAACTTGTTTGAAGATTATCCATATAATATGTCTGAAGAAGAAATTGAAATATTTGAAAAAGAAGAGCCTTATTGGGCAAACTTTTTTGCATGGAGAAAACAAAAATAAATTATAAAAGCACATTGACAATGATGTTAGATGTGCTTTTTTAATGCAAATAATCGTGAGTTAATTGTGTAAAAATCACACGCAAATTCACACGATTAATTTTATAAAAGGAGTTTGATATTTTGAAAAATATGGAAGTCAAACTCCCACTAAGTCGGTAATTTTAGATTATAAAAAATCGCTAGGGAATGAGGCAGTAGAGCTTTATAAAAAGACTGGAAGAAGTCCCTTTCCTTGGCAAGAAAAAATGGTAAATGATTTGTTTGCCATAAATGATGAGGGTCTGTGGACTCACTCCAAGTTTGGTTACGCAGTTCCAAGAAGAAATGGGAAAACCGAAGTGGTCTACATGGCTGAACTTTGGGGACTATTTCACGGACTAAATATTTTACACACAGCTCACAGGATCTCAACATCTCATTCATCTTTTGAGAAGCTAAAGAAATATCTTGAGGATATGGGACTTGTAGACAAAGAAAACTTCTCATCAATTAAAGCGAAAGGGCAAGAAAGAATTGAACTCAATGAATATGGTGGAGTAATACAATTCAGAACCAGGACATCTACAGGTGGTCTCGGAGAAGGCTTTGACATGCTTATTATTGACGAAGCTCAAGAGTACACAGATGATCAAGAGTCTGCTCTTAAATATACAGTTACAGACTCAGACAATCCAATGACCATAATGTGTGGGACTCCACCAACAATGGTTTCAGGGGGACTGTATTTACAAAATACCGTGAGTCAATCCTATCTGGTGGAAGAAAGCACAACGGTTGGTCTGAATGGTCTGTAGAAGACATGAGTGATATTCATGATAAAGACTTATGGTATCTCACAAATCCATCAATGGGTTATAAATTAACAGAAAGAGCAATTGAAGAAGAAATTGGTCCAGATGAAACAGACTTTAACATTCAAAGGCTTGGCTTATGGTTAAGATATAATCAAAAATCTGCAATTTCTGAATATGAGTGGAAAGCTTTGAAAGTTAAGAAGCTACCTACTCTTAAAGGCAAATTATATGCAGGAATAAAATTTGGTAAAGATGGAACCAATGTAGCCTTATCAATTGCAGTTAAAACTTTATCAAACAGAATATTTGTTGAATCAATAGACTGTCAAAACATAAGAAATGGCGATTATTGGATGATTGATTTTCTTAAAAAAATTGATGTAGAAAGAATTGTAATTGATGGTGCTTCAAGGCAAGAAATTTTATCAAAAGAGTTAAAGGAAGAAGGACTTGGAAATGTAATCTTACCGACTGTAAAAGAAATAATAATTGCAAATTCAATGTGGGAAGAAGCTATTTATCAAAAAACTTTATGCCACATGGACCAACCTTCACTTACTCAAGTAGTGACCAATTGCGACAAAAGACCAATTGGAACAAGTAGTAGGTAGTCCCCGCCTTATGCGGGGGGTAATCCTAAGAAACTTAAAAAGGGTAATAAAAAAGAGCTACTAGAATTAATAATACTTTTACTCAATCTGTTAATCGCCATTATCGGATTAATAAAAGAATTTTTAAAATAGTAACTCCAAGAGATGGGAATTCCCTCTCTCTTTAAGGGTATTATATTATAAAGTCCCCATTGAGTCAAAATGAAAAAAAAGAGATACGAATATAATTTTATTAAGCTTAATCATAACGATAAATGCGATAGTATTTTTAAGGACCTCGGAGTAGCTAGTAACATATTGGTTATCATTCTATGTTTACTATTAATAGTTAAAATTAAGGCAAAGTGAAAAAGTTTAGTAGTCTCCGCGTATGCGGTGGTAATTGCCATGTTTTTGTGTTTTTTCGTATTGAATAGCTCTATTACAAGGTTTCTTTTTATATTTCAGCATTTTCTATACTAAAGAAGCACATCCAACTTATTATTGTTAGAGTGCTTCTAATCCTTATATTCTTTCATATATTTTTTTAGTATTCCCCTAGGGTCATCTATATAAAAAAATTTCCCGCCTAAGTTATTCGGCTCACTGAGTGCATATATGTAATCTTCCTCAGTTTCATCAACAACTTTTAAGGTATTATTTTTATCAAAAACAATATTATATTCTCCATTATTTACAAAACTTAAAGGATCATCAGGTCCAATATATTTTACTTTGCCAACATACTCCAAAGGAATTTCTTTATCAAATTCTGATTGATATACTTGGATTGTTTTCATTATTTTCCCTTTCTATGTTTTAATTTTATTTTATATTGATTTCCAGCCTTTTCATACCAATGAACATCAAGGATATACTTTGTACTTTCTATTTTACCAACTTTTTCCTCGGTCCACGAGCGTGAAAGTGATCCTATTATACTTTATTTTTCTAGCTTGTACATTTGTAGTCCCCATATGTATGTAAGATATTTAAAGTGACTAATATAAAAGTTATAAATGCTTTTGTAAAACCTAAACTTTTGGAGCTTTTTATCAAAATTAAAACAATAACTTTTTTTAAATGTAAAATCTTATATAATTGTAAATAGTGTTATATTTATTATCTAAAAAGGTGAGCAAATGATGAAAAGAAATAGAAATTTAAAAGTTATTGCTGCTGTATTTGCAATTGCTATTGGGGTTTTATTAAGTGGAGACTTTATAGGCAACGAAAGTTACAACAGAAACTTTTTTAATAAGATTGATAGTATTTTTGGAAGTAAATATGAGGTTACTGAAAAGAGTCCCTACTATGATATAGATAAAAATCCGCCACAGTTTTCTTATGATGATTTGAAGATGAGACCTGATTTTGAACTTTATTCGGATTTGGATAAGTTAAATCGAGTAGGGCCTGCCAATGCCCTTATTGGTCCAGATTCTCTACCAAAAGTGCCAAGGGGAGATATTTCAAAGGTTTATCCTACGGGTTGGCATCAAAAGTTTTATGATTTTGTTGAAGGCGGAGCAGTTTATAATAGGTGTCATCTCATTGCTTATCAGCTCACTGGAGAAAATGATAATTGGAAAAATTTGATGACTGGAACTAGGTCTTTTAATGCAAAGGGTATGCTCCCTTTTGAAAATGCTGTTGGAAATTACATTAGAGACACTGGCAAAAAGGTTCGATATAGAGTCACACCTATTTTTGTAGGAGATGAGCTTGTGGCAAGAGGGGTAATTATGGAAGCCTATAGTATTGAGGACCATGGTAAAAAGATAAATTTTAGAGTTTTTGTGAAAAATATTGAAAAGGGTGTTTGGATTGATTATAAGACTGGAAGGACAAGACCTTACAAGAATTAAAGATACTTGGCAAAACTTAATATTTGTAATTTTATAAAAGCCTTGTGGCTTTTATTTTTTTGAAAGTATAAAAATTTGAATAAAAGTCATAAGAATTATTGACTCTCGCACAACTTGTGTTATAATGCTTAAAGCAAAAAAAGGAGAATAACATGAGACTTAGAAAAAAACATTTTGCTATTCCTGAGATGCGTGAAAATCCTTATGTATTTTTTAATGGAGAAGAAAACAAAGGTAAGTGGAAAGATGTATTTGGAAATGACAATCCAATTTATCTTGAAATTGGCGCAGGCAAGGGAACATTTACTATAGAATCAGCAAAAAAAATAAAGATATAAATTATATAATGGTAGACATTGAGACTAATGCACTTATTTATGCTACTAGAAAAATCTTAGATGAAGAGCTTACAAATGTAAGGGCGATGCCAATTAATGCAGAAAATATCTTAGAATATTTTGACAAGGATGAGTTAAGTAGAATTTATATAAATTTTTGCAATCCATGGCCTAAGTTAAAACACAAAAAAAGAAGATTAACTTTTCCGAGATTTTTAGAAAAGTATAAAGTTATTTTAAAAGCAAAATCACAAATATATTTTAAGACAGATGACTTGGAATTATTTGAAGAAAGTTTAGATTATTTTAGTGATTGTGGCTTCTCAACATTAGTAGAAGAATTTGATATGAAACTTGAGGATTATCCAGAAAATATAGTAACTGAATATGAGAGAAAATTCAGAAAGTTAAATCAAAAGATAAAATTTGGTGTATTTGAATACTATAGAGACTGAACTTAATATTTAACACAACAACGTTAACTTAAATATTATCTAGATTGACAATAACTCATTAGGAATATATAATTATTTCAGGAGTTGAAGAGATGGATATTATTGAATTAAAAGAAAAAGTAAAAAATGGATATACTGTAACAAGAGACGAAGCAATAGAAATCTACAACAGTGACTATGAAGTTTTGACCAAAGCAGCAGATGAACTTAGAGAATATTTTTGTGGCAATGATTTTGATGTTTGTACTATAATAAATGCAAAAAGTGGAAAGTGCTCTGAGAACTGCAAATTCTGTGCACAGTCAGCACACTACAACACACATATAAAAGAATATGACTTGTTAGATGAAGAAACAATTGTAAATGACGCACTAGACAAGTACAAGAGAGGAATTCCAAGATACTCAATGGTTGCCAGTGGAAAGGGACTTACAGCAAAAGACATAGATAAAGTTTGTAATATCACAAGAAAAATTTATGAAAAAGCCCCTGGAATAAAAATCTGCATATCTGGTGGGATAATCTCTGAAGAATCCTTTGAGAAATTAAAGGATGCGGGGATAACACGAATTCACAACAATCTCGAAACATCAAGAAACTTCTTTCCAGAAATATGTACCACTCATACTTACGAGCAAAAGATCGACACAATAAAGGCAGCTCAAAAAGCAGGAATGGAAATTTGCTCAGGTGGACTAATAGGACTTGGCGAAGACTTTAAAGACAGAATAGATATGGCATTACAATTAAGAGAACTTGACGTTCATTCGGTGCCAGTAAACTTACTGAATCCAATAAAAAATACACCTTTAGAAAACAATAAACCACTTTCAATGGAAGAAGTAAATAGAACCTGTGCAACTTTTAGATTTATACTGCCAAAAGCACTTATAAGACTAGCTGGTGGACGTGCATTAATGGAAGAATTTGGCAAGTCAGCCTTTAAATCAGGAGCTAATGCAGCAATATCTGGAGTGCTACTGACTACAAAGGGAGCGAGCATAGAAGAAGACATGGAAAGATTTAAAGAACTTGATTATAAGGTAAAAGCAGTGTAAAAAAATTATTGAAATATTTATTGTAAAATACTTGACAAAGCAAGAGAAAAATAGTAATATAAAACAGCTGTAACAAATGCAGCTGTTATTTTTTTAATTAGATAATAAAAATTTAAAAAAATATAAAAAATAGTTGACATTAAAAGATTGAGATGCTAAACTATAATAGTTGTCTCACAAAGACAGCAGAGCTTTTGTAAAAGACAAGTAAAAACAATTAAAAAAATTGTAAAAAACACTTGACAAGAAGAAATTACAAGAGTACAATAAATAAGCTACTTCAAAGAGTAGCAA
>NZ_HE610720.1:0-2354 GCF_000321025.1 Peptoniphilus senegalensis JC140
ACTGGCGATGACTTACTCTCCCAGGTCGTTGCCAACCAAGTACCATCAGCGGACTAATGCTTAACTTCTGTGTTCGGTATGGGTACAGGTGTGTCCATTGTCCTATTCTCACCAGATTTACTTAAAAACTAATCTTTCTTATCTCTCTTGGTCAAGTCTTCGACCTATTAGTACTCGCTAGCTGAACACATTGCTGTGCTTACACCTTGAGCCTATCTACCTAATTTTCTTCTAGGGGTCTTATCTTGCGAGGGAAATCTCATCTCGAGGGGGGCTTCGGGCTTAGATGCCTTCAGCTCTTATCCCTTCCAAACTTAGCTTCCCAGCTATGCACTTGGCAGTACAACTGGTGCACCAGAGGTTTGTCCATCCCGGTCCTCTCGTACTAAGGACAGCTCCTCTCAAATTTCCTACGCCCACGACGGATAGGGACCGAACTGTCTCGCGACGTTCTGAACCCAGCTCGCGTGCCTCTTTAATGGGCGAACAGCCCAACCCTTGGGACCTACTTCAGCCCCAGGATGAGACGAGCCGACATCGAGGTGCCAAACCTCCCCGTCGATGTGGACTCTTGGGGGAGATAAGCCTGTTATCCCCGGGGTAGCTTTTATCCGTTGAGCGATGGCCCTTCCACTCGGTACCACCGGATCACTAAGTCCTGCTTTCGCATCTGCTCGACTTGTTGGTCTCGCAGTTAAGCTCCCTTCTGCCTTTGCACTCTTCGCACGATTTCCATCCGTGCTGAGGGAACCTTTGAGCGCCTCCGTTACTCTTTCGGAGGCGACCGCCCCAGTCAAACTGTCCAACTGAGAGTGTCCCTTCCCCAGATTCATGGGGGTAGGTTAGAATTCTAGCATTAAAAGAGTGGTATCCCAACGGTGGCTCCATAGATACTGGCGTACCTATTTCTCTGCCTCCCACCTATTCTGTACATTTAATCCCAAAATTCAATCTCAGCCTACAGTAAAGCTCCACGGGGTCTTTCCGTCCTGTCGTGGGTAAGCGGCATCTTTACCGCTACTACAATTTCACCGGATCCTTTGTTGAGACAGTGCCCAAATCGTTACACCTTTCGTGCGGGTCGGAACTTACCCGACAAGGAATTTCGCTACCTTAGGACCGTTATAGTTACGGCCGCCGTTTACTGGGGCTTCAGTTCTAAGCTTCGCTTGCGCTAACTTTTTCCCTTAACCTTCCAGCACCGGGCAGGTGTCAGCTCCTATACTTCGTCTTTCGACTTCGCAGAAACTTGTGTTTTTGGTAAACAGTCGCTTGGGCCTTTTCACTGCGGCCCCCTTTTACAGGGGCTCCCCTTCTCCCGAAGTTACGGGGTCATTTTGCCGAGTTCCTTAACAAAGGTTTTTCCGCTCGTCTTAGGATTCTCTCCTCACCTACCTGTGTCGGTTTACGGTACGGGCGATACTTCTCTTGTAGTGGCTTTTCTTGGCAGTGTGGATTCATAAGCTTCTCTACTTGTTTTCGATCCGCATCACGCTTCATCCTTATTGGAAAGCGGATTTGCCTACTTTCCAGACTTTGCGCTTGCACGCCTCACCAACTGGGCGCTCTTATTTTCCTCCTGCGTCCCCACTTCCTTTATTGCGATTGTATCGGTACAGGAATTTCAACCTGTTGTCCATCGACTACGCTTTTCAGCCTCGCCTTAGGTCCCGACTTACCCTGAGTGGACGAGCCTTGCTCAGGAATCCTTGGGTTTTCGACGGGTGAGATTCTCACTCACCTCTCGCTACTCATGCCAGCATTCTCTCTTGTATGGTGTCCACAGTGCCTTACGGCTTCTGCTTCGTCCTCCATACATTGCTCCTCTACCAACGTTTAACGTTCCATAGCTTCGGTATATAGTTTAGCCCCGGTTATCTTCGGCGCAGAGTCACTTGACTAGTGAGCTATTACGCACTCTTTGAATGAGTGGCTGCTTCTAAGCCAACATCCTAGTTGTCTCAGTAACTCCACATCCTTTCCCACTTAACTATAATTTTGGGACCTTAGCTGATGGTCTGGGCTCTTTCCCTTTCGACTATGAAGCTCATCCCACATAGTCTGACTCCCTAGTGCATGATATGGTATTCGGAGTTTGATAGGTCTTGGTAACATATGCATGCCCCGCGACCAGTCAGTGCTCTACCCCCTTTTCATGTTTCCACTAGAGGCTAGCCCTAAAGCTATTTCGAGGAGAACCAGCTATCTCCGTGTTCGTTTGGCTTTTCACCCCTATCCACAGGTCATCCGATAGCTTTTAAACGCTACCCGGTTCGAGCCTCCATTGAATTTTACTTCAACTTCACTCTGCCCATGGATAGATCACACGGTTTCGGGTCTACGACTATTAACTT
>NZ_HE610720.1:3493-5181 GCF_000321025.1 Peptoniphilus senegalensis JC140
ATATATAATTAATATAGTGTGAAGATTTTCTTTCCTTAGAAAGGAGGTGATCCAGCCGCACCTTCCGATACGGCTACCTTGTTACGACTTCACCCCAGTCACTTATCCTACCTTCGACTGCTGCTTCCTTACGGTTCGCTCGCAGGCTTCGGGTATTACAAGCTCCCATGGTGTGACGGGCGGTGTGTACAAGACCCGGGAACGCATTCACCGCAGCATTCTGATCTGCGATTACTAGCAACTCCATCTTCATGTACTCGAGTTGCAGAGTACAATCCGAACTGAGAAAGGCTTTTTGAGGTTTGCTTAATATCACTATTTTGCTTCCCTTTGTACCTTCCATTGTAGCACGTGTGTAGCCCAAGGCATATAGGGCATGATGATTTGACGTCATCCCCACCTTCCTCCGATTTATCATCGGCAGTCTCTTTAGAGTTCCCATCCGAAATGCTGGCAACTAAAGATAAGGGTTGCGCTCGTTGCGGGACTTAACCCAACATCTCACGACACGAGCTGACGACAACCATGCACCACCTGTATTGAGGTCTCCGAAGAGAGGGACTTATCTCTAAGTCTTTCCTCAGTATGTCAAGCCTTGGTAAGGTTCTTCGCGTTGCTTCGAATTAAACCACATGCTCCGCTGCTTGTGCGGGTCCCCGTCAATTCCTTTGAGTTTCATGCTTGCGCACGTACTCCCCAGGCGGAGTGCTTATTGTGTTAACTGCGGCACCGACTTACGCCGACACCTAGCACTCATCGTTTACAGCGTGGACTACCAGGGTATCTAATCCTGTTTGCTACCCACGCTTTCGTTCCTCAGCGTCAGAATGAGCCCAGTAAGTCGCCTTCGCCACCGGTATTCTTTTTAATATCTACGCATTTCACCGCTACACTAAAAATTCCACTTACCTCTACTCTTCTCAAGATATGCAGTTTCAAATGCTTACAGTAGTTAAGCTACTGCCTTTTACATCTGACTTGCATTTCCGCCTGCGAACCCTTTACGCCCAGTGATTCCGGACAACGCTAGCCCCCTACGTATTACCGCGGCTGCTGGCACGTAGTTAGCCGGGGCTTTTTCTTATGGTACCGTCATTATCTTCCCATATAAAAGAACTTTACGACTCGAAAGCCTTCTTCGTTCACGCGGCGTCGCTGCATCAGGGTTTCCCCCATTGTGCAATATTCCCCACTGCTGCCTCCCGTAGGAGTTTGGACCGTTTCTCAGTTCCAATGTGGCCGTTCACCCTCTCAGGCCGGCTACCCATCGTCGCCTTGGTAGGCCGTTACCTACCAACTAGCTAATGGGACGCGAGTCCATCTTAGACCACCGGAGTTTTGATCACAATGACATGTGTCTATGTGATGTTATTCGGTATTAATCCCGGTTTCCCGAGGCTATCCCAATGTCTAAGGCAGGTTACTCACGTGTTACTCACCCGTCCGCCGCTAATCCATTTTATCTTCGCCCCGAAGGGTTCTGTTAAAATTTCATCGCTCGACTTGCATGTGTTAAGCGCGCCGCCAGCGTTCGTCCTGAGCCAGGATCAAACTCTCAATTAAAAATTTGTATGACTCATTAGTTTTATCAAACTAAACGAATTTCTGGTTTGCTTGTGATTCTTTACGAATCTGTGATTCATTACGAATCTTTTTTTATCTTCACACTATTTAATTATCATGTTTCA
>NZ_CAEL01000064.1 GCF_000321025.1 Peptoniphilus senegalensis JC140
ATGGTAGCGGTTTATGTAACACAAACCGTATTTTAAAATGGTAGCGGCGAAGAGATTTGAACTCCTGACACTACGGGTATGAACCGTATGCTCTAGCCAACTGAGCTACGCCGCCATATATTTTTTAT
>NZ_CAEL01000063.1 GCF_000321025.1 Peptoniphilus senegalensis JC140
TAGAATCTGAAACCTAGTGTTTACAAGCAGCGAAAGTGGTTTCGCACCACGATCGTGTACTTTTTGTAGAACGGGCCAGCGAGTTACGATTATTAGCAAGGTTAAACATCTAAGATGTGGAGCCGCAGCGAAAGCGAGTCTAAATAGGGCAG
>NZ_CAEL01000062.1 GCF_000321025.1 Peptoniphilus senegalensis JC140
CAGAATCTGAAACCTAGTGTTTACAAGCAGCGAAAGTGGCTATAGACCACGATCGTGTACTTTTTGTAGAACGGGCCAGCGAGTTACGATTATTAGCAAGGTTAAACATTACAGATGTGGAGCCGCAGCGAAAGCGAGTCTAAAAAGGGCAA
>NZ_CAEL01000061.1 GCF_000321025.1 Peptoniphilus senegalensis JC140
TGGAGTATAAGAAAAATCACTTAGGATTTCCTGTAGTCCCCGCGTGTGCGGGGGTGATCCCCTTGAGGTCCTATGCTGCCCCTATCTACCTTGGTAGTCCCCGCGTGTGCGGGGGTGATCCTAGCGTTTTTGCACCCTCAATAAAGCCTTTTAT
>NZ_CAEL01000060.1 GCF_000321025.1 Peptoniphilus senegalensis JC140
CATTGCGAGGCCCCTTTTCCCCCTCCTTAAACCACCCCCTTTGAACCCCACGCGCTGAAAGTCCAAAAAAATCGGTCATGCTAAATTTTCAAAACTCGCTCTTCGAGCTCAAACAGTTGAAAATTTTTAACGCATAACCGATTTTTTTGCTTATTT
>NZ_CAEL01000059.1 GCF_000321025.1 Peptoniphilus senegalensis JC140
ACTTCTTCTGATGGTTCTTTATCTCCGTCTTTTGCTACAACTTTGATTTCATCGTTTTCTGCTAATTCTTTGTCTGCTGGTACGTTTGCTGTCCATTTTCCATCTTGGTCTGCTTTTGCTTTGATTTCTGTTCCATCTGGAAGTTTTACTGTTACGTCAGATCCTGCTGGTGCTGTTCCTTTGATTTCTTTGTCGCCAGCTTTTGGTGCTTC
>NZ_CAEL01000058.1 GCF_000321025.1 Peptoniphilus senegalensis JC140
CTGCGTATTGTGCTGTGTATGTTCCTGCTACTACTGTTTCTGTGTTTGCTGGTAATTGTGGGTCCCATGCTGGGTCGGCTACTTTCCATTCTTTTGCTGCTACTGCTGTTGGAATGTATTTTGCCATGTCTGCCCATGTTGCTGTCTTCTTAACATTAAATGCTAATTTTGCAGCGCCTGTTACATTTTTACCGTCTTTATCGATTCCAGTTAATGTTCCGTGGTCACCTT
>NZ_CAEL01000057.1 GCF_000321025.1 Peptoniphilus senegalensis JC140
GCCATATCAAATGCATGATTTTGCGCGCAACGAACCGTACCCGTTTGTTCTACATTCATTTTCTCATGACAAATTGGACATTGTAATAATGCACTGTGCGCTTTCATAAATTCCGTCGCACGTTGCTTTTTTGTTAATCCCACAAAGACACCTCATATAAAAAGGAGGCACATTTGCCCCCACGTTTTTTCCTTTAGTATACCATGCTATTTTGGTGAAACGAGCACATGACG
>NZ_CAEL01000056.1 GCF_000321025.1 Peptoniphilus senegalensis JC140
TTTTTATTGGCGACCTGGATCGGGCTCGAACCGACGACCTCCAGCGTGACAGGCTGGCATTCTAACCAACTGAACTACCAGGCCATTTTGGTGGACACAATAGGGCTCGAACCTATGACCCCCTGCTTGTAAGGCAGATGCTCTCCCAACTGAGCTATGCGTCCTCTCTGGTGACCCTGCCGGGAATCGAACCCGGGATACCACCGTGAAAGGGTGGTGTCTTAACCGCTTGACCACAGGGCCTTAT
>NZ_CAEL01000055.1 GCF_000321025.1 Peptoniphilus senegalensis JC140
GGTAGCGGGAGAAGGATTTGAACCTCCGGCCTTCGGGTTATGAGCCCGACGAGCTACCAGACTGCTCCATCCCGCGTCATTTTTTACCCGGCTACTATTCTTTTGGTGCCGAGAATCGGAATCGAACCGATACGGTGTTTAACCACCGCAGGATTTTAAGTCCTGTGCGTCTGCCAGTTCCGCCACCCCGGCTTATCTTTTCTTTGGCTCTCAGGGTGGGACTCGAACCCACAGCCTACCGGTTAACAGCCGGTTGCTCCACCATTGAGCTACCTAAGACTATTGGGGACTTTTGTCCCTT
>NZ_CAEL01000054.1 GCF_000321025.1 Peptoniphilus senegalensis JC140
CGTCGCAGGATCTACATATGGCGACGGTTGCTGTTGTGACGGTGTTACTTGTTGGGTCATTGGTGGCTGTACAACAGACGGTGCGACTGGCAACGACATGTCGTCTTCAAATACTTCTTCTGCTGGTCCTGTGACAGGTTGCGGTGGTACTACAGGTTGTACACGTTTTGCAGCCGTTACTTGTAGTGTCGGTTTACGCACAGGTCTTTTTTCTTCAATAATCGGAGCAACAGCTTGTTCAGCATACGTAGCCATTTCTTCTTCATTCAGACGAATAACTGATTGCAGCCAGCCGTCAAAACTTTGTGGATGT
>NZ_CAEL01000053.1 GCF_000321025.1 Peptoniphilus senegalensis JC140
GGACCTGTAGCTCAGCTGGTTAGAGCGCACGCCTGATAAGCGTGAGGTCGGTGGTTCGAGTCCACCCAGGTCCACCACAACTTAGTTATACTAAGTTTTGAACCATAACAACTTAAAAACTAATCAAAATTTCTTAAACAAAACAATAAAACTGGAAATAAACAGAAATGTTTATTAACAAAGGTCAAGTTAAAAAGAGCACTAGGAGAATGCCTAGGCACCAAGAGGCGAAGAAGGACGTGACAAGCTGCGAAAAGCTACGGCAAGGAGCAAATATCCCGTGACCCGTAGATATCCGAATGGGGAAACCCACCGCAA
>NZ_CAEL01000052.1 GCF_000321025.1 Peptoniphilus senegalensis JC140
CCCCTCCTTTGACCTCCCCCACACCCCCGTGCCCTGGCAGGGGCCTCGACCCACGGCTACGCAAAAAGCCCTCCAGCTAAAAATTTTGAACTCGTTAGCTTCGCTAACTCAAACAGCAAAATTTTTTTAACGCTTCCGGACTTTTTGCTTACTGCCTGACATCTTCTACTGCATATTGGCAAAGGCGACTACCCTAATTACAAGCTGGGCATTCTTGCCAAATTAATTATTTCCCAAAAATTTTTATTCAATACAATCTTTTAATTATTGTATAGAGAAAACACCTTTAGCCATAATAGCAAACTTTTGGGAGCATATAT
>NZ_CAEL01000051.1 GCF_000321025.1 Peptoniphilus senegalensis JC140
ATACATCACTTACGGTTTAGCTGAGACCTGTGTTTTTGATAAACAGTCGCTTGGGCCCATTCACTGCGGCTCTCTCGGGCTTGCACCCTACCAGAGCACCCCTTATCCCTAAGTTACGGGGTCATTTTGCCGAGTTCCTTAACGAGAGTTCTCTCGCTCACCTTAGGATTCTCTCCTCGACTACCTGTGTCGGTTTGCGGTACGGGCACCTCTCACCTCACTAGAGGCTTTTCTTGGCAGTATGAAATCAGGAACTTCGCTCGAAGAGCTTCGCTATCACAGCTCAATGTTAAAGAATGCGGATTTGCCTACATTCACACCTTACTGCTTAGACGTG
>NZ_CAEL01000050.1 GCF_000321025.1 Peptoniphilus senegalensis JC140
GGGGGTATAGCTCAGTTGGGAGAGCGCCTGCCTTGCAAGCAGGAGGTCAGGAGTTCGAATCTCCTTATCTCCACCATACCGACATGCAATTAGCGTGAAGGTTGAAAACTTCTTTGAAAAAAGAAGAGAACCATAACAACTTAAAAACTAATCAAAATTTCTTAAACAAAACAATAAACTGGAAATAAACAGAAATGTTTATTAACAAAGGTCAAGTTAAAAAGAGCACTAGGAGAATGCCTAGGCACCAAGAGGCGAAGAAGGACGTGACAAGCTGCGAAAAGCTACGGTAAGGAGCAAATATCCAAAGACCCGTAGATATCCGAATGGGGAAACCCACCTCGAAGA
>NZ_CAEL01000049.1 GCF_000321025.1 Peptoniphilus senegalensis JC140
GGTATCCTATAGCCAATCCATAACTATAGGAAGCGAACCAGGTGAACTGAAACATCTAAGTAACCTGAGGAAAAGAAAGAAAACTCGATTCCCCAAGTAGCGGCGAGCGAACAGGGAAGAGCCCGAAGTGTAAAAAGAGAAAATAGCCAGCCGAATCATCTGGGAAGAAGAACCAAAGAAGGTAAGAGTCCTGTAGGCGAAAGCGAAAATATCCGACACAAAAGAGTACCACGGAACACGAGAAATTCAGTGGGAATATGGGGGGACCACCCCCTAAGGCTAAATACTACTTGGTGACCGATAGCGAACAAGTACCGTGAGGGAAAGGTGAAAAGAACCCCGGGAGGGGAGTGAAA
>NZ_CAEL01000048.1 GCF_000321025.1 Peptoniphilus senegalensis JC140
AAATAAAAAAAGTCCCTTGTCTAAATAATAGACAAAGGACGAATTATCGCGTTACCACCTTAGTTCCTACAAATATGTAAGCTCTCTTAACAAGCATCAATCAATGCCGAGTATAGATAACGCCTACTAAAGCGGCAAATCTTACTAAGGTTCAGACTTGCATTAAGAAAAAGGATTTTCGAATTTATCTCCATTATAGGCTTTCACCAAACGCCCACTCTCTGAAAACTTTAATAAACCTACTCGTTTTTTCCAATATTTTTTATAAATAAAATTATGATTTGCTTGTTATTATAAAAAATGAAAATCATCTTGTCAAATACTTTTTTAAAATTTTTTGAGATTTTTTAATTTAAAATTTTCACACAAAAA
>NZ_CAEL01000047.1 GCF_000321025.1 Peptoniphilus senegalensis JC140
GGCAATTAAGTCTTATAAAGTAAAATTTGAATTTAAAGCTTACGATACTGACAATGGCAATAGTGATATCAATTCTTTACCTAAAGAATTAAAAGATAAATTGCCAAGTGAGGTTAAGGTTAAAAAGGGAGAATCTTATGACCCAACTAAACCTGCTAATTTTGTTGAAACAGTAACAGATAATTCTGGAGAAGTTACAAATATTTATGAATGGACTTTTTCTGGTTGGAATCCAACAAGAATAGGTAAGGCAGAAAAAGATGAAACTATTACTGGAACATGGAAGAGAAAAAAAGTGACATCTGCAAAACCTACAGCTGAAAAAGCAACTGAAGGCGACAAGGTTATTAAGGGTCAAGGTATTGCTGGTTCAACTATAAAAATAAAACTTGGGGATAATAAAACTGTTGA
>NZ_CAEL01000046.1 GCF_000321025.1 Peptoniphilus senegalensis JC140
CTACTTAACAAAAGTTAAGTAGTCTTTATGGTGCAGAAAGAGGGACTTGAACCCTCACGCGATTTCTCGCACATGCCCCTCAAACATGCCTGTCTGCCTATTCCAGCACTCCTGCATAAAACAAAAAAGCTTGTAATATAAATTACAAGTTTTTAATGGCGTATCCTAGAGGATTCGAACCCCCGACCTTCTGGTCCGTAGCCAGACGCTCTATCCAGCTGAGCTAAGGATACATAAAAAAATGGAGCGGATGACGAGATTCGAACTCGCGACCCTCGCCTTGGCAAGGCGATGCTCTACCACTGAGCCACATCCGCATAAGTAAATTTTTTATAAAGTTTTTTGGTGGAGGAGAGTGGATTTGAACCACTGAAAGCTAAGCTAACGGATTTACAGTCCGTCCCCTTTGGCCAACTCGGGAACTCCTCCATATAAATCCCATAGATTTATTGGAGCTGGTGGGAGGACTTGAACCCCTAACCTACTGATTACAAGTCAGTTGCTCTACCAATTGAGCTACACCAGCACTTCACTTTTCTAATATAACATATTTTTTGAACTTTTGCTATA
>NZ_CAEL01000045.1 GCF_000321025.1 Peptoniphilus senegalensis JC140
CCCCTATAAGGGGCTGTTACCGGCAGCATTCCATGCTTTGAACTTTCTTTCTCGCGCACCAATTTTCACAGCTAGTGCTAAAGCTCTTTATTTTTTGCTTTTGTTTACTTGCTCACCCGTAAACGGGTCTACAAATTCTTTAATACTTATTTGATCTGCCATGTAATCTTCTTTTTATTGATTTTTTATATATTCTTGTATCTTTTTCGCATTTTTTCCTGCTGTGTCTACATAATATCCTCTGCACCAAAAATGTCTATTTCCATATTTATATTTTAAGTTTGCGTGCCTATCAAATATTATCAGGCTACTTTTTCCTTTTAAATATCCCATTGTTTGAGATATGCTATATTTTGGTGGGATTTCCAACAACATATGAATATGGTCTGGACAACATTCTGATTCTATTATGTTTATTCCTTTTCTCTCACATAAGTCTCTTAATATTTTTCCAATATCTTGTTTTAATCTTCCATATATTACTTGTCTCCTGTATTTCGGAGCAAATACTATGTGATACTTACAATTCCATGATGTATGTGATAAACTGTTTTTATCCATTTTAGGATACCTCCCTTTTCTATTTATGCTACTGCCTGTAACATAC
>NZ_CAEL01000044.1 GCF_000321025.1 Peptoniphilus senegalensis JC140
TTTTTGTAATTAGAATACCCCCGGTTGGACCGGGGGTTCAATTTAGCTTTAGCGATGAAAAACAAATAAAAAAACACCTCCGTGTTAAAATAAATTTGTGGTTTACCAAAACACAAAATAACAGGAGGTTTTTTATGAATTTAAATCATACGCATAGTTTATCACACACAAAATGGAATTGTAAATATCATATAGTATTTGCACCAAAATACAGAAGAAAAGTATTTTACGGAAGTAAAAGATTAGAGATAGGAGCAATTTTAAGGGAACTATGCAGTTGGAAAGAAGTAAACATAATAGAAGCAGAAGTATGTCCAGATCATGTGCACATGTTACTAGAGATTCCCCCAAAATTAAGCATATCAAGTTTTATGGGATTTTTAAAAGGGAAAAGCAGTATAATGATATATGAAAAATGGGGAAGTCTAAAATATAAATATAGAGGAAGACAATTCTGGTGTAGAGGATATTATGTAGACACAGCAGGCAAGAATACAAAAGCAATAAAAGAATATATACAAAATCAACTTAAAGAAGATGAATTAAGTGGTCAGATAACAATGGATAACACAGACCCCTTCAGGGGTTAGCAAGAAAAACTTGCGAGTGGTAAACCACAGGCGCCCTTGAGGCGCAGCTAGTAATAAAGGTCCTTTGGACCGCATAAGCAAAACCACCGGCTAC
>NZ_CAEL01000043.1 GCF_000321025.1 Peptoniphilus senegalensis JC140
TTTGCAGTAAATTTGTTATTATTTTCATTTACTATATAGTTTTCTGGCTCCCATTTAAGATCAGAATAAGAATCATCAGCTAGCATCGCAGAAATATTATCAAAAATATTCTTATTAGTTGGCAGTAGGAAGTTATGAACATTTGTACCTGGTTTTATCTTAAATGTTTGGAAAGGAATAGGATGTTCTGCATTTCCCACTTGTTCATTTAAACCACTTTTAACTTTACTTCCTTCGCCTAAGAAGAAAGTTGTTGTTACTGCATCCTTTGGTGTGTTTGTATATGAAGAAGCAGTTACATGTGGAAAAACATAGAGTTTTTGAGCCATAACTGTTATCGATGAAGTATCTCCAAAAGTTACCACTATCTTTCCATCTTTTCCATTTGGTGCTTGTAAACTAGAATCTCTGCCGACGCCTTCAAAATTCGCCTCATCAAAGGCTCTTCTAAGCTCAGGATCATTTACAGAAGTGTCAAGCTCAACTCCATTTTTCCAATTAATTTCATCATTCTCCCAAACAGAAATATCTACAGGATGTAATTTATCAGATTTAATTCTATCTGCAATACTTGCAGCCGGTTTGTTATTTTCCTTTTCAGCAACAGTTAACTCTTCTTGCTCAGATTCTTTTTTACCCTTTTCAACTTGAGTAATTATAACTTTCTCGTCTTTCTTTAGTTCCCTATCTAATGTAGCTTCCCATTTTTTATTGTCAAGAACTTTAGAC
>NZ_CAEL01000042.1 GCF_000321025.1 Peptoniphilus senegalensis JC140
AATCTTAGATACTACTCCAGATGCTACTGTTCTTCCACCTTCACGAATGGCAAATCTTAATCCTTCGTCCATTGCGATTGGTGTGATTAGTGTTACTGTAAATGTGGAGTTGTCTCCTGGCATTACCATTTCTGTTCCTTCTTTTAGTTGGATGTCTCCTGTTACGTCTGTTGTTCTGAAGTAGAATTGTGGTCTGTATCCGTTAAAGAATGGTGTATGTCTTCCACCTTCTTCTTTTGTTAGTACATATACTTCTGCTTCGAATTTTGTGTGTGGGTGGATTGTTCCTGGTGCTGCTAGGACTTGTCCTCTTTCGATTTCTTCTCTTTGTACTCCTCTTAGTAGGGCTCCGATGTTGTCTCCGGCTTCTGCTTGGTCTAGTTGTTTTCTAAACATTTCTACTCCGGTTACTACTACTTGTCTCTTTTCTTCTGTTAGTCCTACTACTTCTACTGTGTCGCCTACTTTTACTACACCTTGTTCTACTCTTCCTGTTGCTACTGTTCCTCTTCCTGTGATTGAGAAGATGTCTTCGATTGGCATTAGGAATGGGTGCTCTGTGTCTCTTGCTGGTGTTGGAATGTATTCGTCTACTTCTTCCATTAGTTTTGCTACTTTGTCTCCCCATTCTCCTTCTGGATCTTCTAGGGCTTTTAGTGCTGATCCTACTACGATTGGTGTGTTGTCTCCGTCAAAGTCGTATTCACTTAGTAGGTCTCTGATTTCCATTTCTACTAATTCGATTAGTTCTGGGTCATCTACTTGGTCTTCTTTGTTTAGGAATACTACTATCTTTGGTACACCTACTTGACGAGCTAGTAGAATGTGTTCTCTTGTTTGTGGCATTGGTCC
>NZ_CAEL01000041.1 GCF_000321025.1 Peptoniphilus senegalensis JC140
GATAAGTTGTAAAATTAAATGCGACACTAAATAAAAAATAAAAACTCATATTAACTAACTTCGTGTAAAATGTTAGTAACGACAAAAACACACACGGAGGTCAATATGAGTCATAAATATCTTACACTAAATGAAAGAAATAAGATAGAGGTTTTACACAAAGAAGGATATTCTTCTAGAAGAATATCGAAAATTTTAGGTTTTCACCATTCAACAATATCTAGAGAACTAAAAAGATGCAAGGGAACTTACAAGGCAATAGATGCAGATAAAGACAAGAGATATAAGTCATCACATAAAGGAAGAAAAACTAAATATACTGATACCATAAAAAATATAATCCTAAATAAACTAAACTCTAGATGGTCACCAGAACAGATAGCATCTACCGTGCTAGCTAGAATAGTTTCTTTTAAAACCATATATAATTGGATTTATTCAGGATTTATTGAATTCGACCTAAGCAAACTTAGAAGAAAAGGAAAATCAAGAAAGTCTAAAGAAACTAGAGGAAAGTTTAATATTGGAACCTCTATAAGAAAAAGACCTAATATAGTTAAAAAGAGAGTAGAATTCGGTCATTGGGAATTAGATACTGTTGTGTCATCAAGAGGAAAAAGCAAAGGATGCTTCGCAACCTTCGTTGAAATGAAATCAAGGTTCTATATAGCTTTACCGATGAAAGATAGAAGCAAAGATTCAATGCTTGAAGCTATGAAAAAGCTAATAAAATCTCTACCAAAATTTGCTTTAAAAAGTTTCACTTCAGATAGAGGTAAGGAATTTGCTTGTTATAAAGAAATTGAAAATATGGGAATAGACTTCTATTTTGCCGACCCATATTCAGCATGGCAAAGAGGAAGTAACGAAAATTCAAATGGTTTATTAAGAGAATATTATCCAAAGAAAACAGATTTGGCTAAAATTGAAGTTGAAGATTTAATTAAAAATATAATGGAGCTTAATAATAGACCTAGGAAGTGTCTAAATTATCAAACTCCGTTTGAAATATTTATGCACGAACTTAGTTTAGAGTAAGTGTCGCAATATTATTT
>NZ_CAEL01000040.1 GCF_000321025.1 Peptoniphilus senegalensis JC140
TTTTAGTACCATAAATAGTGTAAGAAAGGAAGTAATTCCTATCTTGCACTATTTTTGTATAATGAAGAAGTAGTATGACGAGGCTGTTTTAGGGTTGAAACATCCGCCATAAAAACTGTCAACTACCTCTTCATTATTCATATTCGGTTAAGCAGGTTGGGCAAAACGTCCGTGTCACAAGCTAAAAAGAGTGTAATGGTGCAGGTAGAAACTACAAAATAAAAAGAAAGAAGGAGAACCATGATATCTGTAGGAATAGACATATCAAAAGAGAAAATTACAGTTTGTGCATTAGAAGAAGGAAGCAAAATAATCTGGAAACCATTTGATGTATATCTAAACAAAAGTAAAGTCGAAGAATTATTAAAGAAACTAGAAAAAATAAAAGAAGAAATAAAAATAACAATGGAAGCAACAGGAAAATATCATCTACCAATACTTTACGAATTAAAAGAAAGAGACTACTTTGTAGCAGTAATAAATCCATTAAAAATGAAACAATATTGCCGAGCATTAAACTTTAGAAAAGCAAAAAATGATAAGATAGACGCAAAACAAATAGCAGAATATGGACTAATGTATTGGAAAGAATTAGAAGAATACAAAGTAGATGAAGAAAACTACAGAGTCCTAAAAGAATTAAACAGAAGCTACCAACATTACATGGAGCTAAGAATAAACCAAATCAACTACATAGAACAAACAGTACATCAAATATTTCCAGGAATAAAAAAACTAATCCCACATAATACAGGAGACTTTTCAAAAGATAAATTATTAGACTTTTTAGAAAAATGGTGGCATAAAGATTTAGTATTAGAAAAAACAGAAGAAGAATTTGTAGAAGAATATAAAACTTGGGCAAAAGAAAAGAGATACCATCCAAACGCAAACAAAGCAAAAGCAATTTACAAATTAGCAGAGGATAGCATCTCAACTCAGCCTTCCCATAACTCAAAAATAGAAACGAATATCAGAGAAGGAATAAACCTGATAAAACAAATAAATCAGATTCTAAATAACATTCTATCACAAATGATAGAAATATCCGAGCCCTTAGAAGAATATCAAGAAGCAAAAAAATTCTCAGGCATATCAGAAAAATTAGCAGTACAAATAGTAGCAGAATTTGGAGACCTAACAAAATTTAAAAACAAAAAAAGCCTAATATCCTTTATTGGAATAGATTCGCCACCATATGAATCAGGAAACTTTAAAGCAGATCAAAGGAAAATAAGCAAAAGAGGGAACGCAATACTAAGAAAAGTAGGCTACCAGGCAATGAAGTGTATGATGAGTGCAAAAAATCCAGAAAATGAAATATATAATTACATGATAAAAAAAGAAAAAGAAGGAAAAGCCAAAAAAGTTTGTAAATTTGCAGGCTTAAACAAATTCTTAAGAATCTACTATGCAAGAGTAATGGAGGCAAAAGCCGAGAAAAAAGGATTAAAAGCAGCATAAGATTTGGAAAAACACTAAAAAGCAAGCCGATTGATTACACTCGGCTTGTTTGCAATGCACTAATTTAATTACTCAAATAATAAAAATAACCTGAAATTAATTTCAGGTT